>JBHJGX010000037.1:0-145687 GCA_050331395.1 Paracoccaceae bacterium
GGCGAATCGGGCTCGGGCAAATCGCTCTCGGCGCTTGCGGTCATGGGGCTCTTGCCGGGCGAGCTCGAGATCGCGCGCGGCCGGGCCGTCTTCGAGGGGCAAGATCTCGCCCAGATGTCCGAGGCCGAGCGGCGCGCGCTCCGGGGCGGCGCCATGGCGATGATCTTTCAAGAGCCGATGACCTCGCTCAATCCGGTCCTTAGCATCGGCAGGCAGTTGACCGAAGGAATGCGGGCGCATGGCTTGCCAGCCCGCGCCGCGCGGGAGCGCGCGGTTGAGCTCCTCGCCGATGTCGGCATCGCCGATCCGCGCCGCCGACTTGCCCAATATCCGCATCAGTTCTCGGGCGGCATGCGCCAACGCGTCATGATCGCCATGGCGCTCGCCGGACGGCCGCGGCTGATCCTGGCCGACGAGCCGACCACCGCACTCGATGTGACGATCCAGGCGCAGATCCTGGCGCTGACGGCCCGGCTTTGCCGAGACCACGGGGTCGGACTGGTGCTGATTACCCACAATCTCGGGATCGTAGCGCGCTATGCCGACCGGGTCTCGGTGATGTATGCGGGCCGGGTGGTCGAAGAGGCGCCGGCGGCCGAGCTCTATCGCGCGCCGCGCCACCCCTATACCCGCGGCTTGCTCGACAGCGTGCCCCGCCTCGACCGGCCGCGCGGGGCGGGGCTGATGCCGATCCCCGGCGCGCCGCCCGATCCGATGCGTCCCGTCGCGGGCTGCGCGTTTCACCCGCGCTGTGTCCACGCCACCGCCGTCTGCCGCCGCGAAATCCCCGAGCTTGCGCCAACCGACGGGCGGATGGTCGCCTGCCACCACCCGCTCGCCGCACTCGCCGAGGCCTCGTGACCGGTCCCCTGCTCGATGTCGCGGATCTGACCGTCCGCTTCCCGATCCGTGGCGGCGTGCTCCGCCGGGTCGTCGGCCATGTGACGGCGGTCGCCGGCGCGCGCCTCCAGATCGCCCGCCGCGAGGCCTACGGGCTCGTGGGCGAGTCGGGCTGCGGAAAAACCACGCTCGCCCGCGCGGTCCTCGGTCTCGTCGAGCCGTCCGAGGGCACGGTCTCTTATGCCGGAGAGCCGGTGATCGGCCGGGCCCGCCGCGCTGCCTTCCGCCGGAAGGTGCAGGCGATTTTCCAAGACCCGTTCTCCTCGCTCAACCCGCGGATGACGGCGGGCGCGATCATCGCCGAGCCGATCCGCGTGCACCGTCTGGTGCCGCCCGGACGGCTCAAGGCCCGCGTCGCCGAGCTCCTCGGTCTCTGCGGTCTGCCGGGGCGGTTCGCCGAGCTCTACCCCCACGAGATGTCGGGCGGTCAGCGCCAGCGGGTGGGCATCGCCCGGGCGCTCGCGCTCGAGCCCGAGCTGCTGGTCTGCGACGAGGCGGTCTCAGCCCTCGACGTGTCGGTGCAGGCGCAGATCGTCAATCTGCTCGACGGGCTCCGGCGGGATCTGGGGCTGACCTATCTCTTCATCGGCCATGACCTGTCGGTGGTGCGCCATCTCTGCGGCCGGGTCGGGGTCATGTATCTCGGCCGGATCGTCGAGACGGGCCCCTCGGACGCGGTCTTCGCCCGGCCACAGCACCCCTATACGCGGGCGCTCCTCGATGCGGTGCCCGCGCCCGATCCCGAGACCGAGCGCGCGCGCGAGATCGCACCGCTTGCGGGCGAAGTGCCCTCGCCGAGCGACCCGCCCTCCGGCTGCGCCTTCCATCCCCGCTGCCCGGTCGCCGTACCCCGCTGCCGAAGCGCGCGCCCCGAACTCGCGCCCGCGGGCATGGGCGCCGCCGCCTGTTGGCTCGCCGGTCCGCCCGAGGACCACCCGAGCGCCGCCGCCGATCCCCATAACCAAACGCAGCAACAGGAGACCCAAACATGACCGACGACACCGAGGCCCGCCTCCGCGCCGCCTGGGCAGACGCCCATGATTTCGATCCCCGCGATCCGATGCTCGGCCTCGACCGCCACCAACTCGCCGGGCCAAAACTGTCGCGCCGCGCGACGCTCCGCCTTTTGGCCGCGAGCGGCATGCTGACGACCGCCCATCTGCTTCCGGGCACGGCGCCGCGCGCGCAAGCCCAATCCGGCGGCACGCTCACCTGCGGCTGGGCCGGCGTGGCCGAGATCGTCACCCTCGATCCCGCGCAGATCGTCCTCGTGCTCCAATTTCAGATCAGCTCGAATATCCTCTCGGGTCTCACCCACATTAATCCGGACCTGATCGCCGAGGCGGATATCGCCGAGAGCTGGGAGATCTCCGAAGACGGCACGATCTATACCTTCAAGCTCCGCGAGGGCGTGACCTTCCACAACGGCGATCCGTTCAACGCCGACGACGTCGTCTTTACTTATGAGCGGCACAAGGACCCGGCGAAATCCGTCCATGCAAGCAACCTGACGAATGTGGCGAGCCTCGAAAAACTGAACGACTTCGAGGTCCGCTTCACCCTCAAACAGCCCCAAGCGAGCTTCCTGACCAAGACCACGGAACGCGCGTCGGGCCGGGCGCTCACCATCGTCTCCCGCGGGGCGCTCGAGAGCATGGGGACCGCGCAATACGGCCTCACCCCCGTCGGCACCGGGCCCTTCAAAGTGACCGAGCACGTGCTCGGCCAGGGCGTCGTGCTCGAGAAGAACCCGGACTATTGGGACCCCGAGCGGCCGAAGCTCGACAAGGTCATCATCAAGCCGATCGATGGGGTCGAGCCGGTCGCCGCCGCGATCGAAGCGGGCGACATCCAGTTCATCGGCGGCAACCCGATCGCCGCGCAGTCCATCGACCGCTTCAAGGCGAACCCGGAGCTTGTCGTCGATATCGTCCCGGGGCCGGGCTTCCAGGCGGTCTGGCTGAACCCGCACCGCGATCCGATGAAGGTCGAGAGCTTCGACAAACCGCTCGCCGAGCTCAAAGAGGAGCCAGGTTTCATGGTTCGCATGGCGCTCGCAAAAGCGCTCAACCGGGACCTCTACGTGCAGCAGGCGCGCTTCGGTTACGCCTACCCGGCCTATGGTTCGGTCAATCCGGCGATGGGCTTTTACTATGACGAGGGCATCGGCGAGACGTCGGAGCAGGCCTACGATCCCGAAGGCGCGCGAGCGCTCCTCGCGGCTGCGGGCTATCCGGACGGCGAGGGCTTCCCCGAGATCACGCTCAACACCCGGCCATCCGAGAAGCGCGACGGCTTGGTTATCGCCAACATCCTCAAGCAGGTCCTCAATATCGACGTCAAGCTGATCCAGAGCGAGTTCAATGTCGGCTTCGATAACTTCATCTCCATGAACTTCGATATGCATCTCGGCGGCTCGGGCGGCGATTACGACCCCGACGATGCGATTTTCGACTGGATGAAGTCCGACTCGAAATTCAACGGTCGGAAGCGGCCGGACGACATCCCCTTCGGCTACTTCTCCGACAGCGAAGCAGACGCCCTCATCGAGAAACAGGCCGTGACCGCGAAACCCGAGGAACGCCTCGCACTCGTGAAAGAGGCCAACAAGATCACCTCGGACAAGGTCGCCTGCGGGTTCCTTTATCACCCGATCGACGCGATCGTGCACCACAGCTCGGTCTCCTTCCCGGCCGAGAGCCGGATCCCCGGCCTGACCGATCTCGACCGCGTGACCTTGGGCTGATGCGCAGCCAAGCCCCTGCCCCCCTCCTAGGCGGAGGGGGGCGCCTCCGGCGGCGCCGAGGCCGGACGTGACCGGTTTCTTGATCCGGCGTCTCATCGGGGCCGCGCTCGTCATGCTCGCGGTCGCGACGCTCGTCTTTTTCATGCTGCGGCTCGTGCCCGGAGACCCGATCGCAGCGATGCTCGCCGATGCGGCGGGCCCGGAGGCGGAGGCCGCGCTTCGGGCGAAGCTCGGGCTCGACCAGCCGCTCGTCGTGCAATACCTGCTTTGGCTCTGGAACGCGCTCCAGGGCGATCTCGGCAATTCGATCTATGGCAACAACCAGCCCGTCGCGACGATCATCGCCGAGGCGCTGCCGCGGACGCTGTCGCTCGCGGGCCTCGCCTTCGTCATCGCGCTCGCCATCGCGATCCCGGCGGGCATTCTGTCGGCGACGCGGCGCAATACACCGACCGACAACGCGGTCTCCCTGGTCGCCTTTCTCGGCCTCTCGATGCCGGATTTCTGGCTGGCGATCCTGTTGATCATCGTCTTTGCGGCCAATCTCCAATGGCTGCCCGCCATCGGCTATGTGCCGCTTTCCGAGGGCTTCTGGCCCTGGTTCCGGCACCTGATCCTGCCGGCGATCGCGGTCGGCACCGCTTTCTCGGCGATCATCGCGCGGATGATCCGCTCGGCGCTCCTCGAGGTGCTGAAGACCGACTATATGCGCACGGCCCGGGCCAAGGGTCTGACGCCCCGCGCGGTGCTCTGGTCCCACGCCCTGCCGAATGCGCTGATCCCGGTGGTCACCGTGGTCGGCATCGCCTTCGGTATCCTTGTGACCGGCTCGGTCGTGGTCGAGAACGTTTTTTCCATCAAGGGCCTCGGCAACGTCTTGATCGGCGGCATCCTCAACCGCGACTATCCCGTAGTGCAAGGCGCTGTGCTCGTGGTCTCGGCGTTCTTCGTGCTCTCCAACCTGGCGGTCGATCTGCTCTACGGGCTCCTCGATCCGCGGATCCGGTACTCCTGATGACCGACACGCCCTTCGACGCCACCGAGGTCGTCCCCGACGCCCCCGCCGAACCCGCGCCGCCGCCCCGCCGCTCGCGCCTCTGGGCCACGCTCCGGCGCGACCGCAAAGCGCAAGCGGGCCTCGTGGTCCTCGCGATTTTCGTCCTCGGCGGCCTCCTCGCCCCCTGGATCGCGCCTTTCGATCCGAACGCGATGACCCTCGACATGATGTGGGCGCCCTCGCTCGCTCACCCGCTCGGCACCGACGATCTCGGCCGAGACCTGCTCAGCCGCATCCTGCACGGCACCCGGGTCTCGCTCTTCGTCGGCGTGGTCACCGTGGCCATCGCGCTCGTGATCGGCGTCGCCCTCGGCCTCGCCGCCGGCTATTTCGGCGGCTGGGTCGATCTGATCATCATGCGGTACATCGATCTGCAATGGGCGTTCCCGAACTTCATCATCGCGGTCTACCTGGTCGCGGTCTTCGGCACCGGGCTTCTGAACGTGGTCATCGCGATCTCGCTCGCCTTCATCGACGATTTCGCCCGCGTCGCGCGCTCGATGACCCTGACGATCCGCGAAGAGCAGTATGTGGACGCGGCCCGGACCATGGGGTTCTCGGACGCACGGATCCTCATCCGCCACATCCTGCCGGCGGCGATGGCACCGATCATCGTGCAGGCGACCGTCTCGGTCTCCTATGCGATCCTCGGCGAGGCGACGCTGTCCTTTCTCGGCCTCGGGGTCGAGGCGACGACGCCGACCTGGGGGCTGATCCTCGCCGACGGACGGAGCTTCATCAGCCAGGCGTGGTGGCTCGGGGTCTTTCCGGGCCTCGCGATCATGCTCGTGGTGCTCTCGATCAACTTTATCGGCGACTGGCTGCGTGACGTCTTCGACGTGCGCGAGAGCCTCTGAGGAGATTGGCAATGGAGTTTCCCGCCGCCGGCCGCTACCTATCGCGGCGCAGTCCCGTGTTGGCCGACAACCTCGTCGCCACCTCGCAACCGCTGGCAGCCGAAGCGGGGGTGGCGATGCTCCGTCGGGGCGGCAATGCGGTCGATGCCGCTCTCGCCGCGGCGATCGCGCTCACGGTCGTCGAGCCGACGGGCAACGGCATCGGCTCGGACGCCTTCGCGATCCTTTGGGACGGGGCGGAGCTCCATGGGCTGAACGCCTCGGGCCGCTCGCCAGCCGCCTGGACGCCCGACCGCTTCGCCGGCGCGACCGAGATGCCCGAGCGCGGCTGGGAAAGCGTCACCGTGCCCGGTTGCGTCGCCGCCTGGTCCGCCCTCTCCGAACGGTTCGGCCGGTTGCCCTTCGCCGCGCTCTTCGAGCCGGCCGTCGAGATCGCCGAGCGCGGGGTCCTGGTCAGCCCGGTCGTTGCCGCGCTCTGGGCCAAGGGCGCCGAGACCCTGGCCGACCAGCCGGGCTTTGCCGATCATTTTCTCCGCGACGGCCGCGCCCCTCAGGCCGGCGAGCGGTTCCCGCGTCCGGACGCCGCCGCGACCCTCCGGGAGATCGCCGAGACCCGCGGAGAGAGCTTTTATCGCGGCCCTCTCGCCGAGCGGATCGCCGCCGCAGCAGCCAATGCGGGCGCCGCGCTGACCCTCGACGACTTGGCCGAGACCCGGCCCGATTGGTGCCCGACGATCTCGGCCGGCTTCGACGGGGCGATGCTCCACGAGATCCCGCCGAACGGCCAAGGCATCGCCGCCTGCATGGCGCTCGGCATCCTCGCACACACCGGCATTCGCGAGCACGACCCGGACGGGGCCGCCGGCATCCATCTGATGGCCGAGGCGATGAAACTCGCCCTCCGCGACGCGGACGCCCACGTCTCCGATCCGGCGGCGATGGCGCTGAGCACGGGCGCCCTCCTCGATCCGGACTATCTGGCCGCACGGGCCCGCCTCATCGACCCGGCCCGCGCCCAGGATTTCGGTGCAGGCGCGCCGCGAGCGGGCGGGACGGTCTATCTCTCCACGGCCGACGCCTCCGGCATGATGGTGTCGTTCATCCAATCCAACTACATGGGCTTCGGCTCCGGCGTGGTGGTCCCCGGCACGGGGGTCGCCCTGCAGAACCGGGGCGCGGGCTTTACGCTCGCCGAGGGCCACCCGAACCGCGTCGGGCCGCGCAAGCGTCCATTCCACACGATCATCCCCGGCTTTCTGATGCGTGACGGCGCCGCGGTCATGAGCTTCGGCGTGATGGGCGGACCGATGCAGGCCCAGGGGCATCTGCAAATGGCGCTCCGGACCGAACTCTGGGGACAAGACGTGCAGACCGCCGCCGATGCGCCCCGTTGGCGGGTGACGGCGGGCCTCGGCCTCGCGCTCGAGACGAGCAAAGCGCCGGCGACCGTCGAGGGGCTCCGGGCGCGCGGGCATGCCATCAGCCTCGAGGCCCCGGACAATGCGTTCGGCTTCGGCGGCGCGCAGCTGATCCGGCGGCTGCCGGGAGGCGGCTACGCGGCGGGCTCGGACCCACGCAAGGACGGGCTCGCCATCGGGTTCTAATCGCGGCCGGGGCGGCGCGCCCGGCCCCTTCCCCGCCGCGCCTCGCTCAGAGGAGCCACCGGCCGGCGAGGTAGCGCTCGGCGATCTCCACGGTCCCCTCGGTATAGGCCGGCCCCATCTCCGCGGCGGTCGGCGTCTCGGCATGGCTGGCGATCCAGGCGGTGAGCTGCATCCGGCGCAGGAGAACGAAAGCCGGCAACATCGCCTGCGCTTCGGCCGAGATCTCGGCGACCGTCCGATAGCCCGCGATCCAAGCCGCCATCATCTCGGGCAGACGCGGGTCGCTCTCGATAAAACTCACGGCGGCCGCGAAATCGAAGCCGAACCAACCGAACCCGCAATCGTCGAAATCGATGACGGCGATCCGCCCGCCCTCCACCAGCAGGTTGGCGAGGCGGAGATCCGCATGGATGAGCCCGAACCGATCCGCCCCGCTGCCCCAAGCCCCGAGGCGGGTCTCCAACGCCTCCGCCGCCCGCGTGAGCACCGCCGCGCCTTCCGCGGTCAGACCGGGTCCCGCGCGCCAGTCGCCCCAGAGCGCCTCCCGCCCGATGACGGCATCGAAGGTCCAAGTCTTGCGCGCGAACCACTCGGGTCGGCGCCAACGCCGGGCGTGGGCGTGGAGCCGCGCGGTGATCGCCCCGAGGTCCCGGAAGCCATCCACGAGGCGCGCGTCCGGCGAGGGCTCGGTACCCGGCACGAATTCGAACGCCACCACTTCGCGGGGCCCGTCCGCCGTCTCGAAGGCAGCGATGTGACCGCCGCCGCGGATCTCGAGCGGGCGCGGCGTCTCGACCACCCCTTCGGCCCGCAGCGCGGCGATCCAGGCCAGTTCGGACGCGATCTCGGTCGGGCTGTGATAGCCCGGGCGATGGACCCGCACCACCACGGGCGCCGCCGCCCGCGGATCGTCGGCCCGAAAGGTCGCGTTCTCGGAGATGTTGAGGAGGGTGAGCCGCGTCTCGGGCGAAAGCCCCCATCCGTCCAGAAGGCTCTCGGCGCCGCGGCGCAGCTGCTCGAGAAATTCGTCGTCGTAGAGCCCGGCCATCGGCCTCCTCGCATTCCCGCTCCGGCGCCGGCACGCTAAGACACCCCTAGAGGGCCGCACAATGATCTTTCCCGCCGATCCGGGTCCGCGGGGGAAGAGGTCTCGGCAAAGCAACCGCGGCGCGGGACCGCAAGGAGATGTGGAGATGAGCCAAAGGACCGGACGCCGCAGATACGCCGCCGCAGCCGGTCTGGCGAGCCTCGCTCTGGCGGGTGCGTTCGCCTGGTGGCTCGGGACGCGGGGCGTCTTCGGCCCGGGCGATCTCGAGGCGATGCTCCGCCCAAGCGCCGCAGCCCCCGTGGACCCGCCGGCCGCGATCCGCGACGCGACGGCGGACCGGGCCCCCAAAACCCTGGTGATGCTCGGCGCGAGCCACAGTGCGCGCGGGCGTTGGCTCGAGAGCGTGGCGGCGGAACTTTCGGCCTGCCAGCCGGCCGGTGTCGCGGTGAGGCGCGTGGCGCGGCCGGGCGCCGGCAGCGACTGGGGGCTCGCGCGGATGGCGGAGGCCCTCGGCGCGGGCACGCCCGACGGCCCCCCGGACGCCCTCGTGGTCCATTTTGCCGGCAACGACGCATCGCTCTGGCACGGCATGTCGCTGGCCGAGAGCGCCCGGATCCACGCCGAGATCATCGCGCGTGCGCGCGCGGCGGGCGTGCCCGTCTATCTCGCCACCATGAGCCCGGCCTGGGGCCGGGAATCGGCCGAACGTCCAGGCCACCGGTCCTATGTGGCGCTTTACCGGGCGTTCGCCGCCGAGGCGAGAGGCGCAGACCGCGTCGGCCTCATCGACACCTATCCCGCGTGGCAAGCGCTCGAGACCGCCACCCGGCAGAGCCTCGTGCCGGACGATCTCCATCCGAACGGCGAGGGCATGCACCGGATCACCGTGCCCGCCTTCGTTGCGGCCCTCCGCCCGGTGATCTGCCGAGACGGCGCCTGACCCGCGGCCCGGGTCGTTTGTCGGTTGCACCCGGGCGCGCCTCTGATAGACCCGAGCCGCACCGTCCTCGTCCCTGCCCGCCCTCTCTTGGGCCCGGCCTCCGGAGGCGCCCCCGATGTCGCGCGTCGCAAAACTCCGCCGTTTCATTTTCCGGAAACTGGTCCTGCGCTGGACCTATCTTCTCTATCGCCGGGTCTACGGGATGGATCTGGGCCAGGACGTGCGGATCTCCTATGGCGCACGGCTCGACAAGACGCACCCGGCTGGCGTGCATATCGGCGACTTCACCGCCGTGCCCTCGGGCGCCGCGGTGCTGACCCATGACTTCGTCAATCGCCAACATCTCGACGTGCGCATCGGCAGGAATTGCTTCATCGGCTACGGAGCGATAATCTTGCCCGGCGTGACATTGGGAGACTCCGTGATCGTGACCGGGAACTCGGTCGTCGGCCGCGACGTGCCCTCGAATTGCGTGGTGATGGGCAATCCGGCCCGGATCGTTGAGAAGGACATCGTCACCGGTCCCTGGGGGATCCGTCTCGACAAAGGAAACGACAGCCCGGTCGAGCCTTGAGGGGAGCGACCGACCGGCGGTCCCCGCCCCATTCCTCCCGGACAATCGCGCACACCGAGCACGCCATGACCGATCTCGAACAGCAAATCCGCAAGGTCTTCGCCGATGTCTGGGCGCAGGAGCGCCCAGGCGAGCCGCCCCTCCTGACCGACGAGACCATTCTGCTCGACACTGGGCTCGACAGTCTCGGCTTCGCGATCTTTGTGTCCTCGCTCGACGAAGAGTTGGGCTATGACCCGTTTACCCTGGCCGAAGACGCCTATTACCCGCAGACATTCGCCGAATTCGTCGCTTTCTACGCCCGGTACCGCCCCGCCGCATGAGCGCGCTTGCGGATCAGCTGGCGCCGCGCGCCGAGGACGAGCCGCTCGTAATGGCGGGCGCGGCACCGTTGACCGCCCGCGCGGCACGGAGCGTCCGGGCCGATGACGCGTTCGGCTCCGCGGCGAAGGTGGCGCTTTGCCTCACAGCGCCGGATGCGCTGATCCGTGCGCTTCTCGCCTTCGACGGCCGGGTGGGTGCGCTCCTCCTCCTCTCGCCGAGCTTGCCGGCCGAGACCGCCACGCGTCTCGCCGAAGCCGCGGGCTGCTCCGATCTCGTGACCGACCGCGCCGAGCTCGCGGGCGGACCGATCCGCACGCGCGCGCTTTCCGCCGCCCTTGCGCCCGACTGCTTGGCCGACGCCCCGCGCCCGAGCCGCGAGACCCTCTGGCTGATGACCACCTCCGGCACCACCGGCACGCCCAAGATCGTGCCGCACACCCTGCGGTCGCTCTCGCACAGCGTCTACCGCTTCGCCGCCCGTGCCGTGCCGAATTGGGGGCTGCTCTACGACCCGACCCGGTTCGCCGGCCTCCAAGTGGTGCTTCAGGCCCTGATCGGTGGCGGTCGGCTGATTGCGCCCGACCCGGCCGCGGGGCTCGGCGCCCAGATCGAGACGCTGGCGGCGGCGAGGTGCACCCATCTGTCCGCCACGCCGACGCTCTGGCGGCGGATCCTGATGGCGCCGGAGAGCGCGCGGCTCGCGCTCGGCCAGATCACGCTCGGCGGAGAGATCGTCGATCAGGCGGTCCTGAACGCGCTTGCCGACCGCTTTCCGCGGGCGCGGATCACCCATATCTATGCCTCCACCGAGGCCGGGGTGGGCTTTTCCGTGAATGACGGGCGCGCGGGATTTCCAGCCGATTATGTGGGCGACACGGCCACCGGACCGCAGACCGCGGGGGGACTTCGCCTGCGCATCGCGGACGACGTCCTTTGGGTGCGCCCGCCCGTCGCTGGTCCGACCGTTGCCGGCGCGACTGCAGACGGCCCCGTCGAGCGCGACGCCGAGGGCTTTGTCCGCACCGGCGACCGGGTCCGGCGCGAGGGTGCGCGGATCCTGTTCCTTGGCCGCGAGAGCGGTCTCATCAATGTCGGCGGGGTCAAGATCATGCCCGAGAGCGTCGAAGCGGTCATCCGTAGCGTGCCCGGCGTCGCGCAAGTCCAAGTGGGCGCCAAGAAAAACCCCCTGACCGGGGCGCTGGTGACCGCCGCGGTCCAACTCGGGCCAGACGCGGACCCGACCGAGACGAAGCGGCGCATTCTCGAGACCTGTCGCACGCGCCTCGAACGCGAGGCGGTGCCGGCCTCGGTGCGGTTCGTCGATGGCTTCGAGGTGAACGCCGCCGGCAAACTGCTCCGCCGGAGCGTAACGTGACCGCGGACGCGGCGACAGGCGACGCCTCGGCGGGGCGGGCGGTTCTGGTGACCGGCGCGTCCCGCGGGCTGGGCCTCGCGATCGTCGAACGCCTGCTCGCCGATCCGGCCGGATATCGCATTGTCGGTGTCAGCCGCCAGGAGAGCGAGGGCTTCGCCGCGCTCAAGGCCGACGCGGGCGCCCGGCTCGACTTCGTACCGGCGGATCTGGCGGACCTCGGCGCGCTGCCCGAACTGGCGAGCACCCTCACCCGACGCCACGGCACGTTCTGGGGCCTCGTGAACAATGCGGGCATCGGCACCGACGGCGTGCTCGCCACCATGCACAGAACCGATATCGAGCGGGTGATTGCCGTGAACCTCACGGCGCCGATGATCCTGATCAAGTTCCTCTGCCGCGGCATGCTGGCGGCGCGAGAAGGGCGGATCGTCAACATCTCTTCGATCATCGCCTCGACCGGGTTCAACGGCCTGGCCGCCTATGCCGCGAGCAAGGCGGGGCTCGAAGGCATGACACGGTCGCTTTCGCGCGAGATCGGCAAGCGCGGCATCACGGTCAACTGCGTGGCGCCCGGGTATATGGAGACCGAGATGACCGTCGGGCTCGATGTCCATCAGATGGCCTCGATCCGCCGTCGCGCGCCCCTCGGTCTCGCCGAGCCCGCGGACGCCGCCGGTGCGGTGGCCTATCTGCTCGGGCCCGAGGCGGGCCGTATCACCGGCACCGTACTCACCGTCGACGGCGGCAGCACCGCCTGAGACGCGCATCGGGGACGTCAACCGTCCCGAAACCCGCGCGCGAGCGTCTGCCGAACGGGTGCGAGAAGATGCCCGAGGAGCGTGTCGTCTTCGGTGAGGATGAAGGCCTCCGCCGGCATCCCCGCCCGCAGCGTCAGATCGAACGGCACCCGGCGGTCCGCCGCGGCGAGCGATGCGGGATCGAGAGCCAACACGGCCGTGAACTCTGCACCGCCCTCGGCCTGCGCCCGTCGATCGGGAGAAACGGTGGCAACCCGAGCCGCGATCCGGGGCAGTTCGCGTTGCGCAAAGGCGCTCAGCACCACATCGGCGCGCATGCCCGGCGCCACGCGATCTATGTCCCGGGGCGCGATCCGGACCTCGACGTGAAAATGCTCGCCCGCCGGCACGATCTCGAGGATCGGCTGATGGGGGGCAACGACGGCGCCGCGCGCCGCATAACGCAAATCGATCGCGGTGCCGGCGATGGGGCTCACGATCTCCGATGCCCGGATACGCCGCCCAAGCCGCGCGATGCGAAAGTCGAGCTCGGGGATTTGCCGGTCGATCCGCGCCAATTCGTCGAGGCGCGCGAGGTCGTCGGCCTCGCCGAGCCGGGCGAGCGCATGGGCGAGATCGAGCCGCTCCCGTCGGGCGCGTTCCAGATCGGCGCGGGTCTCCGCCTCCGCGGCGAGGAGCGCGGAATAGGCGCCGTCGATCTCATCGAACGCGCGCTCCGAGAGGTACCCCTGCGCCCGCAACCGCTCGAGCGCGATCCCCCGTTCGCCGGCGCGGGCGGCTCGGTCGAACTCGACATCCGCGCGGCGCCGGAGCTCGGCCACCGTACGGTCCGCCGCTTGAAGCGCCGCGGCGAGCCGGGCGCGCTCGGCCGCCTCGGTCCGCTGGACGGTCGCCAGACGCTGCCGCGCCTGCGCGAGCCGCGGGGCGAGACCGGCGTCGGCGATCTCCGCCGCGAGGTCCGGATCGAGCGCCAGAGCGGCCCGTCGCTCAAGTTCGGCCGAAATGCGCGCGCGGTCGACCCTGAGGCCGAGGCGCTCGGCAATCAGATGGGCGCGCTCAGCCGCCGCCTCGGTGTTGTCGAGGCGGTGGAGCACGGCCCCGGCGGCGATCCGATCCCCTTCGCGCACGCGGATCTCTGCGAGCACGCCGCCCTCCGCGTGGTGCAGCACATGGACCGGCGCGACCGTGCGGATTTCGCCCGCGACGATCACCGCGCCGCTCAGGCGCACGACCGATCCCCAAAGCGCGAGCACGATCGCGAAGACGGACACGACCGCCAGGCCCCCCCGCCGGGCCCGCGCAACCGCACCCGCATGATCGCGCTCGGCCGTCATGCCGAGATCCTGCCGGGACGGCCCGCATCGGCGCGGTCGGCCTCTGCCGCCCGAACGCCCGCAACCAGGACACGACCGCCATCGACGGTCCGCTGGTCGATTTGGCTCGCCACCTGAAAGAGCAGAAGGAGCGCGAGATCGGGCGCCTCGAGCTCGGCCAAAGCGAGCGCGGCGTCCTCGGTCGCAGCAAGGCGCCGGACCGCGTCCAGGCGGTCGAGCGGCACCGGCGCGCAGCGGTCGGCCATGGTGATCGCCCACCAGCCGGGCTTTTGCGACAGCGTGAAAACCGCGTCGTGCGCCTCGGCGCCCATCGCCGTGCCGTTCAGGCAAAGCCCGAAGAGCTCGGTCGCCACCGTCACAAGTTTGGCCCGAAGCGCGTCGCCCGCATGCGCGCGGACCTGTCCGACCACCCAGTCCTCGAGCGTGGCGAGTTCGGTCGCGCGCCGCGGCAGCGCCAGGCGGTTCGTTCGGCTGTTCATCCGGGCGAGCACGTCGTGGCGGGGCCCTGTGTCGCGTATCCGCCCCTGCTCGAGCGCGAGCACCGTGTCGACGATGGCCAGGACGCTCGCCCGATGGGCGACGAGAACGATGGCGGTGCCGCTTGCCTTCAGCCGTTCGAGTGCCGCGATCAGCGCGCGCTCGCCTTCGCGGTCGAGCGAGGCGTTCGGCTCGTCGAGCACCAGCACGCGGGGGCGATGGCAGAGGGCGCGGGCAAGCGCGATCCGCTGGCGTTCGCCGCCGGAGACGGGACCGGTTTCGAAGTCGATCCGGGTGTCGTAGCCCTCGGGCAGGCGGGAAATCAGCGCATGCACTCCGGCCGCCTGGGCGGCTTCGACAATCGCCCAGTCGTCGGTCCCCGGGTCAAAGCGGGCGATGTTCTCGGCGATCGTCCCGGGGAAAAGCGTCGGCGCCTGAGGCAGATAGCCGATGGCCCGGGCGCGCTGGTCGGCGGGCCAGTGTCGAAGATCGGCCCCGTCGAGGCGGACAGTGCCGATCACCGGATCATGGGCGCCGGCGATGAGGCCGGCAAGCGTGGTCTTGCCGGATCCCGAAGGTCCGATGATCGCGACGCACTCGCCAGGGGCGATCTGGAGGTCGATCTGATGGAGCCGCGGCGGCTTTCCGGGCGCGCTCGGCATGGTGACCGCCTCGACGGCGACCCGCCCCTCGGGATCCGGAAGGCGTGTGCGCGTCTCGGGCGCATCGGCGGCGTCGGCGAGCCCGCCCAGGCGGGAGAGCGCCGCGCGCGCCTCGGCGACGCCGAACCAGAGCCCGGCGATCTGCTCGATCGGCCCGACGGCCCGGGCGATTAGGATCGAAGCCGCGATCATGCCGCCGCCGCTCAGCTCCCCCGCAAGGACGAGCCGCGCGCCGAGGGCGAGCGTCAGGATCTGCAGCATCGCCCGGATCCAACGGGCCAGCGCGTGGCGCCTTGCGTCCGCCTCGGCGGCCGACCCCCGCAAATCGCGCGCCCGGGCCGAGAGCCTCTCCTGCAGGCCGATGAGGTGGCCGGCCATGCCCATCGTGGCCAAAAGCGGCCGATTGCGGTCGAGCTGTGCGGCGACACCGCCCGCCTCTGCCACGGCCGCGGTTGCCGCCTCGGCCCGCCGCCTGGACCCGGGCGCGCCGGCAAACGCGATCGCCAGCAAGAGAGACCCAAAGGCCAAACCGAGTGCGGCCAAAAGCGGATGGAGAAGATAGACCACGGCAAAGAACACGAGGACCCAAGGCGCATCGAGAAACGCCGCCGGCGCGGGCCCCGCGAAAAAACCTTTAACCCGCTCGAGATCCGCCGCGGTCGCCCCGCGCGCCCGGTCGAGGGCGAAGGCCGCGCGGAGGAGCCGGGGGGACCATCGCGCCTCCCACCCGTCCGCCACACGCGAAAGCAGGACCCCCCGCAGATAATCTAGGAGCGCATTGGCGAGGAGTGCGGCACCGGCAATCAGGGTGAGGAGCCCGAGCGTCGCGAGATTGCCGGACGGCAAGACCCGCTCCATCACCTGCATCATGAAGAGCGGGCTCGCGCTGACGGCCAGGTTGATCACCGACGAGAAAAGCACGACGACCGCGAGATGGGGCCGCATATCGCCGAGCAGCCGCCAGCCTGCGCGATCGTCCCCCGTCTCTTTCTCGTCCAACGCTTCCTCCGACGGGGCACCCGCGGCCGCGTGCTGCGGTCGCGTGAGCTAACCGCTCAGAGGTTAAAGCTCCCTTCATCCAGATCGGATTTCGCCACCCCGCGCAGCGTCAGCACGTCATTTTGTTGGCCGGACACGCCCGACAAATCGATTGCGGTGCCCCAACCCAAATCCGCCGTCGCTTCCATAACTTGGGCATAGTCGATGCCGTAAGCCGCGAGATCGACCACATCGGTCCCGGGTTCGAAATTGTAGACCTCGTCGGCCCCGGACCCTTGCGTTTTCACGACAACATCGCGCGCGCCGTCGGCCGCATACTCGCCAGTCCAGATATGGTCGTCGCCCGTTCCGCCCGAGAGCGTGTCGGCCCCGGTGCCGCCGACGAGCGTGTCCGCGCCCGCCCCGCCCGAGAGGCTGTCGGCGTCGAACTGCCCATGGATGAAATCGTCGCCCGCATCGCCCGAGAGCGTGTCCGAGCCGATGCCGCCATAGAGGACATCCGCGCCCTCGCCGCCCGAGGCCCGGTCGTCGCCTTCGCGCACATAGATCCGGTCGTCGCCTGCGCCGCCTTCGGCCCGGTCGTGGCCGTCGCCCGTGGTCAGGTAGTCGTCGCCCGCGCCGCCCGAGACGCTGTCATCGCCCGAGCCGGCATTGAGGTAATCCGCGCCATCCCCGCCCAAGAGCGTGTCGTCGCCGCTGTCGCCCCAGACCAGATCGTCGTCCGCCCCGCCCGAGAGCGCGTCATGCCCGGACTTGCCCACGAGCCGGTCGGCGCCGGCCCCGCCATCGGCGACGTCGTTGCCCTCGCTGGCATTCAGATAATCCGCGCCGGTGCCGCCCGAGAGCGTGTCGTTGCCTTTGCCCCCGAGCAGCGCGTCGTCATCGGCACCGCCCTCCATACGGTCGTCGCCGGCCTGGCCGTGCAGCTCGTCGCGCCCGGCCCCGCCAAAGAGCGCATCGTCCCCGTGATCGGCGACGATCTTGTCGTCGCCCGCATCGCCGGAGAGGACGTCCGAACCCGTGCCGCCGTGGAGGAAATCCGCCCCGGCTCCGCCATAGACGGTGTCGTTGCCGGATCCGCCCCGCACGACGTCGGCGCTGCCCTCGCCGGCGGGCGCCGTGAGCACGGGCGTACGGATCAGCACATCGGCCTCGAGATCCACCTCGGCGAACGCATCGCCGGCGCGCGCATCCACCGCGCCGTCATTGCTTCCGCTGCCCTCGGTGGTCGAAACGAGTTCCGCCGTCGCCGTCCCTGCCCCGGGGGCGATGTCGATCCGATAGATCGCGCCGGTGGTCTCGGTCCGCGCATCGAGGTCGTGGTCACCTCGGTTGAGCCCCGCGTAAATATTGCCCTCGCCATCGAGGAACATCGCCCCGTAGGTTCCCTCGACAAAGCCATCCCGCGCGACCCCGTCGATGACGGTCTGATCGATGCTGTAGGTCGCCATCTCTGGCAGACCGCCCTCCTCGATCCCGGAGATGTCGATGCGATAGATCTGGCCCGGCTCCCCGTTCACCTTCTGGCGTTGCACCGCGAAAAACGCCTGCTCCTCGGCGCTGAAGGCCACGTCGTGCATGCGACCCTGGAAGAAGTCGTCGGGCAGCGCGTAGTGCGTGACAACCGGATTACCGTCCGCGTCCCGGGCGTCGACGTCGATTTTTGTGATCCGATTGAGCGAGGCGTGGAAGGTCCAGAGATTGCCCTGATCGTCAAAGTCGCCGATGTAATCCCTCTCAGCCACGGGCCCGACACGATAGGCCATACCTTCGGCGTCGATCCGCACCAGGTCGGCATCGGCCACCTTGTTCCCCATCGCGTCGATGCCGGTACTCCGCGAAATCCCATAGAGAAAGTCGTCTTCGACGTTGAAGCCGACGGCGTTCAACTTAAGCCCGGTGTTCTCGCCGACCTCGCGATAGAGGCCCTTGTCTTGATCAAAGACCGTCAACTGGCCGTCGATCACCTGATAGAGCTTGGCCTGTCCGGGCAAGAACGCCGCCGCGGCGACCTCGGTGCCCGCAACCTCGATTGTCGTCTCGTAATAGGCGATCGGCGCGTCGGTCACGATGCCCGTGTCCGCAGCCTCTTGCGGGTGGGAGCGGATCTCGAGCCGGTCCGCATTGCCGGTCCCTTCGACCTCGAGAATGAATTTCTGAAAGACCCCGTCGCTCACACGGAGCGTCTCGACGACCGCGCCGTTCCAGAGGACGTCCACCTCGCCTACCGCTTTGCCCGCATCCACATTCGCCGCAAGCTCGACCGCAAAATGGTATGGCGCACCGGCCTCGGTCGCGACCGTCTGCGCGATCGTGGCGATCCCGGTCTCGGGATCGGTCTGCATGGTCCACCCTTCGGCGGAAAGCGCGCGGAACGTGGGCGCGGTGGCGTCCGCTTCGCCTGTCGCAAGCAGGCTCGCGCCGGCCGCATCGCCATAGACGACGTCGTTGCCGTCCCCGGCGAGGACGGTATCGGCACCGAGCCCGCCTTCGGCATAATCGCTTCCGTCTTCGAGATGGAGCGCGTCATTGCCGGCGCCCCCGAGCACGCTGTCCCGGCCTGCGCCCGCATGAACCACGTCGTCGACCGCGCTGCCGATCAGCCGGTCGCCGTCGCTCGTGCCGCGCAAGAGCGGGTCGAGCGGGTCGGTCAATTCGGTCAGGGTCAGGGGCTCGGTCGGGTTGGTCGGGTCGGTCAATTCGGTCGGGGTAAGCGGGCTCGTCTTTACCATTGGGTACGCCTCCAGTCGCGGCCGTCGGGTGTTCGGGATGGGGCGACCCCCACCGGAGGCGAGACTGTCCGTCACGCGCCTGAACGCGCCGTGAAGAGGCGTGGTTAGCACCAATTGCAGAGCAGAGTTTTCCGCGCGATCCGGCGCCGCGCGCTTGCTCGGGCGGTTCGGTTACATCCGTCGCGTGAAGACGAGCCCCATGCTGTCGCGGAGCGTGAGCGGGCCGCCCACGTAATCGCCGCCGATGGGCGGGGTGCGGAGTGCCAGCTCCCACCCGCCTCCGCCGAGCCCGGGGATGTTCGAGGCGATCGGATCGAAGTCTTCGAGCGCCTTGCCTTCCATATGCGTGACGACAAAGGCCTGCTCGCCGTCCGGTCCATGCCGAAGTGCCCGGAAGACGACGGTGCCGGCAAGCGGGCTCAGATAGTCGAAATGGTCCTGGGCGCCGAAATTGCGCCGGAGCCAGGGCCGCGCTTGCCGAAAGCGGCGAAGATCGAGCATGAACCGCGTCTGCGCCTCGCCCAGATGTTCGAGATAGCCGGACACGTTGCAATAGTCGTGCATGTCGTCCATCCAAGCGCGCGCCACGCCCTTGAGACCTGCGACCGTAATCGGCGACGGCCCGGCAAGCGGCGGATCGACCCTGTTCAGGAGTTTTACGATCACGTCCAAATCATAGTCGGTGACCTCGACAAGCGCGGGCAGAAATTCGAGAAAACGGGCAAGCTCCGCGCGGGTTTCGAAGCCGAGGTCTTTCAGACGCCGAAACGACGACGGCAGCGAATAGCTGTAATCATCTATCTGCCAATTGAGCGAAATTGCCTCCTCGGCCATGACTTTCACGCCCCACCGGTCGTCCTGGTTGCGGATGAAGCCCCAGGACGCCCGGGCGCAGGCATTCAGGAAATCCATCGGCACGCCCGGGAACGCCGCATAGGTCAACATCTGCGCGGCCGGATTGTCATAGGCCTTGTCGAGGATCTCCATCAGCGTGTCGCCGAGGCGTGTGTTGATGTTCAGCTTGGTCGAGACCTGCGTGCCGCGCCGGAGCGTGTCGTGGTTCGCACAGCCCGAAATCCAGTTCTCGCCGCATTCCAGGATTTCCCGGATCCGCCAATATTTGTTCAGCCAAAAGCAATAAAGAAATGGCGTGTTGTGCGCGAAGGAGAGCGGCCCCCACTGAAAGACATCCGCGTCGCGCTGGGTCTCGATCACCGAACGATAGGTTGACGACAGCTCCCAGTCTTCTTCCGGCCACGGACGACCGTCCTCAAAAATAAACCAAGGGCGAAAACGCGTGCCGGCGATGTCTTGCTCGACATCCGCCATCAGCTGCAGATACTCGTCGTCGTGGCGAAGTTCCTGCGCGTCCGCGTCCCACCACTTAAAGTCCTGTGCACCGTCGACGCGGACGCCGTCGGCGCCGTAATCCACCTTGCGCCGCTGCATCTCGAGGAGGATCGCCCGCACGACCGGATTTCTATAGGCGATGTTCTGGCCGTACATGTTTGGCCCGGCGAAGAAATGCGCGTTGAGCGCGCCGAGGCCCTGATTGTCCGAGTGCCCATAGACCACATCGAAGATCAGCCGCTTCGGTCCGCCCGGAAACGTGTGCAGGACACTCGCGAGATCGACGAGCTCGTCGGGCCGGCCGGTCTCGAGCAGCGCCGGGTTCACCGCGGCCATGCCGGCAATCACCACGTCGTAGCCCCAGTTGGTCGTGTCGGGCCGGCGGAGTTCGACCGCGACCGCCCCTGCCCCCGCATCGAGTTCGGTCCAGAAATCGGGCCCTGCCTCGTACACGGTGGTCGGCTCGACCGGCATCAGCTGGATCGCGTCATAGCCGAGAAATATCCGGTCAGCGGGCTCGGGCTCGGCGTTCTGGCGGTGGCGATCGGCGAGATACTCGAAATGCCGCGCGAGACCTGCCAGTGTCATGCCTTGCGTTGCCGTTGGCGCATGGACCTGGAGGATATTGACGGCCGGCCCGAATTTGTGGGGCTCGGCGCACTTCAGCCCGGCATAGTAAGCGCGGTCGCCACGGGCGGCCTGCATCGCCGCCACATCGTAAAACTCGGCCGGAGCAAAGGCGCCGAAGGGCAGCGACGCCGCCAGCGGATCGAGGATCCGGTGCCAGACCCCCTCCGCATCTCGCCAGACGAGGGCGTAGAAGCTGCCGACCCGGTCGCGGGTGCCCGGCGTCATGCCCTCGACCGCGACGAAACAGAAGGCGTCGTACCGCTCGACCGGGACGAAGCTCCGCTCGAAGGTCGCCTGTTGGCGTGAGACCTCGAGGTTGAGGGGCCCGCGATGCTCCAGCACTTCGAGGAAGACGTCCCCGTCGGGCACGCGCCGCTCCAGCAATTCGGGCGCCCAAATTCCCACCTCGCAAAGCGCGCCGTTGCGGTGAGCGCCGAGGCGCCGGGCGATCGCCCGGGCCGCCTCGAACGCCGAGGGCTCGTGATGGAGGGCGTGGGCGGCGTGGTCGATGAGGGCGGCGGTGCCGGCCTCGTTCCGCGTGATGTTGGGCACGGGAGGCGTCTCCGGACGACGTTAAGCGCGAGGTTCGAGGTAGAGGGCCGAAAGCGGCGGCAGCGTGAGCACGACCGAGTGCGGCTGACCATGGGCGGGCACGGCCTCGGCCGCCACGCCGCCCAGATTGCCGCGGTCGCCGCCGCCATAGACGCCCGCGTCGGTGTTGAGGATCTCGGCCCAGGTCCCGCCCTCGGGCACGCCCAGGCGCCAGTCCGTATGCGCGACACCGGCGAAGTTGAAGACCGCAAGCACGGGCGCGGACCCCTCCGCCTTCCGGAGCCAAGCATAGACCGACGCGTCCGTCGCGGCGCCGTCGATCCATTCGAAGCCCTCGGGCCGCGCGTCGCCCTGGTGAAGCGCCGGCCGGCTCCGGTAGAGTCCGTTCAAGTCCCGCACCAGATCCCGGACGCCCCGGTGGAGCGGATCGCCAAGCGCCTGCCAGGGCAGGGCCGCTTCGTGATCCCACTCGCCCTCCTGGCCGAATTCCTGCCCCATGAACAAAAGCTTCTTGCCCGGATGCGCGAACATGAACCCGCAATAGGCGCGCAGATTGGCGAATTTCGCGGTGCGATCTCCCGGCATCCGTCCGAGGATCGAACCTTTGCCATGCACTACCTCGTCATGGCTGAGCGGCAGCACGAAATTCTCGCTGAACGCGTAATGCAACCCGAAGCTCATCTTGCCGTGGTGATGGGAGCGATAGAGCGGATCGGCCTTCATGTATTCGAGCGTGTCGTGCATCCAGCCGAGGTTCCATTTAAAGCCAAAGCCGAGCCCGTCCTGGTCGACCGGACGGGAAACGCCGGGCCAGGCGGTCGACTCCTCAGCAACCGTCATCGCAGTCGGATGCGCCGCATAAGTCTGCCGGTTGAGCTCGCGCAGGAACGCGATCGCCTCCAGGTTCTCCCGCCCGCCATGGACGTTCGGCACCCATTGCCCGTCGCTCCGCGAATAGTCCCGATAGAGCATCGAGGCCACCGCATCGACCCGCAGCCCGTCGATCCCATAGACCTCGCACCAGAAGAGCGCGTTGGAGATCAGATAATTGGCGACCTCCCGCCGGCCGAAGTTGTAGACGAGAGTGTTCCAGTCGGGATGAAAGCCCTCGCGCGGATCCCGATGCTCGTAAAGCGCGGTGCCGTCGAACGCGCCGAGCCCGTGCGCATCGGTTGGGAAATGCGCAGGCACCCAATCGAGGATCACCCCGATCTCCGCCGCCTGGCAGGCCGCGACAAAGGCCGCGAAGTCGTCCGGGTCGCCGTGGCGCCGCGTCGGCGCGAAGAGCCCGATCGGCTGGTAGCCCCAGGAGCCGTCGAAGGGGTGCTCGGTGATGGGCATGAGCTCAATATGCGTGAAGCCCAAGTCGCGCACATAAGGCACCAGCCGTTCGGCGAGCGCCCGATATCCGAGCCAGCCGCCATCCTCGTCGCGCTGCCAGCTGCCGAGATGCACCTCGTAAATCGAGATCGGCGCATCGCTCCGCTGCCGGTCCGCGCGCGCATCGCGCCAGGCCGTCTTGGCGCGCGCGGGCAGCCGCGCAACCACCGAGCAGGTGCCCGGGCGCATTTCCGCCGCGAACCCGACCGGATCGGCCTTGGGCGGCAACAGCCGGCCCTCGGGCCCGAGGATCTCGTATTTGTACCGGATACCATCCGCGAGCCCGGGGGCGAAGATCTCCCACACCCCCGTCGAGCCGCGCCGGCGCATCGCGTGACGCCGCCCGTCCCAGTCGTTGAAGTCGCCAACGACCGACACGCGCGCGGCGTTCGGCGCCCAGACCGCGAAGCCGACGCCTTCGATGCCGTCAAGGATGCGCAACCGGGCGCCGAGCGCCTCCCAAAGCCGCAGATGGGTCCCTTCGGCAATCAGATGCTCGTCAAGCTCGCCGAGGAGCGGCGGAAACCGGTAAGGATCGTGAAACGACCAACGCGCAGCGCCGCGGGTCGCGTGCAGCCGGTAGCGTCCGGGGTGATCGGCGACATGGCCGCCAAAAACACCCCCCGCGTGCAGCGGGTCGAGCGCATGGCGCGCCCCCCGTTCGGTCTCGAGCGTCACGGTCTCGGCGCCGGGGACAAAGCTGCGCACGACCCAGCCGCCCGCCGCCGGATGGCAGCCGAGATGGGCGAAGGGATCGCCCTCGGTGCCTTCGACGATGCGATCGAACTCTATGGACATGGGTCGGTCGGCCCTCACGTGGATGCCAATCGTTCGAGCGGGCGGGCCGGCAGCACATCGCGATGCCGCCGCCCCGGCCCCCGGTCAGTCGGCGTTCACTCCGCCGCGATCCGGGCACCCTCTTCCGCGGCGAGATCGGCAAGCCCGTCTTCGAGCACGCCGCGATAGGCCGGATCCTCCGCCGCCCGACGCAGCGTCGCCGCCAGCATGCCCGCCTTTGAGCCGCAATCGAAGCGCTCGCCCGAGAAGTGATACCCCGCGAGACCGTCTTCGTCGATCCGGCGGGCAATCGCGTCGGTCAGCTGGATCTCGCCTCCGGCACCCGGCGTCTGCGAGGCGAGCGCATCGAATATCGTCGGGGCGAGGATATAGCGGCCGACGACGGCGGTGCGCGACGGCGCATCCTCGGGCGCGGGCTTCTCGACCATGCCGGAGGCGCGCTCGATCCGGCCGGACCGGCCGGTGGTGGCGAGCACGCCGTAAGATTTGACCGCCTCGGGCGCCACCTCCATCGCGGCCACCAAATGGCCGACCCGGGCGCGCTCATAGGCTTCGGCCATCTCCGAGAGGCACCCCGGTCGGCCGAGGATCAGGTCATCGGGCAACACCACCGCGACTGGCCCGCCGTCGAGATGGGGCTGGGCGCAGAGGACGGCATGGCCGAGACCGAGCGGCTCGTCCTGCATGGCAAAGCGGACGTCCACGTCTTCGTCGAGCGCATGATCCGCCAGCATATCCGCGAGTTTGCCCTTGGACCGGGCACGGAGCGTACGATCGAGGGTCGGATCGTGCCGGACATAGTCTTCGATGGCGCTCTTGGACGGGTGGTTCACAAAGATCATCCGCGAGATGCCGGCCGCGCGCGCCTCGTCGATGGCGAACTGGATGAGCGGGGTGTCGATGACAGGGAGCAGTTCCTTCGGCGTCGCCTTAGTCGCCGGGAGAAACCGGGTCCCGAGCCCGGCGACGGGAAAGATGGCAGTGCGCAGCTGAGATTTCATGAGTTGTCCTCCTGTCCGTCCAAGTCGTCCCGTGGGTCAGCCAAAATCCGATCACAGGCTATCCAAAACGCCTTGGGCGGAGCATAGTCCTTCTCGACATTATTGCAAGCCCTGACTGATTCGCCTTTGATGCCTCTCGGCTGTGCGCGCTGGCGGGACTGATCGGTTATGAAATTTTATTATCCGGTAGAAACGAAGTATTGGATCCGAAATCAGCATGACTTGAGGCGCTGCGGTCGCAGAAAAGGCTGCCGCAATGCGGCATGCCAGAATGTCGCAGCAAGTAGGCGCAAGTCGTCGACCCGCAACGGACCTCTAAAGCCCGAACAGATTTTGGCCATACGCGCCGCGATTGCCGATGATCTGTGCAGCGGGCAAGGCCGGTCAGGCCCGCATCCTTGACTTTCGGCCGCTTTGCATATTTTTAATTCATCGGCCGGAATTCAGGCGGTCGAAAAGCGACATCGGTCGGCATGTGCCCGTCGGGTCGCCACAAGGAGAGACGAGCGAGTGAGGACCATCATGCGCGACACCGCAGCGACGCCCGAGCCTTTCGGATCGACCGCCTGGCCCTATCCCCGGCTTGCCGTTCTCGGCGGCGGCGCCTGGGGCACCGCGCTCGCCGTGATCGCCGCGGGCGCCGGACGGGACGTGACGCTCTGGTGCCGCCGCCCGGCTGCGGCCGATGCGATGGCCGCGGCGCGCGTGAACGCTGAATACCTGCCCGACGCGGCCTTCCCCGAGACCCTGACCGTCACCGCCGATTTGGCCCGTGCGGTCGGGAGCGCCGACGCCGTCTTGCTCGTCACGCCATCGAAAAGCGTGCGCGAACTGTGCCGCGCGCTGCGACCTCACCTCGGCCCCGACGTGCCCCTTGTTCTTTGTGCGAAAGGGATCGAAGTCGCGTCTGGTCTCCTCTTGACCGATGTGGCGGCGGAGGAGCTGCCGGGCCATGCGATCGCCGTGCTCTCCGGCCCCACCTTCGCCGCCGAAGCGGCCGCCGGACACCCGACCGCCGTGACCATCGCCTCGGACTTCCCGCCGGACCGCCCGGCCGAGGAGAGCGTCGCTGCCCGGCTCGCGGTCTCGATCGGATCCGAAGCGTTCCGGCCCTACGTCACCGACGACATCGTGGGCGTCGAGGTGGGCGGCGCCATGAAGAACGTGATCGCGATTGCCTGCGGAATGATGACCGGCGCTGGCTTTGCCGCGAACACCCGGGCCGCGCTCATCACCCGCGGGCTCGACGAGATGAAGACGCTCTCGGACGCGCTCGGCGGCCGGCGGGAGACGGTGACGGGCCTCTCCGGCGCAGGCGATCTGACACTGACCTGCTCCTCGACCACCTCGCGAAACATGTCCCTCGGTGTGCAACTCGGCAAAGGGCTCGCGCGGGAGGTCTGTTTCGACGGCCGCGCGGTCGTGGTGGAAGGCGAAGTCAACGCGGTCTCGGTGACCGACATCGCGCGGCGCCACGGGCTGACCTTGCCGATCTGCGAGGCGGTGCGCGAGATCCTGCACGACGGCGGGGAAATCGGCGAGACTTTTGCCCGGCTTTGGGCGGCGCCGCTCGAGGCCGAGGCACGGGGGCTCGATCTGACGCTCGATCACCCGGCCGACGAAGAGGCGGTGCGCCGGTTCGCCGAACAAATCTCGTGAGCGGGTCCAGCGCGGCATCGCTGCCGCCCCTCGAGGCGCGGTCCTTTGTGCTCGCGACCGATCTCGACGGCACGTTCCTCGGCGGATCGGAGACCGACCGGCAGGCGCTCTACGGCTGGATCGAGGCGAACCGCGCGAGCATCGGGCTCGTCTTCGTCACGGGCCGCGACCCGGCTTTCATCGCCGAGCTTTGTGCCGCCGGCGTGCCCTGGCCCGATTACGCCGTCGGCGATGTGGGCACGACGATCGCCGAGATCGCGCCCGGCTCGGGCGATCCGGTGCGACCGATCCCGTCGCTCGAAGCCGAGATCGCCGAACGCTGGGGCAACCGCGGGCCGGCCGTCCGCAGCGCGCTCGACGGACACCCGGGCCTCGCGCTTCAGCCGACACCGTTTCGCTATCGGGTAAGTTACGACTACGACCCGGCCGCCTATTGTCCCTCGGCCGAGGAAAAGATCGCAGCCCTCGACCTCGATCATCTGATCTCGAACGACCAGTTCTTCGACGTCTTGCCGAAAGGCGTGAGCAAAGGCCCCTCGCTCCGCCGGCTCGTCGGCCATCTCGGCATCGCCGAGGACCGGGTGCTCACCGCCGGGGATACGCTGAACGATCTCTCGATGCTCGAAAGCGGGCTCAAATCCGTGGCCGTCGGCGGCTCGGAGCCCGCACTCCTCGACCGGCTGGCCGGACGCGAGACCGTCTATGCGGCCCGCGGCATCGGCGCCGCCGGTATTCTCGAGGCGGTCGCCGTCTTCGGCCTCCACCCTCTGCCGGAAGGAGACCTGCGCCATGCCCTCTGATCTCGTGATCGTCTACCACCGCCAGCCCTATGAGGAAGTCGAAGAGAACGGCCGCATCGTTCTGCGTGAGAACAAGAGCCCGAACGGGATCGTCCCGACCCTTAAGAGCTTCTTCGGCCGGGTCGGGCGCGGCGCATGGGTGGCCTGGAAATTTGCCGACGACCCGACAAATCCCGATTTCGAGCGGGTCATCGAGATCGAGGACAGCTTCGGCAAATACTCGGTCTCGCGACTGCCGCTCACCCGGGAACAGGTCTCGAGCTTTTACCACATCACGTCGAAGGAAGCCTTCTGGCCGATCCTGCATTCCTTCAAGGACCGATATAATTACGACCCCGTCGACTGGCCGACCTTCCGCGAGGTGAATTGGGCCTTCGCCGAGGCCGCCGCCGCCGAGGCCGGCGAAGGCGCAGTCGTCTGGGTGCACGATTACAACCTCTGGCTCGTGCCCGGCTATCTCCGGCAGATGCGCCCGGATGTGCGGATCTCCTTCTTTCACCACACCCCGTTTCCGTCGGCCGACATGTTCAACGTGCTGCCCTGGCGGCGCGAAATCGTCGGCAGTCTCCTCGCCTGCGATATCGTCGGCTTCCACATCCCGCGATATGCCAGCAATTTCGCCGCCGTCGTCCGCAGCCTCTATGATGTGGGCTCGGTGCCGCGGGAACGGGTGCGGCCGGATTTCCTGGCCGAAGGCACCGCGCTCAGCGAGCGAACCGTGCCGACCGAGCTGCACCACGACGGCCGTCGGATCCTGGTGAGCGCCTTCCCCGTCGGCGTCGACGTCGACTATATCGAGGGGCTCGCCCGCAGCGCCGAGATTGCCGAGAAAGCCGAGGCGATCCGCGCCGATCTGGGCGAGGCCCAGCTCATCGTCTCGGTTGCGCGCACCGACTACACCAAAGGCAATATCGAGCAGCTTTTGACCTTCGAGCGTCTGCTCGAGCGCCGCCCCGAACTGCACGGCCGCGTCCGCCTCATGCACGTCTCGGTGCAAGCGAACCGGAACATGACCGCCTATGAGGAGGTTCAGACCGAGATCGAGGCGATCTCCGGGCGCATAAACGGCCGCTTCGGCAGCTTCGAATGGCAGCCCGTGTCGCTGATCTCGACGGCGATCCCGTTCCCGGACCTCGTCGCCTATTATCGCGCGGCCCATGTCGCTTGGATCACGCCGCTCGCCGACGGGCTCAATCTCGTCGCGATGGAGTTCGCCGCCGCACGGACGGACGGCGACGGCGTGCTCGTGCTCTCGGAATTCGCCGGCGTCGCCGTCGAGCTCGATGCCGCACTCCTCACCAACCCGTTCTCGAACCGGGCGATGGATGCGGCGATCGACCAGGCGCTCGCCATGGAGCCCGAAGAGCGCACCCGGCGCATGGCCGCGATGCGGGACAGGGCCCGGCGCTACGACATTCGGGCCTGGGCCGAAGAGCAAGGCCGCCTCTTCGATCTCGCAACCGGGCCGGCCGCATCGGGACCCGGAACCGCAGCGGCCTGACCGCTGACACCCGACAACTGCGCCCCAGAACGCGCAGAGGGCAAACGCACGGGAGGACACCATGGAGGGCACCGACCTCGCCACGCTCGATCTCGTCATCATCGCCTTGTACTTCGCCGTCGTGCTGGCCATCGGCCTTTCCGTCGCCCGCGGCGTCCGAACGGGCGAGGACCTCTTTCTCGCCGGTCGGTCGCTCCGCTGGCCGCTGATCGGCGGCTCGCTGTTCGCCTCCAATATCTCCTCGACCACGCTGATCGGGCTCGCCGGCGCGGCCTATGTCTCGGGCATCTCCGTCTCGAACTACGAGTGGATGGCGGGCGTCGTTCTGGTCTTCATGTCGGTCTTTTTCATCCCGCTCTACCTGCGCGCGCGGATCTCGACCGTCCCCGAATATCTCGAGCTGCGCTTCGACCGGCGCTCGCGGCTCTATTTCTCGGCAATCACCATCGTGCTCTCGATCCTGGTGGATACTGCGGGCGGGATCTATGCGGGCGCCGTGGTGCTGCGGACCTTCGCCCCGGATCTCGGTCTTTGGGAGACGTGTTTCGCGCTCGCCATCGTCGCCGGGCTCTACACGGCCGCGGGCGGGCTCCGGGCCGTGGTACTCACCGATGCGCTCCAGGCGGTGATCCTGATCGTCGGCTCGACAATCCTCACGATCATCGTCTTCGCCGAGTTCGGCTTTTCCTGGTCGGCCGCGACGGAGGCGGTGCCCGACGGCCATCTCTCGCTCATCCGGCCGCTCGACGACGAGGCCCTGCCCTGGCTCGGGACCTTGATCGGCGTGCCGATCCTCGGCTTCTGGTATTGGGCCTGCAATCAATACATCACCCAACGCGTGCTCGGCGCCGCGAGCCTCCGCGATGCCCAGTGGGGCGCCAATCTCGGCGGGCTGCTCAAGCTCCTGCCGCTCTTCATCATGGTGATCCCGGGCGCGATGGCGATCGGGCTCTTCCCGGATCTGGAGAACGGCGACCAGGTCTTCCCAACGCTTGTCGCCGAAATGCTGCCGATCGGGCTGACGGGCCTCGTGCTCGCCGGGCTCCTCGCCGCGATCATGTCGAGCATCGACAGTACGCTCAACTCCGCCTCGACCCTCGTTCTCAAAGACTTTGTCGAGCGCGAGGGCCGCATTCTCGAGCCGCGGGCGCTGCGAAACTGGGGCCGTGCGACCACGCTCATTCTGATGACGGTGGCCGCGATCTGGGCACCCAATATCGCGAATTTCGGGGGGCTCTTCTCCTATCTCCAGCAGGCCTTCTCAATCCTCGTGCCGCCGGTCGTTGCCGTCTTCCTGCTCGGCGCGTTCTGGCGCCGAGGCGGCGGCAGGGCCTGCATCACCACGCTCGTCATCGGCCATATCGCGGGGATCGCCCTCTTCATCGCGAGCCAGACGGGACTCTGGACGCTGCATTTCACCATCAATGTGGGGATCATGACCGCGCTGTCGGCCATCCTCTTCGTGGTGCTCGCGAGCCGGGAACCCGCGCCCGAGGAGGCGAAGACCGAGGGGCTGGTTTGGCGGCCGGGGGCGCTCGACACCGCCGAAGGGGATTTGCCCCCGCTCCGCCGACCGACGCTGCAGGGGATCGCGATCCTCGGGCTCACGGCTCTGATGGTCGCGGCCTTTTAGTGAGGGTCGGGGCGGGACGGTCGCGCGCCCCGCCCCGCCAGACCGGGTCAGTTCACGACGCCGACATAGTCGAGTTTGAAGCTCTCGACCGCGAGGGTCGCACCGACGCCCTCGCTGCCCGACAGGCTGACGGGCTGAAGCGCAAAGGATTTGTCGAGCCCGCCCACCAGCAGGTTCGCACCGATGCCGACGCCGACGGCCACATCCGCGCCGATCCCGGCATAGACCCCCTCCATCGAGGAGACCTGAGCATCGATCGACGGCGCGAGCACGCCCCAAACCAGGGTCTCGTCGTCCTTAAAGGTCAGATCCACACCGATCTTGTCTATGACGCCGTCGAAACGCTCGTCCGGCCGGTCGTCCGCATGATCGAAGATGCAGGCGAACTCGGTCTCGGATACGATCACGAGGTTCGTCCGGTCGGTCAGCCGGCAGGTGAGAACGCCGAGTTCGACGCGAAACTTCTCGTCCTGCGCGACCGCATCGGCGGCAACGAGGGCAGAGATCAGGCTGAGCGCAGTGGCAGTGCGGATCATTATCGGAGCTCCTTCTGGAAAGCGCGGCACCGGTCCCGGGCCGCTCCCGGTCGCACACCCAGGGAATAGCACGAACCACGGAGGCGGTCATGCATGGGGGCGCTCTGGAGGACGCGCGATCCGCCTGAACGGTTCCCGGCCGGCCGGGCGAGCGCCGAGATGATGCCGGCGCGGCGGCGCTCCGAGGGCGCGACGGCGGCGGCCACGGCCCTGATCGCACTCGGCTATCTGGCCTACGGGCTCGCGGGGGCGCGCCACGGTCTGGCCAGCGATATCGACAGCACGTTGATCTGGACGCGGAGCCCAGCGCTCTTGTCGGGGGACTATCTGCCGAGCCGGACGAGCGGATTTCCGCTTTACGAGGCGCTCGTCGCGCTCGTTAGGTTCGCGGGCGGGGGGCCAGAGGCGGCCGCGCGCGTTACCCTGGCGATCGGCCTCGCGGGGCTCGTCTGCCTGCACCGGCTGCTGCCCCTACCCCGCCAACGGCTGGTCGCGATGGGGCTCTTCGTCGCCGCTCCCGTCATTTTGACGAACGCGTCGGCGGTGATGGAGTGGACGCCGGCGATCACGCTCTCGACCGCCTATGTGCTGATTGTTTTTCGAGACCGCCTCGACCCGGACCGGCCGGGCCCGCCCCCGAACCCGCTCGAGCCTCTCCCGCTCGCGCTCGGCCTCGCGCTCGTCCTCACGCGGATCGATGCGAGCCTGCTGGTCGTCGCCGCCGCCCTCGCCCGGGCGATCGCCGAGCGCGACCTCCGGTATCTGGCACATCTGGCGGGGATCGGCGGGATCAGCTTCGCGGTCTATGCGGGGCTCTGGGGCGGATTGGGGTTCCTCGGGCCCTTCGAGACGGTCACGGACCCGCCCATCCGGCGCGTCGCCAAGGCCGCAGTGGCCGGTTTCGCGGCAAGCTGGACGGCCGGCGTTGCGGCGGCCTTCTTGGCATTCGCGGCGTTTGCACGGATGGCGCTCGCCTGGCGCTGGTTCCTCGGGCTCGCGACGGGGCTTGCCGTCCTCAGGCTGGTCGCGATGCCCGACGAAGCGGATTACCTTGCGCCGGGCCTCGTCGCCCTGATCCTGGTCGCCGCGGTGCATGCGGGGCGCAGAGGCGCCCGGGCGGGGCTCGCGGTGGCGCTCGTCGGGCTCACGGTCTCGCTCTCGATTTTCGAGAAACCCGATCCCCGCGCGGACGGCTTCGTCCTCCGCCCGCGGCTGGCCGCGTCCCCGGCATGGCAAGCGCTCGCCCGCAGGGCCGAGCGGGCCCGGGCCCGCGATCCGGCCGTCTGGGCGCGTCTAAGGGCGGAAACCGGGATCCCCGTTGCCCCGCCGCTCACCGGGACCGAGCTCAGCGATCCGTCGGGGCGCGAGATCGTCATCTTCCGAAACGGGCTCTACACGTTTCTCAGCCCGCGCTGGGGGATCGAGCTCGCCCGCTTCGACCGGGTCGTTCTCTGCGATGCCTATCTCTTCCAGTCCCGCGGCTGGCGACAGCTGAGGGCCGAATACCCCCGCACTGTCCTCGACGGCGACCATGACGCGGGTCTTGCCTGTGCCGAGCTGCCGCGCCCGCCGACCCGCGCGGGCCTTTTGCGGAGCGCGGCCGGGCTTGGCCTCCGTTAACGTGTGCGGGCGATCCGGGCGACATAGTCGCGAAAGTCGATCCGCCGCCAGACGAGCGCCGAGCCGTCGCGCGACAGGTGCCCGCCGTCGCGATAGAGGATCGTGCCGTCGCGATAGACCGGACAGCGGCCCTCCTCGCACATGAACGCGTCGAGAAAAATCACCGGATAAGCGGCGGCAATCCGGGTCAGGGTCTCGAAGGCGTCGCCGGCAAAGCGTCGCGAAGCCTCCGCATCCACATCGCACATGCCCACATCGTCGCCGTGCCAAAGCGCATTGGTCACGCACCGAAAGATGTTCTGGCCGTTCCGCGGCGGCGGCGACACCAAAAGGGGGACGAGACCCGCCTCGGCGAACCGATCGAGATCGGCGATCAGTCGGCGGGCGACCTCTTCGGGGCCGAGCGTCGCCGGACCGTCCAGCGTCAGATAGGTTCCGCCTCCCGTCCAGTTGTAGGGCGAGGAGACCAGCACGTGACGGAGGCTCGGCGTCGCGCGGACCGTGTCGAAGACGCGGCCGTTGAAGTCGAGGCAGGCCTCGGCGGCGGCCAGGTCGCGCAGCGCCGTCGAGCGCAAGGGTTGCAGGCTGAGGGCCGGCGCACAGAGCGGCAGGGTCAGCTGCGTCACCCGCAGCCCGGGATTGGCGGCGACGAGCCCCGCCACATGGTGCATCGCAAAACTGTCGCCCCAGACTGCAAGCTCGGGCTCCGGATGGGTTTGGCAGCTCGGCCGAAAGGTCTGGTCGCCGACGCAGGCGCGGCTGAGGCTCGCGGTCTCGCGCAGGTGTCGGCCGAAGTCGCGGGCGATCCCGTCCTTGCGGTCGAGGAAGCCCCGCTCCGCATGGCCCGCGAGACCGAAGGCGAGGAGCGCCGCCCCGGCGACGGCCGCACCCGTGAAGACGGCCGGGCGCGGCACAAGGCGGGCGTTCCGCGCGGGTTGTTCGACGAACCGCCAGGTGAGCGCGGCGAGAACGAAAGTGAGCCCGATCAGCGCCCAAAAGACCCAGATCTCAGGCTCGCCGAGGCGGATCCGCGCCATTGCGAAAAGCGGATAATGCCAGAGATAGGCGCTATAGCTCACCAGCCCGATCGCGACCATCGGACGGAGCGAGAGGAGCCGCCCGGTCGCGTCCCGCCCGTCCGAGCAGAGGATGATGAGCGCGGTGCCGAGCACGGGCAGCAGCGTGGGCTCGGCAGGGAAAGGCGTGGATTTGTCGAAGAGGACGACCGCCGCGGCGATCATGGCCAGGCCGAACGCGGGGCCCGCCTGTCGGAGCCAGCCGGGCACCGGCGCCGCCCGCTCCAGCCAGAGCGCGGCCAGAAGCCCCACGCCGAGCTCCCAAAATCGCGTGGGCAGCAAAAAGAAATTAAAGCTTTTAGCGATCACCGAAAAGTAAAGTGCCGCACCGAAGCTTACGAGCGAGAGCCCGCCGATGACGATCCACGTCCAACCCCGACCCCGCGGCACAAGCAGCATCAATAGGAGCGGCACAACGATGTAGAACTGCTCCTCGACGGCCAGGCTCCAGGTATGCAAGAGCGGCAGATACTCCGCGCTCGGCGCGAAATAGTTGGCCTGGAGATAGAAATACACATTCGAGCTGAAGGTGACCACGCCGACGATGCTGCGGGCAAAGTCGAGCATATCGTTCGGCACGAGCCAGACCCAGGCAAAGGGGATCGTCGCGGCAGTGACAAGCGCGAGCGCCGGCACGATGCGCCGGATCCGCCGCTCATAGAACCGGACCAGCGAAAACCGACCCTCGCCGATCTCGGTCAGCAGGATCCGGCCGATCAGATACCCGCTGATCACGAAAAAGACGTCGACGCCGACGAAACCGCCCGAGAAGGACGCAAACCCGGCATGGAAGAGGATCACAGGGATCACGGCCACGGCACGCAAGCCGTCGATCTCCGGCCGGTATCCGAGCGCCATGCTGAACCTCCGTCGGTATCCGCTGGCGTCCGTATGGCCGAGGGACCGAAGCTTGTCCAGAAATCTGCCCCCCGGCCAATGCGCCGCAGCCCGAGCGGCGAGGCTTGCCTGCCCGCGCCAGGCTCGCTACCGAGAGGGAGACGATGCCGATGGCTGAACGGAACCCGAGGCGGCCGACCGAGATCAGGGGCTTGCGGAGGGATCGTCGGAGAGGGCTGCGGGCCCGACCCGCCGGAGGCGCGTCGCCGATCTCGGACCGGGAGCGGTCCGCCCTGGCGCCGATGCGCCGCCCGCTTAGGAGACCGCCATGACGCGCGCCCTCGCCTCGATCTTCGCCCTTGCGCCCTCGCTCGCCGCCGCCCATCCCGGTCATCCGGGCGGCGAGTTGGCCCATGCGGCGCCCTTCGCCCTCGGTGCCCTCGTCCTGGGCGCGCTCGTCGGCCTCGCGATCGCCGCCCGCCGCCCGTGACGCGGCCCGTGACGGCACCCGCGACGGGACCCGCGCCGGGACCAGACTCAAAAATCGGCGTCATGCTCTGCGGACACGGCTCGCGGAGTACCTCGGCGGTGGCGGAATTCGCCGAACTCGCCACGCGGATGCCGGCCTATCTGCCGCCCCATTGGGCGGTCGCGCACGGTTATCTCGAATTTGCGAACCCGGTGATCCGCGACGGGCTCGACCGGCTCCGGGCGGAGGGGTGTGACCACATCCTCGCGGTCCCGGGGATGCTTTTTGCTGCGATGCACGCCAAGAACGACATTCCTTCGGTGCTGAACACCTATGGGGCCGAGCACGGGATCCGGGTGCAGTACGGCCGAGAACTCGGCGTCGACCCGAAGATGGTGCGCGCGGCCGCGGACCGGATCGAGGCTGCGCTTGCCGAGGCGGACCGCCGCGACGGGCCCGTCCCGCGCCACGAGACCTGCCTCGTCGTGATCGGCCGCGGCGCCTCGGACCCGGACGCGAATTCGAACGTCTCGAAGATCGCGCGCCTCCTTTGGGAGGGCATGGGCTTCGGCTGGTGCGAGACCGGCTATTCCGGCGTGACCTTCCCGCTCGTCGAGCCCTGTCTCGCCCATGTGGCGCGGCTCGGCTATGCTCGCGTGGTGGTGTTCCCGTATTTCCTCTTCTCGGGCGTGTTGATCGACCGGATCTACGGATTTGCCGATCTCGTCGCAAAGGACCATCCAGGCACTCAATGGGTGAAGGCCGGTTATCTCGGCCACCATCCGCAGGTGCTCGCGACCTTCGCCGAACGGGCGACCGAGATCCTCGAGGGTCATAACGCGATGAACTGCGCGATGTGCAAATACCGCGCGCAGGTGCTCGGCTTCGAGGCCGAGGTGGGGATGGCGCAGGAGAGCCACCACCACCATGTCGAAGGCCAGGGCGCGCAGGCACCGGGCTCGAATGTGGCGGCATGCACCCTCTGCGACACGTTTTGCACGGGGGCCTGCCGGCTCGATACGGGGCACGGGCATTCCCACGACCACGGGCATTCCCACGACCACGGGCATTCCCATGGGCACGGGCATTCTAACGACCACGGGCATCACCATCCGGCCTATCCGCATGCCGACCACCCCCACGGCCCCGAGAGCGTGCGCAAATACCTGAGGCGCGAGGGGTGAGCCGACCGCTCTTCGACAGCTATCTGATGGTCGACTGGTCGGGGGCGGCGACACCGGTGACGGGCAAGGACTCGATCTGGTGGGCGCTGCGCTCGCCAGACGGCCTGGCGACGGGGAACCCCGCGACCCGCGCCAGAGCCTTCGAGGACCTCGCCGAACGCATCCGAGCCGAGCGCGCGGCCGGTCGCCGGGTGCTCGCTGGCTTCGACTTTCCGTTCGGCTATCCGGCCGGGACCGCGGCAGCCTTCGGGCGGAGCGACTGGCGCGGGATCTGGCAACTCATGGCGCGCGAGATCGCCGACGGACCCGAGAACGCCAACAATCGCTATGCGGTCGCGGCGGCGCTCAACACCCGGTTCGCCGCACCGGGGCCCTTTTGGGCGAGCCTGCCGACCGCGTCCCGGATCCCAATCCCGCGACGAAAGCCCGACGGATACAGCACGCATTATCCGCCGGAATACCGGCTGGCCGAACTCTATGCGCGGACGCGCGGCGCCCAGCCAAAATCCGTCTGGCAACTCTCGGGTCCGGGCAATGTGGGCGGACAGGTGCTGACGGGGCTCGCCTGGCTCGAGCGGTTCCGCCAGGATCAGCGCCTCGACGGAGCGGCGATCTGGCCCTTCGAGACCGGGCTTCGGACGGGCGATGCGGGCGTGGTGATCGCCGAGATCTACCCGTCGCTCTTTCGCGTCACCGCAGGCGATGGCGAGGTGCTCGACGCGGCGCAAGTTCGCACGGTCGCCGACCGGCTGGCCGCGCTCGACGCGGAGGGCGCGCTCGGGGCGCTCTTCGCGGGGCCGGACACGCTCCCGCCCGCGGACCGCGCGCGGATCGTCGAAGAGGAGGCCTGGATCCTTGGCCTCGGCCAGGAAGAGCGCTTGACCGCCGCGGACGCACCCCTGTCGGACCCCTTGCCCGCGCCTGCGGCCAACGGGAGCCAAGTGGACGGGGACCATGTGGACGGGGGCCATGTGGACGGGGACCAGCCCGAGCCGCGCCCGCTCCGCTATCTCCGGGACCCGGACGAGATCTATCGCCTGAGCTTCGCGACGGTACGCCGAGAAGCGCGGCTCGACCACCTGCCCGAAGACGTGGCCGAGCTCGCCATCCGTCTCATCCACGCGACCGGCCGGATCGAGACCGCGGACCGCCTCGCCTGGTCGGCCGATTGCGCCCGCGCGGGCGCCGCAGCGCTCGCGGCGGGGGCGCCGATCCTCTGCGATTGCGAGATGGTGGCGAGCGGGGTGACCCGGCGCCTGCTGCCGGCCGAGAACCCGGTCCTCGTGACGCTCAACCATGCCGAGACGCCGGGGCGCGCCCGGGCCGAGGGCACCACCCGCTCGGCCGCGGCGGTCGCACTCTGGCGGCCAAGGCTCGCGGGCGCCGTGGTGGCGATCGGCAATGCACCGACCGCGCTCTTCCGTCTCCTCGAAGGGCTCGACGAAGGCTGGCCCCGGCCGGCGGCGATCCTTGGCTTTCCGGGCGGCTTCGTCGGCGCGGCGGAATCGAAGGCCGAACTCGCCGCGCGCCCCCGGGGCGTGCCCTATGTCACGCTGCGCGGCCGATCGGGCGGCTCCGCGCTCGCGGCCGCGGCCGTCAACGCCCTCGCGATCCGCGCCAGGGCCAACTTGCGCACGCCCGCCGACGTCTCGCCGAGTTGAGTGTCGCATGGCCCCCTGGCTCGATATCGTCGGCATCGGCGAGGACGGCATGGCCGGGCTCTCGCCCGCGGCACGAGCCGCCGTCGAAGGCGCCGAGGTGATCCTGGGCGGCGACCGGCATCACCGGCTCTCGGATCGCGTCCGCGCCGAGCGGATCGCCTGGCCCTCGCCCTTCGATGCGATGATCGACCGGATCCGGGGCATGAAGGGCCGCCGCGCCGTCGTGCTCGTGACCGGCGACCCGCTCTGGTACTCGGTCGGGGCGCGGATCGTCCGGGCAATCCCGCCCGAGGACATCCGCTTCCATCCGCAGCTCTCCGCGTTCCAGTGGGCGGCTGCGCGGATGGGCTGGAGCCTCGCGGATCTCGAGACGCTGACCGTGCATGGCCGGCCGGCCGAGCAGATCCTGCCCTTCCTCGCGCCGGAACAGCGGCTTCTGGTGCTGACCGAAGACGCCTCGAGCCCGGGGACGCTCGCCCGGCTGCTCGCCGAGCGCGGCTTCGGCCCGACAGAGATGACCGTGCTCGCGGCCCTCGGCGGGCCGGAAGAGCGGCGGATCGCCGGGCGCGCGTCGGATTGGGCCGAGACGCCGCCGGCGGTACCGGATTTCCACACCCTCGCGCTCGACTGCCGGGCCGAGGCCGGCGCCCGCCCCCTGCCCCGCATCGGCCTGCCCGACGACGCCTTCGAGCATGACGGGCAGATCACCAAGCGCGAGATCCGGGTGCTGACGCTCGCCGCCCTGGCGCCCCGGCGCGGGGCCCGGCTCTGGGACCTGGGCACGGGATCGGGCTCGGTCGCGATCGAATGGCTGCGGGCGGACCGGGACACCGAGGCGGTCGGCCTCGAGCCAGACCCGGAGCGCCTGGCCCGGGCCGAACGGAATGCCCGTCGCCTCGGCGCGCCGCGGCTTCGGCTCGTCGCGGGCCGGTCGCCCGATGCGCTCGAGGCCCTGCCGGCCCCCGATGCCGTCTTTTTCGGCGGCGGGCTGTCGGAGGCGGCGGTCGACGCCGCGCGGTCCGCGCTCCGCCCGTTCGGCCGGCTCGTGGCCAATGCCGTCACGCTCGAGAGCGAAGCCCTCCTCGCACGGCTGCACGCCCGGCATGGCGGGACCCTCGCCCGGCTGTCGGTCGCCCGCGCGGAACCCGTGGGCCGCCGCACCGCCTGGCGCCCGGCGATGCCGGTCACGCAGTGGGTCCTCGGCCCATGACCGGTACGACGCCTCGAGGAACGCTCTTCGGGATCGGTCTCGGCCCTGGCGCGCCGGATCTGATGACGTTGCGCGCAGCCCGGCTCGTCGCCCGCGCTCCGGTCGTCGCCTATCCCGCCCCGGAGGAAGGCGAGAGCTTTGCCCGCAGCATCGCCTCTGAGACGATCTCCCCGACCGCCGAGGAAATCGCGATCCGGATCCCCATGCGCGCCGACCGCTTCCCGGCCCAAGAGATCTACGACGCCGCCGCCCATACGCTCGCCGAGCGCCTGGCGGATGGCCAGGACGTCGCCGTCCTCTGCGAGGGCGATCCGTTCTTCTACGGCTCGTTCATGTATCTCTTCGCCCGGCTCGCCGACCGCGAACGGGTCGAGATCGTCCCGGGCGTCACTTCGCTTACCGCTTGCGCCGCCGCGGCGGCCCGTCCGCTCTGCGCGCGGAACGAAGCGCTCACGGCGATCCCGGCCCCGCTCGACGACCGCGAGATCGCGAGCCGGCTTGCCATGGGCGGGGCGGCGGCGATCCTCAAGGTCGGGCGCCATCTCGGCCGGGTGCGGCGCCTCTTGGCGAGCCTCGGCCAAGACGACCGCGCGGTCTTCGTCGCCCATGCGAGCCTCGCGCAACAAGCCGTCCTGCCACTCGCCGACGCGCCGGACCCCGCGCCCTATTTTTCCATGATCCTCGTCCCCGGGGAGGACCCCTATGCCGGCTGAGCCCGTGATCCTCGCGCTTACCGAGGGCGGCGCCGACACCGCCCGAACGCTCGCCGCCCGGATCGGCGGCGCGCACCACCGGCCCGCGCCCGGCGCGGTCGCCGAGGAAATCCGCGCGCTCTTCGTCGCCGGTCGGCCTCTGGTCGGCGTGATGGCGGCGGGGATCCTGATCCGCGCGCTCGCCCCAGTGCTCCGCGAGAAAGGCCACGAGCCGCCGGTCGTCGCGCTCTCCGAGGACGGTGCGGTCGCCGTGCCGCTCCTCGGCGGGCACCGCGGGGCAAACGCACTTGCCAGCCGGATCGCGGCTGCCCTCGGCGGCACGGCCGCGGTGACGACGGCGGGCGAGGCGACGCACGGCCTCGCGCTCGACGCCCCGCCCGAGGGCTGGCGGCTCGAGGATCCGGGCGCGGCAAAGGGAGCGATGGCGGGGCTGCTCTCCAGGCGTGCGGCGACGGTCTCGGGCGGACCGGACTGGCTCGCGCCGCTCCTGAACGCAGGCCGCGCCGTCCACCGAAGCGCACCGGCCGATGCGCCGCTCGTCTTGACGGTCGAGGGGGCCGAGCCGCTCGTCTATCGCCGCCCGCGCCTCGCGCTCGGACTGGGCGCGGCACGGGGCGCGGATCCGGACGCGCTCCTCGGCCTTGTGCGCCGGACGCTTGCGGAGGAGGGGCTCGCCGCCGCCGAAGTCGGGCTCGTCGTCTCGATCGATCTCAAGGCCGATGAGGCCGCCATCCACACAGTCGCCCGCGACCTCGGCGTCGAGGCCCGGTTCTTTCCCGCCGCCCGGCTCGCAGCCGAACGCGACCGCCTCGCCACGCCCTCCGAGACCGTCTTTGCCGAGACCGGCTGCCACGGCGTCGCCGAGGGGGCAGCGCTCGCTGCAGTCGGCCCTCGGGGGCGGCTCATCGTGCCCAAACGCAAAACCGACGAGGCCACCTGCGCCGTCGCGGCCTTGCCCGAAGACGGGGTCTTTGCCGAGCCGCTGCCGGGATGCCCGCGCGGGCGGCTCGCCGTCGTCGGCCTCGGCCCGGGACATGCGGACTGGCGCACGCCCGAGGCGGCCCGCCATGTGGCCGAAGCCGAGCTCGTCGTCGGATACGGGCTCTATCTCGACCTGCTCGGACCGCTCGCCGCCGGAAAGGAGACCCGCGCCTTCCCGCTTGGCGGCGAAGAAGATCGCTGCCGCTTCGCGCTCGAAGCCGCCGCCGACGGCCGACGCGTCGCCCTCGTCTCGTCGGGGGATGCGGGGATCTATGCGATGGGTGCGCTGGTGATGGAGCTGCTCGCGCGCGACGGGGAGGCCGGCGTCTCGGCGGCGGCGCGCCGGGTCGAGATCGTCCACGCCCCGGGGATCACCGCAATGCAGGCGGCCTCGGCCCGGGCAGGCGCTTTGCTCGGGCACGATTTCTGCGCGATTTCGCTCTCGGATCTCTTGACGCCGCGGGAGACCATCCTCGGCCGGCTCACCGCCGCCGCCGCCGGTGATTTCGTCGTCGGGCTCTACAACCCGGTCTCCGCGCGGCGGCGGACGCTCCTCGCCGAAGCCCGCGAGATCCTCGCGGCCGCCCGCGGGCCGGAGACGCCGGTGCTCATCGCGCGCGATCTCGGCCGTCCGGGCGAGACCCTCCGGGCGCTCACTCTCGGCGACTTGTGCGTGGATGCGGTCGACATGCTGAGCGTGGTGCTCGTCGGCAGCCGCGAGAGCCGGAGCCTGCGCCTCGGCGACCGGGCGGCGGGCGCGGGCGGCACGCAGCTCTTCACTCCCCGCGGCTACGCCGTCAAAGCGGCCGGGACGACCCCGGAGACAACCGAATGACCGTTCATTTTATCGGCGCAGGCCCGGGCGATCCGGAGCTCATCACCCTCCGCGGAGCCCGGCTGATCGCCGCCTGCCCGGTCTGCCTCTATGCGGGCAGCCTCGTGCCCGAGGCCGTGGTCTCCGGCGCGCCCGAGGGCGCCCGGGTGGTCGACACCGCGCCGATGACGCTCGAGGAGATCGTCGCGGAGATCCGCGCGGCGCATGCGCGCGGCCACGACATCGCGCGGGTGCATTCGGGCGATCCCTCGCTTTACGGGGCGATCGGCGAGCAGATCGCCCGGCTCGAAGCGCTCGGCATCCCCTACGACATCACGCCCGGGGTGCCGGCCTTTGCCGCGGCGGCGGCGGCGATGGGCCGCGAGCTCACTGTGCCCGGGGTGGCGCAGACGCTGATCCTGACCCGCACCGCGATGAAGAGCTCCGAAATGCCCCCCGGCGAGGAGCTCGAGAGCCTGGGCCGCACCGGCGCGACCCTGGCGATCCATCTGTCGATCCGGAACCTCCGGGAGATCGAGCGCGCGCTCGCGCCGCATTACGGCGCGGACTGTCCGGTCGTCGTCGCCTATCGGGTGGGCTGGCCGGATCAGGCGTTCCTCGAGGGGACGCTTGCGGACATCCATGCCCGAGTGCGGGCGGCCAAAATCACCCGGACGGCCCTCGTCTTCGTCGGCCCTGCGCTCGGTCGGGCGGCGGGGCGGGAGAGCGCGCTCTATAGCGCGGAGCATGTGCATCTCTTGCGCCCCGGGCGACCGGGCTGAGCGCGAGACGACGACGCGGCGCACCGGGACCCTCCGACCCGCCGGCGCCGACAGGCCCCACCCACCCGGGCCGTCGCCGCGCCCGGCCACGGGGTGCGCGCCCCCCCATCGGCCTGTCGGCGCCGGCGGATCGGCGGGGCTCTGCACGCGCTGGCAAGGGGCGGGGCGTCTCAGGCGGGTTCGATTGCATGGGCGAAGCTGCCCGCCACCCGCCCCTCGACGAGACCCATGGGGCCGAGCGGGCGGCCAGCCGCATCGGCCGCAGCGAAGAGCGGCGCGCCCTCGGCACGCGCGGTCTCGGCATAGTGGAACTCGTGTCCCCGGACCGGGCCCGGCCATTCCGGCGCGCCCGGCGCAGGGCAAAGTCCGCGATAGCCGAGATGGAGCCGCGGGCGGTCGAACCGGGTCTCGAGCCGCAAAAGCCCCAGCATCGCGTGGCGGACGCCGTCGGCATCGGTCAGCCCCTCGCCGAGCACCATATACCCGCCGCATTCGCCATAGATCCGGGCACCCCGATCCCGTGCGGCGGCCATGCCCCGTCGGAACTCCGCGGCCGCCGCGAGCCGCCCGGCCGCGAGCTCGGGATAGCCGCCCGGCAGGACGATCGCATCTGCGCCCGGGTCGGGACCTTCGTCGGCGAGCGGGGAGAAGGCGTGGATCTCGGCGCCCGCCGCGCGCCAATCTCCGAGGAGATGCGGATAGACGAAGGAGAAGGCCCGGTCACGGGCGAGGGCGATCCGCTGGCCGGGCGGGGCGAGACGGCGGGGCGCTCGGGTCGGGCCCGCCACGGCGCCGGGCGCCAGGACTGCGGCCAGATCGACGCCGTCGGAAAGATGGCGTGCGGCGGCGGCGATCGTCGTCTCGAGATCGGCGAGTTCTTCGGCCTGCACGAGGCCCAAATGCCGGGATCGGAGGCGGAGCGCCGGATCGGGGGGGACGGTTCCGAGAAGCGGGATCGCGCCGCCGAAGCCTTCGGCGAGCATCGCCCGGTGGCGGGGGCTCGCGACGCGGTTGAGGATCGCGCCCACGACCCGAAGATCGGGCCGCGCGGCGGCGAGGCCCGCCGCCACGGCGCCCGCGCTCTGGCCTTGTCCCTTGGCGTCGAGGACGAGCACCACCGGCAGCCCGAGCGCCGCTGCGAGATCGGCCGTCGCACCGGTTCCCGCGCCCGCCGGCCGGTCGTGGAGGCCCATCGCGCCTTCGACGACGAGCACCCCATCAGGCCCTGCCGCTCCCGCTGCCTCAGACGCCCGCGCACGAAGCTGCGCCGCTCCCGCCGCCCAGGGGTCGAGGGTCACGCTCTCGCGCCCGGCCGCGCGCGCATGGAAGCCCGGATCGATGTAATCGGGCCCGGCTTTGCCCGGCACCACCGGCACCCCGCGGTCGGCCAAGGCCCGCATCAGCCCGAGCGTCAGCACGGTCTTGCCGTGGCCCGAGGCCGGGGCGGCCACCACCAGGCCGCGGAGCCCCCTCAGCCGCACGCCCGCGGCGCGCGCAGGCCGAGCGGATCGAGGGACCGCGGTGCCTCGCCTGCCAGCTGCGCCGCCCAGTCGAGCATGCGCCGCAGGAGCACCACCCGGCCGATCACGATCACCGCAGGCGGCGCGATGCCCGCCTCGGCGATATCCGCGGCCGCCCGCCCGAGCACGGTCTCCACCACCCGCTGGTTGGCGAGGCTCGCCTCGGCGACCGCCGCCACCGGTTCGTTCGGGTCCCGCCCGGCCGCGATCAACCGCGCAGCGATCCCATCGAAATGCTTCATCGCCATATAGAGGACGATCACCTGGCTGCCGCGGGCGATGCCCTCCCAATCGAGCGCGGTCGGCAGCGCCCCGGACCGGTCGTGGCCGGTGAGAAACGTGACCGCCTGGTTGACGTCGCGGTGGCTGACGGGGATGCCCGCATAGGCGAGCCCACCGATCCCGGCGGTGATCCCCGGCGTCACCCGGATCGGCACGCCGGCTTCGACAAGTCCCTGCGCCTCCTCCCCGCCCCGACCGAAGACGAACGGATCGCCCCCTTTCAGGCGCAGCACCCGCTTGCCGGCGCGGGCAAGCGAGATCAGCCGGAGCGTGATGTCCCGCTGTTGCGGCGAGGGCTTGCCGCCGCGCTTGCCGGCATATTCGACCTCGGCGCCCGGGCGGCGCCACTCGAGGATCCGCTCCTCGACCAGCGCGTCATAGACGATATGGTCGGCCTGGCGGAGCGCATTCAGCCCGTGCAGCGTCAGGAGCCCCGGATCGCCAGGTCCCGCCCCCACGAGCCAGACCAGGCCGCGGGCAAAAACCGGCCAACCGCCGGGCAATTCGGGGATATCTCGGACCACGTCGATCGCCGCTCCTCTTGCCACAAGGGCACTATCAGCAGGATCGCCCACATGTAAGCGAACGTCCCTGCGACGCAATGGCGGCGAAGACCGGGGCGACGGGCCTCCCGGAGACATCGCGCGGTCGTGTAGGGAAGGGCGATGGCAAAAGCTTCTGGCAAAGGCGTGGTGCGGCCCGAGACCGATGCGGGAACCGACGGGGGCGCGCGCCCGCTTCGGACCGGGTTCACCACTGGGGCGTGCGCGACCGCGGCAGCGGCGGCAGCCTATCACGCCCTCCTGACGGGGCATTTCCCGGACCCGGTCGAGATCGTGCTGCCAAGGGGGCAGCGGGTCGCCTTCGCCCTCGCCCGCCGAACGCTCGGCCGGGCGTGCGCCGCTGCCGGAGTGATCAAGGACGCGGGCGACGATCCGGACGTGACCCACGGGGTCGAGGTGATCGCCACGCTCTCGGCCGGCCCCGCAGGCACCGGCGTGACGTTCCGCGCGGGCCCCGGCGTCGGGACGGTGACCAAACCCGGATTGCCGATTGCGCCCGGCGAGCCGGCAATCAACCCGGTGCCGCGTCGGATGATCGCCGAGGCCATTTCCGGGCTCGCGGCCGCCCATCGCGCGCCTCCGGATATTGCGGTCGAGATCGCGATCCCCGGCGGGGCCGAGATCGCCCGGCGCACCTGGAACCCGCGGCTCGGCATCGAGGGCGGTCTCTCGATCCTCGGCACCACGGGGATCGTGCGGCCGTTCTCCTGTGCGGCCTGGATCGCCTCGATCCACCGGGGCATCGACGTGGCACGGGCGAACGGGGCGCCCCACGCGGTCGGCGCCACCGGCGCGACCTCCGAGGCCACGGCGCAGGCGCGCTATGGCCTGCCGGACTGGGCGATGCTCGATATGGGCGATTTTGCCGGCGGGCTGCTGAAGTATCTGGCGCGCCACCCGATCCCGCGGCTGACGATCGCAGGCGGCATCGGCAAGCTGACGAAGCTGGCCCAAGGCGCGCTCGATTTGCACTCACGGCGGAGCCAGGTGGATTTTACCGTCCTCGCCCGGCTCGCAGAGACGCGCGGTCTCGACCCGAGGCCCGTGGCGGCGGCGAACACGGCGCTCGACGCGCTCGGCCATGGCGGGCCGGCGCTCGCCGAGGCGGTGGCGGTCGCGGCACGGGCGACGGCGCGCCGGGCGCTCGGGGCCGCACCGGTCGCGGTCTCGGTCCTCGTCGTCGGACGGGCGGGAGAGGTGCTCGCCGAAACCCCGCCCCTTGGCCCGGACGCGCGCGAGCGATGAGCCGGCCCGTGCTGATCCTCGCCGGAACCGCCGAGGCCCGTGCGCTCGCGGCCCGTCTGACCGCCGACCCTGACCTCGCACCCCTGGCCGCGCTCGCCGGCGTGACCGAGCGCCCGGCCCCCTATCCCTGCCCGGTGCGCCGCGGCGGGTTCGGCGGCACGGACGGCCTTGCCGGCGCGCTCGCCACGCTCGAGGCCGAAGCGCTGATCGACGCGACCCACCCCTTCGCCGCGACGATCTCGGCCAATGCCCTGGCCGCCGCGCAGACGGCCGCCGTTCCGCTTCTGGTCCTCGCCCGGCCACCCTGGACCCCGGAGCCGGGCGACGCGTGGGCGACATATCCAAGCCTCGGCCATGCGCTCGCCACCCTGCCCGCCGGGGCGCGGGTGTTTCTCGCCACCGGCCGGGGCGGCGCAAAGGAGGCTGCGCCTTTCTTCGCCGCCCGTCCGGATCTCCAAGGGCTCGCCCGCACGATCGAGCCGCCCGGGCCCCTGGCCCCGAACCTCGCGGCGATCCGGGGGGCGCCGGGGCCGCTTGCGAAAGAAATCGCGCTCCTGCGCGCCCACCGGATCAGCCACCTCGTGGCCAAGAACGCAGGCGGCGCGCAGGGCCGCAGCAAACTCGACGCAGCCCGGCACCTCGGTCTTGCCGTCGCGCTCATCGCGCGGCCGGCCCCTCCACCGGGAGCGCCGCTGCCGGAACCGAGCCTCGAGGCCCTCCACACCGCACTCCGTCGGCGCCTCGGGCTTTCCCCCTCTGCGACAGACGCGGCCGTCAGGGACGCTTGACAGGCACCGCCCGCCGCGTGCAACGCTTCGAGTGAGGTTCCCGCACGCGCCGCCAAGCGGCTCCGAGGGATGAAAAGGGAATGCGGACAGGACCGACCCATCCCGGGGGCCCGAAGCCGCAGCCGCCCCCGCGACTGTATGCGGCGAGCGCGGGCCCGGAACGCCACTGGGATCCGTCCCGGGAAGGCGGGTCCGCGCGCCGAGCCGCAAGCCAGGAGACCTGCCTCTGAGCGCCGGGCAACCGGCAAACGCATCGTGACGCGGGCGGGGTGCACCGCGACACGTCCCCGTCGGGTCCGTGGGCCCGGCGCGTGGCCGTGCCCTGTCCCCGACCCCAGAGGACGGACGGACAGACATGAACTCCCTCGCACGTATCGGGCTCGGCGCCCTCGTCTCGCTCGTGGCCCTGCCGGCCGCGGCGCACCACCCCCTCGGCGGCCTGCCGATGGAGACCTTCTCGCACGGGCTCCTCTCGGGGATCGGCCACCCGCTTTTGGGCTTCGACCACCTCTTCTTCGTCGCCGTCATGGGCATCGCGGCCGCCTTCACCGGACGGCGCTTCGTCGCCCCGCTCGGCTATCTGGCGGCGATGATCGCTGGCGTCGCACTCGTTGTCGGCGGCGTCGCACTGCCTTTCGTGGAACAAGCCATCGCGGTCTCGCTCCTCGTCCTAGGCGGGCTCGTGATGGCGGGCCGAGCGATCCCGCTCGCCGGTGCGGTCGGACTTTTCGCGCTCGCCGGGCTCTTCCATGGCTGGGCCTTCGGCGAAGCCCTCGCGGGCCAGGAGGGCGGTGCGCCCGTCGCAGTGACCGCGGGCTATCTGCTCGGCCTTGCGGCGGTGCAATACGCGATCGCGGTCGCGGCCGGTCTCGCGGTGACCGCCGGGCTCCGCGCGGCGACGGCTCAGGACATGCCGGCGCGGCTCTCCGGGGCGATGGCCGCGGGTGCGGGCGCCTTCCTCTGCCTCGAGGTGCTCGAAGGCGCCGCCTTCGCTGCGCTCGGGCTCGGCTGAGCCGGGAATGGCGCTGCCCGAGGAGGAGCCGGACGCGCGGCGCGTCCGCACCGAGGCCGCGGGCTTCTCGCCGGCCTTCCAGGCGGAGCTCGCCCGGCTTTTCCGCTGGCGCCGGGATGTTCGGCGCTTTCGCACCGATCCGCTGCCGGAGGGCCTTTTGGACGCGCTCCTCGCCGAGGCCGCCACCGCGCCCTCGGTCGGGCTCTCCGAGCCCTGGCGTCTCCTCGAGGTCCCCCCGGCCGCCCGCTGCGCCGTCGCAGAGAGCTTCGCCGCCGAGAACGCGGCCGCGCTCGCCGAACGGGGCCCGGACCGCGCCGCCTATGCGGGGCTCAAACTCGCCGGGCTCGCCGAAGCGCCCGTCCATATCGCTGCCTATTGCGACGACGGCAGCGCTCAGGGCCGCGGCCTCGGCCAACGCACGATGCCCGAGACCCGCCGCTACTCGGTCGTCTGCGCGGTGATGCAACTCTGGCTTGCCGCGCGGGCCCATGGCGTGGGGCTCGGCTGGGTCTCGATCCTCGCGCCCGAAGCGGTCGACCGGGCTCTCGACGTGCCGGTCCACTGGCACCTCGTCGCCTATCTCTGCCTCGGCTATCCGCAAGAAGAACACACCGATGCCGAACTCGAACGCCACGCCTGGGAGCGCCGCCGCGCTCAACCGCTCTGAGGAGACCGCCTGTGCCAAGCAAAATCCCAGCCACCGTTGTCACAGGTTTCCTGGGCGCCGGAAAGACCACGCTGATCCGCCATTTGCTCGCGCAAGCGAACGGCCGCCGGATCGCGCTGATTATTAACGAATTCGGTGATCTCGGCGTCGACGGCGAGGTCGTGACCGGCTGCGCCGATGCGGATTGCCCGGCCGAGAATGTGATCGAGCTCGCCAATGGCTGCATCTGTTGCACGGTCGCCGAAGATTTCCTGCCGGCGCTCGAGACGCTCCTCGGCCGCGCCGACCCGCCCGAGCACATCGTCATCGAGACGTCGGGCCTCGCGCTGCCGCAGCCCTTGGTGCGCGCGTTCGCCTGGCCCGAAATCCGTACCCGCGTCACCGTCGATGGGGTGGTGACCGTGGTGGACGGCCCCGCGCTTGCCGACGGGCGCTTTGCCGCCGATGAAGCCGCCGTCGACCGCCAGCGCGCCGCCGATGCGGGCCTCGACCACGCGACGCCCTTGTCGGATCTCTTCGAGGACCAGCTCGCCTGCGCGGATATGGTCCTGCTCAACAAGGCCGATCTGATGGAGGCGGACGGGGCCGAACGGCTCGGCGCCGCGCTCCTCGACCGCGTGCGCCCGGGCGTGCGGCTTTTGCGCTCGGAGAAGGGCGCGGTCGATCCGGCACTTCTCCTCGGGCTCGGCCTCGGTGCGGAGGACGATCTCGTGGCCCGCGCCGAGATCCATCACCGCCACGACGACCACGACCACGGGCACGGGCACGCTCATGACCACGATCACGATCACGACCACGACCACGATCATGGACACGCCCACGCCCACGCCCACGACCACGGACACGACGCCTTCGAAAGCTTCGTGCTCACCCTTCCGGAAATCGCCGAGCCCACCGCCTTTGCCGAGCGCATCGCCGAGACCATCCGCAGCCACGGCATTCTCCGCCTGAAAGGCTTCGCCGCCGTCGCCGGACGGCCCATGCGCCTCGTCGTCCAGGCGGTCGGTCCGCGCGTCGACACCCATTACGATCGCCCTTTCGCCCCGGACGAAACCCGGGCCACGCGCCTCGTGGTGATCGGCCAAACCGGGCTCGACCGCGCCGCCATCGCCCAGGCACTCGGCTGAGCGCGGGCCCATGCACCTCCTCGCCGCAGAACCGGGCCAAGTCTCCGACGGCAGCGAGCCCGTCGATCCCGCCCAAACCCCCGGCGAGATCGTCGTCCTCTCCGCAGCGGACACCGAACTCGCCGCCCTCGCCGCGGCGAGAGCCGCGCTCGAGACGGTGGGCGAGGCCCCGCCCACGCTCCGCCTCGCCTCCCTCGGCTGGCTCGGGCATCCCTTCTCGGTCGACCGTTATCTCGATCGGACGGCGAGCCACGCGCGCCTCGTCATCGCTCGGGTCCTCGGCGGCGAGGCCTACTGGCCCTACGGCATCGAACAATTCGCGGCCCGCCTCGGCGCGGCCGGCATCCCCTTCGTCGCGCTGCCGGGCGACGACAAACCCGACGACGGCCTCGCCCGCCTCTCGGCCGCGACCCGCACCGATTGGGAAACGCTCTGGGGCTATCTCGTCGAGGGCGGGCCGGAGAACGCCCGGAACTTCCTCCGCCTCGCCGCCCACCTGATCGGCCGCGCACCCCGGCCCGAGGGGCCCAGGCCGCTCCTTCGCGCAGGGCTCTACTGGCCGGGCGCCGGGACGGCGGAGCTCGCCCGGATCCGCAGCGAATGGCACCCAGGCGCGCCAGTGGCGGCGATCGTCTTCTATCGCGCCCTTCTTCAGGGCGCCGGGCTCGAGCCCATCGACCGCCTGGTCGGCGCGCTTCTGGCCGAGGGGCTGAACCCGCTGCCCGCCTTCGTCGCCTCGCTCAAGGATCCGGTCTCGGCGGCGACGCTCGCGCGTCTTTTCGCCGACGCTCCGCCGGCCGTCGTCCTCAACACCACCGCCTTTGCCGTCGGCAGCCCGGACACCGCGGCCGCGCCCGCCGAGACCCGCCAGCCGACGCCCCTCGACGCCCCCGGCGCTCCGGTTTTCCAGGTGGTGCTCTCGGGCAGCGCCGAGGCCGACTGGGCGGCCGGCACCCGAGGCCTCGGCCCGCGCGACATCGCCATGCATGTGGCCCTCCCGGAGATCGACGGGCGGATCCTCACGCGCGCCGTGAGCTTCAAGGGCGAGGCCTATCGCGACGCGGCGACCGAGTGCCCGATCACCGCCTATCGCGCTGTCGGGGACCGGGTCCGCTTCACCGCCCGCCTGGCGGCCAATTGGGCGCGGCTCGCGGCGACGCCCGCCGCGGACCGGCGCCTCGCCATGGTGCTCGCGAATTATCCGAACCGGGACGGGCGGCTCGCCAACGGCGTGGGCCTCGACACCCCTGCCTCGGCCATCGGCATGCTCCGGGCGCTCGCCGCCCATGGATACGCCGTCGAGCATGCCCCCGGCGACGGGGCCGAGCTGATGGCGCGGCTGCAAGCCGGCCCGACGAATTGGCTCGCGACCCGCCCCGACGGGCGCCGTCGGCCGCAAGACCGCATAGGCGGCGAACGGTTGCCGCTTCCGGACTATCGCCGGCATTGGGACGCACTGCCGGACGCCGTCAAGACCGCCGTCGACGCGCGCTGGGGCCCGCCCGAGGCCGACCCCTATCTCGAAGACGGCGCGTTTACGCTCGCGATCCTGCGCTTCGGCGCGGTCGCGCTCGGCATCCAGCCCGCGCGCGGCTATGATATCGACCCGGCCGAGACCTTTCACAGCCCCGATCTCGTGCCGCCGCATCACTATTTCGCCTTTTATATCTGGCTGCGCGAGGTCTTCGGCAGCCACGCGGTCATCCATCTCGGCAAACACGGGAACCTCGAATGGCTGCCCGGCAAGGCGCTCGCCCTTTCCGAGGCCTGCCTGCCCGAGGCCGTGCTCGGCGCCCTGCCGCAGCTTTATCCCTTCATCGTCAACGACCCCGGCGAAGGCGCCCAAGCGAAGCGCCGGACAAGCGCGGTGATCCTCGACCATCTGACCCCGCCGCTGACCCGCGCCGAGACCTACGGGCCCCTCGCCGCCCTCGAAGCGCTGGTGGACGAATATGCCGAAGCCTCGGCGGTCGATCCCCGCCGCGCCGCACATTTGCGCAGCCAGATCCTCGCGGAGACCGCGGCGACCGGCCTCGATATCGACGCAGGACTGACCGGCGAGACCGACCCGGACAGCCGCCTTTCTCGCCTCGACGCCTGGCTCTGCGAGATCAAGGAGAGCCAGATCCGCGACGGGCTCCATGTCTTCGGCGAGAGCCCGACGGGCCGCCAGGAACGCGACCTCGCCCAGGCGCTCGCCCGGTTGCCGCGGGGCGACGGGCGCGGGGCAGACGCCTCGCTCTTGCGCGCCCTCGCCGAGGATTGCGGCATCGGCCCCGAGATCATGGATCCGCTCGACTGTCCGCTCGCCGCTCCGCATGCGGGTCCCCGCCACCCCGCGCTCGCCGGTGCCGCCGACGGGCCCTGGCGGAGCATGGGCGACACGGTCGAACGCCTGGAGGCGCTTGCCTCCGCGCTCCTCGAGGGAAGCCGGCCCGCGCCCGGCCCGCTCAGCGCCGCCGTCCTCGCGGGCCTCGAGAGCCGGATCCGGCCGGCCCTCGCCGCGTGCGGACCCCGCGAGACGCGTGCCCTTCTCGACGGGCTCGACGGGCGCTTCGTCGCGCCGGGACCCTCCGGCGCCCCGACCCGCGGACGCCTCGACGTCTTGCCGACGGGGCGGAATTTCTACTCGGTCGACACCCGGGCCGTGCCGACGCCCGCGGCTTGGACGCTCGGTTGGGCCTCGGCCACCCGTCTTGTCGAGCGCCATCTCCAGGAAGAGGGCGACTGGCCGCGCCGGATCGCCCTTACCGCCTGGGGCACCGCAAACATGCGCACGGGCGGGGACGACATCGCCCAAGCGCTCGCGCTCATGGGGGTCCGGCCGCGCTGGGACGGGGCCTCGCGCCGGGTGACCGGTTTCGAGATTCTGCCGCTCTCGGTCCTCGCCCGGCCACGGGTCGACGTGACGCTCCGGGTCTCCGGCTTCTTCCGCGATGCCTTCCCGGGGCTCATCGACCTCGTGGACAGCGCCGCCCGCGCCGTGATGGCGCTCGACGAACCGGCCGCAGAGAACCCCGCCGCCGGCGCCCATGCGGAGGAACGCGCCCGCCTGGCTGCCCGCGGTCACCCGGCGCCCGACCGGGCGGCAGGGTTTCGCGTTTTCGGCTCGAAACCCGGCGCCTACGGGGCGGGCCTGCAGGCGATGATCGACGAACGCCTCTGGCGGAGCCCCGCCGATCTCGCCGAGGCGTGGCTCACCTGGGGCGCCTATGCCTATGGCGACGGGGCCGAGGGCGCCCCAGCCCGCGACCGGCTCGAGACGCGCCTCGCCAGCGCGGACGCGGTTGTGCAAAACCAGGACAATCGCGAGCACGACTTGCTCGACTCTGACGACTATTACCAGTTCGAGGGCGGCATGGCCGCCACCGTCCAGCACCTCTCGGGGCGCGCGCCGCCGGTCTATCACGCCGACCACTCCCGGCCCGAACGCCCGGTGATCCGCACCCTCGAAGAAGAGATCGCCCGCGTGGTCCGCGCCCGCGTCGTCAATCCCAAATGGATCGCAGGGGTCAAACGCCACGGCTACAAGGGCGCCTTCGAGATGGCCGCGACGGTCGACTATCTCTTCGCCTTCGCCGCGACGACCGGGGCGGTCCGGGGCCACCATTTCGATCTCGTCCACGACGCCTACCTGGCCGATGCGGAGACCCGGGGGTTCCTCGAAGAGACGAACCCGGCCGCGCTCCGCGAGATCGCCGCGCGCCTCGAAGAGGCCATCGAGCGCGGCCTCTGGCAACCGAGGGCGAACGCGGCGCGGAACCTGCTCGCCGATCTTCGCGAGGGCGCCGATGCGTGAGATCCCCGATCGCGTCCGACGCGCCTTGCCGCATGGCAGGCCTTCCGCCGCACCGGAGCCTCAGAACGGGGCCGGATCTTGATCCGGGCGCTTTTCGTCTGCGGCAAGGGCCGGAGCCGGAGCCCGACCGCCGCCCAGGTCTTTGCCGAATGGGACGGTGTGGCGACCGATTTCGGCGGGCTCTCGTGCGATGCGGACGACGCCCTAAGCCGGGACCAGATCGAGTGGGCGAGCCTCATCCTCGTCATGGAACAGCGCCACCGCATTCGCCTCAGCGAACGCTTCGGAGCGGCACTCGCCGGACGGCAGATCGTCGATCTGCGCGTGCCGGACACCTACACCTTCATGCAGCCCGAACTGGTCGCGCTTCTTGTCGAGCGGGCCGGCCCGCATCTGAGGAGGCGGCGATGACAGGACCATGGCCGAGGGTCCGACGCGCCGGGCCCGAGGAGGACTGGACCGCCGTCCTCGATCTCCTTCACGCGGCCTTCGCCCCTATGGAGGGCCGGATCGACCCGCCCTCGTCGCTCGCGCGCCTGAGCGCTGCCGATATCGCCACCCGCGCCCGCACCGGCGCGGTTTTCCTCGCCGAAGACCGCAACCGCGCGATCGGCTGCCTCTTCGCCGAGGCACTGCCGGACGCGCTCTATTGCTCGAAGATCGCGGTCGCTTCCGGCCACCGGGGGCGCGGCCTTGCCCGTGCGCTTCTCGCCGCCGCCGAACAGGAGGCCCGCAACCGCGGCCTGCCCGCGCTCACGCTGTCCTCGCGCGTCGAGCTGACCGAGACCCATGCCGCTTTCCGTGCGCTCGGCTTCGCCGAGACCGGCCGAAGCGCGCATCCCGGCTTCGACCGCCCGACCTCCGTCGCCTTCCGCCGCCCCCTGGAGCCGCGCCGATGACCGACCCGGCCGTCCCAACCCGCACACGCCGCGGCCACTGCCTTTGCCGAACGGTGCGCTTCGAATATCGCGGCCGCGAGGCCTGGCGTGCCCACTGCCATTGCGAGAGCTGCCGGCGCCAGACCGCCTCGCCGTTCACGACCTTCATGGGGGTCCCGGACGGGGCCTGGGCCTGGACGGGGGCCGTGCCGTCGGTTTATCGCTCGTCTCCCGGGGTCGAGCGGTTCTTCTGCCCGACCTGCGGGGCTCCGGTCGGGTTCCGCGCCGAGCGCTTTCCGGGCGAGATTCATTTTTATGCGGCGCTTCTCGAGGACGCGGCCGATTTCGTCCCCCGGGGCCATCTCAACTGGAACGAGCGGCTGCCCTGGATCCATATCGCCGACGACTTGCCCAAAAAGGAAGGTTGAGCATGACCGACGACCCCGATCTCGCCCGCCACGCCGAGAAGATGGCCAAGAAGAAGGCCTCGCGCGATAAGATCATGGCGACGAAGACCGAGGAGAAAGGTCTGATCATCGTCCATACCGGGAAGGGAAAGGGCAAATCGACCGCCGCCTTCGGGATGGTCTTTCGCTGCATCGCGCATGGCATGCCGGCGGCGGTGGTGCAATTCATCAAGGGTGGGATGGCCACCGGCGAGCGCAGTCTGATCGAGGAGCGCTTCGCCGATATCTGCCAATTTCACACCATGGGCGAGGGCTTTACCTGGGAGACCCAGGACAAGGCCCGCGATATCGAAATGGCCCGCGCCGCCTGGGAGAAGGCCAAGGAGCTGATCCGGGACGACCGCAACCGCATGGTGCTCCTCGACGAGATCAACATCGCGATCCGCTACGACTATATCGACGCGGACGAGGTCGTGGCGTTCCTCGTCGCGGAGAAGCCGCCCATGACCCATGTGGTGCTCACGGGCCGCAACGCGGCCGAGCGGCTGATCGAGGCGGCGGATCTGGTGACCGAGATGGAACTCGTGAAGCACCCCTTCCGCGCCGGCATCAAGGCGCAACAGGGCGTGGAGTATTAGGTGCTCACACGCCGGGCGTTTTTTCGAGCCGCGCTCGGGGCAACCGGCGCGGCGACGGGCGCGGGCGCCTATGCGTTCGGTATCGAGCCGGGCGTGCGCCTTGTCACCGCGCGCTGGCAGGTCCGCACGGAGGCCTGGTCCGGCCGTCCGCCGCTGCGGATCGCCGCGCTTGCCGATATTCACATCGGGCCGCCCTGGGTCACGCTCGCCCGTCTCGAGCGCATCGTCGCGCGCACCAACGCCCTCGAGGCGGATCTGATCGTCCTTCTCGGCGACTATGTGGCCGGGCACCGCTTCGTCAGCCGACCGGTTCCGGTCACCGAGGTCGCCCGGGTGCTGGCCGGGCTCCGCGCGCCCCTCGGCGTGCATGCGATCCTCGGCAATCACGACTGGTGGGACGACTTGAGCGCCCAACGCGATCGCCGCGGGCCGATCATCGCCCATCGGGCCCTCGAGGCCGTCGGCATTCCCGTGCTCGAGAACGCGGCAATCCGCCTCGCGCATCGGAGGCAAGCCGTCTGGCTCGCCGGGCTCGGCGACCAACTCGCCTTTCTGCCGAGCCGACGGCCGGGGCGCATCGGGGTCGACGACCTGCCGGCCACCCTCGCCGCGCTCAGCGACGACGCACCCGCGATCCTGCTCGCCCACGAGCCCGATATCTTTCCCGCGGTCCCGGAGCGGGTCGCGCTCACGCTCTCGGGCCACACCCATGGCGGGCAGGTCCGGCTCCTCGGTTACTCGCCCGTAGTGCCCTCGCGCTATGGCAACCGCTACGCCTATGGCCATGTCACAGAGCGGGGGCGCCACCTCGTCGTCTCGGGCGGGATCGGCTGCTCGATCCTGCCCGTGCGCGTCGGCGTGCCGCCCGAGATCACGCTCGTCACGCTCGAGGCCCCGCCGTGACCGCCGCGCTAATGATCCAAGGCGCGGGCTCGAATGTGGGCAAATCCGTGCTCGTCGCGGGCCTTGCCCGGGCCTTCACGCTCCGAGGGCTCCGCGTCGCCCCCTTCAAGCCGCAGAACATGTCGAACAACGCCGCCGTGACGGTGGACGGGGGCGAGATCGGCCGCGCCCAGGCCCTCCAGGCCCGCGCAGCGGGGCGCGAACCGATCACCGACATGAACCCGGTGCTCTTGAAGCCCGAGACCGAACCCGGCGCCCACGTCGTCCTCCAAGGCCGTCGGATCGCCACCTGCCGGGCGGGCGCCTATGCGCGCCTTAAACCGACGCTCCTGGCCCCGGTGCTCGAGAGCTTCCACCGGCTCGCCGCGGACGCCGATCTCGTCCTCGTCGAAGGGGCGGGATCGCCGGCCGAGATCAACCTCCGCGCGGGCGATATCGCCAATATGGGCTTCGCCCGGGCGGCCGGCGTGCCGGTGATCCTTGTGGGCGACATCGACCGGGGCGGCGTGATCGCAAGCCTCGTCGGCCACAAGGCGGTGCTCGATCCGGCCGATGCCGCGCAAATTGCAGGCTTTCTCGTCAACAAGTTCCGCGGCGACCCGGCGCTTTTCGCGGACGGCTATGCGCAGATCGAGGCCCGAACCGGCTGGCGGGGCTTCGGCACCGTCCCCTGGTTCCCCGCGGCCCACCGCCTGCCCGCCGAGGACGCGCTCGAGATCCGCTCCGCAGATCCCGACGGCGCCGCCGACGCCCGCGTCCGGATCGCCTGCCCGGTCCTCTCGCGGATCGCGAATTTCGACGATCTCGACCCGCTCAAGCTCGCTCCCGGCGTGGCGGTCGTCATGGTCCGCCCGGGCGAGGCGCTGCCCGGCGATGCGGATCTCGTCATTTTGCCCGGCTCGAAATCCACCCGCGGCGACCTCGCCTTCCTGCGCGATCAGGGCTGGGACATCGATCTGCGGGCGCATCTGCGCCGCGGCGGACGGGTGCTCGGGCTGTGCGGCGGTTATCAGATGCTCGGGCGGCGGATCGCCGATCCGGACGGCATCGAGGGCCCGCCCGGGGCAAACGACGGCCTCGGGCTCCTCGATGTGGAGACGGTGATGACGCCCGAGAAACGCCTCGCCCGTGTCGCCGGGCGCCATCTCGCCACCGACACCGAGATTGCCGGTTACGAGATGCATATCGGTCGGACCGACGGGCCGGATCGGGCGCGGCCCATGCTCGCGCTCGACGGCCGCGGCGAGGGTGCGACCTCGCCGGACGGCCGGGTCGCGGGCACCTATCTCCACGGGCTTTTCGCCGCCGACCCCTTCCGCAAGGCCTATCTGGCCGGGCTCGGCGCGCCGCCAGGCGGCGAGGCCTACGCCGCCGCAGTCGACGCAACCCTCGATGCCCTCGCCGGCCATCTCGACGCGCATCTCGATCTCGACGGGCTTCTGGCGGCGGCCGGCGCAATCCCACCGGTCCCGCATCTTCGCTGAGGCCGGGCCCCCGCGGCACCGGCCCGGTCCCCGGGCCGCGGCGCGGATCTCATGGCCTGTCCGGGTCCCCCCTCGCGGGGGATCCGGTCAGGTCTGCCGGCACGAAGCGCCTTGGTCCCGCCCTGCGCCTTCACCTCCCCGTTGCTGCAGCCTCAGACCGGCGGCACCCTCGCGACGAAATGTCCCTTCACCGCCGGAGGCCATTGGCGGAACGGCACCACGCCCGTGTCGCTTTGTGCATGGAGCGCCGCATAGGCGAGGACCGCCGCCGCCGCCTCCGGGCCCGGCACGAAGCGCCCGAGCACATAGGTCATCTTGCCCGGCGCCGAGACCGCCACGTTGCACGCCCGATCGCAGCCCATCAGGCATTGGACAGGCCGGATTTCCACTCCTCCGTCGCCCGAATGCGCCCGTTCGATTTCATCGAGGAAAGCTTCGCCGCAGGCCGGTTCCTCGGTCAGAGCCTTGCGGTCGGCCGCGCGGCACGTGGTGCAGACGGTCAGCGTGGTGGGGGTCATGCGCTTCTCCGGAGTGTCTCGCATCGGCACGCTACGGACCGCGTTCCACCGGGACAAGCGGCAATCCCTTCACGGAAATGCGCTTTGCACCTCGGTGCCGCTTTGCTAGACCCCTGAGGGTGGGTGGCAAGATCTGCAACTGCGGGACTTTGCCCTCGCAGTGGTATGGGCGACAGCGGATTTCCAAGATGAGTGATACCCCCATGGAACGCGGAGCGCTGCGGGCGCCCATTGGGTTCGGCATAACCGCCGGGACACTCATGCTCTTCGTGGCGCTCGGGGCCGCCGGCGTGGTCTTCTGGAGCGGGATCGTCTCGCTCGCCCGCGCCTGGTCGGTGCCCGAATACAGCCACGGCCCGCTGATCCCGGTGATTTCGGGGTATCTGTTCCTGCGCCAGATGAAGCAGGTGCCCGCGAGCGTCGAGCCGGTCACGGATCGCTGGCCGGGCGTGGCGCTCATGGTCTTCGCGCTCGCCATCGGCGTCCTCGGCAATCTCGCCCGCATCCCCGACATCGTCACCTATGCGATGATCATTTGGGTCTATTCGGTGATCCTGATCAGCTTCGGGTTCAAACGCGGTTGGGTCTTTTGGCCACCCGTATTGCACCTCGTCTTCATGCTGCCGTTGCCCAATATCGTCTATTGGAAGCTGTCGCTTTGGCTGCAAATGGTCTCCTCAGAGATCGGGGTTGCCTTTATTTCGCTCGTCGGCATCCCGGTTTATCTTGAGGGCAATATTATCGACTTGGGCGTTTATCGGCTGCACGTGGCCGAGGCCTGTTCGGGGCTGCGCTATCTCTTCCCGGTGATGAGCTTCAGCTACATCTTCGCCGTGCTTTATGGCGGTCCGACCTGGCACAAAGCGGTGATCCTGCTCTCCGCAGCACCGATCACCGTGCTGATGAACAGCGTGCGCGTCGGCATCATCGGCGTCATGGTCGATAATGTCGGCATCGAGTGGGCCGAAGGCTTCATGCATTGGTTCGAGGGCTGGGTGATTTTCATCGCCTGTATCCTCATCCTTTTCGGGCTCGCCGCCCTCATGCAGCGCTTGCAGGCCGAGCCAAAGCCGCTGTCGCAATCGATCGACATGGACACCGAGGGGCTCGGCCATGAGATCGGCCGTGTCCGGGCGATCGCGCCGTCTTTTGCCCTCGGCACCGCGACGGCGATGATGGTGCTGCTCGCCGGCGGGATGACGCTTGCCCCCGAGCGGGGACAGACGGCGCCCGAACGGGTGCCCTTCGTGCTTTTCCCGAAAGAACTCGGCGCATGGTCTGGCGACACTGAACTCCTCGAGCCGATGGTCGAAGACACGCTCGGCGCGAGCGACTATATTGCCGCGACCTATACACGCTTCGACACGCCGCCGATCGACTTCTTCGTGGCCTATTACAAGGACCAGACCCGCGGGGAGGTGATCCACAGCCCCGAAGTCTGTCTCCCAGCCGGCGGATGGGAAATGTCGACCATCGCGCCCAAAGAGGTGTCGATCCCGCTCGCCAGTGGCGGCACCCAGGACTTCCGGTTGATCCGGGCGATCATCCTCAAGGAGAACGAGCGCCGGCTGGTCTATTACTGGTTCGAACAGCGCGGCAAACGCTTGACCAACGACTACCTCGCCAAAGCTTCGACCATCTATGACAGCCTGATGATGGGCCGGTCGGACGGCGCCCTCGTACGCTTCGTGACGCCCATCGAACCGACCGAGACCGTGGCTGCGGCCGAAGCCCGGTTGCAGGGTTTCATGGAGCACGCGCTCGACAAGTTACCCGAATACGTGCCCGAGTGAGTAAGCCGCACCGGGGTCACGCGCCGGTGTGCGCCGCCGCCATCGAGACCGCCGCCGCGCGGACCTGACGCCCTAGCGCAAGCGTCTCAAGCGCATTTCGAAAAGCCGCAATCGAGACAGACCGTACAACCCTCTTGCATCGCCGTGTTATAGCTCCCGCACGCCTCGCAGGTGGCCGGGACTGCGCCCGAGGACGCGATTGCCCGATCGGACGGGTCGGCGGAGATCCCGGCCCCTGGCGCCGCGATGAAACAGATGGCGATCAGGTGCTGCTCAATCACCCCGCCGATTGCCGCGAGGATGGACGGCACGTAACGCCCCTCGATCCAGGCGCCGCCGCGCGGATCAAAGACCGCCTTCAACTCCTCGACGACAAAGCTCACATCTCCGCCCCGGCGGAACACGGCCGAGATCATCCGCGTCAGCGCGACGATCCAAGCATAATGCTCCATGTTCTTCGAGTTGATGAAGATCTCGAAGGGCCGCCGGCGCCCGTCCACGACGATGTCGTTGAGCGTGACATAGAGCGCATGGGGGCTGCCTGGCCATTTGAGCTTATAGGTTAGGCCCTCGAGGCTGGCTGGACGCTCGAGCGGATCCGACAGCCAAACCACATCGCTCCCGCCCTCGACCGATTGGGGCGGGGCCTCGGCGGCCGTCTCCGTCTCAACTGAGAGCACCGAGCCGGTGACCGCGTTCGGCCGGTAGGTCGTGCAGCCTTTGCAGCCCGCCCGGTAGGCCTCGGTGTAGACATCCTTGAACGCGGCGAAATCGATCTCTGCGGGCACGTTCACCGTCTTGGAGATCGAGCTGTCCACATGGCGCTGCGCCGCCGCCTGCATCCGGATATGGTCGGAGGGCGCCAAGCTCTGCGCATCCACCGCATAATCCGGCAAGGGCGCGTCCCCCATCACCTCGCGCCAGCGTGCAACCGCGAAATCCTCGACGGTCTCCTCGGTCTTCGAGCCGTCGGGCTGGGTGACGGCGCGCGTGTAGCGCATGGCGAAAATCGGCTCGATCCCGCTCGAGACATTGCCGGCGAGGAGCGAAATCGTGCCCGTCGGCGCGATGGAGGTCAGCAGCGCGTTCCGGATGCCGTGCCGGGCGATGCCGTCGCGGATGTCTTTGGGCAGCCGGGCCACCGTCTCTCCGGCGAGGTATTTCTCCCGATCGAACAGCGGGAACGCCCCTTTCTCCTCGGCGAGCGCGACCGACGCCCGATATGCCGCCCGCGAGATCGTGCCGAGCCAGCGGTCGGTCAGCGCAACCGCCGCGTCCGAGCCATAGCGCACCCGGCACATGGTCAGCGCGTCGGCGAGCCCGGTGACGCCGAGGCCGATCCGGCGCTTGGCGCGCGCCTCTTCGGCCTGCTGCGGCAGGGGAAACCGGCTGGCGTCGATGGTGTTATCCATCATCCGGACTGCGGTCGCGACCAACCGCTCGAGCCCGTCCTCGTCGATCCCCGCCCCCTCCGTGAACGGGGCATCGACCAGCACCGCCAAGTTGATCGAGCCGAGCAGACAGGCGCCGTAAGGCGGCAGGGGCTGTTCGCCGCAAGGATTTGTGGCCGCGATGGTCTCGACATACCACAAATTGTTCGCGCGATTGATCCGGTCGATGAAGATCACGCCCGGCTCGGCATAGTCGTAGGTCGCCCGCATGATTTTGTCCCAAAGCGCGCGCGCCCGGATCGTGCGGACGACCCGGCCCTCGAACACCAGGTCCCAAGGCGCGTCGGCGGCGACCGCCTCCATGAAGGCGTCGGTCGCGAGCACCGACAGGTTGAACATCCGCAGGCGGCTCCGGTCCCCCTTGGCGGCAACGAATTCCTCGATATCCGGATGATCGCAGCGGAGCGTAGCCATCATCGCGCCCCGGCGGCTCCCCGCCGACATGATCGTCCGGCACATGGCGTCCCAGACATCCATGAACGAGAGCGGGCCGGACGCGTCGGCACCCACGCCTTTGACGGGCGCGCCTTTCGGCCGGATCGTCGAGAAATCGTATCCGATCCCGCCGCCCTGCAGCATGGTGAGAGCAGCTTCATTGAGGCTCTCGAAGATGCCGGCCATCGAGTCGGCGATCGTGCCCATCACGAAGCAGTTGAAGAGCGTCACCGAACGCTCGGTCCCGGCGCCGGCGAGGATCCGTCCAGCCGGCAGAAACCGGAAGCCGTCGAGCGCGGCGCGGAACTCGGGCGCCCAGCGGGCGGGATCGGCCTCGACGGCGGCGAGCGCCTGGGCCACGCGGTCGAAGGTGTCCTCGAGCGTCACGTCCACGGGGCGCCCTTGAGCGCCTTTGAGGCGGTATTTCATGTCCCAGATCGCTTCGGCGACCGGCGCGGCAAACGTCATGATGCGGGCCCTCCCATGGGCGAGAACGTAACGGGAACATCTATCCCCGTCAATGGACCGCGCCCGATAGCTCCCCAGAGATAGTCCCTCGCGCGCCAAATGACCACGAGATGATGCGTGCGACCAAGCCGACGGTCCGCTTGCACATGGGCCGCCCGACTGTCCCGAGACTGGACGACGAATCACCTTTTGCGTACTGTGAGCGCCGAGGCAGGAGAAAACATATGACCCGGTCATGGCGGGCAATCGGGCGCTCGGTGAGCGCGGGCGGGCTCATCTGCGCGCTCGTCGTGCTTCCGCTTCCGCCTGCTGCCAAGCCACCGGTGACCGCACCGGACCCGGCCGAACGTCCCGCGCCGCCCTCGCGCAACCTGATGGGCGTCACCGGCCTCATCGACACGCCGTCGGCGCTGATGCAACCGGATGCGGAGCTCGGCCTCACCTCCAGCTTTTTCGGAGGGATCAGCCGCAACACACTGGCATTCCAGGCCTTACCTGGGCTCGAGCTTGCCGTCCGCTATGCGATTGTGGACGATTTCTTCGCGCCCGGTACCGAGGACGACGCCACGCTCCAAGACCAGAGCCTCGACGTCAAGCTCCGCCTCGTCGAGGAAGGCCGCCTTTATCCCGGCGTGGCGGTCGGGGTGCAGGACGCGCTCCGCACCGGGATTTCCGCGGGCGAATACATCGTCGCGACCAAGCGCTTTCTGGGCGGCGATCTCGAAGTCTCGGGCGGCGTCGGCTGGGGTCGCTTTGCGAGCCTCAACGGCGTGAACAATCCCTTCGGCAATATCGGCGACGATTTCCGCACCCGTGCCGACCGACCCGACGGCGGCCAGGGCTCGGTGAATATCGGCGATTATTTCCAAGGCGCCGATATGGGCTTTTTCGGCGGCATCGCCTGGCGCACGCCGCTCGACGGCTTGACGGTCAAGGCCGAGTATTCGAACGACGACTACGCCCGCGAGCGGCAATTCTCCGATCTCGAACAGGCCCTGCCGCTCAATTTCGGCGTCGAATACCGCCCGACCGATTGGGCCGAGATCGGTGCCTATGCCATGTACGGCCGCGAATTCGGGCTTCGCCTGACGCTGACGGGGAACCCGTTCCGCGGCGTCGATGACCCGACGGAAGCTCCCTTGCCCGTGACCCCGCGCGCCGCCTTGCCCAACCCGGAGGCCGACGCCCGCCTCGGCGCGGTCGAGACGCTTCTGACCGAGAGCGCCCCGCCGGTCGGCTTCGCCGAAACCGGGCTTGCGGATCTGCGCATCGAGAAACGCGGCGGCGTCCGCTGGGGCGTGGCGACCCTGCCGGGTTCGGCGGATTTCGCTTGCCCTGCCGATGCGGCACTCGCCATCGACGCCGAATACGGCGTGGTCGATGCGGTCACCTTCCACCACGGCGACGGACGCACGCTCTGCACCGTCGCGTTGCGGCCAGAGGGAGAGCTGGCGATCCGCGAAATGGCCCGCGAGACGGTGCGCCACCCAACCGACTGGCAGGGCGACGCGGCCCTTATGGCCGCGATCACCGCCGCCCTCCGCGGTGAACTCGATGGCGAAGGCATTCGTCTTCTCGGCCTCGACCTCGCGCCGACGCGCGCGACCGCGCTCATCGAGAACCGCCGCTATCTCGCCCTGCCACGGGCGATCGGCCGTACGAGCCGAAGCCTCGCCCGCCACCTGCCCGCCTCGGTGGAGCGACTGATCGTCGTGCCGGTGGAAGAGGGCCTGCCGGTCGTGTCCGTCGCGCTCGAGCGGACGCTGATCGAAGACCGGGCAACCGACCCGGACCGCGTGCGGGCGGCCTGGCTCGGCTCCGAGGTCACCGACGCGCCGCCCCTCTCGGATTTCGACCTCGACGCGTCGCGCAGCGACTATCCGCGGCTTTCCTGGTCGCTCGACCCGAGCCTGCCGATCGCAGCCTTCGATCCGGGCGAACCAATCCGGGCGGATCTGGCCCTCGCCCTTGGCGGCACGATCACGCTCGCGCCCGGGCTCTCGGCGACTGCAAGGGTCGAGAAACGCCTCGTCGGCACCCTCGACGAGTTGGACCGGGAAACCGACGGCAGCCTCGCACGGGTGCGCTCCGACCTGCCCGCCTATCTCGACGACGGCGACCCGGGCATCGTCCAGCTGACCGGGGATTATCTGAGCACGCTCGCGCCGGCGGTCTATGGCAGGCTCTCGGCCGGGCTGCTCGAGCGGATGTTCGCGGGCGTCTCGGGCGAGGTCCTCTGGAAACCCACGGCGCAGTCCTGGGGCCTCGGGGCCGAGTTGAACCTGGTTCGGCAACGGAGCTTCGAGACCCGCTTCGGCTTCCGCGATTTCAACCAAATTACCGGCCATGTCTCGGCCTATTGGGACACGCCGCTCGAAGGGGTCACCGCGCAGCTGGACGCCGGGCGCTATCTGGCGGGGGACTACGGCGCGACGGTCACGGTGCGCAGGCAGTTCGCCAACGGCTGGGAGGTCGGGGCGTTCGCGACCTTCACCGACGCCTCCGAAAGCGAATTCGGCGACGGGTCCTTCGATCGCGGGCTTTACCTGGCGATCCCGCTCAATTGGGGCCTGCCTTTGGAAAGCCGCTCGCGCATCGAGACGACGCTGAGGCCGCGGACCTTCGATGGCGGGCAGCGGCTCGAGGTGGCGAACCGGCTCTATCCGATCGTCGAGGCCGCCGACCGAGCGCGCCTTCGGAACGGCTATGCGAGCTTCTGGAAATGACGGCGCTGCGGCTGATCGCAGTTCTGGCCGTGACATTGGCCGCAGGGTGCTCGGCAGAGTTCAAGAGCGATACGATCGCCCTCGCCCGCGCGGCCGTGGCTCCAGTCCCGGGGTCCGCGGCAAAGGTCGCGCTCCCCCCAGAGCGCGACCGGCTCACGGTTCGGATCGGCACAGCAGCCGGGGTCGCATTCGTGCGTCAAAGCGTCACGCGCGGCAGCGTCATCTGGGAGGACACAGCCAGGCGGCAACTCATCACCAAGGGCGGCGCGCTGGTCGGAACCCGCGGGTTCGGGCGCGACCTCACGCATGTGCGCCAGAGCCGCGACGACCCGGTCGCATATCCCCGGCCACTGCGCTACTGGCCGGGCGAGACGACGCGGGCCTATGGGATCGCGCGGCGGGATTTGCCGGCAGAGACTGTTGTGCTGCGCTGCGTGTTCGATGTGGAGCGCGGAGCGCCATCCGATGTCGCACGGGGATCTAGTGATCTTGTCGAGATCACCGAGACATGCCGGAGCGCAGGTGGCAGTGTCGACAACCGGTTCTTCGTCGATCCGGCCTCAGGGCACATCCTGCGCTCGGTCCAATGGGCGGGGCCCGGCGTCGGTGCCATCACGCTCGAATTTCCGTTCTCGGACTGACGACGGCATCCGGGGGCCGCGCTCTGGGTCGCCCGCATCAAGATGGGGTCGACCTAGAGCGCGGAGCACCCGGCCTCCTTCACCTCGGGATCACGAGCGTCGGAGGGTGGATCACTGCCCATCGCCGCGGCGAATGGGCCTCGCTGCTCGAGCCGCGGGCTTGGTCGGAAGACGTCGGTCACCGCCCTTCACCTGATCGGACGCCGATGCCTTCGCCGCCCAGCCCGTGCGCCCTTTGCCGAGCTGATCCGCGAGCACCCGAGCGGGCACTTCGACGACGGCCCCCGCGGCCAGATCGCCGAGCTGAAACGGCCCGTAGGAGAGCCGGATCAACCGGTTGACCGTCAGTCCGACCGCTTCGAGCGCCCGACGGATCTCGCGGTTCCGCCCTTCGCGGAGCCCGACGGTCAGCCACGCATTCGACCCTTGCTGGCGGTCGAGCGCGACCTGCATCGGCTGGAACCGTTCGCCGCCCAGCGTGATCCCGCGGGAGAGCGGGGCGAGCGTCGCCTCGCTCGGCGCCCCGTGCACGCGCACCCGGTACCGCCGAAGCCAGCCCGTCGCCGGCAATTCGAGCTTGCGTTTCAATTCCCCGTCGTTGGTGAGCAGCAAGAGCCCTTCGGAGTTCAAGTCGAGCCGCCCGACCGACATCACCCGCGGCAGCTCCGCCGGCAGCCGATCGAACACCGTCTCTCGGCCCTTTTCGTCCCGCTCCGTGGTCACGAGCCCGGTCGGCTTGTGGTAGCGCCAAAGGCGTGCGGGCTCGGGTTCGGCCAGCGCCCGGCCGTCCACGGTGATCCGATCGTCCGCCGTCACATTGAGCGCCGGGCTCGAGATCCGCCGCCCATTGACGGCCACCCGGCCCGCCTCGACCAGCCGTTCGGCCTCCCGCCGCGACGCGACACCCGCCCGGGCCAGGCGCTTTGCGATCCGTTCGCCCTCGGGGGTGTCTTGATCTTTTTGCATGGCGCGGGCCTTAGCAGAGCGCAACCGGCGGGGCCAGGGCTGCCCGCGCTTGCAGCGCACCGGCTCCGCGTGGAATAGCCCGCGCCATGCGCTTCACATCGCATATGGATCGAGCGCTGGCAGAGGCTCGCGCGGCGGCCGAGCGCGGCGAGACCCCAGTCGGTGCCGTCGTCTCCCGCGGCGCCGAGGTGATCGCCGCCGACGGCAACCGGATCCGCGAGCGCGCCGATCCGACCGCCCACGCGGAGATCCTGGCAATCCGCGCCGCCGCGGCCGCGCTAGGCTCAGAGCGCCTGGTGGGCTGCGATCTGACCGTCACCCTCGAGCCCTGCCCGATGTGCGCGGGCGCGATCGCGCTCGCCCGGATCACCCGGGTTTATTACGGCGCGCCGGACCCAAAGGGCGGCGGCGTCGACCATGGCCCCCGCGTCTTCTGCCAACCGACGTGCCACCACGTGCCCGAAGTCTATGGCGGCATCGCCGAGGCCGAAGCGACCGCTCTCCTCCGGGTCTTTTTCGCGGCGCGGCGCTGACGTGTCTCGGCCGTTCGGGCGACGGACGGGATTGGTCGCGACCGCATCCCGGCCTATCCTATGCCGCATGAATGTAAACGCGCAGATCCTCGTGGCAGGCGGCGGGCTCGCAGGCCGCGCCGCCGCCCTCCGCTTCGCCGCGAGCGGGGCCCGCGTCGCGCTCGCCGACCCAGATGCGGCAACGGACGACACCCCGCCCCCGCGCGCCGACGGCCGCCCGGCGGGTCGCGATCTGCGCACGACCGCGGTGTTGCAACCGTCGATCGCCACCCTCAGCCGTGCCGGCGCCTGGGGGCGGATCGCACCCCTTGCCGAACCGCTCTGGACCATGCGCCTCGTCGATGCGGGAGGCCGCGTGCGCACACCGCGCGAAACCGCCGATTTCGAGGCCCGCAGCCTGATGGATCGCCCGTTCGGCTATAACGTCCCGAACGCGGCCGCCCGCGAGGCCATGGCCGCGCGCATCGCCGAGGAGCCGCGCATCACCCGCATAGCCGCGGCGGTGACCGACCTCGTCACCCGTTCGACCGAGGTTCAGGCGCGCCTCGGCGACGGAAGCGTGGTCCGCGCACGCCTCCTGGTCGCCGCCGACGGGCGCGAGAGCGCCGTCCGCCGTCTCGCCGGCATCGGCATCCGGCGCTGGTCCTATGCCCAACGGGCCCTCGTCTTCTGCGTGAGCCATCCCGAGCCCCATCGCGGCATCTCGACCGAGATCCACCGCACCGGCGGGCCCTGTACCCTGGTGCCGATGCCGGATCTCGAGGACCGGCCCGCGTCCTCGGTGGTCTGGATGATGCCGGCGGCGCGGGCCCGGGCGCTGGAGACGCTCGACGACGCCGCGCTCGGAGCCGCGCTCACTGCCGAGACCATGGGGCTGATGGGCCCGCTCCGGGTCGAAGGCCCGCGCGCCGCCTGGCCGATCATCGGACAGATCGCGACGCGGCTCCGGGCCAACCGGGTGGCAATCGCTGCCGAAGCCGCCCATGTGATCCCGCCGATCGGGGCGCAGGGCCTCAATATGAGCCTCGCGGATGTGGAATGCCTGGCGCGGCTCGTCGAGGATGGCGGGCACGGTGATCCGGGCAGCGAGGCGCTTCTCTCGGCCTATGAGCGGCGACGCCTGCCCGAGGTCGCAGCCCGGGTCGCCGGGGTCGATCTGCTCAACCGCTTCGCCGAGACCGAATGGCAGCCGCTCCGCGATTTGCGCTATGCGGGGCTGGCCGCGATCCACCGGATCGGACCACTCCGACGGGCGGCGATGCGGTTCGGCCTCGGCGCTGGGGTCTGAGTTCCCGTGCCGGGCGATGACTGGACGTCGCGCTCGACGGCGGCGGTTGTGATCCTGGCGGTGACGCTCGCGGGGCTCGGGTTCGCGGGTTGGTCGATCCTCGCGGAGCGGCCCCACATGGCCGAACCGGCGACCGCGCCGCGGTAGGGCCGAAGACATCCCGAGAATCGGATTGCCCACCGCAGGCAGGGGAACCTGGGCGGGCAATGGGCGGGAGCGGCCCGCACACGTCCTACCATGGCCGGCTGAAGCGCGTTTTCGCACGGTCCGCGCCGGCGGTTGGGGGCCGCGTCGGGCGGGAGGGCGGGCGGGGCCCGATGCGGCCCCCGCCCGGTACGCGCATCGACGCAAAAAAAGAGGGAAGGCCCACGCCCTCCCCCAAGCTTTTTTCAGGTCCGCCGTTCTTTGCTGCTCGATGGTTGGTCTGCCTGCGGCCTGTTCCCTTAGGCCCCGCGCGGGGACCGATCCGTCAGCTACACCCGGTCGTGCAGCCGCAACTGTCGCATTTGAGGCAGGTGCCGTTGCGCACGAGCGTGAAGTTCCCGCATTCCCCGCAGGGATCGCCTTCATAGCCCCGGGCCCGTGCCGCCGCCGCCCGCTCGGCCCGTAGATCGCCCGCCTTGCCCGTCGCAAGCGCAATCGTCGCCGTCGCGGTTCCTGTCTCGGCCTCGCCGAACGCCCCGTTCAAGAGCTCGAGCCCTTTCGGCAGCCGCTTCCGCAGATAACCCGTCGAGGAGACCTGCTTGATCATCTCGATCGCGGGCATGCCGCGCTCCGGATCGACTTCGGCGACATTCGAGACGCTTTCCGCCTCGCCCCGGCCGATCTCGTCGAAGCGCGCGCCGTCGGGCTCCACATGGGCGAGGTCGGTTCGGTCCAGATAACTCACAGCGAGCTCGCGGAAGATGTAATCGAGGATCGAGGTGGCGTTCTTGATCGAGTCGTTGCCCTGCACAGCGCCGGCCGGCTCGAAGCGCGTGAACGTGAAAGCCTCGACGAATTCTTCAAGCGGCACGCCGTATTGCAATCCGACCGACACCGCGATGGCGAAATTATTCATCATCGCCCGAAAGGCCGCGCCCTCTTTGTGCATGTCGATAAAGATCTCGCCGAGTTGCCCGTCCGCATACTCGCCGGTTCGCAAATAAACCTTATGCCCTCCGACGATGGCCTTTTGCGTATAGCCCCGGCGCCGATCCGGCAGCTTGGAGCGCGAGCCGCGGGTATCGACCTCACGGACGACGATCTTCTCGATGATCTTGGCCGCGAGCATCTCGGCGCGCTCCGGCTGGCTCGCCTCCACCGCTTCCTCGGGGTCGTCGATCAGGCTGGCAGCGAGCGGCTGGGACAGCTTGGAGCCGTCGCGATAGAGCGCGATCGCTTTCACGCCCTGGGCCCATGAGCGCAGGTAAGCGCGCTTGCAGTCCTCGATCGTCGCCCCGTTCGGCATGTTCACCGTCTTCGAGATCGCCCCGGAGACAAAGCTTTGCGCCGCCGCCATCATGTCGATATGCGCGTCGACGGAGAGGCTTCGCGTGCCGCGCTTGCCGCAAGGGTTGGCACAATCGAAGACCGGCAGATGTTCGGGCTTGAGCCCCGGCGCCCCCTCGAGCGTCATCGTCCCGCAGACAAACGTGTTCGCCGCCTCGATCTCGTCGGGGAGAAACCCGAGTGCCGTCAGCAGATCGAAGCCCGGGTCGGCGAGCCGCTCGGCCTCGATCCCGAGGGTGCCGACGCAGAACGCCTGGCCGAGCGTCCACTGGTTGAAGACGAAGCGGATATCGAAGGCGCCGGGCAGCGCCGCCTCGACCGCCCCGATCTGCTCCGCCTCGAAACCGAGGGCCATCAGCCGCTCGTGGTCGATACCGGGCGCGCCGTCGAGGGTCCCGTGGCCGACCGCATGGGCGACGATCCGTTCGACCTCGGCCGCCGTATAGCCGAGGTTGGCCAGCGCCCGCGGGACCGCCCGGTTGATGATCTTGAAGTAGCCCCCGCCTGCGAGCTTCTTGAACTTTACGAGCGCGAAATCCGGCTCGATGCCCGTGGTGTCGCAATCCATCACCAGGCCGATCGTCCCCGTCGGTGCGACCACGCTCGCCTGCGCATTCCGGTAGCCGTGGCGTGCGCCAAGCTCGAGCGCGCGGTCCCAAGAGGCCCGGGCCCTGGAGACGAGCTCCGGGTCCGGGCAAGCGGCCGCGTCGAGCGCGACAGGGAGAACCGCAAGACCGTCATAGTCCGTCTCGCCATGGGCCGCGCGGCGGTGATTGCGGATCACCCGCAGCATCGCGTCGCGGTTCGCGGGATAGCCCTCGAAGGGGCCGACCTCGGCGGCGATCTCGGCCGAAGTCGCATAGGAGACGCCGGTCAGGATCGCGGTCAACGCGCCGCACAGCGCCCGCCCCTCGGCGCTGTCATAAGGCAGCCCGAGCGTCATCAGCAGCCCACCGATATTCGCGAAGCCGAGCCCGAGGGTGCGATAGCGATAGGACCGCTCGGCGATCTCGGGGCTCGGAAACTGCGCCATCAGGACCGAGATCTCGAGCGTGAGCGTCCAGAGGCGCACTGCGTGTTCGTAGCCGTCCGCGTCGAAGCGGCCGCTCTCACCGAGGAACGCAAGCAGGTTGATCGAGGCCAGGTTGCACGCAGTGTCGTCCAGGAACATGTACTCCGAGCACGGGTTTGACGCCCGGATTTGTCCCGAATTGGGGCATGTGTGCCAGGCATTGATCGTGTCGTGATATTGCACGCCCGGATCCGCACAGGCCCAGGCCGCCTCGCCGATCTGGTCCCAAAGCGCCCGCGCCTTCAGGGTTTTGGCAATCCCGCCGTCGGTGCGCCGACGGAGCTCCCAATCGCCGTCGGCCACCACCGCACCGAGAAAGGCATCCGTCACCCGGACCGAGTTGTTCGAGTTTTGCCCCGAGACCGTGAGATAGGCCTCGCTGTCCCAATCGGTGTCGAAAACCGGGATCGCGAGCCGGTCGACGCCCTGTCCTGCAAGCTGCAGCACGCGCTTCACCATCGCCTCGGGGATGTGCGCAAGCCGGGCGGCGCGGATCGCCGCTTTGAGCCCGGGATTGACCTTGGGATCGCGGGCGCCCGCCTCGGAGCCGTCCCAGGCGCCAACCGCGGCAAGGACGGCGTTCAGCTTTTCTTCCATCGCCTTCGAGCCGGCGACCAGGGCGGCGACCTTCTGCTCCTCGCGCGCCTTCCAATCGATGAAGGCCTCGATATCGGGGTGATCCAGGTCGCAGATGACCATCTTGGCCGCTCGCCGGGTGGTGCCGCCGGACTTGATCGCCCCGGCCGCCCGGTCGCCGATCTTGAGGAAGGACATGAGCCCGCTCGAGCGCCCGCCGCCCGTGAGCGGCTCCGCCTCGCCACGAAGATCCGAGAAATTCGTACCGGTCCCCGAGCCGTATTTGAACAGCCGCGCTTCGCGGGTCCAGAGATCCATGATCCCGCCCTCGTTCACCAGATCGTCGCGGACGCCTTGGATGAAACAGGCATGGGGTTGGGGATGTTCATAGGCCGAGCTGGATTTGACCAGCGTGCGGGTCTCTGGATCCACATAGAAATGCCCCTGGGACGGCCCATCGATCCCGTAGGCCCAGTGCAGCCCGGTGTTGAACCATTGCGGCGAGTTGGGCGCGGCCCGTTGCTCGGCGAGCATCCGGCGCATCTCGTCCATATAGACGCGGGCATCGGCCTCGGAGCTGAAGTATCCGCCCTTCCAACCCCAATAGGTCCAAGCGCCGGCAAGCCGGTCGAAGACCTGGCGAGCGGAAGTCTCGGGACCGAAACGGTCGGCTTCGGGAAGCGCGGCGAGCGCGGCCTCGTCCGGAACCCGGCGCCACAAAAATTCAGGCAGGCCGGGCTCGGCGAGGGCCCTCAGCTGCCGGGCGACGCCGGCCTTACGGAAGTATTTCTGCGCAAGCACGTCGGCGGCCACTTGGCTCCAGTCGGCCGGGACCTCGATCCCCTCGAGGCGGAAGACCACCGAACCGTCCGGATTGCGGATCTCGGACGTAGTGGTTCGAAATGCAATCCCGGCATAGGCATCGCTCGATGGGGCGGCGGTGGACCCGGCGGCGGTGTCCGTGGCCGTCTCGGTGGCGGTGGCGGTGTCGGCAGAGGCGGTGAACTGACGCGCGAATTTCATGCTGGTCCCTTCGCTTACGCCGCTAGCCATGGGCGCGAGCGCAAGATTTAGTGTGTCTGTCTCTCTGAAGCTCAGCATGCAGGCCGCGGGCGCAGGCGGTCAAGACCGAATACCTTCGTCACCACCAGATTTTGCGGTTGACATTGTCGACTGCCACAAGCCGTAGAGAAACGAAGCGGGAACATCGGGGCGGACGCCCCGACCGTCGCGACTGCGCGCGCACGACTTGGCGGGCCGCTTGCCCGCGACGGGTGGCCGACACAGGCACCGCTTGGCGGGCCGGCGCAGGGCCCATCCGCGGACCGCAGCGCATCTTGACGATCGCAAAACGCGGATCGGGCGACGGCCAATGCCCCTCACGCACGAAAGAACCCCCGAGGTCGGGGGGACCGCGGGGGCTAGACCAAGTTTCCCAGAGAAGTCGCTTCGTCAGCCGGTACAGGATATCGACCCGTCCGCAGGGGCCGCTTTGACCGAGATCAACTGCACCGCCCAAACCGACGCGCCCCCGACACCCGCGGAGACGGGAGCAGCACCCGTCGCCGTCGGCGGGGACCGCCACCGGGCACGATGGGGCAACCCCGCCGCGGGCGCGCGCTCCGCAGGCCGGGCGGTCTCTGCGCGGCGGCCTTGGAAGAGACGGTCCCTGACGCGCCCGCCTGCCGCCCTACCCCCCGGGAGGCCGCGATCCCGGACCGCCTTCAGAGGCGGCCGTGGCAGTGCTTGTATTTCTTGCCCGATCCGCAGGGACAGGTTTCGTTTCGACCGACCTTACCCCAGCTCTCCGGCAGTCCCGGGTCCCGCGCGCCCGCGGCGACGGGATCGAGTTCGGCCACATCGAGCGCGGCCTCGCCGGCGCTCAGCGTTCCCCGCGCACGGACATCGGCGGAGAGACCGGCTGCGGCCCGGGCGGCGGCCCGCTCGGCTTCCGCCTGCATTTCGGCCTGATAGGCCTCGAGCTGGCGACGGCGCTCCTCCTGCTCCTCCGCCGTCAAGGGCCGCACGTGGCCGAGTTCGCGGGTCACATCCCGGCGGAGTTGCCCGAGCAACTGCTCGAAGAGTTGGAACGCCTCGCGCTTGTACTCGTTGAGCGGATCCTTCTGGGCGTATCCGCGGAAGCCGATCACCGCGCGCAAATGATCGAGGGTCACCAGATGCTCGCGCCAGCGCCGGTCGAGGATCTGCAGCAGCAGCCCCTTCTCCACCTGGCGCATTGTCTCCGTGCCGATCGCGTCCACTTTTTCGGCATAGGCCGCGTCGGTCGCCTCGGTCAGGCGGTCGCGCACGCCCTCGTCGTCCACGCCTTCTTCGGCCGCCCAGTCCGCTACCGGGAACCGCGCGCCGAGGAGTGCCGTCGCCTCTTCCTCGAGCGCCTCGGTTTCCCATTGATCGGCGTAGGCCGTCTTCGGCATGTGCTGCGCCACCAGATCGTCGATCACCGCGTGGCGCATATCCTCGATCGTTTCCGAAAGATCTTCGGCCTCCATGATCTCGAGGCGCTGCGAGAAGATCGCCTTGCGCTGTTCGTTCATCACGTCGTCGAATTTAAGCAGGTTCTTGCGGGTGTCGAAATTTCGCGCCTCGACTTTGCCTTGGGCTTTCTCGATCGCTTTGTTGACCCAGGAGTGGACGATCGCCTCGCCTTCTTCGAGCCCAAGGCGTTGCAACATGCCGTCGATCCGCTCCGAACCGAAGATGCGCATCAGATCGTCCTGGAGCGACAGGAAGAAGGTCGACCGGCCCGGATCCCCCTGGCGGCCCGAGCGGCCGCGGAGCTGGTTGTCGATGCGCCGGCTTTCGTGGCGTTCGGTGCCGATCACCCAAAGCCCGCCCGCCTCGAGCGCCCGCGCCTTGGCGTCGGCGTGCTGTCCTTCGATACGCGCGCGCAACTCGGCCGGCTCGGCGTCGGGGTTGGCGTCGATGTCCTTTTGCACGGCCATCTCGACATTGCCGCCGAGCTGAATGTCCGTACCCCGCCCGGCCATGTTGGTCGCGATCGTCACCGCACCGGGCACCCCGGCTTCGGCGATGATCTGCGCCTCTTGCTCGTGATAGCGCGCATTCAGCACTTGATGCGGCACGCCGCCTTTTTTGGCCAGGTTCTCGAGCACCTCGGCGGAGCGTTCGAGCGCCGCCGCGCGCTCGGGCTCCTTGCCCTCGCGGATCGCCGCGCGCTGACGCTTGAGGCTGTCGGCGACCTTCCGGAGCGCCTCACTGCTCTTCAGAAGCCGCGAGAGCTGTTCGGATTTGTCGATCGACGTGGTGCCGACCAGGATCGGCTGGCCGCGCGTATGGCCATCGGCAATCGCCTCGACGATGGCCGCGTCTTTCTCGTCGCGGGTTCGGTAGACCTGGTCGTCCTCGTCTTGCCGCGAGATCGGCCGATTGGTCGGCACTTCGACCACGTCGAGCCCGTAGATCGAGCCGAATTCCTCGGCCTCGGTCATCGCGGTGCCGGTCATCCCCGCGAGTTTGCCGTAAAGGCGGAAGTAATTCTGGAAGGTGACCGAGGCGAGCGTCACGTTCTCCGGCTGGATCGACACGTTCTCCTTGGCCTCGATCGCCTGGTGCAAGCCTTCGGAGAGCCGCCGTCCCTCCATCATGCGGCCCGTGAATTCGTCGATCAGCACGACGCGGCCGGATTTCACGATGTAATCCCGGTCCTTGAGAAAGAGCTTGTGCGCCCTGAGCGCCTGATTGACGTGGTGGACTTGGCTCACGCTGCCGGGATCGTAGAGCGACTGGTCCTCGGGCAGGATCCCGTGCTCGTGCAACAACTCCTCGACGCGCTCGTTTCCGTCTTCGGTCAGCGTCGCGGTGCGGAACTTCTCGTCCACTTCGAAATGGCCGTCCTCGAGATGCGGCACGATCTTGTCGATGGTCTGGTAAAGATCGGTTCGGTCCTCGGCCGGCCCCGAGATGATGAGCGGCGTGCGTGCCTCGTCGATCAGGATCGAGTCGACCTCATCCACGATCGCAAAGTTGTGCCCGCGCTGCACCATGTCCTCAAGCTGATACCGCCCGTTATCGCGCAAATAATCGAAGCCGAGTTCGTTGTTCGTCGCATAGGTGATGTCGGCCGCATAGGCGGCGCGGCGCCCCTCGTCATCGATGCCTGGAACGACGACGCCGACGCTCATGCCGAGAAACTCGTAGATCTTGCCCATCCAGCCGGCGTCGCGCTTGGCCAGATAGTCGTTTACAGTCACCACATGCACGCCTTTGCCGGTCAGCGCGTTCAAATAGACGGGCATGGTCGCGACCAAAGTCTTGCCTTCGCCGGTCTTCATTTCGGCGATTTTGCCCTCGTGCAGCACGAGCCCACCGATGATCTGCACATCGAAGGGTCGCATGCCGAGCGCGCGTTTCGACGCCTCGCGGACGGTGGCGAACGCCTCGGGCAGGATCTTGTCCAGGCTCTCGCCCGCATCGAGCCTGGCCCGGAAGGCGTCGGTCTGTCCCCGCAGCGCCTCGTCGGACAGCGCGGAGATCTGCGGCTCGAACGCGTTCACCGCCTCGACGGTGCGCTGGGCGGCCTTGATCTTCTTGTCGTTCGCGTTGCCGAAGAGCGAGCGGCCGAGGCGTGTTAATCCCAACATCGCGGCTGTCTCCACTTATGGCCCCGACCCTGCCGCGGCCGGTGGCTTGGACGGCACAGCGGGACCCCGGTTCCGGGGTCCCGATCGGGCGCCCGGCCGACGTCGGACCCGCGGCCCCGAAGGCTGAAACCCATTTTCGCCCGGTGAGGTTGCCCGCGCCGCGGGCACGGCGTAAACCCAGGTCGGCGATCAACCGCCGCCGACCGCAGAGTTATTGAGGGGTGAGTTGAGTGTCAACGGCTCGCACGGGTCCGTGTGCCCCCGACACGGGCAACCGCGTGCCGCCGTGGGCAGTCTCACGATCGATCCGAGCTCACCGCCCCGTCCATCGCCCGCCCGACGATCCCCGACACCCGCCAGAGACCGGACGACCGGCAGAAAGAGAACGTGACGTGACACAGACGAGCCCAATCTTCGCGCAGGCGTACGCGCTTCGGTTCCGCGGCGGTCTGACCGCCCTCGCGCTTCTGGCGCTTCTCACGATGCCCGCGACGGCCCTCGCGCAAGACACGACGCCGGCGCCCGAGACCGAGGCAACGGAGGCCGACGCGCCTGAGACCGAGGCAACGGAGGCCGACACCACAGATACGGATGCCGCGGAGACGCCCGAGGCCGGAGAGGCCGACGCGGACGCCGACGTGCCGACCATGGCGCTCGATGCGCTGACCGCCGACACGGTGATCGCCACGGTGGACGGCTACGACGTGACGCTCGGCGAGCTGATCGCCGTACGCCTCTCGCTGCCCGAGCAGTACCGCGCGCTCCCCCCCGAGATCCTCGCCGAAGGGCTGTTGCAGCAGCTCATCACCCAGACCGCGCTCGCCATGCGGGCACGCGCGGCCGGGATCGACGAGACCCCGGCGATCCGCACCACGCTCAAGAACATCGAGAACGGCACGCTCGCCGAGGCCTATGTGAGCCGGGAAGTCGCCGCGCGGGTCACCGACGAGGCGATCCAAGCGGCCTATGCCGAGCGGTTCGAGAGCGCCGAGCCGGTCGAGGAAATCCGCGCCTCGCATATCCTCGTCGAAGATCTGGAGCGCGCGGCCGCGCTCAAGGCCGAACTCGATGCGGGGGCGGATTTCGCCGATCTCGCCCGCGAGAACGGAACCGACGGCACCCGGGCGCGCGGCGGCGATCTGGGCTATTTCACCAAGGCCGACATGGTGCCCGAGTTCGGAGAGGCGGCCTTCGCGCTTGAGGTCGGCGAGATCTCCGAGCCGGTCGAGAGCCCGTTCGGCTGGCATCTCATCCAACTGGTCGATCGGCGCAATCAGCCGGTCCCGCCGCTCGAGGACGTCGCGGGCGAAATCGTCGAGGGGCTGAGCCAGACCGCCCGGCGGGTGATCGCCGACGAGGCGGTGGCCGATGCGGAGATCAGCCGCCCGGACGAGGTCCTGCCGCCGGCTGCGATCCTCGCCGAAGAGCTGCTGCGCCCCGCCGCGGAATGAGCGCCGACACCCCGGGCGCGGAGGACGATCTCCGCGCTCGCCTGGCCGAGAAACGCGCGGCGCTCGCCGCCCTCGAGGCCGAAATCACGGCCCTCGAAAAGGTTCTGCCGCCGGTCTCGCCGCTTGCGCCCGCAGCTTTCCCGGATTTGCCGGGCGTCGCCGGTCTGCGGTTGGCCGTCGGGGCGGCCGAGGTGCGCTACCGGGGCCGCGACGACGTGATGCTCGCGCTTCTCGATCCCGGCAGCACGCTTGCCGGGGTGCTCACGCGCTCGGCGACCCGGGCGGCTCCGGTCGACTGGTGTGCGGAGCGGCTCGCGGCGCTCGCCTCGGCGCCCCCTGGCGGCCGGGCGATCCTGGTGAATGCGGGCAACGCCAACGCCTTTACGGGCGAGCATGGCCGCGCCGCAGTCGCGCGCCTCGCCGCCGCCACGGCCGGCGCCACGGGGCTCGATGCGGGCTCGGTGCTCCTCGCCTCGACGGGCGTGATCGGAGAGCCGCTGCCCGATGACCGGATTGCCGCGGCGCTCGCAGAGCTGGTGGACGGCCTTGCCCCTGCCGCGACCGAGCACTTCGCCCGCGCTGCCCGGGCGATCATGACCACCGACACCTTTCCCAAGGCGGCGGGCACCAGGCTCCGTCTCGGCGAGACCGAGATCGCCATCGCGGGCATTGCCAAGGGCTCGGGGATGATCGCGCCGGACATGGCGACCATGCTCGCCTTCGTCTTCACCGATGCGGCCGTGGACGCGGCCGTTCTCCAGGCGCTTCTGGGGCCCGCCGCCGATCGGAGCTTTAACGCAAGCACCGTGGTTGGCGACACCTCGACCTCGGACACGCTGATCCTGGCCGCGACCGGAGCGGCCGGCGGCCCGCCGATCGCCTCGCTCGAGGATCCGCGCACCGGGGCCCTTGCTGCCGCGCTCGAAGGCGTCATGCGGGATCTCGCGCTCCAAGTCGTCCGCGACGGCGAGGGCGCCACCAAACTTGCCGAGATCGTCGTCACCGGCGCCGCGTCCGATATCTCCGCCCGCCGCGTCGGGCTCGCCATCGCCAATTCACCGCTCGTCAAGACGGCGCTCGCCGGCCAAGACCCGAACTGGGGGCGTATCGTCATGGCGATCGGCAAGGCGGGAGAGCCCGCGGACCGGGACCGGATCGCGATCCGGTTCGGCGACATCCGGGTGGCCGATGCGGGCTGGGTCTCGCCGGACTACGAAGAGGCCGCGGCCGCCGCCTACATGACGCGCGACGAGATCGTCATCGCGGTCGATCTCGGCATCGGCACGGGCGAGGCGCGGGTTTGGACCTCGGACCTCACCAAGCGGTATGTGGCGATCAATGCCGACTACCGCTCCTGAGCCCGCGGCCGACCGGCCCATGGTCCTCGTCGCCGCGGTCGCGCTGGTCGATCCGGACGGGCGCGTGCTGCTCGCCGAACGGCCCGAGGGCAAGTCGATGGCCGGCCTCTGGGAGTTCCCGGGCGGCAAGGTCGAGCCGGGCGAGACGCCCGAAGCGTGCCTGCTCAGAGAGCTCCGCGAGGAGCTTGCCATCGACACCTGGGAGAGTTGCCTCGCCCCGCTCACCTTCGCGAGCCACGCATATGCCGATTTCCATCTGCTGATGCCGCTTTATGTCTGCCGGAAATGGAACGGCCAGGTCGCCCCGCAAGAGGGTCAGCGGATCGCCTGGGTGCGGCCCGCGCGGCTTCGCGACTATCCGATGCCGCCGGCGGATTTGCCGCTCATCCCGATCCTGCGCGACTGGCTTTGATGGTCGAGCTCGATCACCTCACCGTCATTGCCCCGAGCCTGGACGAGGGCCTGGCCTATCTGACCGACCGGCTGGGCTTCGAGATCGGCGACGCCGCCCGCCACCCGGCGATGGGGACGCAGAACCGGCGGCTTCGGCTCGGATCTCTTACCTATCTCGAGGTCATCGCCATCGACCCGGAGGCACCGCGTCCGACGCACCCCCGTTGGTTCGGCCTCGGCGCGGCCGAGACCGTCCGCCGGGACTGGGAGGCGGGCCGCAGGCTTCGGGCCTGGGTCGCCCGGACCGAGGCGATCGGCGAGGTCCTCGCGGCCCATGGCGATCTCTTGGGCACGGCACGGAGGCTCCCGGGGCCTCTCGATTTCGCGCTCCTCGCGGACGGCCGGCTGCCTGCGGATGGCGCGTTGCCCTCGATCATCGACCGGCTCGGCAAGCCGCCCCCCTCGATCGCCATGACGGACCGGGGCGCGCGGCTCGCGCGGTTTTGCCTCGAACACCCGGAACCGGCCGCGCTCCAGGCGCTTTACGAGCGGATCGGCATCCGCGGGGCGCCTGAGATCCTGGCAGGCCCGGTCGTCCGGCTCCGCGCCACACTCGAGACACCGGCCGGACCGGTCGAGCTGACCTAGGCCGCGTCCCGATCCGCCGCGGCGATCTCCGGGCTCGGGCTTGGTGCCAGATCCGCACGGGCTGCCGGCCCTTTGGCCGCGACGAGCACGGCCGCGACGGCGAGCGCCCCGAGGGCTGCGAGCGCCGGGCGGATCAGCGGGTGAGAAGCGAGCGAGCGGGCCATCCGGCTCTCCTGTCCAAGTGTTTCCTAATAGAACGTCGCCCACGGCCCTTCCGTTGCCCGTTGACGCGCCCGTGAGCCCGCCGACAACCCTTTGTCGCGCGGCAATAATCCCGGTGACGGAGCCCGCCGACCCCGCTCAGCCTCGCGCCGGGCGACCGCAGCGCACCTTTCCCTCGCCGGACGGGCCCCTTAGGTTCCCGACATCGCTAGCGGAGGCAGACCCCATGACCGAGACGACCGTGTCCCCTCAGGCCGGAAAACCGGCGCCCGCGCTCCCGGACGCCCAGACCGTGACGCATGTCGAGCATTATACCGACCGGCTTTTCTCATTTCGGGTGACGCGGCCGCTATCGCTCCGGTTCCGCTCCGGCGAATTCGTCATGCTCGGCCTTCTCGGCGACCCGGACGAAAAAGGCCGGCAGAAGCCGCTCCTTCGGGCCTATTCGATCGCCTCGCCCGCCTGGGCCGACGAACTCGAATTTTACTCGATCAAGGTCCAGGACGGCCCGCTCACCTCGCGGCTTCAGCACATCCGCCCGGGCGACGAGATCATCTTGCGTCCGAAACCGGTCGGCACGCTGGTGCATGACGCGCTTTTGCCCGGGAAACGGCTTTGGTTCTTCGCCACCGGCACCGGGTTCGCGCCCTTTGCCTCGCTCCTACGCGAGCCCGAGACTTATGAAAACTTCGAGCGGGTCATCGTCACCCACACCTGCCGCGAAGTCGCCGAGCTCGCTTATGGCCGGCAATTGATCGAAGACCTCCGCAGCGACGCGTTGATGCGCGAACTTCTCGGCGAGGATTTCGGCGACAAGCTGATCTATTACCCGACGACGACCCGAGAGCAGAGCCCCAAGATGGGCCGGATCACCACGCTCTTGGAGGACGGGACGCTGTTCCGCGATCTCGGCATCGAGGGCATGAGCCCCGAGACCGACCGGGCGATGATCTGCGGCTCGATCGGGCTCAACGCGGATATGAAACGCATTCTCGAAGGGTTCGGCCTCGAGGAAGGCGCCAACTCCGACCCCAAACACTATGTCGTGGAGCGGGCGTTCGTCGGCTGATCTGCCCGGCGCGGCCCCGCTGCGGAACGATCCAGGGCACCCCTCCGCCCTCGAACCGTGCCGGGATGCTTGACAGGCCATGACGCCAAAGCTGGTGATACATCAAGATCCGGTGTATCTTTTAGCGCGGCAACCTTCGGAAAGGGCGCGCGATGAAGACCACTGCGACCGATGCAGAACGCGCCGCCGGGCGGGGGTACGAAACCCTGTTTGTGCCCGCTCTGTTTCAGCCTTGGACCGCGCATCTCGTCGAGGCGGCCGGCATCGCCGAAGGCGCCCAGGTGCTCGACATTGCCTGCGGGACCGGGGTGCTCACCCGCCATGCGGCCGAATTGGCGGGTCCGTCGGGCCGGGCGGTCGGCCTCGACCCGGCACCCGGCATGCTTGCCGCCGCGGCGGAGGTCGCTCCGCAAATCGACTGGGTCAGCGGCAGCGCCGAAGCCCTGCCCTTCGAGGACGCGCATTTCGACGCGGTCGTTTCGCAATTCGGGATCATGTTCTTCGTCGACCGCGCCCAGGCCGGCCGTGAGATGGCCCGCGTGCTCAAACCCGGCGGATCGCTCGCCGTCGCCTTTTGGAATTCGACCGAACACAACCCGGCCTATGGGGTGCTGAGCGCGATTTTGGACGAGTTCGTCGGGACAGCCGCGGGCGATGCGCTGCGCCTGCCGTTCGCGCTCGGAGATCCGTCGCCGGTGGTCGAGAGCCTCAGAGCCGCGGGCTTCGCCGAGATCGAGACCGCAACCCGGTCCGCTCAGGCCCGCTTTCCCGACGCCCGCACGATGATCGAGGCGGAACTGCGGGGCTGGCTGCCGCTCTTCGGCATCACGCTCTCCGAAGACGAGATCGCCAAGATCCTGGCCCAGGTCGAGGGGCGGCTCGCGACCTATGTCACGCCCGAGGGACGCGCTGAGTTCCCAACCTCGGCCCATATCGTCGCGGCCCGCAAGCCCGCCTGAGCGGCGTCAACGGGCGGCCTGGGCGGCGCGGGCGGTCTCGCCGAACGCCTCGAACAAACGCCGCGAAATCGGGTCGAGCCCGGCCTCGTATTCCGCGTGCCATTGGACGCCGAGGGCGAAACTCGTGGCGCCCGCGATCGAGATCGCCTCGACGGTGTCGTCCTCGCAGACCCCCTCCACGACGACCCGGTCGCCCGGTTCCCAGACCGCCTGGCCGTGGAGCGAATTCGTCTCCGCCTCGGTGACGCCGAGGAGCCGGTGGAAGACACCGCCCTCGCGGAACCGCACCCGGTGGCGCTTTTTGAAGATCACGGCCGGGTCCTTCTCGCCCTTCGGCATCCGGTGGTTCATGCGCCCGGGCTCGTCGCGGATCTCCGGGTGGAGCGTGCCGCCGAAGGCCACGTTCATCTCCTGGATGCCGAGGCAGAGGCCGAAGACCGGGCGGCCGGCGGCGATCATCTCGCGGATGAGGGGCAGCACGATCGCCGAGCGCCCTTCATCGAAATGGCCATAGCGCCCGTCGTCCTCGTGGCCGTAGTGGCGGGGGTGGACGTTCGGCCGGCCGCCCGTCAGCACGAGACCGTCGAGTAGGTCCATCAGGTGGCCCGTCGGCAGGGCGTCGGGACGCCCCGGCAGCACGATGGGTGCACAGCCCGACACCTCGGCCACGGCCTCGGGCGTGCGGATGCCGCAGACATCGGCCTCGAACTGGTCGTCGACGCGGTGGAGGAACGCGGTGACGCCGATGAGCGGACGGTGGCTCATTCGGCATCCCGGCACAGCAGCGCATGGTAAAGGCCCAAATCGCTGGGCTCGAGGCCGAGATCGCGGGCGTGCAGCCCGCCCCGCCAGAGGCGCACGGCGCGCAACGAGCGCCAGCCAAAATCCGGGAGCACAAGCTCAGGCCCGGCCCCGCAATCGCGCACCGCCGAGACGATGGCCCGCTCGCCGATGCGGTGGTTCGAATAGCCCTCCGCGCTGGCAAGCTCGGTGAGCGCGCCGTCGCGATAGGCCCACAGCCGCAGCGTGCCGCCGATATGGGGGGTGACGACCTCGGCGATCTCGGGTCGGCCGTCGGCGTCGAGATCGGCGATGCCGACGACCGCGCGCCAGCGGTTGCGCGCCCCGATCGGGGGCGTGGCCGCGCGCTTCACCAAACGCCGACCCTCATGCGCGTAGATCGCGAGCTCGGCGCCGCCCCGAAGGCTCGACTCCACCACCACAACCTCGGGCTGACCGTCTCCGTCGAGATCCGCAAGACGGGGTGCGCGGTCCTCGAAAACCCGGTCCTTCGGCAGCGTGACCCGGCCGAGGCCGAAGACCGGCGCGCAGCCCGCGCCGCCCGTGAAGCCGGATGTCAGCTGCGCCCACTCACCCTCCGGCAACACGCCGTGGCCGTAGCGATCCGTGGACCACTCGAAGCACACCGCGCGCTGGGCCGCCCGGCTGCAATCGCACACCGCCTGGACGCCCGCCCCTGCCGCGCCGCCGACAAAGGTGGCAAGCGAAATCGCCGCCGCAAAGACGAACATGAGGGCCGATAGGCGCAGGCGGTCTTCGGAAGAGATCGTCGAGACGCCTGTCATGCCGGCCTCTTTTCGGTTGTCCACCGGGACCGGGGTAGCAAGAGCGTCGCAGCGCGGCAAGGCGCAGCGCATTTGTTCGGTTGCTTTGACGAATGAGCCGTGTAACACGAAGAATGTGGGAGTAGAGGAGCAAGCCACATGCGTGTTCAATATCTCTACGGGGCCGCCTGTGCCCTGATGATCACGGCCGGTGCCGCCAATGCGGTGACCGTAAATGTCACTTTTTCTGCGTCGAACCCCGACGGCAGAACCATCGACGGCAGCTTTTCCTGGGACGCGACAGTTCCGGGCGCCTCGGCGGATCAGACCATGGTCTCGTTGACCGATCCTGGGATCATGGACTTTATGGTCACCTTCGCCACCAGCAACAGCAGCGACACGATCACCGGGGTCCGGATCGCCGGCGGCCTCGACGGCACCTTCGATCTGACGCCGGTTGCAAGCACTCGGGACATCGTCAACGGTGCCTTTAATGTTCGTACCATTTGTGTCGAGGGCAACGGCGGCGACGCTGGCGGAGGGATGATGGTGACGGGCAACGGCACCTGCCTGAATGACAACCCGGTGGGCTTCTTCGCGTTCGAAGGGAACGGTCCCGGCGTCTTCTCGCCGGCTACCGCGCCGGGAGGCTTCCTGCTACCCGTAACATTTACCGTCACGGAAGCGGGCGGCGCAGCCGCGGTCCCGGTGCCAGCGAGCCTGCCGCTGCTCATCGGTGCCCTTGGCGCAGGCGGGCTGATCGCCCGGCGGCGTCGGGCCAAGGCCTGAACCCAGGCCGCGCCAGACTGTAAAAGGGCCGCTCCCCAGGGACGCGGCCCTTCTGTCGTGTCAGATCTGCTTCTCGGGCATCTGCACCACGAGGCCGTCCAACTCCGGCGTCACCTTGAGCTGGCAGGTGAGGCGCGAGCGCTCCGTGTCGGGCTGGAAGGCGAAATCGAGCATATCCGCCTCCATGTCTTCCTTAGCGGGTAGTTTCCCCACCCAGTCCGGATGCACATAGACATGGCAGGTGGAACACGCGCAGGCTCCGCCGCAATCGGCGTCGATGCCGGGGATGTTGTTCGAGACGGCGCCCTCCATGACCGTGAGGCCCTCGGCGACCTCGACGACGTGCTCCTTCCCGCTGTGCTCGATGTAAGTGATCTTCGGCATGCCTCTCGCTGTCCTTCCGTTGAAAGCCTTAGGCTGACGGAGGGGCCCTGCGGACCCGGTCGGGCGGTTCCTTAGCCGGTCTCGCCGCGCTCCGCCAGTCGCCCGGGCGGGACGTCTGCGCGCGCCTCCGGGGCGGGCTGCACGGGCTGGGCCGGCGGCGCGGGCTGCACGGGCTGGGCGGCCAGCGCGCTTCGGCCCGAGGAGAAAGGCGGCTCGGGGGCGGTGGCCGCGGGCTCGACGGGCCCCGAAGGACCGTCGTCGAGGGCCGCGACATAGCGCCAGGCGAGGATCGCCGCCCCGGTCCCGACGAAGATCCCGGCAGCGGCCTGGACGACCACGGCGCCGGCCGCGCCGATGAGCGGCGCGAGCAGGAAGGCGAGGATCGGGATCACGGCCGCGTCGCGGGTCCAGTTCAATCCGGTCGACCAGGTGGGCTTGCCGAGGTTGTTGAAGGCGGCGTTCGAGACAAAAAGCGCGGCGGTGAAAAGATAGGCCCCTGCGCCCAGTTGAGTGAAGACGAGGAAGACCTCGCGCCCACGCCCTGCCAGCCCGAACCCATCGGCGATCAGCGGGCCGAGAAGGATCAGCACCGTCCAGACGACGGTGACGTAACCGGCGGCGAAGAGGAGCGCGTCGCGCAACGTGGCCCGGATCCGGTCGGTGCGCCCGGCCCCGAGGTTCTGTCCGAAGATCGGCCCGACCGCACCCGAGAGCGCAAAGATCCCCCCGAAGGCGAGCGCCGTCAGTCTGCCGACCACCGCCCAGCCCGCAACCGCTTCGTCGCCGTGCTGCGCGACCACGCCGGTCAGATAGGCCATGCCGAAGGGCGTCGAGACCTGGGTCGCGACCGCAGGCGCGGCTATCCGCAGAAACCCCGCTGCATCCGAGAGCGTGGCCGAAAGGCTCGGCCGGGCAATCATGTCGTGGTGCCCGACGGCAAAGCGGAGCCCGATCGCGGCGACCGCTACCCGGGTGATCACCGAGACGATGGCCGCACCTTCGACCCCGAGGCCGAAACCGAAAATGAAGAGCGGGTCGAGGACCACCGCGAGCGCGCCGCCGCCCAAGGTCACATACATCGCCCGCCGCGCATCGCCGAGCGCCCGCAGCAGCCCGCCCGCGACCATGCCGATGCCGAGAAACGGCATTCCCGGCAGCACGATCGCAAGGAACCGCCCGGCGATTTCGCGGGCCTCTCCGGTGGCGCCGAGGGCGCCGAGGGCCGCGTCCCGCCAGATCCAGACGGCGAGCGAGACGAGGCTGAGCACGGCGACCAGGGTCACCGCGGAGGAGGCGGCAAGGCGGCGGGCGCGGGCGGTCTCGCCGGCGCCGATCGCGCGCGAAACGGTGGCGGTCGCGGCGATGGCAAGCCCGATCGAGACGGAGATCAGGAAGAATTGCAGGGTTCCGGCGAAGCCGATGGCAGCGGCGAGCTCGGTCTGACCGAGGAGCGAGATGTAGAAGAGGTTCGCCGCATCGACGGCGAAGAGCGCCATGAGCCCAATGGCGCTCGTCGTGGTCATAACCGCGACATGGCGCATGGTGCTGCCGCGCGTGAAGCGTGCGTCGGTCATCGTCCCCTCTCTCTCGGCGTGGAAAATGGGGCGGCGCGCCCGCCCGCCCACGCGCCGGCGGTTATTCCGCAGGAAGCGCGCGCGGCCCGATCAGCGTCTCGTTTCCGGGAGCCGGGTATCGCGGCATGGCAAAGGCGAGCATCAGCGAGGCGACGGCCAGCCCGGCGGCGAGGCCGAAGACCCATTCGGGCGCGAAGAGCCAGAGGAGCCCGAGCGGAGCCGGCAGCGTCACCGCGGCGATATGGTTGATCGTAAAGGCCACCGCCGCAGTCGGCGCCTGGTCGGCCGGATCGGCGATCTTCTGGAAGTATGTCTTGTGGGCGATGGCCAGCGAAAAGAGCATGTGATCGATCACGTAGAGCGCCATCGCGAGGCCGACGCCCCAGTCGAAGTAATAGATCCCCGCATAAAGCAAAAAGACCACGATCAGCCCGAGATACTCGGCAATCAGCGCCAGACGTTCGCCGAAGCGCTGGATCAACCGGCCGGCGATCGGCGCAAATAGGATCATCGCCACGTAATTCGCGAGCATGAGCCCGGTGATTTCATGCAAGTCGCGGCCGAAATGCTCCACCAACATGAAAGGTGCGAAAACGACGAAGATTTGCCGCCGCGCACCGCCGATAAAGACAAGTGCATAGTAGAGCCAGTAACGTGGGCGGAGGATCATCTTGCGATGCTGGACGACCGGCGCTTGGAAGGTCGGGAAGATTGCCCAGGCCACCAGCGCGATGACCACGCAGGCACCGCCGCCCGCCCAGTAAAGCGCGCCATAGCCCCAGCCGAACGCCTCGGAGAAGAGGATAATTCCTAGGAACGCCACAAGCGCGCCGACCGACCCGGCGGCGACGATATTGCCGATGGCCCGCGGTGCCCGGTCCTTCGCGAGCCATTGGAGTTGGAGCGACTGATTGACGGTCTCGTAATAGTGAAAACCGATCGAGGAGATCACCGTCGTCGCCATCAGACCCCAATAGGACGGCACCTCGGCCACCACCGCCGTGCCGGCTCCCAGCAGCACGAGCGAGACGAGCGCGAGGCGCTGTTCGTGGATCACAAAGAGCAGATAGATCACCAAAAAGGCGAGAAAGCCTGGGATCTCGCGCGCCACATGCAACACGCCCAGATCGAAACCGTCGAACCCGCCGACCTCGTAGACGAAGTTGTTGAGGAGCGCCATCCAGGTGGCAAAGGCCAGCGGCGAGGCGACCGCCATCAGCATCAGCAGCGCTTCGGGCCGGCGCCAGACGGGCAGCCGCGTCGCCTCGGAGATCGGGATGAGGGGCATGCGGGGATCCTTTCCGCGCAGAGCCTAGACCCATGCGCGCGCGCCCGCCAGTGCCGACAGCGCAAGCGTCCTTTGCGGCGAGATCGGGGACCGCCGCGTGTGCAGAGCGGACCCGCGCCCGGAAATCTGCTAGGCTTCGCCCTGCCGCGTCCTCGGCGCCGCCCGATTCCGGGTGTCTGTTACGCATAGACGACCGCGTACCCTGTTGACCCGTAGACGGAGATCCCGATGCGACCGCGTATTCCCCTTTGGCTGACCTTGATGGCGCTCTTGATCGCGCTAGGCCTGCCGATGGCCGGCCGGGCCCAGACGCCTGCCCCGACGCCGGCTTCCACCCCTGCGCCGCCGCCCGCGGCCGAGCCCGCGCTCCTCACCCTCGACGATGTGCGGGCGGGTAGCTTGATGCTCCGCGCCGACGCGCCCGGGCGCTATGTGGCGGCGCCGCTCGTTTCGACCCGGATCGAGATGGCGGTCACCGGTCCGGTGCTGCGGGCAACGGTGACGCAGCGCTTCCGCAACCCGACCGACCGCTGGGTCGAAGGAGTCTATGCCTTCCCGCTGCCCGAGGAGAGCGCCGTCGACGGGCTCCGGATGCGGATCGGCGACCGCTTCATCGAGGGCGATGTCAAGGAACGCCAGGAGGCCAAAGAAATCTACGAGGCCGCGAAAGACGAGGGCAAGAAAGCCGCACTCGTCGAACAAGAGCGGCCGAACCTCTTCACGAATTCGGTCGCGAATATCGGCCCGGGCGACGTGGTGGTCGCGCAGATCACGCTGCAACAGGCGCTCTCGCCCGTCGACGGGCGCTGGGAGCTTCGAATGCCGCTTGTCGCCGCGCCCCGCTACAACCCCGAGCCGGTGATCCAACAGGTGGAGTTCGGCGCGTCCGGCTGGGCCGTCTCGGACCCCGTGCCCGACCGCGATCGGGTGAGCGCGCCGGTCGCCGACCCGCGCACCGAGGCGCCGGAGACGATGCGGAACCCCGTCGAGCTCAGCGTCGATCTCGCCCCGGGCTTCGAGATCGCCGATCTCGAAAGCCCTTTTCACCGGGTCCAAGTGACCGAGACGGCGCCCGGCCGGGCGATGATCGTGCTGGCGGGCCCGGTGCCGGCGGAGCGGGACTTCGTGCTTCGCTGGGAGCCCGCGCTCGCCGAGCCGCAGGCCGCGCTCTTCACCGAGCGTGCCGAGGGCGCCGAGCATCTTCTCCTGATGCTGACCCCGCCCGATCTCGGCGACGCCGGCCCCGTCCGGCCCCGAGAGGTGATCTTCGTGCAGGACGTCTCGGGCTCGATGTCCGGCGCTTCGATCGAGCAGGCGCGCGCCGGGCTCGAAATGGCGATCGAGCGGCTCCGGGCCGAAGACCTCTTCAATCTGGTGATCTTCAACGACCGCTTCGCACGCTTCGAACCCTCCGCCGTGCCGGCGACCGCGGCGAACAAATCCCTCGCGATTGCCGCCGTTCGCGCCCTCGATGCCGATGGCGGGACCGAGATGTTCCCCGCGCTTGATGCCGCCCTCGAGGATCCGAACCGCGGCGACGGACGCCTCCGCCAGCTGGTGTTCCTCACCGACCGGGCGGTCGGGAACGAGGCCGAGATGCTCGCGCTCATCGGCCGGAAACTCGGCCGGTCGCGGCTCTTCACCGTCGGCATCGGCTCGGCGCCCAACAGCTATTTCATGCGCCGCGCGGCGGAAGCGGGCCGGGGTGCCCATGTCTATATCGGCGCGCTCGACGAAGTGGCGGCGCGGATGACCGAGCTTTTCGCAAAGATCGAGACGCCGGCGATCACCGATCTCGAGCTCGCCTTGCCCGAGGGCGTCGCGGCGGAGATCCATCCGAACCCGCTCCCGGATCTCTACGCGGGCGCGCCGATTGCGCTCTCGCTGAAGACGGCCGAGGCCCGGGGCACCGCCACCCTCTCGGGCCGGCGCGGCGACCGGACCTGGCAGACGCGCCTCGATCTCGCCCAGGCGGCCGAACGCCCGGGCGTCGCCAAGCTCTATGCCCGGCGGCGGATTGCGAGCCTCGAGGCGCTCCGGCTGAGCCCCGACCTGCCCGCCGACGGCTATGAGCAAGTCGACGCCGAGATCCTCGCGACCGCGCTCGATTACGGGCTCGTGTCGCGGCTGACTTCGCTCGTCGCGGTGGACGTGACCCCGTCTCGTCCGGCCGACGAGACGCTCGCCACGACCGAAGTGCCGCTCAATCTGCCCGCCGGTTGGGATCCGGAGGCCTTCCTGTTCGAGACCGCGCCGCCCGCGCCGCTCCTCGATAAGGCGTCCTTCTCGCGGATCGCCCCGCAGCGGAGCCCAGAGGAACAAGAGGCCGCGCCCGTGCTGCCGAAGGGCGCGCTCAACTGGCGCCAGTCCGTCGCACTCGGGCTCGCGCTTCTCCTCGCAGGCCTCGCGATCCTCGCGCTGGCGGGCCGGGGCGCCCGGATCCGCGGGGGCGGGGCATGAGCCCCTCGCTCCGCAGGGGCGCCGCCGCCCTCGGCGTCGCGCTCGTCGCGGTTGGCTGCGTGCAAACGGCCAAGGGGGGCGTCCAGCCCCTCAAGGCGATGATCGGGCAGTGGCTCCTTGAGGCCGCCTGGCAGGACACGCGGGCCAACGGCGTCCCCGCAAAGCCCTGGGCCTGGGCCGACGTGAGCCCGGCTGCGCATTTGAGCGTCCCGCGGACCGGCGACAGCGCCGTGGTGCTCGGCTCGGCCTCGGGCGAGGCGATGGCCTGGGGTCCGGGGCATGTGCCCGGATCGGCCCCCCTCGGCGGCGCGGGGCTCGCGGCGATCGCAGGCCACCGGGACAGCCATCTGGCGTTTCTCGCCCAGCTGCGCCCGGGCGACGAGATCCGCCTCGAGACCGTCGATGGCCGGATCAGCCGATATCGGGTCCGCGACGCCGTGGTCGTCGACGCGCGCGTCTGGCGGCTCCCGGTGCGGCACGAGGGCGCGGGCGCGTTGGCGCTCTCGACCTGCTGGCCCTTCGCGTCCGATTTCGAAGGCCCGCTTCGCTTCGTGCTGACCGCCGAGGAGGTTTGAGCCCATGGCCCTGCCCCGCCCGACCGCCCGCGGCCTCTGGATCATCGCGGGGCTCGTGCTGCTCGCCACCGGGCTCGCGTTTCTGCCGCAGCTCGCCATCGGCATGCTCGCGATCGTCTTCGCACTGGCGATGGTCGGCGGGCTCTTGTTCCTGACGGCGGTGATCTTCGAGCGGATCCGCCAGCGGCGCGCGGACCGGGACGGGTTTTCGGACTTTGTCGCCCGCGGCGCGCCGCATCAGCACCGAAGCCTGATCCTCGCGCTGATGGACGGGGCGACGGAGGGCAGCTGGCGCTTCACCCCGGTCCCGCTCGGGCAAATCGAGCTCGGCGGCGCGGACGCGCGGCCCGTCTTCGGCGACCCGTCGGTTCTGTCGGAGGAGTTGGCGGAGGGGCGCTGGCGGCTCGAAGCGCCCATCGACGGGCCGTTTCAGACCGTGGTGCTCTTGCATGCCAAGGGCGCGGATCAGCGGCTCGCGGCCCTCGCCGTCGTGGCACCGGGCGCGGATCTCGGCCAAACCGCCCGGCTCGAACCCGCCTGGGCCGACGGCGACCGGGCCCACGCGCTCGAGACCCGCTGGCTGCCTGAGCTCGGGGTCGACAGCGCCACGCTCGCGGTCGGCGCGCTTGAGGCCTGGAAAGCGGCGGCGGCACGCATCGCAGCCGGCACGGATCCCGGACATCTCTTTTCGGTCGGACCGGCGGACGGGACGAACCCCTATCTCTCCGACGACCCGCGCGCGCTTTGCCGGGTGCTGGCGACCGGAGGCGGGATCCTGCTCGTCGTTATGCCGGGGATGGGGGATGGCGCCTACCCGCTCTGGCGGGCGCTCGACCGAGAGGGCGCGACGCTCGCGCTCATCGCGGATTTCGGGATGCTGGAGGACGGGGCCGAGCCGAGCGCCTGAGGGCAGACCCCGGCTCGATCTGTGATATCAGTTCTTCGCGTAGTATTCCACGACGAGGTTCGGCTCCATCTGTACCGCATAGGGGATGTCGCCCAAACTCGGCACGCGCACGAAGCTCGCTGTCAGTTTGCTCTGATCGACATCGAGATAATCCGGCACGTCGCGTTCGGCCGACTGCACGGCCTCGAGCACCAGGGCCATCTGCTTGGCCTTGTCGCCGAGCGAAATCTCGTCGCCTTCGTTCACCCGGTAGGACGGGATGTTGACCCGTTTGCCGTTCACCTTGACGTGGCCGTGGTTCACGAATTGGCGTGCGGCGAACATGGGCGGCACGAACTTCGCCCGATAGACGACCGCATCGAGCCGGCGCTCCAGCAGACCGACCAGAAGCTCGCCGGTATCGCCGCGGCGACGCTCTGCCTCGCCATAGATCCGGCGGAACTGCTTCTCGGTCAGGTCGCCGTAATAGCCCTTGAGCTTTTGCTTTGCGCGAAGCTGTAGACCGAAGTCCGACATTTTGCCCTTACGGCGCTGGCCGTGCTGGCCGGGGCCGTATTCGCGGCGATTGACGGGGCTTTTCGGGCGACCCCAGATGTTCTCGCCCATCCGGCGGTCGATCTTGTATTTCGACGACGTGCGTTTCGTCACGGCTAAACCTCCTGGAGACCGGACACACGGCCCGGTCGGATTGGAAAAGGACTGGCCTCCTCCTTTCCTCGGGACGCAGCGATGCGCCGTCGGGCGACAGGGTCCCGCTTGCGCGGACCGCGGAGGCCGAAACCGACGCCCAAACGAACGCCGAGCCGCGCGCTTATGCCGATTGTCGCGGCGCTGTCAAGAAACCGTGCGGATCAGGGCAGATTTCCCGCCAAAGCCGACGCCTGATGGCTGACCATGCGCCAGCGCCCGTCCTCGATCGCGAAGACGTTCGACGCCATCAACGAGACGCCGCCGATCCGCTCCTCGCAGAGCACGAGCGCAGTCGCGCCGGTGACCACGACCTGCACGCCCACCGCCTCGATATCGGGTGGGGCGCCTTCTTCGAGGATCAGCCGCCAGCTCTCCATGACCGCCGCCCGGCCGAAGAGCGCGGGTCCCGAGGGATGCGTGCAGCTGACCCGCCGGTGCCGCGCCCAAAGCGTGCGCATCGCAACGAGATCGCTGTTGCGCATCGCCGCATAAAACGTTGCGTTGGCGGCCAGAACGGCCTCTTTGGCGGTGGTTGGCAGGGTCATCTCGGGCTCCCGTTCGCTGCGCGACGATGCCGCATGCGCGGGCGGATCACAACCCCGGGCAGCATCGAGCCGACCTGCCCGCCCGAGGCTCAGTTCAGGGCGAGCCGGGCGACGCCGAGCGGGACCGAGAACCGCTCGCACCAGAGCCAGACCTCGGTGTAGTCGGCGACGTCGAGCGTGTCGGGGATCGCATAGGCCTGCTGGCCGGTATCCGTGCGGAGGACAGCGAGTTGCGCCTCGGGCAGATAACCGTCCCGGCCGAGCGCCACCCGGGGATCCGGCGCCCCGTCGAAGAAGAAATCCTCCTCTAGTTCGACGATCCACTGGCCGTTCGAGCGGACGATCCGCGCATGGCCGGTAGCAACGTGGTCGGAGCGGCCCTCGAAACTGCCGCGGGCGGTCGCCACCGCGCTCTCGGCCACGACCGGGGCGGGGGCGGCTGGTGTCTCGGGTGCGGGTGTCCGTGCGGTGTCACAGGCAGCGACGGCGGCGACGAGAAGCACGGGGACGAGGCGGAACGCTCTCGGTCGGTCGGTCATTGGTGTTCCCTCGGATGGCTGGTGGACCGGTCTGCGGGACATGGGCCCGCCATGCGGCCGCCGCATCCCGCCTCGCGCCTGGCTCACGCAAGCTTGCCGGGGCGTGACCGCCGGCGGCCGACCGGATAGGACCGGGGGATGGACGGCTATCTCATCCTCGGCTGGGGCTCGCTCATCTGGGACCTCGACGATCTCGCGCCCCATGTGGAGGGTGCGTGGGCGATGGGGGCGGGTCCTCGGCTGCCGATGGAGTTCTCGCGGATCAGCGCCAAGCGGAAAGGCTCGCTCGTCGTCTGCCTCGATCCGAAGGACGGGGTGAAATGCCCGACCCATGCGATCCGCTCGCGGCGCGGAGGCCTTGCGGCGGCGGTCGAAGACCTGGCCCGGCGCGAGCGGGCACCTGCCAAGATGATCGGCGGGGTTTGCCTCGCGACCGGGACGGCGCAGGGTCGGCCAAAGATCGTGGGCGCGGTCCGGGCGTGGTGCCGCAAAACCGGGGCGGCAGGGGCGGTCTGGACCGATCTTCGCCCGAACTTCGCCGAAGAGCGGGGCATGCCGTTCCAGATTGCCGCCGGGGTCGCACACATGCGGGCGTTGACGGGCGAGAGCTTCGAGGAAGGCGTCCGGTACATCGCATCGGCGCCTGCCGAGACGGACACGCCACTCCGCCGGGCGCTCGGTGCCGAGGCCTGGTGGCAGCAAGCCGTCGCCGCACGGGGCCTCGGGTAAGCGGCCGCGTGCGCTCAGGCGTCGATCACGAGCCAGAAGGCGGAGACGGCGAGCAGCACGCCCATGGCGCCATTGAAGATCCGCAGCCGGAGGCCGTCGCCGAGGAACTGTCCGAGGCCCGCGCCGAAGAGCGCCCAGGCCTGCGAGGAGGTGAGCCCGGCCGCGCAGAAGACGGCGGCGACGATGCTCGCCTCGAAAAGCGGTGCGGCCCCTGACGCATAGGTCGCAGCCGTCCCGATCGCCATCACCCAGGCCTTGGGGTTGATCCACTGGAAGCCTGCCGCCTCGAGAAAGCTGAGCGGCCGGCCCCGGCCGCCGTCGGCGCGGGCGCGCCCGGCCGTGCCGATCCGCCAGGCGAGGTACAGCATCACCGCAAAACCCGCCCAGCCGACGCCGGTCTGGAACGCGGGATAGGTCTCGAAGACCTCACCGAGGCCGAGCGCGATCAGGAACACCATGAGCGGAAAGCCGAGCGCCACCCCCATGGCGTGGGGCAGCGTCCGCTGCCAGCCATAGGTCGCGCCCGAGGAGGCGAGCATCATGTTGTTGGGCCCCGGCGTCCAGGTCGAGGCGAAGGCGAAGCCCGCGAGCGCGAGCAGGGTGTCGGCGTCCATGGGCGAGCCCCCGCATTATGTCAGTCTTCCTGACTGTTCCACTGAGCGACCTCTAGGAGTGCGTCCTTGTCCAGGGCGAAATCGCTCGCCCGCCAGGCGGCCCGCGCCGTGGCAAGCGCCCGACCGAGGCCAGGTCCCGGTCTCATTCCGGCGGCGAGCAGATCCTCGGCGGCGAGCGGAAAGACCGCCTGCGCCCCGCGGGCGAGCGCTGCGTCCAGATCCGGGGGCGGCAGAGTGCCCTCGGCTGCGGCCCGAATGAGCGCGGCCGAGCGGGCGAGATCCGGCCCCGCGGCTTCGGCGGCAAGCGCAGGCGGCTCTCCCGCCGCAACGAGGGCGGCCAATGTCTCGTGGGCGCGGGCCTCGGCTCGGCTGAGGCGGAGCGCCGATCCGGGCGTGTCGCCGCCGATCGCGACCAGGCGGCGAAGCCAGTCGGGCGCAGCACCGCTCACGCGTTCGCCCGCCACGAGCCGTCCGAGCGGCGCCGCGGACGCCCCGGGCAGCCAGGCGCAGAGCACGCCCGCCGTCTCCATCGCCCCCACGGCCGCGACTGGGTCGGGCGCCGCCAGGAGCTTTCGCATCTCCGTCCCGATCCGCTCGCGCGCAAGGCCCGCAATCCCGCCCCGAAGCGCGGCACAGGCCGCCAGCCCCGGGCCGTCGAGGCCCGCGCCGTACCAGGCCGAAAATCGAAAGAACCGCAGGATCCGGAGATAATCCTCGCGGATCCGCGCCTCGGCCGCCCCGATGAAGCGGACGCGCCGGGCCTCGAGATCCGGCAGCCCACCGAGCGGGTCGATCACGCGCCCCTCCGCATCCGCATAGAGCGCGTTCATGGTGAAATCGCGCCGGCCCGCGTCCTCGGCCATATCCGTCGAGAACCGCACCACCGCCCGGCGGCCGTCCGTCTCCACATCGGCGCGAAACGTCGTCACCTCAAAGGGCCGGCCGGCGACGACGGCCGTGACGGTGCCGTGCTCGATGCCCGTCGGCACGGCTTTGAGCCCTGCGCGGACGAGCCGGTCGGTCACCTCCTGGGGCAGGAGCGGGGTCGCGATGTCGATATCCGTGCCCGAAAGCCCGAGAAGCGCATTCCGCACGCAGCCGCCGACGAAGTACCCCTCGCCGTCGAGGGCGGCCAGGAGCGTCCGCGTCTCGGCCGAGCGAAGCCACGGCACGTCGAGCAGAGGCAGAGGACGGGCCGGAGGACGGACGGGAGGGCGTGGCGTCATTCTCCGGCGGCCCGGGCGCCCGGCGCCACGCCCCCGCGCCGGTCGGCCAGCCCCATCAACATACCGGCGGTCGCACCCCAGATCAGATGCCCCTCCCAGGTGAACGCGTAATAGCGGCGGCGCTCGCCCGCCCGCTCAAAGACGCGCGTCAGGCAGTTCCGCGGATCCATCAGGAAATCGAGCGGCGCTTCGAAGACGAGATCCACCTCAGAGGGGTCGGGTCGCGGCGTCCAATCCGGGTCGACGAAGCCGACAAACGGCGAGACGTGAAAGCCGGTGCGCGTCACATAAGGCGCGAGCGCGCCGGCGAGGCGTACCTGGGCCGGGGCAAGGCCCACCTCTTCGTTCGCTTCGCGAAGGGCGGCAGCGGCATCGGACGCATCGTCGGGATCGACCGAGCCGCCGGGAAACGCGACCTGCCCGGCATGACGTCGCAGATGCGCGGCACGACGGGTCAGCACCACCGAAAGGCCGCCCGGGCGCGGCACGAGCCCGCAGAGCACCGCCGCGCGCCTCGGCGCCGGATCCATGCGTGCGAGAGCGGCCGCGCGGGCCTCAGGCCCGATCAGATCGAAATCCGACCGGGGCGCCGTCGGTCCGCCCGCGAGCGCAGCGGCGATCTGCCCCTCGGTCCAAGCCATGCGGCGTAAATGCGCCGCCGCCGCCTCGGAAACAAGCCCGGGCGCAGCCGCTCATTGGTTTCGCAACGGTCCCGCGTTATAAGCGCCCAACCGGAATCAGGAAGGATCCGCCATGCAGCCGAAAAGCGCCCTGGGACAGTTCACCATTCGTGTTGTGGCCTGTATCGCCATCGTACTATTGACGTATAATCCGTCCGGATACTCCTATATTGATTGGGTGATCGGCGGGTTTAGCGAGGACCCCGCGCTCAAGGCTTTCGCGGGACTGGCGCTCTTCATCGCCTATATCGTGATCCTGCGGGCGACATTCTTCTCGATCCGGGTCGTCGGTATCGTGCTGGTCGCGCTGCTGCTGCTCGCCTTCGGTTGGGTGCTCTACGACTTCGGCATCCTCGATCTGAACGACCGCGGGCTTCTCCAGTGGCTGGGCCTGATCGGCTGGGGCTTTATCTTGGGCGTCGGCCTCTCCTGGAGCATCATCCGGCGCCGGCTCTCGGGGCAGTACTCGGTCGACGACGTCGCCGACCAAGACGCCCAGTAAGGCGCCCGAGGGGGCGCCCGCGCGGCGTCCTCCTCTGATCGGGCCGCGCTGCGCGCTCTCGCCGACCGGGAACGGGACGCGTGGTGCAGCGCAACAACGGTCCCGGCCAAACCCGCGGCGGGCGCGCCGCGCCCGTTCCGAACCCGTGTCCGATGCGCTACTTAATTGCGCGACGGCACGGCGCAGACGGAGCGGGCACGGGATGTATATCGACAGCTTGCGGGACGGCTGGTTTCGGCGCTTGCGAACGGATGAGCGGCCGCTCCTTCTCGAACACTGGGGGCGGCTGCCCGATGACTGCGTGCGGCGCCGCTTCCTGAGGCCGATGCGGACGGCGGATTTCAAGGCCCATGCCGACGCGGTCTTCGGGACGGGCGCGGAGGCGCTCGGCTGGTTTCGGGACGGCGTGCTCCGGGGGGTCGGCGAGCTCTTCAAGGGCGGCACGACGGCGGAGGCGGCCTTTACCGTCGAGCCGGATTTCCGACGCAACGGGATCGGCCGGGCGCTCTTGCAGCATGTCGCCCGGAGAGCGCGGATCCTCGGCTGCCAGACACTCGTGGTGATGACCACCCGCGACAACGCCCCGATGCTGCGGATCGCGCTCCATGAAGGCGCAACGCTCGAGCATGACGGCCTGGATGTCACCGGCACCATCGCGCTCGACCCGGCGACCTTCGCGACGCTCTTTCTCGACCGCCAAGAAGAAGACGCGAGCGCGGTCTCCGAGGTCGCGACCCGGATGGCCAGGATGGCGCGCGCCTGGTGGCCCGGGTCAGCCCTACGGCGCTGACCGCTGATTACTGAGCACTGACTGCTGACTGCTAACCACTGACCGCTAACCACTGACCGCTGATTACTCGCCGCTGGGCGCGGACGCGCGGCCGCGCCAACCTGGCGCCATGCAGTCCGGCCACACCCCACGCCCCATCGCCGCGGAAGGCGTCCTCGTCTTCGGCGGCAGTTCGGGCATCGGCCCGGCCGCCGCGCGGGCCTTTGCGGCAGAAGGCGCGCGGCGGATCACCGGGCAGGCGATACGCATCACCGGCGGGATCTCCGCGCTCTGACCGGGCCCGCCAGCTGCCCTCGACAAGCGGCAAGCGGAAGGTTATGTGACCCTCTACCGCCGGGGCGTCCCTTAAGACGCGCCCACGCGCCCGGCCGACGGGCCCCGCGCCAGCGCCGAAGAGATCGCCCGATGGAAAACATTCTCCTCCTCATCCACCTGATCATCGCCGTCTGCCTGATCGCCGTCGTGCTCATGCAACGCTCCGAAGGGGGCGCGCTCGGCATCGGCGGAGGCGGTGGCGGGCTCGCCTCGGCGCGGTCGAGCGGCAATCCGCTCTCGAAGCTCACCTGGTATCTGGCGACGGCATTCTTGGCGACCTCGATCACGCTGGCGATCCTGGCCGGCGGCAATCCGGCCGGACGCTCGGTGATCGACGGGGTCGGCGCCGAGAGTGCGCCGCTTCCGGGCGGGCTCGTGCTGCCGGATCTCCCCGACGAAGGCGGCGGCGTCGTGGTGCCGCCTTCGGCCGACGACGGTCCCGCCCTCACCCTGCCGCCCTCGGAGGGGGCCGCTGGTGGGGCGCCATCCGAGCCGGCTGGAACGCCCGTCCCCGTCGCGCCGCCGAGCGCGGACTAACGGCGGCGGCGCGCGCGCCCCGGTGCCCACCTCCCCGCCTCAAGCGGCCCCGCGACGGGGCCGGGGCGCCCGGATCCTCGATGCGCTCGAGGCGGGTCTCCGCGCGCTGATCGAGGCCGCCTCCCGCGGGTCGATTGCGCGGACGCTTATCGTCGGGCTCGTCGCGCTTGCGGTCGTCCTGCCGGGGCTCGCCGCGCTGCCGGTCACCGACCGGGACGAAGCGCGGTTTGCCCAGGCGACGAAGCAGATGCTGGAGACCGGCGATCTGGTCGATATCCGCTTTCAGGACGACCCGCGCTGGAAGAAACCGGTCGGGATCTATTGGCTGCAAGCGGCCGTCGCCTCGGCCGCCGGCGGCAAAGACGCCCCCATCTGGGCCTACCGCCTGCCCTCGGCCATCGGCATCGTGCTTGCGGCAATCGGACTTGCCTGGGCCGCTCGCCCGCTCGTCGGCCCGCGCGGCGCCGCCCTCGCAGGGCTGATGCTGCCCGCCACGGTGTTGGCCGCTGCGGAGGCGAACATCGCCAAGACCGACGCCATGTTGCTCGCGACCGCGGTCGCGGCCTTGGCCGGGCTCGCCCGCCTGATCGGGCCCGAGCGCCCGGCGCTCGCGGTTGCCGCGCTTTTCTGGACCGCGCTCGCCGCGGCCGTGCTCCTCAAGGGCCCGATCGTGCCGCTCATCGCGGTCCTCGCGCTCGCTGCGCTTTGGGGGCTTACCCGTCGGCTCCCGGAGATCCGTCGGCTGCGCCCGATGCCCGGCCTCGTCTGGACGGCGCTCCTCTGCCTGCCTTGGTTCGTTGCGATCTGGACGGTCTCCGAAGGGCGCTTCTTCGCCGAGAGCGTGGGGCGGGACCTCCTCGGCAAGGTCGCCGAGGGACAGGAGAAACACTGGGGCCCGCCGGGGCTTTATCTGGTCCTCATCTGGGGGACGTTCTGGCCCTGGGCGGCCTTTCTGCCGGTCGCCGCGTCTTGGCTGTGGGCACGCCGGCGCGAGCCGTGGCTTTTGCTCCTCGCCGCCTGGGTCGTGCCCTTTTGGGTGATCCTCGAAGCCGTGCCGACCAAGCTGCCGCATTACGTCCTGCCCCTCTATCCCGCGCTCGCGGTCGCCCTCGCCGCTTGGCTCCTGGCCGACGATGCGGGACCGCCCTCGCGGCGGATCCGCCTGGCGAGCGCGCTTCTGGTCGCCATCCCCGGGGTCGGGCTGGCGCTTGCGCTTCTCGTGTTGCCGGTCGCGCTCGAGGGCAGCCTGCCGCCGCTTGCCGTCCCCCTCGCGCTCGGCGGCGGGGCGGCCGCTCTCTTGGCGGCCCTGGCCGCGCTTCGGGGCCGACGCCTCGCCCAGGCGGGCGCAGGCCTCGTGGCGCTCGTCCTCGTTGCGGGCGGGATCCTGCAAGTGGGCCTGCCGTCGCTTGCGACCGTTTTCCCCTCGCCCCGGATCGCCGCGCTCGCCGAGCCCTGGCGTGCCTGCGGCGACGGCCCGCTCGTCACCGCCGGCTACCGCGAACCCTCCATGGTGTTCCACGCGGGCACCGAGACCCGCCTGGCGACGCCGCCCGAAGCCGCCCGCATCCTCGCCCGCGAACCGGGCGCGCTCGTCCTTCTCGAGCGGCGCTGGTTGGTGCTGATGGACCCTTACTGGCCCGACGGCCGCCCCGAACTCGTCACCCGCGCGACACTTCGCTATTTCAACTATAACCGTGGCGATTTCGAGATCGCCGATCTGGTCACCCGGCCCGATCCCCGCTGGGAGCTCTGCGCCGGCTGACGGCGGCCCCTTCCCCTCGGACGCCCGAGCGCCTACACCTCTCCCGCCCGAGAGGACCCGATGACCGAGCCAGACCCCGCCCGAGAGCGAGAGAGCCACCCGGCCCCGCGCTTTGCCGTCGTCGCGCCGATGCTGAACGAGGCCGGCGCCGTCGAGCCGCTCGCCCGCGAGATCGCCGCCGCTTGCGCGCCGATCGGCCCCTTCGAGGCGATCTTCGTCAACGACGGCTCCACCGACGCCACCGCCGCCGAGATCGCCCGGCTCGGCGCGGAGTTCCCCTGGCTCCGCGAGGTCCGCCATGCGCGCCCCTGCGGCCAGTCCGCCGCCGTCCGCTCGGGCGTGCTCGCCGCCCGCGCGCCCATCGTCTGCACGATCGACGGCGACAACCAGAACCCGCCCGCCGAAATCCCCAAGCTCGTCGCCCCGCTCCTCGACGGCCGCCCGCGCCTCGGCCTCGTCGCCGGCCAACGCGTCGGGCGGCAAGACACGTTCTCCAAACGGACCGCCTCGCGGCTCGCCAACGCACTCCGCGCCCGGCTCTTGCGCGACGGCACCCGCGACACGGGCTGCGGCCTCAAAGCCTTCCCGCGGGAGGTCTTCCTCGCGCTTCCGTTCTTCGATCACGTGCACCGCTACCTCCCCGCCCTCGTGAAACGCGAAGGCTGGGACATTCTGCATGTGGACGTGAGACACCGGGCCCGCGAGGCGGGCCGCTCGAAATACACCAATCTCGGCCGCGCCATCGTCGGGCTCACGGACCTGCTCGGCGTCTGGTGGCTGATCCGTCGCCGCCGCCTGCCCGAGATCGTACGGGACGATCGCTGATGGCAAGCTGGGGCGAATGGCTGATGCGCCTCCTCCTCGTGGACAGCTGGTGGGGCGTGGGCGTGGCGCTTTTCGGGCTCACCGCTCAGGCGGTCTTCATGGCGCGCATGCTGGTCCAATGGATCGCCTCCGAGCGCGCCCGCGCCTCCGTCGTGCCGGTCGCCTTCTGGTGGCTCTCGCTCGCCGGCGCGCTCATGCTCTTCGTCTACGGCATCCTCCGCCAGGACATCGTCATTATCCTCGCGCAAAGCTTCGGCTTCATCGTCTATGCCCGCAATCTATGGCTGATCCGCGCAGCACGCGGCCAAGCGCCCGATCCGGCCCCCTGAAGGCGCGCTAAGGGTTTTGCGCAGCGCAGCTTTGGACGCTAGGCTCGCGCCACAGCATCGCGGGGCCGGCGTCCGCCGGCATCCGCCAACAGGGAGACAACAAATGCTTACCCTCGAAGGCCTCAAGGCCGCACTTCGCGCCGGCCGGATCAGCCGCCGCCAATTCATGGAAGGCGCTCTCCTTACCGGAGCGGGCGTCGCCGCCGCCGAAATGATGGCATCCCAGGCGCTCGCCCAACCCTCGCGCGGCGGCACCTATATCCAGGCGCTCACCGGCGGGGCGAGCTCGGACGTGCTCGACCCGGCGAAGATCCTCGACAGCTACATGATCAATGTGAGCTCGCAGCTCCGCAACAACCTGACCGAGATCGGCCCCGACAACGAGTTGCGCGCCGAGCTCGCCGAGAGCTGGGAGGCCTCTTCGGACGCCTCCACCTGGACCTTCCGCCTCCGCCAGGGCGTCGAATTCCACAACGGCAAGACGCTGAGCTCCGAGGACGTGGTCGCGAGCTTCCTCCACCACATGGGCGAGGGCACGGAATCCGCCGCCAAAGGCCTGGTCGAGCAGGTGGTCGAGGTCAAAGCCGACGGCCCCGAAATCGTCGTCTTCACGCTCTCGGGCGGCAATGCCGACTGGCCGTTCCTCGTCTCGGACTATCACTTGCCGATCTGCCCCGCGAATGCCGACGGCACCATCGACTGGCAATCGGGCACCGGCACGGGCGGCTATAAGCTCGTCAGCTTCGAGCCCGGCGTGAACACGGTCGTCGAACGCTTCCCGAACTACTGGAAGGAAAACGCGGCCTTCTTCGACTCGATCGAGAACCTCTTCATCGCCGACTCGACCGCCCGGACCTCCGCCCTGATCGCCGGCCGCATCCAATCGGTCTCGAACCTCGACCTCAAGACCATCGACCTCCTCGAGCGGAGCCCGAACCTCTCGGTCGTGCCGACCTACGGCAACAAGCACTGCACCTTCCCGATGCATTGCGACACCGACCCGTTCACCGACGTGAACGTGCGCCTCGCGCTCAAATTCGGCGTCGACCGGGCCCAGCTTTTGAAAACGATCCTGCGAGGCTACGGCGAAGTGGGCAACGACCACCCGGTCGGCCCCGCCAATGTCTACCGCGCGGGCCCCGACGAACTCGAACAACGCAGCTACGACGCCGACAAGGCCCGCTTCCATCTCAAGGAAGCCGGCATGGACGAGCTCACCGTCACGCTGCACGTGGCGAACTCGGCCTTCGAAGGCGCCGTTGAGGCAGCCGCGCTCATGCAAGAAAGCATGCGCAGAGCCGGCATCACACTCGATATCGTCCGCGCGCCCGAGGATGGCTACTGGTCGAACATCTGGTTGGTTCAGCCCTTCACCGCGTCCTATTGGGGCGGCCGGCCGACCGAGGACTGGGTGTTCAGCCAGATCTACGCAACCGGTGTCGACTGGAACGAAGCGCGTTGGTCGAACGAGCGCTTCGACCAATTGCTGTTTGAGGCCCGCGCCGAACTCGATCCGACAAAGCGCCGGGAGCTTTACGTAGAGATGCAGCAGATCTGCAACATGGACGGCGGGTCGATTATTCCGCTTTTCCTCGCTTACACCCACGCGATCTCGAACGATATCGCCCTGCCCGAGCAGGTCGCGTCGAACTGGGAACTCGACGGCCACAAGAACGGCGAGCGCTGGTCCTTCAAGGCCTGAACTCGACCGAGCAACCCCTCGAAGGGTCCCGTCCGCGGGGCCCTTTCTGTTCACGGGCGACGTCCTCCAAAGGACATGCGGGCCTGCGAGGCCGGGCGGTCCCGCTCGGGGCACGAGAACGGGTGCGGGCGAGCGTACCGGGCGTGCGACGGCCTTTTCGACTTGAATTTTTCAGCGAAATTTTATCTTATGTTGCGCAAGGCTACTGCATTTTGGGGGGACCACACTTATGCGCATCGTTGCGACCGCCGCCCTCGTCGCGGCCATCACGACCGGTTCGGCTTCGGCCACCACCTTCACGTTCGACATCGACTTCGACTCGGGTCCGCTGACCGGAACATCAGTCGAGGGCAGCTTCACGCTCGCAACCCACCCTGTCGGCAGTGGCACCGTGTCGTTCGCAGCGTCGAACGGGGACTTTACCGATTTCGGCATCTCCATCGACGGGGCCCTTTTCTCCCTGTCTGGCGCGTTTACCGGTCCCGATGCGGAATTCGTCGATGGCGTGCTGAACGAGTTCCTCTATTTTGGTAGCGTCGATGATTTCTCCGCGACGCTCAACATCGCACAATTGTCCGGAATCCCCGCGACGGCCGATTTTTCCCCCGTGGGAGGCACCCCAAGCTCGGGCGGCTTCTCGGTGCAGCTCGAAGATGAACGGGTGATCCCACTGCCCGCCCCGGTTTTCCTGCTGCTTGGCGGCCTCGGGCTTCTCGCCCTGCCCCGCGCGCTCGCCCGCGCCTGACGGCGAACGTCGCCTGGAACCGGCGGACACTTCGACGCCGACCCGACAATGGCCGGGCGACACCGCCCGCCTGGCCAAGGCCAATCGCCTTCGTGACCCCCCGCGGGCCAGCGTATGTCATAAAATCTGCACCTCAGCGTTGCAGAGCGGTCACCAGCCCTCTCCATTCTGCGCGGCCGAGCCCGGAGATCCATTCGGGCCCGTCCCACCCAGAGGAGAGAGCCCATGAAGACCGTTTCCGTTCTCGCGCTCGCCGCCGCCATCTCGGGCAGCGCCGCCGCAGCCGCGACCGAGGTCCAATTCTGGCACGCCATGGGCGGCCAGCTCGGCGAAATCACCGACAAGTTCGCCGCCGATTTCTCCGCCGCGTCCGAGGCCTGCACAGTAACCTCGACCTATAAAGGCAATTACACCGAGACGATGACCCAGGCGATCGCCGCCTTCCGCGCCGGTGAACAGCCCCATATCGTCCAAGTCTTCGAAGTGGGCACTGCAACGATGATGGCTGCCGAGGGCGCCATTTATCCGGTCGAAGATCTGATGACCGACACCGGCAAGCCCTTCGACCGCGACGCCTATCTGCCCGCGGTGATCTCGTACTACACGACGCCCGAAGGCAAGCTGCTCTCGCTGCCCTTCAACTCGTCTACGCCGGTGCTTTGGTACAACAAGACCAAGCTCGACGAGCTCGGCCTCGCGGTGCCGACCACCTGGGACGACGTCGTGACCGTCGCCGCAGCAGCGAAAGAGGCCGGCGTCGCGGCGCCCTTCTCGTTCGGCTGGCAGTCCTGGACGCAGATCGAGAACTATTCGGCCTGGCACAACCTGCCGACCGGCACGCTCGAAAACGGTTTCGCCGGCCTCGGCACCGAGTTCACCTTTAACAATGAACACGTGGTCAACCACATCGACCGTATCCAGAAAATGGGCGAGCGCGGCGAGTTCGAATACGGCGGCCGTCGCGGCGACAGCCGGGCGCAATTTGTGAATGGCGACACGATCCTGTGGATCAACTCCTCGGCCTATTACGGTGGCTTCAAGTCGGACATCCAGGACTTTGAGTTCGGCCAGGCGATGTTGCCTCTCGATACCGCGGTCGCCGATGCGCCGCAGAACTCGATCATCGGTGGCGCGACCCTCTGGGTGCTGCGCGGCCATGAGAACGAGGCGGAATATGCGTGCGTCGCCGATTTCCTCGCCTTCCTGTCGACCGCCGAGAACCAGGCGTTCTGGCACCAGGAGACGGGCTATGTTCCGATCACCACGGCGGCCTACGAGCTGAGCCAGCAGCAGGGCTTCTACGAGACCGATCCGGGCACTGACACCGCGATCAAGCAGCTCTCGCTGAACCCGCCGACCGAGAACTCGAAGGGTCTGCGCTACGGCAGCTTCGTCCAAGTCCGCGACATCATCAACGAAGAGCTCGAGGCCGCGTGGGCGGGTGACAAGACTGCGCAAGAAGCCCTCGACACCGCCGTCGAGCGCGGCAACGAGCTGCTTCGCCGCTTTGAGACCGCGAACACTGCCGGGAACTGATCCGGGCCGCGGGCGGAGGGGTCGCCCCCTCCGCCTTCTGCGTTGCAGAGCCGAACCGGCCGGGCTAGGGTCCGCCGGACCGCTGGCGAGGAGACGCCCATGGCCACGCGCCGCACGCTCTTCCGGGGGACGCTGTTTCCCCTCCTCCTCGTTGCGCCGCAACTTGCAATCACGGCAATATTTTTCCTCTGGCCTGCCTATCAGGCGATGGAGCAAAGCTTTTTCATCGAGGATGCATTCGGCTTCTCGCGCCAGTTCGTTGCCTTTGAGAACTATGTCACCCTTTGGAACGACCCGCGCTATTTGCGCAGCTTCTGGTCCACGCTCGTCTTCTCGGCCTGCGTGACCGGGCTCGCGATGACGATCGCGCTCTTGCTGGCGCTCGCGGCGAACCGGGTGATCCAAGGGGCGCTCGCCTACCGATCCTTCCTCATCTGGCCCTATGCGGTCGCGCCAGCGCTGGCGGGCGTGATCTGGTACTTCCTACTCAACCCGTCGGTCGGGATCTACGCGGCCTGGCTCGAGACCGCAGGGGTCGACTGGAACCATTATGTGAACGGGCAGCAAGCCCTCATCCTCGTCATCGCCGCCAGTGTTTGGAAACAGATCAGCTATAATTTCCTGTTCTTTCTGGCCGGGCTACAGTCGATCCCCCGCAGTCTGATCGAAGCGGCGGCGATCGACCGGGCCGGGCCCGTGCGACGTCTTTTCACGATTACCCTGCCTCTTCTGTCGCCGACGACGTTCTTTCTGCTGGTGGTGAACCTCGTCTATGCGTTCTTCGACACCTTCGCGACGATCCACGCGACGACGAGCGGCGGGCCGGCGGATGCGACGTCGATCCTCGTCTACCGCGTCTATGCGACCGGCTTCATCGGCCAGGACTACGGCTCTTCGGCCGCGCAGTCGGTGATCCTAATGGCGCTCGTGATCCTCCTGACCATGGCGCAATTCAAATATGTCGAGCGGAGGGTCGTCTATTGACACGGATCGCCGAGATCGCCGCCCTGCCCGACAACCAGCTGACCATGCTGTGCCGGCACGTGTTTCTGGGCGAACGGGCCGTGCGCTATGTCGAGCCGACCGAAGAGGGCATTCTCGCCGTCTCCTGCGGCGAGGACGACCATGGCGACGGGTCCGATGACTGGCTGACCGCAGGTTTCGGCACACTGGCCGCGCGGGACCCGTCCTTGCGCGCCTGCCCGCCAATCCCGCTCGGCCAGGCGGCCGAACGCGAGGCCGCCGACGCCCCCTGGAGCCTGACCGAGGTGGCGGAATGATCGAGCGGCGGCCGATCCTCACCCTGCTCACCCATCTCGCGCTGATCTTCGGCGTCGCGGCGGTCTGCTTCCCGCTCTGGATGGCGCTCGTCGCTTCGACGCATGAGGGCACGCGGCTCTCCCAGGCGCCGCTGCCGCTCTGGTTCGGCGACCATGGGTGGGAGACCTATGCGACGCTCCTCGGCGAAGGGCAGCGCTCGGCCGGGACGATCAGCGTCGGCGCGATGATGCTCAACTCGCTCGTGATGGCCGTGGGGATCACCGCGGGCAAGATCGCGATCTCGCTGACCGCCGCCTATGCCATCGTCTTCTTTCGGTTTCCGTTCCGGATGCTGTCGTTTTGGCTGATCTTCGTGACGCTGATGCTACCCGTCGAAGTGCGGATCCTGCCGACATTCGATGTGGCCGCGCGGCTCGATCTCCTGAACTCGTACCAAGGACTGATCCTGCCGCTCATCGCCTCGGCAACTGCCACCTTCCTGTTCCGCCAAGTTTTCCTTACGATCCCAGACGAATTGGTCGAAGCGGCAAAAATCGACGGCGCAGGCCCACAGCGGTTTTTCTTTGACATACTGCTTCCACTCAGCCGGACGAATATCGCAGCTCTGACGATCATTCTGTTTATTTACGGATGGAACCAATATCTCTGGCCCCTCTTGGTCACCACGAATGCGGATTACACAACCGTGGTCATCGGCATTCAGCGGATGGTGAATTCGGGCGAGGCGCTGCCCGTTTGGCACGAGATCATGGGGACGGCGGTGCTCGCCATGCTGCCGCCGGTGATCGTCGTCCTCGCGATGCAAAAGCTTTTTGTCAAAGGTCTGACGGAGCGAGAGAAATGAGCGCAGCACCGGGGGGCCGCCGATGGCACGGGTAACGCTCGAAGGCGTGCGGAAGGTCTATCGCGGCGGGGTCGAGGCGGTCCGCGGGGTCGATCTGGAGATCGCGGACGGCGAATTCGTGGTGATCGTCGGCCCGTCGGGCTGCGGAAAATCCACGCTTCTGCGGATGATCGCGGGGCTCGAGAGCATCACCGAAGGCGCGCTTCTGATCGACGGCATGCGCGTCAACCGCCTCGAGCCCGGCGAGCGCGACATCGCCATGGTCTTCCAGAACTACGCGCTCTATCCGCATATGACCGTGTTCGAAAACTTGGCCTACGGGCTTCGGAACCGGGGCGAGCCGCGGGGGCGGATCCGCACGAAAGTCCACGAAACCGCCGAAACGCTCGGCCTCGTCGCGCTCTTGAACCGCCGGCCTCGCGAGCTTTCGGGCGGCCAGCGACAGCGCGTCGCCATGGGCCGGGCGATCGTCCGCAGCCCCAAACTCTTCCTCTTCGACGAGCCGCTCTCGAACCTCGACGCAAAACTGCGGATCCAGATGCGCCTCGAGATCAAGCGCCTGCAAAAAAACCTCGGCATCACCGCGCTTTACGTCACCCATGACCAAGTGGAGGCAATGACGCTCGCCGATCGGTTGGTCGCCATGCAGGACGGCCGCGTCGAGCAGGTCGGCCGGCCAACCGACATCTACGACCGGCCAGAGACGCGGTTCGTCGCGGGCTTCATCGGTACGCCGCCGATGAATTTCCTCCCCTGCCAGGTCAAGGGCGGCGCGGCCTGGTTTGGCGATGTGGGCTTTGCGCATCTCGACCGGCCGGACGGGACCGCGCTCGAGATCGGCCTCAGGCCCGAACACCTTCACCTCAAAGCCGTGAGCGAGAGCCCGCTCGGCGGCGTCGTCGAGGCGATCGAGCATTTGGGCTCGGACGTGTTCGTGCATGTGGGCGTCACCCGCGACGCGGAGCCGCACCGCCTGGTGATCCGGGCGAGCCCCGAGGACGTGCCCGACGAAGGCGCCGCCGTTGGCATCGACATCACCGCCGGCAAGATGGCGTTCTTCGCCGAAGACGGGCAACGGGTCGGACCCTGAGCGCGAGGCCGCCGGTCGCCACGGCCCACGGGTTTGACAGCGCGCTGCGACCGGGCTTCTCTCTTACCGATAGGCGGAGGCGAGATGACCGAGTTCCGTTTCGAGACGACACCTCTCATCCTCTCGGGGCCGGGGCGGACCCGTGAGATCGGCGCACTGATGGCCGCCCGGGGCTGCCGGCGGGTGGTCCTCGTCACCGATCCGGGCGTGCATGCGGCCGGGCTGACCGCGCCTGCGCGCGACGGGCTTGCCGAGGCGGGTGTGTCGGCGATGGTTTGGACAGATGTCGAGGCCGACCCGCCGGAGGCAAAGGTGCTGGCCGCGGTCGAAGCGGCCCGGGCCGAGGCGGTCGACGGTGTCGTGTCGGTGGGGGGCGGCTCGCCGATGGATACCGCAAAGCTCGTCGCCGTGCTGCTCGCCGGGGATCAGCCGCTCTCGGACATCTATGGCGTCGGGCGCGTGGCGGGTGGGCGGCTGCCGCTCGTCCTTGCACCGACGACCGCGGGGACAGGGTCTGAGGTCACGCCCATCGCCATCGTAACGACGGGCGCGGCCGAGAAGAAAGGCGTGGTCGCCCCGGCGCTTCTGCCAGACGCCGCGGTCCTCGATGCGGCGCTCACCACTGGCCTGCCGGCCCCCGTCACAGCCGCCACCGGCATCGACGCAATGGTGCACGCGATCGAGGCGTTCACCTCGCGCCACCGGAAGAACCCGCTATCCGACTGCCTCGCCCGCGAGGCGCTGCGGCGGCTCGCCGGACATATTCGCCGGGTCGGCACCCACCCCGACGACCTCGAAGCGCGCGGCGAAATGTTGATGGGAAGCCTCCTCGCCGGAATGGCCTTCGCCAACGCGCCGGTCGCGGCGGTACACGCGCTCGCCTACCCGCTCGGGGGGCATTTCAAACTGCCGCATGGGCTCTCGAACGCCCTCGTCCTGCCGCATGTGCTGGAATTCAATCGCGAGGCGGCCACGGCCGCCTATGCCGAGCTTGCGCCGCTCGTCTTCCCGGAGCTTGCCGCCCACGATCCGGAGATGCGGGTGACCGGTCTCATCGAAGGGCTTGCGGCATTGGGGCCAGAACTCGGCCTCGACACCCGGCTCACAGCTCATGGCATCGCGCGCAGCCATCTGCCGATGCTGGCCGAGGACGCCATGAAGCAGGAGCGCCTCCTCGTGAACAACCCGCGCGAGATGACGCGCGAAGCGGCGGAACAGATCTATGCGGCCGCACTCTAGAAGACCGACCGATACGGGATGTGTCCGATTTGCGACCCCTATGTCGCGGCTTTCCTGCGGGATGCGCAGGGGGGTGACGATCTCGGTCTCGCCCGACGATCGCCGGCTGGGTCGTGCCGCTGGGGTCGGTCGCCGCGTCGAGCGGATTTAAGAAGATCGGCGTGCCCGCCCGGTTCGGGCCCCCCAACGCGATGCCGCCGTTGTCGAGCCCGAAATCGATCTCCAAGCCGATGATGTCGGCCTCGGCACGCTGGTTGGCGATCTTCCAGGCGCTGGCGTCGGCGGTGCCGGCGGCGGGACCGGGCCTAAGCGGGGCGGCTCAAAGGCCCTGCGCGTGGCGTGCTTTCCGTTGAAAAAGCTTGCCGTCTGGCGCTCCTTCTGCTCTACGGCCTGCCCGCCGGGGCTGCCGGGTGGGGCTGAGGGGGCGTCGGCCTGTAGCCACGCCGAGATAAGGGGATACGATTATGAGCATGTTCGATACAATCCGCGCCAACCTTGCCGGGCTGGCTGCCGCGGCCTGTCTCACCCTTGGCGCAGGGTCGGCCGGCGCGGCCACTGTGCAGGTGACCCTCGACTTCGGTAGCACGACGGGGCCTGTCTCCAGCCCGTATATCGAAGACGGGTTCGAGCTCGCGGGCAACGCGCTGTTTCTGTCCTCGGTTGGAAATCCGTTTCCGGCGATCGGCCTCGATGCCCTTACTCCATCGCTGACTCTGACCCGGACAGGTGGCGGCCTGTTTTCGCTAGTCAGCTTTCAGTACAGCTGCGACGGCGGGCCATGCGATTTCCGTGTCGGCAACACGCCGATCACATCCGGTTCATCGGGAGACATCGATTTCGCCACGATCTCCCCGGCGGGCTTCTCGGACGTTACTTCGGTGGTCTTCGCGACGTCGTCGACCAACCTTCACCGGCTCGACAACATCGTGCTGAGTTTTGACGACATGGCGGCGGTGCCGCTGCCGGCGGGTCTGCCGCTGTTGCTGGCGGGGCTCGGCGGGCTGGCGCTGGCGGCGCGGCGGCGGCACCGGGCCTAGGTCATTAACTCAGAGAGGGGTTCCGTTTCGACCAGCGATCTGACTTCACGCTCCTCGAGGAGGAGCGCCAACGTCGGTACGCCGCCGCTACGAGCTGACCGATTTCGAGTGGTCGATCATCGAACCCTTGTTGCCCAACAAACCGCGCGGGGTGCCTCGGGTCGATGACCGCAAGGTGCTGAACGGGATCGACTGGTGGCTGCGCACGGGCTCGCCCTGGGCCGAGATCCCCGAGCGCTACGGGCCGCCGACCACATGCGACAACCGGTTCGCGCGCTGGCGGACGCTCGGCGTCGGGGACCGGGTCTTCGACGCGATCACGGCCGCCTATGTCGGCGATCTGCAGATGATCGACCGCTCTTCCATCAGGGTCCACCAGCACGCAGCCAACGGCTGAAAAGGGGGGGGCGCGGCGGACACCGCCCCGGGATGTCAGCCTGACGCCCGATGCATGGGGCGCTCGCGGGGCGGCCTGACGACCAAGATCCACGTGATGATGGATGCGGAAGGCCGGCCGATCACCCTCGCGCTCACGCCCGGCAAGGCGCATGATGGCCGATCCGCTGCGCCGCTGCTCGGGACGATCGGCGAGGGCGATATCCTGCTCGCCGACCGCGCCTGACGGGCGCCGATTGCCTCCGCGACGCCGTCGCCGCCCGGGGCGGATGGGCCAACATCAAGCCGATGCCGGCGCGCAAGCGCATCCCAAGCTTCAGCCCGGTCCTCTACCGGTACCGCAACCTCGCCGAGCCAAGCATCGCGCGCGCCGCTTCGCGACGTCTTCAACAGGATCAAGCGCTACCGCGCCATCGCCACCCGTTTCGAGAAGCACGCCGACAACTACCTCGCCCTCGTCAAACTCACCGCCACCCAGATCCGGCTTCGCGGTCATGAGCCGGTGACCGAGAAGGCGATGCAATCGGCTCATTTGCATAACGGGCCAAGCCCTCGCGCCGAGGCATGCGTTCTGTCGCGATAGGGGGGCCAAACGCACGACGGCCCGGCGGGCGTCGGCGTGGGCAGCGCAAGATCTTTCCCCGCCGGCGTGACGTCCCCGTAGCCGATTATGCATGGTCACGTTGTCGGTGCATTGGCCCACCGGTTAGCCCTCGTGCCTTTCCGAGAGACCGAGCCAGGTCGCAACAATCGGCGCCTCCGGGTCACGAAGACCGTCGATGACCGTAAAATGGTCCTTGCCCGGGCGCTCCACGAAGCGGGTGTCAAGGCCGAGCCCTCCCCAAACCTCAGCGAGGACACGCGACTGCCGGCGAAGTTCGGTCAGTTCCTCGCCTCCGACCCAGGCCGTCACCGGGACCTCGATCGCAGGTTCGAGCAAAGCGGGGCTCTCGGCGCGGGCAGTCGCAAGCTCGAGGCGCAGCACGTCGTTCATCGGCGTCCGGAGGAGGGGTCGGAGATCATGGAGGCCGCTGATCGAGAGGACCCCCGCCACCCGCGCGCGGACGGGTTCGGGCAGCACCGCGCCGCAGATCGCGCGCGCCGCCAGATGACCCCCCGCAGAATGCCCCGCCAGCCGGATCGATCCCGCGACACGATCCGCCGCCGCTGCGATCGCTTGACCGATCTCGATCGAGATCGCGCTCACCTGCGCGTCTGGGCAGAGCGTGTAACCCGGCATTGCCACGGACCATCCCCGACCGAGAGCCCCTGCCGCAAAATGCGAGAAGAGCTCGGGCGCGTTTCGTTGCCAATAGCCCCCATGAACAAAGACCGCGAGCCCGCGCGCGGCACCCAGGGGGTGGAACAGATCGACGATTTGCCGCGTGCCCAAGCCATAGGCGATCCGCTCCGCCCGCGTGCCAAGCGTGTCGCGAAATGCCGCCGCATCCTCGGCCCAGCGCCCCGGCAGCGCCTCCGCCCCAGATACAGCGCGGCGATTGTCATAGGCGGTTTCCCAATTCACGGGAGGTCTCCTCGTTCCGGCCCAGCGCCGTCCGACGGCCGGGTGACGCTCTGCGCAGTCTGACGAAACGCAGCCGGGCGGTAAACGCCCGATGGGCTGGGCAGGGCGTCGCCCAAGGACTGGAAATCGAGCCGACTTTCTGGTCACCTCTACCTTGAGCGTCGTATCGCTCTTAACATCCCAAAGCCGAGGACGTCGCTCATGCTCAACCGTGCCCGCCGTGCCTGCAGCGCAGCCGCCATCAGCCTTGCTGTGGCGTTCGCAGTGCCCACAACCGCCTCCGAACCTGTTCGAATTGGCATGATCACGACGTTGACGGGCGGTGGCTCGCATCTTGGCATTGATGTGCGTGACGGCTTCGTGCTCGCCCTCAAGCAGGCTGGCCGCGAAGATATCGAGCTCTTGATCAAAGACGATGGTCGGAAACCCGACCTCACAAAGCAAATCTCCGACGAAATGATACAACGCAATCGCGTGGATATCATGACAGGGATTATCTTCTCTAATCTCGCGCTGGCCGTCGTGCCGGCAGCCGTCCGCCAGGGAATATTTTATCTGTCGCCAAACGCTGGACCAAGCCAACTTGCCGGGCCGCTTTGCCACGAAAATTATTTTAATGTCGCGTGGCAAAATAACGACCTGCATGCGGCTATGGGGGTGCATATGAATGATGAGGGGCTGACTAAACCCTTTATCCTTGCGCCCAATTATCCTGCTGGAACTGACGCGCTGACAGGGTTCAAGTCGACATTTGGCAGTACTGTCGCCGGCGAGATTTACACCCGTCTGGGTCAAAAGGACTATGCCGCTGAAATTGCGCAAATTCGGGCGTCGGACGCGGATTCGGTCTTTTTCTTTTTGCCTGGCGGCATGGGGATTGCCTTCATGAAACAATTCGCGGCGTCCGGCGTCGACTTGCCGGTTTTCGGACCCGCGTTTAGCTTCGACGAGATTATCCTCGGCGCGGTCGGCGATGCCGCGATCGGGGTCCGAAACACCTCGCAATGGGCCTATGACTTGGATATTACTGCGAATGTAGCGTTTGTGGGGGCGTTTCGCGAGACTTATGGACGGACGCCCACGCTTTACGCCTCGCAAGGGTATGACACAGGGCGCCTTGTCCTGTCCGCACTCGAAGTCGCGCATCCCAAAGATGCCGCCGCTTTCCGCACCGCGCTGAGGAAAGCATCGTTCGAAAGCACGCGCGGCAAATTCCAGTTCAACACAAATCATCATCCTATCCAGGATATATACGTCCGCGAAGTGGTTCTGGGCGCCGACGGCAAGCCAACAAACCGACTGGTGGGAACGGCCATCGCTGACCGGGCGGACGACTTCGCCTCCCTATGCAAAATGTGAGCAGTCTGCGTTTGTGTATACCAATTGCCACCCCGCGATACTTGCCATAGATGTTCGCCGAACGTTCTGGCGCCGAAAGATGAAGAAAGCGTTGATGTCGTGGATTGGGAGAATGGTGATTTTGCGGGCTCGAGCGCCGGTCGGACACGAATTTTTAACCGGTAAGGTGGAGAACGTTTGCGAAACATTTGGGGGCGAGCCGTGTGGGAAAGTTTCGATCCTGATCGGATCGTTCGCGTTATCGTGGATTGTTGACATCGGACGCCGTTGCCGGGAGCTGACCTTGCCTATGCCTTTCAGTCCAACCTCGGGGACCTCGATAATAGAAAGAAGGTGCCTTGATGTAGGATTGCTCTTGGCAATGATTGTCGAAGCGACCGAAACCTCCATCACGGGCCTTGGGATATGTTCGAGATCAAAATCGTGAACAGTAACCCCAAAATTGGCCATCCTTTATCGCGATACAATTCACGGTATCATCGGTCGGCCCGTGTACCGCGACCGGAATCCATGGCGCGCTATCGATCGAGAGACGGCCAAGTTTACCCTTTTTTCGAGTTTCCTGCGTAAAAGCAGTCAGCAATGTACAGTCGGTAGCTAAGTGGCGACAACACTCATTATCGAACAAGCATTGAACGGCTTACAGCTGGGTGTGATGCTATTTCTTATGGCGGCTGGACTCACCCTCGTCTTTGGCGTCATGGGTGTAATAAACTTGGCGCATGGATCGCTCTATATGACGGGAGCGTTTACGGCCGCCTATACTGCACCATTTGTAGGCTTCTGGCTTGGTCTCGCCGCGGGAGCGCTGGCCGCCGCGACAATGGGCGCCTTGGTTGAGCGCGGGGTCTTGCGACCGCTTTACGCTCGTGACCACCTCGATCAAGTGCTGGCGACCTTCGCGCTAATTCTCGTGTTCTCCGAAGGCGCGCGGATGGTGTCGGGCGGTCGGCCGCTTTGGCTCGAGATACCAGAGGCGCTCGCCGGCCATGTGGACCTCCCCGGCGGAACACCCTATCCGGCCTATCGGTTGGTCATCATCGCGATGGGCCTTACGGTCGCGCTTCTGTTGTGGGTTTTGATCAGACAGACCCGCCTTGGCATGCGAATTCGCGCAGGCCAGTCCGACCGCGAGATGATCTCGGCGCTCGGCGTCGATATCGGCCGACTTTCCACTGCGATCTTCGCGCTCGGCGCCGGGCTTGCAGGGCTCGCGGGCGCAATGGTTGGTGCGCTCCAGTCGGTCGAGGTCGGCATGGGGGAGCCCGTCCTGATCCTCGCTTTTGTCACCATCGTCATCGGCGGCATCGGCTCGATCCGGGGCGCCTTTGTCGGTGCGCTTTTGGTCGGCTTTGTCGACACGCTCGGCCGGGCCGGGCTCCCCGCGCTCGTCCGCTTGATCGCCCCGGCGACCGAAGCGACGGCGATCGGCGCGGGATTGGCCTCGGTCACCATCTATCTGCTGATGGCCGTAGTGCTGGCGCTTCGCCCCCGCGGGCTCTTTCCCGCCGATGGCTGAGACGGCATCAAAGACGCGCACCCTGGCCTCGGAGGCGTCGGTCAACGCGGCGCTCATCGCCCTAATCGTGGTCTTTCCGCTAGCGGCACACGCGCTGGACGAGCCTTACTATGTCAATCTGACAAGCCGAGCGGCGATCCTCGCGCTTGCAGGCGTTGGGCTGAACCTCGCGCTCGGGCTCGGCGGTATGGTGAGCCTCGGCCACGCGGCCTTCTTCGGGATCGGCGGCTACGTGGCCGCGATCTCGGCCAATGCGGCCCTGACCGCGACCCCGGTCCTCGATTGGCCAATCGCGATCGAGGGGACAACCGAAATGCCCTTGATATGGGCGGCAGCGCTGACCCTTTCGGCGCTCGCAGCTCTAGCGATCGGCGCAATCTCGCTGCGGACCGAGGGCGTATATTTCATCATGATCACGCTCGCCTTCGCGCAAATGGTCTATTATTTTGCGATTGCTTGGCCAGCCTATGGGGGGGAAGACGGGCTGCCGATCTATCTTCGGAACACGTTCCCGGGGGTTGAGAGCACGGATCCCATCGGCTTTTTCATGCTGTCGGCCGGCGCGCTCGGGATCGGGCTCTTTCTCTATTGGCGGATTTCGGTCGCACGGTTTGGCGCGGCGCTCCTCTGTGCGCGGATGAACCCGGGGCGCCTGGCGACGCTCGGTATCGAGCCCTATCCCGTCAGGCTCACGGCATTTGTCATCTCCGGCGCAGTAACCGGTGTCGCGGGCGCGCTTTATGCGGATCTGAACGGGTTCGTGAGCCCGGCAATGCTCGACTGGCACAGCTCGGGCCTCTTAATCGTGTTCGTGATCCTCGGCGGCGTCGGCCGCCTGTTCGGCCCGGTCGCGGGGGCGATGCTCTATGTGGCGCTCGAGACCGTGCTCGGCGGGCTGACCGAGCATTGGCAGCTCGCGCTCGGGCTCATCCTCCTCGGCGTCGTGCTTCGCGGACGGGGCGGCATGATCGGCCTCCTCGCCGGGCCAGAGCGCCATGGCTGAGCCCCCGCTCGAGGTGCGACGCCTCTCGAAACGCTTCGGCGCACTCATCGCGACAAACCGCGTCTCGCTCGCCCTGGTACCCGGCGAAATTCATGCCCTCATCGGGCCGAACGGCGCAGGAAAGTCGACCCTCGTTGCCCAGATCGCTGGACAACTCGCACCGGACGCAGGCGAAGTGCGCCTCGGCGGGCGCGACGTCACGGCGCTTTCGGTCGCGGCGCGCGCACGGCTTGGGCTCGGTCGCACCTTTCAGGTCACCTCGGTCGCGCTCGAGCTCTCGGTGCGGCGGAACGTGATGCTGGCGGTGCAGGCGCGCCTCGGTTCGACCTTCGGGGTGCTGGTGCCCGTGCGCTCGGACCGCCGACTTCGCGACCCGGCCGACGGCGAACTTGCGCGCTTCGACCTTATGCATCGGGCCGAGATGCCCGCGGCGGAGCTCTCCCATGGTGAGCGTCGGCAGCTGGAGCTGGCGATGGCGCTGGCGCTGCGGCCCAAGGTGCTGCTCCTCGACGAGCCGATGGCGGGCCTCGGCGCAGGCGGCGTCGCACCGCTCACCGACATCCTGCGCGGGCTCAAGGCCGAGACCCCGATGCTACTGATCGAGCACGATATGGACGCCGTCTTCGCGCTCGCCGACCGGATCAGCGTGATGGCCGAGGGGGCGATCGTCTTTTCCGGCACGCCCGCGGAGGTGCGGGCCTCCGCCCTCGTGCGCGAGATCTATCTGGGCGGCGTCTAAGCCAACCGGGCGCGGGCGTTGTGCCACCCGGCGTCCCCCGCTAAGGCGGTGCGGGTCTGGAGAGGAGAAGCGCATGCTCGTGGTCGACGGCATCGAGGCAGGGTACGGGCCGGTGCTGGCGCTCTTCGGTGTCGATCTCGAGGTCGGGGCCGGCGAAGTGGTGGCGCTGATGGGGCGCAACGGCATGGGTAAGACGACGACGATCCGGGCGATCTGCCGGTTGACGCCGCCGAGCGCCGGCCGCATTGCCTTTGCCGGGCGCGATCTCGCCGGGCTTCCGCCGCACCGGGCCGCGCGGCTCGGCCTTGGCCTTGTGCCCGAGGGGCGACGCTGTTTCCCGAACCTTACGGTCGGCGAGAACCTGCGCGCGACCGCCCGCCCGGGTCCCTGGGATCGGGCGCGCGTCGAACGGCTCTTTCCCCGGCTCGCCGAGCGGCGCCGGCAGATGGCCGCGACGCTTTCGGGGGGCGAGCAGCAGATGCTCGCGATCGGGCGGGCGTTGATGACCAACCCGCGGCTCCTGTTGCTCGACGAGGCGACCGAGGGGCTCGCGCCGACGATCCGGGCCGAGATCTGGTCGGCGCTGGCGCGCCTCAAGGCCGAGGGCGAGGCGATCCTGATCGTCGATAAGACCCTGTCCGAGCTTCTCGCGGTCGCCGACCGCTGCGTCGTCCTCGACCGGGGGCGGAGCGTCTGGCACGGGCGCCCGGGCGATCTCGACCGCGCCCGCACCGCCGAGCTGCTCGGGGTCTGAGGCGCTTGAACACGCTTCTCCGCCTCGGCCTCGCAGCAGTCTTCGCGGGGCTTCTCACGCTGCTATGGCTCGCCCCTTTCGGACAGCGCTTCGAACGCGACTACGGCCTGCGCGCGCTCTATCTCTTGCGGGGCGCCGTGGAGACGCCGCAGGACGCTCTGATCATCGCGCTCGAGCGCGCGTCGGTCGACTGGCTCCGCTTCCATGCCCGCGATCTCGGCCGGGTCGCGCCCGAGCTTGACGGCTGCCTCCCGCCCGGCGCCCTCACCCGAACCGAGCTCGCCCGCGCGCGCAATACCAACGATCTGCCCCGCGGGCTCTATGCCTGCCTCGTCGATCTGTTGGCCCGTCGCGGCGCCGCGCTCATCGTCTTCGACGTGCTCTTCAACCGCGAGACCGAGGAGGATGCCTTCTTTGCCGCAAGCTTGGCGCGGTCCGGTCGGGTGCTGCTCTTCGAGCGGATCGGCCAGCCCGAGACCCTCGCCGCGCACGGCCTGACCGAGCGGCAACATCCGCGGCCGATCTTTGCAGCGGTCGCGCGGGGGACCGGGTTTTTCCTTGTGAACGCGCCGCTCAACACCTTTCTCGAGGGCTATGTGACCCGCCTCGCCGAGTTCCCGGAGCTGCCGAGCTTGGCGCGCCTCGCCCATGCGGAGACCAGCCGAACGCGCCCGCAAGTGCCGGCCGATCCGCCCGAAACCCAGCCGATCTGGCTCTATGGCCCGCCGGGCACGATCCCTTACCGGACGCTCCGTCAAAGCTTTGAGCGGGGCGCGCCCCGTCCGTTGCCCGCGCGCCTCGACGGCCGCGTGGTCTTCATCGGTCTCTCGACGCCCGAGACGCCCGGCACGCGCGACCATTTCCCCGTGCCGATCGCGGGGCTCCGGACCCAAGAGATGGCCGGCGTCGAGCTGATGGCCTCGGCCTTTCTGAACCTCCGCCGCGACGAGGTCATGCACCGCCCGCCCCCCTCGACGGCTGCGCTTTTGGTCTTTCTGCTCGGGCTTGCGGCCTTCGGCCCGCCGCTTCTCCTCGGCGGGCGTGCGGGGCTTTTCGGCGGTGCGGCCGCGCTCGCGCTCTATGGCGGCGGCGTTGCCGCGCTGTTCGCGGCCGAGCAGATCTGGCTTCCCTATGCCGTACCCGTGGCGATCGGCGGCGTCGGCAGCCTGCTCGCCGCAGTCTCCGCGCGCTATGCCTTCGCAAAACGGCTGATTGGCCGCCTCGCGCCCCGGCAAGTCGCCCCCAGAATCCTCGCCGGATGGGTCGCCGAACGCACCCGCGTGCGGATCGAACCGGCCACCGTCGTCTTCGTCGATATCGTGGGCTCAACCGGGCTCGGCGACCGGCTGAGCCCGGAGGCGTATTCGGAGCTTTTGACGCGATATTACGATATCGCCGTCGACGCCATCGACGCGGAAGGCGGCCTGGCGGTCGAGTTCACCGGCGACGGGATCGTTGCCCTCTTTCCGCGCTCTGTATCGGGCCCGGACCATGCGCCCCGCGCGGTCGCAGCCGTGCGCGCGATTTGTGCCGGTATCGACGCGATGGGTGCGCCTGGCCGCCCCGAAGACCATGTGCCGCTCCGGCTTCGCTTCGGTCTGGCGAGCGGGGAGACCGCCACCGGCGATGTGGGCGCCCGCACGCGCTACAATTACAAAGCGATCGGGGACACGGTGACAATCGCCGCGCGCCTCGAACGATACGGCAAGGACGAGCCCGACCAGAGCCGGCACGTGATCCTTCTGACCGGCACGACGGCAGAGGCGCTCAATCTCGAAGCGGGATGTCTCGACCGCCGCGGCGACATAAAATTTCAGGGAAAGGCCGAAAGTATCGCAGTTTATCGCCTCAACCCTTGATCTGAGGGCTTGCATTCTCCGAACCCGTCTCGCATCAGCCGATGTCGAGGGAAGGCCGGAGAACATAATGCTGCGCGGCCTCGCGTTATTGACGGTCGCCGCGACCTTCGGGGTCGCGCTATCGGACCAGCGGGCCGGCGCCGAGGCCGGTCCATGCGGCGCCGCTCGGGTGATCGCCGAAGCTGTCGTGGTCGACGGGCGCGTGACCCTGATCCGGGCGGAGGGCGCGGGCCGCGCGCTCCGCCGGGGCGACGCGCTTTGCGCGGGCGACCGGATCCGCACCTCCGATGCGGGCCGGGCCGAACTCCGGTTTCTCGACCGCGACACCACGCTCGGGATCACCGGCAACACGACGCTCCGGATCCGGGCCCCGGCCTCGGGCGAGAACGCCCGGCTCGAAACGGGGCTCGTGCGGTTTCTCAGTTCGGTCAGCGGGTTTTTCTCGATCGGCACCCGGCATGCCAATGCGGGCATCGACGGGACCGAGGCGGTCGTGGCCACCGGGCCGGACGGCACGCTCGTTCTGGTGCGCGAGGGCGATGTCACGCTCGCCGCGGAAGGGAGCGGGATCCGCATTTCCGCCGGCGAGGCCGGGTTCGCCGCTGGCGGAACCGTTGCCCCGGCCGACCCGGCCCGACTGCCGCCCGCCTTTCGCCCACTGGCCGTCGACCCAGAGGGCGCATCGGACTGGGCGATCTACTATCCGCCGATCCGCCTCGGACGGGGCGCGACGGCGCCCGAAATCGCAGCCGCCCGCGCCCGCCTCGATGCCGACGATCCGGATGGCGCCGAGGCGATCTTGGCGGCGGCCGCGCTCGAAGGTGCCGACCGGGCCCGTGCCCTCGCGCTCAGATCCGTGATCGCCGTCTTCCGCGGGCGCAGCGCCGAGGGGCTCGCTCTCGCCGAAGAGGCCGTCACCGAGGCCCCCGATCTGGCGGCGCCCCGCGTCGCCCGGTCCTACGCGCTGCAAGGGGCCGGCCGGCTGAGCGAGGCGACCGCCGCCGCCCGTGCCGCGACCGAGCGCGCGCCGGACGACCCATTCGCCGCCGCCCGTCTCGCCGAGCTTTTGATGACCGAGGGCGACCGGATCGCGGCCCTTGCCGCGGCCGAGGCCGCGCTCGCGCTCGGAGAGACGCCGCTCGCCCGGGCCATCGAGGGGTTCGCCGCGCTCTCGATCGGCGACCGGGTCCGCGCGCTCGGGGCCTTCACGCGCGCCATCGCGCGAGAAGACAGCGCCCCCCTGCCCCGCCTCGGGCTCGGGCTTGCCCGCATCCGCAGCGGCGATATCGCGACGGGCCGCCGGGACATCGAGCTCGCGGCCAATCTCGACCCGCGCCGGGCGGTGATCCGCACCTGGCTCGGCCGGGCCTACTATGCGGAGAACCGGCGCGAGAAATCCGCCGCCCAATTCGACCGGGCCAAGGGCCTCGATCCGGACGACCCGACCCCTTGGCTCTTTTCGGCGACGCAGGCCTTCTCCGAAAACCGCCCCGTCGAGGCGCTCGACGATCTGGAGACGGCCCGGCGCCTCGGGCCGGGTCGCGCGGTCCTGCGCTCGGAGGGTGGCTTGGGCGAGGACCGGGCCGTGCGCAGCGCGGGCCTCGGCCGGATCCTCGATACGCTCGGCTTCGAGGAACGCGCGCTCGAGGAGGCGGCCCGCGCCGTCGAGGAGGACCCGGGCAGCGGGAGCGCGCACCGGATCTTTGCGGATATCGCCGGCCGGCAGGATCTTGCCTTTGCGCGGAGCTCGGCCGAGCTCAAATCCAAGCTCCTGTCGCCGCCCTCGCTCGCACCGGTCGATCCGGCCCTCGGCGAGGCGGATCTCGCGCTTTTCGAGCAATCCTCGATCGCGCGGGCGAGTTTTGCGGAGTACGAACCGTTTTTCGCCAGGGACGGCGTGGCGGCGCGGCTCTCGGCCTTTGGCGGAACCCAGGCGACCGTGGGCGATCAACTCTCGGTGACCGCGCGCGCGGGCGGGCTCTCGCTCGGGGTTGGCCAGTTCTTCTACCGAACCGACGGATATCGGCTGAACAACGGCGTCAGCCACGGGCTTTATACGCTCGAGGTCAAGGCCGAGGCGACACCCCGGCTCCGGCTCTTCGGCGAGCTGCGCAGGCGAACCACGCGGGCGGGCGACCGGCAGCTCGAATTCGACCTGTCCGGGGAGAGCGACAGTCTTGCCAACACGCTCCGCGAAGATCTCGACTTCGACATCGAGGAGCTGAAGGGCCGCGTGGGCTTCGCCTACGAGATCGACGGCCGGCAGGATCTGATCGGCGTTGCCACCGCGGTGACGCGAGATCGGGACTTCACGGATCGGGAGGCGGGCTTTTTCGGCGAGTTCGACACGGCGGCCGGGCTCGAGGCGGATGGGGTCGACCTTCAGCTCCAGCATATCGGCCGGTTCGGGCCGCTCACTTTGCAAACCGGCCTTGCCTATTCTGCGATCGACGCCCGCTTTACCCAGACCTCGGCTGACCCGATTTTCGGCGGGAGCACGGTCGACGTCGACCACCAGACGGTCGCGACGGCCTATAGCTACGCCACCTATCGGGTGACCGACCTGGGGCCGCTCACCGCGGCAAGCCTGACCGGGGGGCTGAGCCTCGATCGCAGCGACCCGGACCGGGATGTCACCTCGCCGTCCACGGATTTGAACGTGAAGGCCGGGCTCCGCTTGGAGTTCGGCCCGGCTCTAAGCCTCCGCGCCGCCTATACCGAGAGCACGACGCCCTCGCTCCTTTTCGACGAGCGCCTCGAGCCGGTGACCGTCGCCGGTTTCGCGCAATTCCGGCCGGAGGCGCCGCTCGAACGGGTGCGCCAGGCGGCGGGCGGGCTCACCTGGCGCCCGACCCGTCACCTCGCGCTCGGCGGCGATGTGGTGCGCCGGCGGGTCCGCGGTCTTCTCGAGACCGGACGCGTGACCGAGCGCGCGGAGATCTGGGATCTCTCGGCCTTTGGCACGGCGACCGTCGCGCCGGGGCTCGCGGCAAGCCTCCGTGTCCGGCACGAGGATTTGACCTCGTCCCTAGACGGGGATCTCGACGAGTTGACGGTCACAACGCTCGGCGCGGATCTGCGCTATTTCCATCCCTCCGGCCTCTTCGCCGGCGCCTCGGTCGCGCATGTCTGGCACAGCTTCGAGCGCGATTTTCAAGATACCGGCGATGATCGCTTTGTCGTGGCTGGATTTCGTGTAGGCTATCGACTGCCTGAGGATCGCGGAATTATGACACTCGACATCAGCAATGCCTTGGACTCGTCGTTCGGCTTTGAAGATCGGCCCCTGCGCGCCCTCGATATGGGCGAGACGGCCGAGCCCCGATTTGCCCGCGATTTCACGGCTTTCGCCCGCTTTACTTTGGCATTTTGACCCCAATCCCCAAGAAATGAGGGACCTATGCGCACGTTTATCGTCTCGACCGCTCTGCTTGCCGTGTTCGCAACCGCGGCCTATGCCCAAACAGTGAAACTGCCGCCCGCCGATCGCTGCACCGGCCGCTTTCCGGCCGGCCCGATGATCGATGGCACCTCGCCCAGTGTCGGCGGCAACATGTATTGTGCTGGCCTGAACGCCGACGAAGTGCAGATCGACAACTACTTTGCCGGCCCGCGCTACAATGCAACGGCCTACATTCCCTGTGCGGACTTCCCGTCGGGCAATATCGTCCACGACCAGTTCTGCTGATCGGGCGCGCGCTCCTGTCCGCGGGAGCGCGCCGTCCCTCGCTGGGTCGGCCCGTTAAGGCGTCTCATGCGCCTGTCGCTGGGCGGGCGCGGTCGCCTCGACGATCCCGGCGCCGATCACGAGCGCGGTGCCGAGGGCTTCGCGAAGGCCGAAGGGCTCCGCAGTCAGGATCGCCGCCGAGACGACGCCCACGACCACATCGCTCATCAGCAAAAGCCCGGCCCGACCGGGGCTGAGCACGGTCGCCGGCCAGATGGTGAGGGCGAGCATCGGCAGGACATAGAGCGCCGTCAGCAGTGCCCATGGGGTGGCCGCAAGCGCGGTCGCGGCCGTGGGAGGGGCGCCAAGTGCCGGCTCCCCGGTGGCGAGGAGCAGAAGGCTGACGGCGAGACTGCCGAAGACGAACGCGAAGATCTGCTCGGGCGCCGAGCGAACGCCCCCCTGCACCAGGCGGACCGAGCCCAGCGACCAGGCAAGCCCCGAGGCGAGCGCCAGCCAGTCGCCGGTATTGCGCGGCCAGGGCACGCCCTCGCCGATCCCGAGAATGACCATCAGCCCTGCCAGCCCGAGCCCGAGCGCAAAGGCCCGGCGCCCGGTCAATCGTTCTCCGAGGAGCGCGAGCCCGAGAAGCGTGCTCCAAACCGGCGTAAGGTAGAAGAGGAGGAGCGCGCGGACGACGTCGGTGAGGACGATGGAAGTTGTATAGAGCGAGAAAGCCGCGCCGGTCAAAAGCCCGGTCAGAAGAAGCCCTCCCCAATCTTGGGCGATCTCCCGGCGTCTGAGGATAGCGACCGGCACGAGGAGAAGCCCGGTCGCCAGATACACGACGAGCCCCGACCAGACGCCGGCCAACCCCATGGTCTCGAGCCCGCGCACCGGCAGCCAGACGAGCCCCCAGAGCGCGCCGCCAAGGACGATGCCGATGCTCGCGAGACGCGGGTCGCGAAGGTCGAAATGCATGAGGGATCTCCGCCGCGCCGTCCGGGTCGGTCCGGAGCGTGCGATCTAGCAGAGACCGGCTGGTCCTGCCCAGAGGCGCCAACCCGACCGGGACCCGTCGGCCATTTCCCCACGCGGTCCGGATCGGCGCGAGGCTCTGCCGATGACCGGAAAAGACCTCCATATTGCGGAGCATTGCCCGGCAGATGCGGCGATTTTTCGCCCTCGAGCCCGGCTTCCGCCCATTCGACGGTTGGACCGGGCCGCGGGCGGCAGTAGTTTTGGACGCACTGCGGGTCGATCCCGCTCCCCGCCTCGGGCATGGCCCGGCACAGGCGGCAGGACACAAGGAGCCTCAGTCCATGACCGATCACTTCCACGGCGGGGGAACGCCCCCGCGCCCAATTCTTTGCGAGCTTGCCGCCGACGCCCGGGCCGGACGGCTCGACCGACGGGAATTCCTCGCGCTCGCGACGACCTTCGGCGCCACCGCAGCGGGCGCCTATGCGCTCCTCGGCGACGTGCGGCCGGCCCTCGCCCAGGCGACCCCGACCAAGGGCGGCACGCTCCGGATCGGCATGCGGGTCATGGCGATCGAGGATCCGCGCCGCTTCGACTGGCCGGAGATGTCGAATGTCGCGCGGCAATTCTGCGAAACGTTGGTGCGCTGGGAGCCGGACTTCACGTTCTCCGGACAGTTGCTCGAGGGGTGGGAGGTCTCCGACGACGCTACCGTCTACACGCTGTCGCTCCGCCCGGGGGTCACCTGGACGAACGGCGATGCCTTTACGGCCGAAGATGTCCTGCACAATATCCGGCGGTGGTGCGACCGCTCGGTCGAAGGCAACTCCATGGCAAACAGCTTTGCGACGCTGATCGATCCGGAGACGAACCGGCTCGCAGAGGGCGTGGCCGAGCAAATCGACGAGCTGACCGTACGGCTCACGCTGCCGCGGCCCGATATCTCGCTTATCGCCGCCATGTCCGATTATCCCGCGCTTATCGTGCACCGGAGCTTCGGCGACGGGGACAACCTGCGGGACATGCCGCTCGGCACCGGCGCGTTCGAACTCGCCTCGCTCAGCGTGGGCACCCGGGCGGTGGTCCGGCGCCGCGAGAACGGGGCGTGGTGGGGCGGCGAAGCGCTGCTCGACGAGGTCGAATTCCTCGATTTCGGCACCGATCCGGTCGCGATCGTGTCGGCCTTCGAGAGCGAAGAGATCGACGTGAACGACCAATCGCCCGCCGATATGATCGAAGTGCTCGACGGGCTCGGGCTCGAGCGGAAGGAAAAGGCGACCGCCCAAACCATCGTCGCACGGATGAATGTGAGCGTCGCGCCCTATGACGATCCGGCTGTCAGACGCGCGATCCAAAAGGCCGTCCGCAACGAGGTGATTATGCAGCTCGGCATCGAGGGCCGCGGGCTGCTCGGCGAAAACCACCATGTGGGGCAGATGCATCCCGAATACGCCGATATCGGAGCCCCCGTCCACGATGCGGACGCAGCGGTGGCCGAGCTCGAAGCGGCAGGCCAGGGCGATGCGACCTTCGATCTGGTCTCGATCGACGGGGATTGGCAGCGCACGACCATGGATGCGGTCGCGGGCGAGATGCGCCGCGCGGGGCTCAGTGTCACGCGGACGGTGGTCCCCGGTGCGACCTTCTGGAACAATTGGACGAAATATCCGTTCTCAGCGACGGACTGGGGCGGACGGCCGCTCGGGGTGCAAGTGCTGGCGCTCGCCTATCGCTCGGGCGCGGCCTGGAACGAGACGGGGTTCGCCGATCCAGAGTTCGACGCGCTTCTCGACGAGGCGCTCGGGATCTACGATGCGGACCAACGCCGAACGGTGATGGAAGGCCTGGAGAGCCGGCTCCGCGAAGCCGGGATCATCATCCAGCCCTATTGGCGGAAAATGTATCTGCACCACCGGCCGGGATTGCAGGCCTATGCCCGCCACCAATCCCGCGAAATGCACCTGGAGCGGGTCTGGCTGGAAAACTGAGAGCCGGCGCCTCGGGTCGACCGCTTCTCGAAGCGGGCGCCCTGAGGCGCGCGCACCTCCCATTTGCCATCGTGGCCAGCGCGATCGGCTCAGGCTTGTCATGCCTGCCAAGCCCTGGGTTTGTCTCTTGGACGTGATCCGGCCGCTCATGGCCTCTTCTGCCATAAGGAGTTCGTGATCTCCGGCGAAAGCGGGCTTGATCCGATGGCGAAGCCGGGCAGCTTTTGTACGGACAGTCGTTTCGGAGGATCGCATGCGCCCGACCCTGACCCGCCGCCGCACGCTCGGCCTCATGGCGGCGCTGCCCTTTGCCGGACGGGCGTCGGCCGATCCCTTCGAGCCCGTGCTTGCCCGTGCCGCGGCCCTCGATCAGCTTCACAGCCTGATCGTGACGCATGCGGGCGAGACCGTGCTTTCCCGCGCCGTACGCGGTCCGGCGCTCGACCGTCCGGTCAACGTGAAATCGGTCTCCAAGACCGTCGTCGCGCTTTTGACCGGTATCGCGATCCGCAAGGGCGCGATCCCAGGGCCCGACGCGACGCTCGGCGCCGTGGCGCCTCGGCTGATCCCGCCCGGCGCCGACCCACGGGTCGCCGCTCTCACCCTGGCCGATCTATTGACCATGCGCGCCGGGCTCGCCCGCACCTCGGGAGCGAATTACGGACGCTGGGTCGAGAGCCCCGACTGGATCGCCCATGCGCTCACCCGGCCCTTCCGCGCCGAGCCCGGGTCGCGCTTCCAGTACTCCACGGGAAGCTTTCACGTCCTTGGGGCCGCGCTCGCCGAGGCAACCGGCGAAAGCCTGCTGACGCTTGCACGCGAGTGGCTCGGCCGCCCGCTCGGCATCGACATCCCGCCCTGGACCCGCGATCCGCAGGGCTACTACCTGGGCGGCAACAACATGGCGCTCTCGCCCCTCGCGCTCGCACGGCTTGGCGAATGCGTGCGCCGCGGCGGGCGCTGGCAGGGCGCCGAGGTGATCCCCGCCGATTGGATCGCAGCGTCCTGGCAGCCCCGCACCCGCTCGCCGTTCTCGGGCGACGCCTACGGCTATGGCTGGTTTCTGACACAGCTCGGCGGCGAGGAGATGGCCTATGCCCGGGGCTATGGCGGCCAGATGCTCTATGTCTCGCCGGGCAAAGCGCTGACCGTCGCGATTACGTCCGACCCCACCCGCCCGGCGCGGACCCACGGGCATGTGGGCGCGCTCAACCGCCTTGTCGCCGATGCGATCCTGCCCCGTCTCGTCTGACCGGAGAGCCCCATGCGCCTCGTTTTCGCTGCCCTTCTCTGCTTCGCGACCGCCACGGCGGCGGCTTTCGAGACCCGGGAGATCACGCTCACCCATGACGGGATCCGACGCGCGGCGATCCTCGATGCCGAGCGGGGGCTCCGCGATGCGCCCGTCCTCGTTGCGTTGCATGGCGGGCTCGCGGGACCGTGGACGATCCGGCGGAAGGCCCGCGTCGGACTTGCCCGCGAGGGTTGGGCGGTGCTCTGGCCCTATGCGGTCGACGATTGGAACGACGGGCGCACCGACTGGCGGGGGCGGCCCTATGACGAGGCGGACGATATCGGGTTTCTCCGCCGACTGATCGGCGCGCTTGCCGAAGCGGGCACGATCGATCCGAAGCGGGTCTTCTTCGCCGGGCCCTCGATCGGCGGGGTGATGGTGCTCCGCCTTCTCTGCGATGCGCCCGATCTTGTGGCCGGCGCGGCGGTGGCGATCGCGAGCTTTCCCGAAGAGTTCGAATGCCGCGAGGGCCCGCCGCGGCCCGTTCTCTACATCCACGGGACCGAAGATCCGCTGATGCCCCCCGATGGCGGACGGATCGGCGGCTGGAACCCGCTCGTGCGCGACCGCGGCCATGTGGAGCCGGTCGCCCGGACCCTCGAGCGCCTTGCCGCCCGCAATCGCTGTGCCAGCGTCCAGGCCGAACCCCTGCCCGACCGGGCGCCCGGCGATGAAAGCCGGGTGACCCTGCGCACCTATCGCGGCTGCGCGGCGCCGCTCGTCCATTTCGTTGTCGAAGGCGGCGGGCATACCTGGCCGGGGGCGAGCCCGTCCGGTCTTGGCGCGCGCATCGTCGGGCCGACCAACCAGGACTTCTCGGCGACCCGCGTGATCGAGCGGTTTTTTGCGGGGCTCGCCGAGCGGTGATGCCGTTCGCCGTTTCTTAAAGGTCACGCGAGTAGGACGGCGGGGTTGGTCCGTCGGAGTGCGTGAAATGCGGCTGTCTTGGCTCGTCGCGGTCGCCTTGGCCGTACCCGTCGCTGCGAGCGGCGTGTTCTTGGGAATTTTGGTGTCGCGCGACCTGCATCGGCTTGCGGAGCTCGAGGCGCGCGGGGATGTCATTGTCCTCACCGAACGGGCGAGCGCGCTGATCCATGCGCTGCAGATCGAGCGCGGGCGGAGCGTGGATGCGGTGACCGGTGGCTATGAAAGCGCCGCGGTCCGGGCTCTCGATATGCAGCGGAGCCAAGTCGACCGAGCGCGGCGCGGATTTGCCCGGTTTCTCGCCGAGAGCCGCCTCGCGGGCGAGGCCAAGAGCCTCGCACCCAAGCTTGCCGGGGTGACGGCCTTGCTCGAGGGGCTCGACGCGCTTCGGGACCGGGTGAACGACCGGTCGATCGCGGCGCCGACGATGATCGCAGCTTATACCGAGCGGGTCACCGCCCTGATCGATGCGATCTACAGTGCCGTCGAATACAGCCCGTCGCTTCCGATCGCCACCAACCTTTTGCCAGCGGCGACCCTGATCGAAGCCAAGGAGCATGGCGGCCTCGAACGGGCGCTCGGCAGCGCGATCTTGAACGCGGCCGAGGCGGGCACGGTTCGGCCCGCGACCCTCGCCGCCTACCGGGTCCGTCGGATCAAGGAAGAGAGCGCGCTCTCCCGGTTCGAGGCCTACGCGAAACCCCATCATGGGGATCTCTTCGAGCAAAGGGTCTCGGGACCGGCGGTCGACCAGGTGCGGGACTGGCGCGCGGTGCTCGACCGGATCGAGGAGACCGGCGACGCTGCCGGGATCGCCGGCAAGGTCTGGTTCGACACCGCGACCGTGCGGCTCGATCTGATCTATCGGGTGGAACGGCAGATAACCGAGGAGACACGCGGGCTGCTCAAAGCGGACATCGATGCGCTCAACGGCCGGATCCTCGTTCTTGTCGGATTGGGCGGCACGGCGCTCGCCATCATGGTTGCGTTGACAGTGTTCGCCGCGCGCTCGGCTTCGGTCGGCGTCCGCGCGATCACCGACACCATCGGACGCCTCGCCGAGGGGGAGATCGCCTTCCAAGTGCCAGAGCGCCGGGACGAGGTCGGGGAAATCCTGCGCGATCTGGGCGCCTTGTCTGACCGGCTCGAGGCATCGGCGATGGCGGCGGAGCGTATTGCCTCGGGCAAACTTATGGGGGCGATCCCCGTCGCCTCCGAGCGTGACCGGCTGGGCAAGGCGCTGGTGGGAATGCAGCGCACCCTTGCAGAGGTCACCGCCGAGACGAGTGCGGCGATTGACGACCTTGCGAGCCAGGCAGATGTGCTCTCGGACATGGCCGGCGAGGTCGCGACCGGCGGGGCGAAACAGGCCGATGCGACACTCGAAGCCTCGGCCGCCGTCAATCGGATGACCGAGACGATGGCACGCAGCAGCGCCAACGCGACTGAAACCAGCACGATTGCAGCCGCGGCCGCCGAACGGGCCGAGAGTTCAGGCGAAGCGGTGGGCCGGGCGACGGACGCGATCCGCACCATTGCCGACGAGATCCAGGTCGTGAGCGACATTGCCCGCCAGACCGATCTTCTTGCGCTTAATGCCGCCGTCGAAGCGGCGCGGGCCGGCGAACAGGGACGCGGCTTTGCCGTCGTCGCGTCGGAAGTTCGGAAACTGGCCGAACGCTCGCGACATGTCGCAAGCGAGATCGCGGAACTTGCCGTCCGGACCGTCGATGCGTCAGGCGCCGCGAAGGATCAGATCGACGCGCTGGTGCCGCAAATCGGTCGAACAGCGCTCCTGGTCACCGAAATCTCCGGGGCCCTATCCGAACAACAGGGTGGGATCGAACAGATAAACGCCGCACTCGATAACCTCTCGCGGACAAACCAACAAACCTGCAGTCTCGGGGACTACAGTGCGGACGTCGCCCGCGATGTGAGCGGGCTCGCCGAGCGTCTGCGCGCAGCTCACGCTTTCTTCGACGCGGTTGGGCCCTCTGAGGTCGAGGCCGAACTTCGGCCGCCTTCCGAAAACGTGCCCGCTGCGAAGGCCGCATGACGCGTGCTCTCACCCAGATGCAGGGTCCTGGTGGGATACGCGAAGGCCACACCGATGTCGGCCGCGAGATCGACGATCGCCCCTACAAGCGCGTGCTGTGCTTCGATTTGTGCCTCATAGCTGAACACAGTGAAATAACCCCAAAGCTCGACGTCGATCGAGGAGGGGCCAAAGCCTTTCAGCCCGATGTAGACGGTTGTGCGATCTGCGAAGGGTTGCGCGGCATAAACCTCGGTCAACCCCTGCACAAAGGCGTCGAGCCGATCTCGCGGCGTCTCGAATGGCAGCCCGATTGTCAGCTGAACCTTCCGCCTCCGCCGACGACCCCAATTCACGATGGATTTGTCGGTCAGCTGGGAATTCGGAATGATCAACAGGGCATCGTCGAGGGTTCTGAGCCTTGTCGATCGCAGCCCGACGCTCTCGATCGATGCGAACACGCCATCTGCCTCGACCAAGTCACCCCGCTGAAAAGGCCGGTCGCTCATCAGGATCGCGCCGCCGAGGAAGTTCGAGACCGTGTCGCGCGCGGCGAACGCGATCGCGACGCCGCCAACGCCGAGCCCGGCGACGATCCCCTCGTACGGCAACCCGACGACCTCGGCGAGGAGGCCGGCCGACACGAGGACGACCGCGACCTTGAGGACGCCTTGCAAAAGCGTGATCAAGATCACGTCCGCATAGCCAGGGCGCTCTTCCGCCCGATCGGTCAGCCAACGGCCGACGCCCCCGATCAACCGGTAGAGCAAGAGCCCGATTGCGAGCGTGACCACGAGCGTGATCGCCACAGTCGCGCCCTCGAACGCCGTCTGCGCCAAGCCCAGCCATCCAAAAGTCTGGACCAACAAGGTACCCGCGACGCTGACGCGTACCGGCCAATCGAGCCGCACTCCGAGCCGGTCACCCCCGTCCGACGGTGCGGGCAGCACCTGATGCACAAATCGACCCGCGCCCCAACCTATCAGAAGGGAGGCCACCGCTGCGCTTCCGAGGGAGATCCACTGCCAAAGCTCGAGCAACCCTGTGCGCACGAGAAGCTCGGGAGCGACCCCGCGCACGGCCTCGCGGAGTTCGAAGAACGGACTGATGGCGCGGTGCTGGGTCACGCCGGCGGCAAGGGGCATCGCTTCGACCGCGGCAAAGAGGCGAGGCGCGCCGCGCACGGTCTCGGCGGTGAAGCGCCAGCGGAGCTCGCCGGTGGACGGGTCCTCGACCCGGTCGATCACCACCTCTCCCTCAGGATGGCGAAGGTGGACGTAAGGCACGGGGCGGTCGGGATCGTCCGGGATCATCTGCCAGATGATGAACCCGCCCCGGTCGATGACGTTCTTAAGATAATCGGCGAGGACTGGCGCTTCGACGTCGAAAAGAGGCGGCGGCAGGAAGGACAGATCGAGCACGCCGAGCGCGCGCTCCCGCCCACCCTCCTCCCAGGTCGCGGCACCGAGGATGAAATCCCGCATCGCCGCCCGCGGGCTGTCGGATCGGGCGGCGGTCAACTCGACGAAGGTGTCAAAGCCGAGCGCGTCGAGGAGGCGGTCGCGATCGGCGATGAGTGCGGGCTCGGTCGGGACGACAAGACGCCAGCGATTGTCGATCTGCCGGAAGGTCAGTTCGGTCGTCGCAGCCACGCCGGCGGGGCCGATGCGGAATGCGATCTCCTCTACCGGGCGATCGGTCGGCGCGTCATAGATCCGAAAGGTCGAGAGGTCGATGATCTGCCAAATGAGCTGCCGGCGGTGCCGACGCTGGCGGTTGTCGCCGGGCGGGCCATCATAGATCAGCAGGCGATCCGCAAGCCCGAAATCGGCCGCAGACCGGGCATATGCCGCGGCGTTCCCGGCCGCGACCAGGCTTCGCAAGACGTCCCGCGGAGAGGTGTCGATGAGCGCGCCGCGTTCGCTGCTCTCGGCATGCGAGATCCGCCGTCCGTTCCAGTACTCCCCATTGTCGTACCGCCCGGTGAAACTTTGCCCATCCGGCGCCAGGGCGAACAGCAACCCGCCCGAGGTCTCGGGCACCTCCCATCGCCCGCGCAAGAGGCGCCCGTCGATCCGCCCTTCGATCCGGCCGTTTCCCGGCCGGAAGGTCCCGGTCACCTGGTCGCCATCCACATTGAGCGTGACGAGCGCGGCGCCGTCGCGCCAGACGGTGTCCCAGCGCCCCTCCCAGCCCGGGTCTTCGGCCGCGGCCGCCCCCGCCGAGGCAATGAGGACGAGGGCTGCGAGCAAGGTCTGGCGCCACATGATCGTAGCATCCACTATCCGCGCCAAAACGCAAGATGCCGTGGTGCTTCAGTCGTCGCGTACGAAATCGGGGATGCCGAGCCGGTCGCGCAAGCGCTCGGTCTCGCGCATCACCAGCGCCATGTTGCTGTCGCGCACCGTCGGCAGGAGCGTCCGCGCCCGGCGCACGGCCGCGTAATCGAGCCGGGCCGTCACCAACTCTTCCCCGGTGCCCGCGACGGCGACCTCTCGCCCGAACGGATCGACAATCCGCGAGCCGCCCCAAAAGGTCAGACCACGCTCCCGGCCCGTCCGGTTCACCATGATCGTGGGCGCACCGTACATCATTGCATAGAACCGCATGGTCAGCGCCCAGCCGCCCGGGTTGTCGAACTCTGCGCCGACCGCCTCGACGCCGGAGCTGACCGGCACCGCAAGGAGGGTCGCCCCGTGCAGGAAGGCCAGATGCGTGAGCGCCGGGTTCCAAACATCGGCGCAGATCAGGAGCCCGGTCGTCCAGCGCCCGGTCAACGCGCAGGTCTCGACGAACCGCCCGGACGCGACGTGCTTCGCTTCTTCCAGCTGGCCATAGGTCGGCAGGTTCACCTTGCGGTGCAGGTGGATCATCCGCCCCGCCCGAAGGATCGCGGAGCTGTTGTAGAATTGCGCACCGGGCCCCTCTTCGACAAAGCTGACCACCACGGCCATCGGCCCGGCCGCCTCGGCAAGCCGGCCGAGGCGCGGGTCGGTCCGCGCCATGGCCGCGTCGAGCACGAATTCCACGCCGTAATGGCCGACCAGCGACAGCTCTGGCAGCACGAGGAGGTCGAGCCCCGCCGCCCGGCCCTCGCCGATCCAGTGCAGATGCGCGTCCATATTGGCGTCGACATCGCCGATCGCACTGGCGAATTGCGCGGCGCCCACGGCGAGAGGGTCGGTCGGCAATGGCGGCTCCTCTCTTGCAGGCGGCGCTCCCGCCCGATGCCCGGCCGTGCTAGGATCGTGGTAAACCGTCGGAGGGGACCATGGCCTATTACGATATCGAGTACCACAGCCGCCGCGTGACCACGGCCAATGAAGACGCGCAGCGGTGGTTCGACCGGGGCCTCGTCTGGACCTATGCGTATAATCACGAAGAGGCGCTCAGCTGTTTCCGGACCGCGCTTTCGCACGATCCGGACTGCGCCATGGCCCATTGGGGCGTCGCCTATGCGGCGGGGCCGAATTACAACCTCGAATGGCATCATCTGGATCCGGAGAGCCGGGCGGCCGCGCTCGCCGATGCGTATGACGCGACGGCGGCGGCAATGGCCAGGCGAGAGGGGCTGACCCGGGTCGAACGCGCACTGATCGAAGCGCTCCCGGCCCGCTATCCGCAGCGCGAGATCGCGCGCGACATGGCCGACTGGAACGACGCCTATGCGGAGGCGATGCGGGCGGTCTATCGCGAGCATGCCGACGATCTGGACGTGGCGACGCTCTTCGTCGAGGCGATCCTCAACCGGACGCCGTGGCAGATGTGGGACCTGGAGACCGGGGCGCCGACCGCGGGCGCGGACACGGCCGAAGCACAGGACGTCCTCGAACGCGCGATGGCCGAGGATCCGGCCGCCATGCGCCATCCGGGTATCCTGCATCTCTATGTGCATTTGATGGAGATGTCGCCGGTCCCGGAAAAGGCGCTCAAGGCGGGCGACGCGCTCCGTACCCTCGTTCCGGATGCAGGCCATCTGGTCCACATGCCGACCCATATCGACGTCCTCTGCGGCAACTATATCGCCGTGCTCGAAAGCAATCAACGCGCGGTCGAGGCCGATCGCACCTGGTACCGAGCGAACGGCGCCGCGAATATCTACACAGGATACCGGCTCCACAACTATCATTTCGTGATCTATGGCGCCCTCTTTCTCGGTCGGTACGCGCCGGCCATCGCCGCCGCGGAAGAAATGCCGACCACGGTGCCGGAAGAGGTGCTGCGGGTGACCTCGCCGCCGATGGCGGACTTCCTGGAGAGCTATCTCTCGATGAAGCCCCACGTGCTCATCCGCTTCGGCCGCTGGCGGGAGATCCTGGCCGAGCCCCTCCCCGCGGACCCCGCCCTCTATCAGGTCGGCCACGCAATGCTCCGCTATGCGCGCGGGATCGCCCATGCGGCCCTCGGCGAGGTCGCCGAAGCGGAAGCCGAGCACCAGGCCTTCCTCGCGGCGATGGGCGCGGTGCAAAAGCGGCGGTATCTCCACAACGTGCGGGCGCTCGATCTTTGTGCGATCGCCGATGCGATGCTGGCCGGCGAGATCGCCTATCGCAAGGGCGACTGCGACACGGCCTTTGCCGAACTTCGCCGGGCGGTCGCCCTCGACGATGCGCTGCCCTATGACGAGCCCTGGGGGTGGATGCAGCCGACGCGGCACGCGCTCGGGGCGCTCCTGCTCGAGCAAGGCCGGGTCGATGAGGCCGAGGCCGTCTATCGCGAGGATCTCGGCCTCGGCGGGCGGCTGCCCCGCGCGGTCGTGCATCCCGACAATGTGTGGAGTTTGCGGGGACTTTATGACTGTCTCACGCGCCGGGGCGAGACGGCTGAGGCGCGGCTCATCAAGCAGCGGCTCGATCTGGCCGAGGCGCGCGCGGACAGCGGGATCCGGGTCTCCTGCTTTTGCGCCACGGCGGCCTGAACGGCGCCGTTTCGTTGCCTGCGGGTGGCGGAGTGCCCGGCCGCCCGGCTTTGTCGTCTTGACGCGCCCCCGCCGCCGTCGTAGGCGCACGCCTGACGCGGGCGTAGTTCAGTGGTAGAACGTCAGCTTCCCAAGCTGAATGTCGTCGGTTCGATCCCGATCGCCCGCTCCACCCGCCCGCGCTTTTCAGTCGCTCTCGCATCCGATAAGCCAAGCGTGGGTGTCCCTCTCGCGGGTGCGTCATGGCATTGCTCGTAACCGTCCTTCGCATCGGCGCGCTCGCGCTCGTCGCCGGCCTTCTCGGCGCCGCGCTCGGCTATGGTCATGTGACCGCGCTCGACCCGGCTCTGGTCGACAATGGCGACGGCGGCCGGCTGATCTGGCCCGCCCATTGGGAACAGGCGGGCGAGCACCGCTGGCAACCGACCGCCGAGATCCCGATGATCCCCGCCGCAGAGCCGATGCGCACGCCGCGCTTCGTCTCGGCGATCCCGGTGTGGCTGCTCGCGCTTGCCCATCGGGCGGCAGGGCTCGAGGTCTTCCAGGCCTGGACGCTTGTGGGGCTTTACTATGCGGTCTTTCTCGGCGGGCTCGGCGCGCTGGTCTGGATGCTGCGGAGTACGCCCGCCCGGGTCGCGGTCGGCCTCGCGGGCGCGGTGCTGCTCGCCAGCGCCGCCCATCGCGGCCTTTTCTTCTCGGTCTACGAAGAGGGCTTCGCGCTCGCCCTCGCCCCGCTTTTCGTCGCCGCGGTCATCGGCCCGGCGCGGTTGCCGTTTCTCGTGCTCGCCGGCACGGCCGCCGCTTTCGTGACCGGCAAGACCTATCTCGCGCTCTTCGTGCCCGTCGCCGCCCTTGCCGCGGTCGCCGGCGCCCGCCCGCTTTGGCTGAAAGGCGCGGGGCTGGCCCTCGTTCTGGGCGCAGTGGCGACGACGATCGCCATTCGCCCGGCCGAGCATGCGGCGCCGAACGCGGCGAACCGGGTGTTCGCCGGGCTCGCTCTGGCGATGAACGGGATCGCGGGCTGGGAGGAGCGCACCTGGGGCGCGCGCACGGTCGCCCTTCGCGGGGGCGAGGTCGACCTGGCGCGGCGCATCGCGCTGCCCGAGGATCTCAGGCCGTTTTGGGGCGAAAGCTATTGGCCCGATCTGGTCGAGCTGCCGGATCCGCTGCACGCACGGCTTGTCAGCATCGGAAGCTGGGGCACCTATGTCAGCATTTTACGCGACGATCCTGAGATCGCACGCGATCTGGTCCGAGAGGCGAGCCTGACGGCGGTTCGGGCGGATTTTGCGTTGTGCTATCTGCGGGCGGACCGCTGCGCCCCCGAGCCGCTCGGCCGGTCGATTTCGGGTGCAATGGGGCTTGCCTTTGCGCTCGCGCCGCTCCTCGCCCTTCTCGCCATCGGGCGGGGCCGCTGGCGGCTCGCGCTTCTTTTCGCCTCGGTCGCCGCAGCGCCCACGGGCGTCGCCATGGCCGACGGCTTCTACGAATACGAAAAGCACCTCATTCTGTTCCCCGCCGTGGCGATCCTGGCCGCACCGGCCCTCCTCGCGCCCAAGCCCGCGGCGGATTAGGCGGCCTGCTTGGCGATCCGGGCAAGGTCGCGCGCGATTGCGAAGGCGCCCTTCAGCCGGTCGTCGTCCGCGCGCCAATCCCGTCGCACGATGAGCTTGTTATCCTTGACCTTGGCCAGGCCCTTCTGGTCCGCGATGAACCCGACCAAGCCCGCCGGATCCGCGAATTTGTCCCCGCGGAACTGGACCGTGGCGCCTTTCGGTCCCGTGTCCAAGCGCTGGATGCCGGCCTTTCGGCACATGGTCTTCACGCGGACGACCTTGAGCAGCGTTTCCACCTCTTTGGGCGGTTTGCCGAATCGGTCGTGGAGCTCGGCCGCAAAGCCCTCGAGATCGTCGCGCTTTTCGAGACCCGAGAGCCGCCGGTAGAGCCCGAGCCGCACCTCGAGATCGGTGACGTAGTCCTCGGGGATCAGCACCGGCACGCCGAGATTGATCTGCGGCGCCCAGGTCTCGTCTTCTTCGATGGTGACCGCTGTCTCGCCGGCGCGGATCTTGGCGATCGCCTCCTCGAGCATGTCCTGGTAAAGCTCGTAGCCGACTTCACGGATGTGGCCCGACTGTTCTTCGCCCAGAATATTGCCCGCGCCCCGGATATCGAGGTCGTGGCTCGCGAGCTGGAAACCGGCGCCGAGGCTGTCGAGGCTGCCGAGCACCTTCAGCCGCCGCTCGGCCTGGGGCGTGGTCGGCTTCTTCGGATCGGTGGTGAAATAGGCATAGGCTCGCAATTTGGCCCGGCCGACCCGCCCGCGGATCTGGTAGAGTTGGGCAAGGCCGAACATGTCCGCGCGCTTGACCACCAGCGTGTTCGCCCGCGGGATGTCGAGACCGGATTCGATGATCGTCGTCGCGAGCAGCACGTCGTATCTGCCGTCATAGAACGCATTCATCCGGGCATCGAGCTCGCCCGCCGCCATCTGCCCGTGCCCCGTCACGAAGCTCACCTCGGGAACCTGCTCGCGCAGAAACTCTTCGGTCTCGGGGATATCCGAGATCCGCGGCACGACCACAAAGGACTGCCCGCCCCGGTAATGCTCGCGGAGGAGCGCCTCGCGGACGGTGACCGTATCGAAGGGCGCCACATAGGTGCGCACCGCCAGCCGGTCCACGGGCGGCGTCGCGATCACCGAGAGTTCGCGCACCCCCGACATGGCGAGCTGCAAGGTCCGCGGGATCGGCGTCGCGGTCATCGTCAGCACATGGACGTTTGCCTTGAGCGCCTTCAGCCGTTCCTTATGCGCCACGCCGAAGTGCTGCTCCTCGTCCACGATCAGCAGCCCGAGATTGCAGAACTGCACCTGTTTCGAGAGCAGCGCATGGGTGCCGACGACGATCGGGATCGCGCCATCGGTCAGCCCGCGCCGGGTTTCGGCCGCATCCTTGCTCGACACGAACCGCGAGAGCTGGCGCACCGGGAAGCCGGTGCCTTGGAAGCGGTCGGCGAACTCCTTGGCGTGTTGGCGCGCGAGGAGCGTGGTCGGCGTCACCACCGCCACCTGAAGCCCCGAGGCCGCCGCCACATAGGCCGCCCGGAGCGCCACCTCGGTCTTGCCGAAGCCCACATCCCCGCAGACCAACCGGTCCATCGGCCGGCCCGAAGCGAGATCGCCGAGCACATCCTCGATGGCGCGCAGCTGGTCGTCCGTCTCCTGATAGGGGAAGCGCGCGCAGAACCGAGCATAGCCGCCATCGTCGGCCTCGATCGCGTCGGCTTGTTTGAGCATGCGCTCGGCGGCGATGGCGATCAGCTTGTCGGCCATCTCGCGGATGCGCTGTTTCATCTTGGCCTTGCGGCCCTGCCAGGCGCCGCCGCCCAGTCGGTCGAGTTCTCCGGTCTCCTGGCCGTAACGGGAAAGCAGCTCGATATTCTCGACCGGCAGGTAAAGCTTTGAGCCGCCGTGATATTCGAGCGCCAGGCATTCGTGGGGCGCACCGGCGGCGGCGATCGTCTCGAGCCCGAGATAGCGGCCGATGCCGTGCTCGAGATGCACCACGAGGTCCCCCGGTGTCAGCGACTGCGCCTCGCGCAGGAAGTTGTCCGCCCGCTTCGGTTTGCGCGCCCGGCGGATCAGCCGGTCGCCGAGGACGTCCTGCTCCGAGATGACGGTGATGCCCGGCGCCTCGAAGCCCGCCTCGATCCCCCAGACGATCAGCGAGACCGTCCCCGCCTCCGCCGTCGCCTCGTCCCAGCGGGCGACCGGCCGCGCGCCATCGAGCCCGTGATCGGACAAGAGCGTCGACAGCCGGTCTCGCGCGCCTTCGGAATAGGATGCGATCACCACGGCGCCGGTCTTCGCCTTGGCCCGGATGTGGTCGACGAGGGCCACGTAGAGGTTCTTGTCTTCGGACTGACGCTCATGCGCGAAGGACCGCCCGGCCCGCCCGCCCGCATCGATCACCCCAGGGCCGAGGGGCTGCTTATGCGGCGTGAAGGCCCGCGTCGGCCGTGCGGCCATCGCCGCCTCCCAGGCCGCCTCGTCGAGATAGAGCAGATCGGGCGGCAGCGGCCGATAGGGCGCCTCGGACTTCGCCGCGACTTCTGCCGCCTCGACGCGGGCCCTGTGGTGGTCCCGAACCATCTCGAGGCGGCTTGCCAGCGCCTCCGCAAGCAGCGCGTCGCGGGTGACCGGCGCCCCGGGCAAATAGTCGAAGAGGCTCGTCATCTCCCTGTGAAAGAGCGGCACCCAATGCTCCATGCCCTGGTGTTTCCGCCCCTCGGAGACCGCCGTGTAGAGGGGGTCGTCAAGCCGCGGCGCGCCGAAGATCTCGCGATAGCGGGACCGAAATCGCTGGATCGAGGCCTCGTCCAGGATCACCTCCGAGGCGGGCGCCAGATCGACATGGGCGACTTTCTCGAGGGTGCGCTGCGTCTCCGCGTCGAAGCGCCGCGCGCTCTCGAGCACGTCGCCGAAGAAATCGAGCCGGATCGGGTGGTCGTGCCCGGGTGGGAAGATGTCGACGATACCGCCCCGGACGGCGTAATCCCCGGGCTCGATAACCGTCGAGGCTCGGCTGAAGCCCATGCGCGCGAGCCAGGCGAGCAGCGTCCCGGTGCCGATGTTGCGCCCGACATCGGCCGAAAACGTGGCCTCGGCGACGATTTTCGGGGCGGGCACCCGTTGGATCGCCGCGCCGAGGGTCGTCAGCACCACCGACGGGCGGTCCCATCCGGTCGCAAGCGCCGCAAGGCCCGCCATGCGGACGGCGGAGACTTCGGGGTTGGGCGAGACCCGGTCATAGGGCAGGCAATCCCAGGCGGGGATGCGCAGCACCGGCAGGCTTGGGGCCACGATGCCGAGCGCTTCGGCCATGGCGGCCGCGCGGACATCGTCGCGCGCCACATGGAGCACCGGGCCATCCTGCCGGGCAACGAGATCGGCGACGAGCTTCGCATCCCACCCCTCCGGTGCGCCGCATACAGTGACGGCGCCCGGCACCAAAGCGGCGGACGGAGAGGCCTGTTTGTTCATGGCGGGCATCTAGCGGGCCGCGCCGCCGCGGGCAAGGGCATGCCGCGCCCGCCTTCGCTCAGGGGGCGACAGCGCTCTCGAACGCGAGGCGCCAGTCGTCGGCGGCGACCGGGCCGACGAGTTCGACCCGGTCGATCGAGATCCAGAATTGCGCGCCCGCCAGTGGCACCGTACCGACCGCCCGAAAACTGATGGGAAGGCGCGACGCCGCCAGGTCGATGCGGCCCATTTCGCTGCCATCGGTCTCCTCGACGGGCCGGTTGTCGGGCCGGTCAGGCTCTGCCGAAGCCGCGTGGCCGGTGCGCAGCGTGATCCCGGCAACCTCCCACCCCTCCGCGAGCCTGCCGCGGCGGAAGAGCACCACCCGGCAGGCGGCGCCGCCCGGTCGTTCGCGCGACCAAACCACGCGCCCCGAGGCGTCCATCTGGCAATGGGTGCCGCCGAGCAACCCGTGCACGAGATGGTCGAGGCCGCGGCCCTCGGTATAGCCGAGGATTTCGTCGGCCCGGATCGAGAACCGTGCGGCCGATGGCGGCGGAGAGGGCGCGTCCCGCTCCGCGTCGCGAGCGGCGAGCGCGGCCTCTGTCCCGGCGTCTGGCGACGCGGCAACTTGCGCCTCCGTCGCGGGCGGGGCGACCGCCAAGACGCGCTCCCGGGGGGTCGCCTGCCGGTTGTCAAAGAGCCCCTCGAGCGACAGGATCCCCGGCACGAGGAAGACGACAAGCGCCATCGCTCCGATCGGGAGCCGCGGCGGAGCGCCGTCGTCATCGCCGGCCCAGGAGCTCCAATGCCGGTGTCGCCCGGCTCTGCCCTCATTCGCCATTGCCTCTCGTCCTTTCCGCTCCTCTCGGCCGCCGGGCTTCGGTGCCCAGTCCCGGGAGCTGTCAACGGTTGCTGACAGGACGATGAAAACTTTAGCTTAAGAATACGTTAATCTGAACTTTCGGCCCCCCGGGGAGCGTCAATCTCCATCAGCCGCAGGTTGCGGGACCGTGGCTGGTCCCGTGGCGTCGGGCTCGGCTCCGACCCCCTCCATACCGGCGTCCTCATGGTCATCGTCGTCGTCGGAGATGCGCCCTTCGCCCACCGGCATCAGCGTCGGGTCGGACTGCGCCCCGAACATCGCGGGCACATCGAGCGTGGACCGGTGGCCAATGTCCTCGAAATGCCGCGTGAGCCACCGTTCCGCCGCAGCGCGTCCGATCTCGAAGAGGTGCAAGAGAAAGGCCCATTCCGAATTCAGCTTGGAGGACGCACCGAGGGGCCGCATCTTCTTCCGCGACTCGATCATATGAATGTGCATCACGCGCCGGTTTTCTTCCGGGATCTGATGATGCTCCATCAGGTCTTGAATGAAATGCAGGCCGCGCAGCTCCTTCATCAAGGAACTGTTAAAGGTGATCTCGTTGACCCGGTTCAGAATATCGCGCGCCGTCCTAGGCACGCCCGGGCGATAGATCGGGTTGATTTGGACGATGACGATATCGTCGGAGGGGCTTTCTTCGAAGAAGGGGAAAAGGACCGGGTTGCCCACATAGCCGCCATCCCAATAGTGCTGGCCCTCGATCTCCACCGCATGGAACATGAAGGGCAGACAGGCCGAGGCCATCACCACGTCGAGGCTGATCTCGTTGCGGCGGAACACGCGGGCCCGCCCGGTCTCGACATTCGTCGCCGACAGGTAGACGCCCATGTCGTTGCAGCCGCGCACCTTCGCAAAGTCCACCTCGGCGGCGACCACATCGCGCAGCGGATTGAGGCCGAGCGGATTGAGGTCGTAGGGCGAGGCGAGGCGGTTGAGCAGGTCCATCCACAGGTAGACAGGCGAATTGTCGAGGCTCCAGTTGCCCGTCGCCACGTCGAACGGGCTGCGCCGCAGCGGGCTGCCGCGGCCGGCCTCCGAGACCGCCTTCCAGAACTTCTGAAGTGCGGCGCGCGCCCCCGGCGCCTGGCCCTCATACATGCCCTGCGCGGCGACGACCGCGTTCATGGCGCCCGCGGAAGTGCCCGAGATCGCCTCGATCCAAAGCCGGTCGTCCTCGAAAAGCCGGTCGAGCACGCCCCAGGTGAAGGCGCCATGCGCGCCGCCCCCCTGAAGCGCGAGGTTCACGGATTTCACGTGCCGCTCTTTGCGCCGTCCCATGCCGTCCTCCGGATTGCCGCGTTTTGGGGTGTCGCAGAGACCCTCCGTCGGATCAAGGATCGCGGGGGGCTTCGGCGTCGCGCGACGGTGTCTCCGCCTCGACGAGCGCCGTCGCGAGCCAGGCCGCGAGCGCAAGGGCGGCGCCGATGACGCCGGCCGTCGCGACCCAGCCGAGCGCGGTGTAGACTTGGCCGAGCGCGACGGCGCCGACGAGCCCGCCCACGTAATAGGCCGTGAGGTAAAGCCCGTTCGCCGCCGCATGGTCGCGGGTTGCCGTCCGCCCGACATAGCCCGTCGCCGCGGCTTGGGCGAAGAAGGTCGCGGCCCCCACCACGGTCATGCCCGCAAGCACGGCCCAGAGGTTGGGCACGACCATGAGCGCGAGACCGAGCCCAGCCACCGCCGTCGAGGCCCAGAACACCCGCCGTGCCCCGTGGCGCCGGGCGACTGCGCCGGCGAGCGGCGTTGTGAAGATCGCTGGCAGGAAGACCACGTAGACGAGCCCGAGGAAGGCAGGCTCGACCGCGAGCGGGCCGGCAAGCTCGAAGTTCACATAGGTGAAGACGCCGACGAAGACGAAGAGCAGCAGAAACCCGATTGCAAAGGCCGCGCGAAGCCCGGGCACCCCCACATGCCGGCTCCAGGCGTCGAGCGGTCGGGCGCCCGGCGTGCCTTCGCGCGCGAGCCGCGGGCCGATCACCTTATAGGCAAGCACAGCGCCCGCGAGGTTCAGCGCGGCGAAAGCGAAGAACGAGCCCGAGAGACCGAACCAATCCGCGAACGAGACCGCCATCAGCCGCCCGAAGAGGTTCGACGCCACGTTGCCGGTGATATAGGCGGCCATCGCGCCCGCCGCGGCGGTGAGGTCGCATTGCTCCGAGAGATAGGTGAGCGTCAGCGTGAAGGCCGCGGCCATGAAGACGCCTTGCAGCACCCGGAGGAGAAGAAAGACCGTCACGTCGTCCGTGAGCCCCAGGCAGAAGGTCGGCACCGAGAGGAGGGCGAGCGAGATCCAGAGCCCGCGTTTCCGGTCGATCCGGTCCGAGAACCAGGCGACCACGAGCCCCGACACGGCCATGCCGATGGTCGATGCGTTGACCGCGAACCCCATGGTCGCTGCATCGACACCGTAGGCCTCGACGAGGCGCGGCAAGAGCGCCTGGCTGCCGAAGAGGTCGATCAGAGTCAGAAAGGCGATCATCGCGATCAGCGTGCCGCGGCGCAGCACGTCGACCTTGCGATCGCCCCGAAGCGCGCCCGTCGCTGCGCCTGCCCCGGTGCTCCTCCCTGTGCCCGTGCCCATCCCTGAGAAGGCCATGCCGCTCTCCTGTCGCCGCCGTTCGGGCTTTGGCATACCGCGGCGCAGCGAAAAGGCCAATAAGGCTCAGGGAACGGGCGATCCCTTCAGCGTGAGCGGCAGGCCGGCGGCGACGAACTCGACCCGGTCGGCCCCGGCAGCGATCCGCTGGTTGAGGCGGCCTTGCGCATCCCGAAAGGCCCGGCCGAGCGCGTTCATCGGCGCAAGCCCCATGCCGAGTTCGTTCGAGACCATGACCGCCCGCCCGGGCGCTTCGCGGAGCGCGGCGAGAAGTCCGGCCGTCTCGGCCTCGAGATCGCGGTCGTGGTGCATCAGGTTCGAAAGCCAAAGCGTCAGGCAATCGACGAGGAGCGTTCGGCCCGCGCGGGCTTCGTCCCGGAGCGCGTCGGCGAGATCGAGCGGGGCCTCCCGGCTCGGCCAGTCGGCGCCCCGTTCGGCCCGGTGGCGCGCGATCCGGTCGGCCATCTCCGCATCGAGCGGCTCTGCGGTCGCGATGAAGAGCCGAGGCACCGGGCAGAGGGCCAGCGCGGGGGCCGATTTGCCCGACCGGGCGCCGCCGAGGATGAGCGTCAGATGCATGGGGTCTCCCGCGGTGAGAGCCGGTCCGCGAGCGCGGTCGCATAGGGCACGGACCTGGCGAAGACGGTGTCGAACCGCGCGCCTCCCCGGATCATCCAGACCGCCCGGATCACGCCCGCATGGGTGACGAGCGCGGCGCCCTCGGGCGCCTCCGCAAGGGCGGCGGCGACGCGGGCGTGCAGTCGGGAAAAGCTCTCGCCGCCGGGCGGGGCCGTCTCCCACGGGCTCGCCGCCCACGGATCGCTCTCGGCCCGCGGGATCCGGTCCCAGGCTTGGCCCTCCCAACGGCCGAAATCGAGTTCGAGAAGGCGCGGATCGAAGCGGAGCGGCACCCCGTCGCGCGCCGCGAGGCGGGTTGCGAGCGTCCGGCAGCGGGTGGCGGGCGAGGCGACGACCGCGCGGATCGGCGGCGCGATCTTGAGGCAGGCGGCGATCTCGGCGGCCGCCCCGGGGCCAGCGGGCACGTCGAGGCGACCATAGCAGGTGCCCGGGCGGATGCGCGGCCGCGGATGACGGAGGAGGATCACGCCCATGCCGCGAGCCCGACAAGGACGGCGGTCTCGACCGAGACGGCGACCGCGCCGAAGACGTCTCCCGTGTAGCCTCCGAGCCGCCGTGTCGCGAGCACGAAGACCGCCGCGCCGAGGACCGCGGCGAGCGCGAGGGCCACCATCGCAGGCACGCCGCCCCAGATCGCGATGGCAAGGGCGGGCACCGCGGCGCCGGCGATCTCGACCCCCCGGGGGCCTGGGGCGAGGGCGGCGGCCAGCCCTTCGGTCCGGGCGGGCCGCCCGGCGCGTGCAACGATCGCGATGGCGCCCCGTCCCGCCGCGGCTGCGAGGACGAGCCCGAGCGCGCCCAGGGCGGGCGCAAGCGCGGCGAGCGAGGCCCAGCGGAGCCCGAGCGCGACGATGAGGGCGAGCGTGCCGAAGGTGCCGATCCGAGTGTCCTTCAAGATCTCGAGCCGGCGGGCCCGGTCGACCGGCGCCCCGAGCGCATCGGCGCAGTCGGCGAGCCCGTCCTCGTGGAGCGCGCC
>JBHJGX010000038.1:0-52498 GCA_050331395.1 Paracoccaceae bacterium
GCGGGGGGTGTGTGGGGGGGTGGGGGGGGGGGGGGGGGTTGGGGTGGGGGGGGTTTGGGGCGCCCAAGCTTGCCCCGCGCCCCGGCGCCGCCTATCCCGGCGCCATGCTCTCCTATCAACACGCCTATCACGCGGGGAACGCCGCGGATCTGCACAAACACGGCGCGCTCGCGGCGCTCTTGGCTCTTCTCACCCGCAAGCCGCGTGGGGTCAGCTATCTGGAGAGCCATGCCGGCCGGGCCCTTTACGACCTCGAAAGCGTCGAGGCCCGGAAGACCGGCGAGGCCGCCTTCGGCATCGCCCTGGCGACGCCCGCCGGTCCGTTCGACGCCGCGCTGGCAACCGTCCGCGCAGCCCATGGGCTGGCCGCTTATCCGGGCTCGCCGCTTCTCGCGCGATGTCTCCTCCGACCGCAGGACCGCCTGATCCTCTGCGAGCTGCATCCCGGCGAACACGAGGCCCTTCGCGCCGCCATGGCCGCAGACGGCCCCCCGGTCGCCATCCACCGCCGAGACGGACATGAGGGCCTCCTGGCTCTCGTCCCGCCCAAGCCGCGCCGCGGCCTCGCGCTCATCGATCCGAGTTACGAGGTGAAGGACGAATATGCGCGCACCGCAGCGACCGCCGAGGCGGTCTTTGGCCGATGGCCCGAAGGTACGGTCATGGTCTGGTATCCGGTGCTGGCGGCCGGGCGCCACCGGGACCTCGTCGCGCGGATCCGGGCCTCGGGGGCCCCCCTCCTCGCCGACGAACGCGCGATCCTGGCGGCACCGCCGAATGCCATGCAGGGCACGGGCCTTTTGGTTCTCAACCCGCCCCACGGGACAAACGCGGCGATCTCTGCCGCGCTCGCCCCCCTCGGGGCCTTGCTCGGACCGCCGAGCGCAAGCCGATGAGCCGAGGCGTCAACTCCGGCCCTGCTGCCGGTCCTGTGGCCCGACCGCCCACCTCGATCGCCGAGAGGACGACGCGCGCGCAACCGATCCGCCGATGCCAGATCCGGCGTCGGGGTGCGACGCGCCGTTCCGACCGCTTCCGGTCAGTCCGGCTCGATCTCGGCAGCGAGCGCCCAAATCCGCTCATTGGCCTCAGGGCTGCGCACGCGGGTGATCTCGCAGCCGAGAACGGCCCCCTTCGGCAGGCGGTCGAGCTTCTCCACGCAGATATGCACCCGGCGGGCACGTGGATCCTCCAGCAAAAGCTGCGCGAGCCGCTCTGCAAAGGTCTCGAGCAGCGTGATCCGCGGCCCGGACGCCAACGCCTCGATCGCTTCGAGGATGCTGTCGTAGTTGATCACGCGGCCGACACGGTCATCCATATGCGCGGTGTTCCGGGCGACCTCCAGCACGATTGAGAAGCGAAGCCGTTGGGTGACGCCTTGTTCCTCGGGATACGCGCCGATTTCGATTTCCGCCACGTGGTCGCGAAGAAAGATCCGGTCGGCGGGGGCCGAACTTTCGGATCCGGTGTCCGCGTCGGGGCGGTGAAAGGGCTGAGCGCGGTCGATCATGGGCCGGTCCGAAGGTAAAAGCGCGGGGGACGGGCTTCGACCCGCCGGATCACCATGAGACGCTAACGGCCCGCGGAACGCTTGACCATGGCAAAAGCGCGAGCACCCGGCCGAGACCGCGCTTTGGGTCCGGAGAGACACGCGCTCAGGCTGGACGTCAAGCCGAGGCGCCTCCTTTTCCAAAGCCCGGGGCGGGGCGCCCCGTCCCGCTGCCGCTCGGGCCCCGGGCCCGCCGCGACATCTCCCGCACGGCTTTGCCGCCTGCCGTCCCGCGGCGGGGTCACCGTTTCGCGCGGCTTGGCAGATCTCCGCAGTGCCGGGCGTTGAGACCGATGAAGAGACCTCGACGGCCCGCCACACGCTCGGAGCTTGGCCCTCCGTCGCGGGCTCGATCCGTGCCAAGCCGTGCGATCCCGGTCGCGACGGTCTCGCCCGGGGCCGGCTTGAGGCGGCATGGCGGTTCGGGGCGTCCGATTTCCCGGCACCGCGCTCGGCGCGATCCTCGACGTCCTTCCCCAGCCGGCCGGCCCTCTGCGAGCGCGCGTGGGCCCGCGCCCCCGGTGCAGCCCTTCAGGACGCTTCGGCCCGCGGCCAGTCCGCCGAGCGCATCTCGGCGAGCCGCGACGCCGTCCGGGCAAATTCGAACGCGCCCGGTCCTTCGCTGAAGAGGGCCTCCGGCGGGCCATCGGCCAGGACGACGAGCGCCACTCCGGCCTCGTAGCAGGCATCCACCAACGTCACGAACCGTTTGGCCGCATTCGCCTCGGCCCGGCCCATGCGCGGCACGCCTTCGAGAAAGAGCGTCCCGTATCGCCGGGCGATCGCGAGGTAATCCGAGGCCCCGAGCGGGCGTTCGCAGAGCGTCTCGAAATCCGCCCGCGCCGCCTCGTTCGCCGCGAGCGGTAGCGTGACTTTTCGCCCGCCCACCGTCAGCGTCTCGGGGCCCGCGTTCCGCCCTTCGAGCGCCCGGCGCCAGGCCTCCTCGAAGCCCGCAGACGCCGCCCGTCCGAAGGGCGCGAAATACCGCTCTGCGCCACTCCCGGCTCGGCCCTGGCGATAATCGGTCGGCGAGTTGAGCTCGATCACGTCCATTTCGCGCTTCAGCAGCGCAATGAACGGCAGGAAGAGCGCCCGGTTGAGCCCGTCCTTATAGAGCTCGTCCGGCGCCCGGTTCGAGGTCGCGACCACCACCACGCCGCGGGCGAAGAGCGCTTCGAAGAGCCGGCCGAGGATCATCGCGTCGGTGATGTCGTTCACCTCGAATTCGTCGAAGCAAAGGAGCGTCGCGCTCTCGGCGACCTCTTCGGCGACGGGCTTTATCGGATCGGCCACGTTCGATTCGCGGGCCACATGGACGCCCACATGCACCTCGGCCATGAAGGCATGGAAATGCACCCGGCGTTTGGGCGTGACCGGTGCGCGGTCGAAGAAGAGATCCATCAGCATCGACTTGCCGCGACCGACGCCGCCGTAGAGATAAAGCCCGGTCAGCTTGCGGTCGGGTTCTTCGCGCCGGCCGAAGCCGAGCCAGCCGAGGCCGACGCGTTTGCCTCGCTCGGGCACATAGCCGCGCAGACGCTGATGGAGGAGCTGAAGCTTCTCGACGGCGGCCGCTTGCACCGGATCGGCACGGAGCTGCCCATCGGCCACGAGGGCGCGGTAGCGGCTCATCGGTCCGTCCGGCATGCGCGGTCCCTCCGATCCCCGGCGCCGTCGCCGGGCGGGCGGGTTATGCACCAAAGCGGGGCCGGGGGGAAACCCGGGCGGCGGGCCGCGGGCGGTTGGGCGCGCTGAAAGCCGGCGTCGAAATTCGGTCGAAGTGGACATGACCCTGCGAGGCGTCCGGCGACGAGGCGGATGTGTGAGACCTCGATCCCGGGCTCAGCCGAGGCGATGGATTTTTCCCGATCTTGGTCCGCCGGCGCGTGTGGCCGAGCCGAAGCGGGGGTGCGCGCGCCGCCTGCGGCCGGGCAGGACGGCAAAGCCTTGAGCGGAGCCGGAACGCAGGACGGTCTTCATCGTCCATGCGCCGATCCGTCCTAGCGCGGCCCAGGGTTTGAGCCCGGTGTCAGCGCCGTCGGTAGAGGCATTGGAGGGCGCGATCAGCGCCCGACCGCAGTCCGTCCTGTGCCTTCCGTCTATCCGGGACGTCCGCAGACAGAGATGGCGGCCGTATCGGTCCGCGACCCTGCCGGCTCCGACGGAATTTTCAACCCGTCAGCAGTGCAACCCACTGAAACCGCGGAACTCTTTTCGATCGGGGTTGTGATGCCGATCCCAAAGATGCCAGTTGAAAGGCGCCGAGGGTCGAAGTCTGGCCGCGCCCGCGCCCCGCCGGGCCGGGGGGGGAGTGTGCGGTCGGCCCAGCCGAACCGTGACGGCCCGGGCGGGTGGGGCCCGACGGGGCGCGGGCGCCGTCGCCACCCCGACGCGCGAGAGCCCGCGCCTTGCCCGAGCGACCCTCGATCCGGTGATGGCGGCGATCACCAAGCGTGGTTTGATTTCCCGCGTCCTTGGGCGGATGATCGGGCCGGGAGGACCTTCGATGCGTGCCCTGACGCCTGCCACCACGATCATCCTCGCCGGCGGCCTCGTCGTCGCGCTCAGCTTCGGCATTCGTTCGATCTTCGGGATCGTCCTTGACCCGATCTCGGCAGAATACGGTTGGCCTCGGGAGATTTTCTCGGTCTCGATCGCCATTCAAAACTTGGTTTGGGGCCTCGCGCAGCCGGTCTTCGGGCGCATCGCCGACCGCTTTGGAGACCGCCGGGCGCTCGCGATCGGCTTCGCGTTTTACTTCGCGGGGATGCTGCTCTCGGCCACCGGCAGCACGCCCCTCGCCCAGCATCTGGGCGCGGGCGTCTTCGTCGGGATGGGCGTCGCCGGCACCGGCTTCGGCATCGTCCTCAGCCTGGTCGGCCGTGCGGTCCCCGAGGAGCGCCGCGCGGGCGCCATGGCAACCGCCGCCGCGCTCGGCTCGGGCGGACAGATGTTGATGCCGCTCCTCGCCGGCACGCTGACCGAGGCTTTCGGCTGGCAGATCGCCATGCTCTCGATCGCCGGGCTCTTGATCCCGATGGCGCTCTGCATCCCGCTCTTGAAGCCCGAGGCCCAGTCCGAGGATGCGACCGATCCGGAAATCGCGCTTGCGCCCCTGCTGCGCGGAGCCTTCGCCCAGCCGTCCTATCTCTTGCTGACTGCCGGTTTCTTCGTCTGCGGCTTCCATGTGGGCTTTATGTCCGCGCATCTGCCGCCCTATGTGGCCGAGGTCTGCAACTCGGTCACCCTCGGCGCGGCGACCCTCTCGATCATCGGCGCGGCCAATGTGGCGGGCACCTATGCGTTCGGCCGGCTGGGCGGCGTCTTTCCGAAGCCGTATGTCCTCTCGGGGATCTATGCGGGCCGGGCGGCGGTGCTCGCGATCTTCCTCGCGACGCCGACGACGCCGGCCACCGTGGTGATCTTCTCGATCGCCATCGGGCTCCTTTGGCTGCCGACGGTGCCGCTGACCTCCGCCCTCGTGGCGACGATCTTCGGTGCGCGCAACCTCGGCATGCTCTACGGTTTCGTGTTCCTCTCGCACCAGGTGGGCAGTTTCCTCGGCGTCTGGATGGGCGGCAGGGTCTACGACCTGACGGGGGCCTACGATCTGATGTGGACGGTCTCCATCGCGCTCGCGGTTTTCTCGGCGCTTGTCCATTTGCCGGTGCGCGAGACCCGGATCCGCCTCGCCGCGCCGTGAGAGCGATTGATCGCCCCCCGCGTCCCGGCCTATGAGGGTCCGAGGAGGCGCCCATGACCCATCCGATCCCCCGGCCCCGCCAGGCGGAGATCGCCCGAAAAACGGCCGAGACCGATATCCGCGTGCGCCTCGATCTGGACGGCAGCGGGCATCGGGATTGCCGAACGGGCGTCGGGTTCTTCGACCATATGCTCGACCAGCTCGCCCGGCATGCGCTCCTCGATCTCGAGATCCGCGCCGAAGGCGATCTGCATATCGACGACCACCATACGGTCGAGGATACCGGGCTGGCCCTTGGCGACGCGCTCCGAAGCGCCCTCGGCGACAAAGCGGGCATCCGGCGCTATGGCGCGGTGACCCTCGTCATGGACGAGGCGCGGGTCGAAGCTGCGCTCGATCTCTCGGGCCGGCCCTACCTCGTCTGGGAAGTCGCGTTCCCGACCGCCAAGATCGGCAGCTTCGACACGGAACTGGTGCGCGAATTCTTCCAGGCGCTGGCGAGCCGGGGCGGGATCACGCTTCACGTGACCGCCCAGACGGGCGCCAACAGCCACCATATCGCGGAGGCGGCCTTCAAAGCCGTGGCCCGTGCGCTCCGCGCCGCGGTCGAGCCGGACCCGCGCAGCGCCGGCCGCATTCCGTCGACCAAGGGGACGCTTTGATGGAGACCCAGATCTACACGCTCCACAGCCGGGGCGATCCGAACGATATCGAGGCGGTGGGCGAGGCGAGCTGGCTCGCCGGCGTGCCGCCCCTTTGGGCGCTCGCGAACGGGCTCTGGGTCTCGCTCGTCGTGATGACGGCGGTCCTGGTGTTCGTCGCGGCGAACAAACCCTTCGGCTTCGGGCTGACCTATCTCGGCCTCGCGGCGATCTGTCTGATGGAAGGCGGTGCCCTGACCCGAGCCGAGATGCGGCTGCGCGGCTGGCGGCAAGTCGGCGTCGTGGAGGCCCGGACGCCCGAGGGTGCGATCGAACTCTATCTGAAGGGCGAGGCGGCATGACGACCGCCATCGTCGACTATGGCTCGGGGAACCTCCGCTCGGCCGAGAAGGCATTCGAGCGCATGGCCGGGGAGACCGGACGCGGCGGCCCGATCCTGGTGACCGCCGACCCGGACGCCGTGGCCCGCGCGGATCGCGTGGTGTTGCCGGGGGTCGGCGCCTTCGCCGACTGCCGGGCGGGGATCCGCGCCATCGACGGGCTTTGGGAGGCGATCGAGACCCGCGCGGATCAAGGCCACCCGTTCCTCGGTATCTGCGTCGGCATGCAGCTGATGGCGAGCCGCGGGCTCGAGCACGGGGAGACGGAAGGCTTCGGCTGGATCCCCGGGGAGGTGGTGCGGCTTGCCCCGAACGATCCCGATCTCAAGGTGCCGCATATGGGCTGGAACGAACTCCTAATGGCCGAGCACCCCATCTTCGACGGGATCGGCGAAGGGGCGCATGCCTATTTCGTGCATTCCTACCACCTGCGCCCGCGGAACCCCGAACAGCGCCTCGCCCATGTCCATTACGGCGAGATGGTTGCGGCCGTGGTTGGCCGCGGAAACCGCATCGGCACGCAATTCCATCCGGAGAAAAGCCAGGAGACGGGCCTCCGCCTGATTGCGAATTTCCTCGCCTGGGAGCCCTGATCGTCATGCGCAGCGGCAGGACCGGGGGCCGCCGGGTCGACCGGAGCTCGGATCCGGGCGACCTGGCGGCGGCACTTCACCGGTTGGCAGGGACGCGGCTTGCCAAAATCGACGTGCGGCCCGGCTCGAACTCGTTCCGCGGGTCATTTCTCGGCAGGCGCACCGGCGCGAACGGCACGGATCCGCGCACCGCCCGGTCGGGCGGCCAATAGGCTCTGCGGAACCCGGCTTCTTCATGGTATAGCCCGACCGCATCGATCCTCGTCCGGAGCCTGTTCCCATGTCGCATTCGTATCCAGCCGGCACGTTCGGCGCTGCTCTCGCGGTCGCGCTGCCGCTGACCGCCCTCGCCCAAGATCTCGGGCCCCAGGACCGCCTGCCTCTCGATCAGCTCGCGGTCCAAGGCGAATACATCGTCGAATATGCGCCGAGCGCTCTGCCCCAGCCGACCGGGCTTCTGGAGAGCTTCGGCGCGCGTCGCGTCCGGTCCGCCGCGGGCTTTGCGCTGATCCGGCAGTCGGGCAATGAGAGCTTGGGGCAGGCGGGCGACCTCGCCCGGCTCGAGCGGCTCGACGGTGTGCGCTCGGTCCGACCGAATTTCGTCAATCAGCTCGACTACCGCCCGGACGACCCGGATCTGGCGCGGCTTTGGATGGTACCGGCGATCAACGCGATGCCCGCGTGGAGCGCCCATCACGATGCCTCCGAGATCGTCGTCGCCGTCATCGATTCGGGGGTGTTTCTCGCCCATGAGGATCTGGCGGATCACATCTGGCAGAACCCGGGCGAGACGCCGGGCGACGGCATCGACAACGACCAGAACGGCTTTGTGGACGACGTTGCCGGCTGGGACTTCGGCGACGGGGATGCGGACCCGACGCCGCTTTTGGCGTGCTCGGGCAAAGGCGCGTCGGGCGGCGGCCATGGCAGCCATGTGGCCGGCACGATCGGTGCGATCGGCGGCAATGGCCGCGGCGTCATCGGCGTCGCACCGCGCGTGAAGATCATGGCGCTCAAGGTCGCCCGGGCCGATCTGCCCTGCACCGCGGTCGGCACTTTCGCCCGCTATGCCGCCCTGGAATACGCCATCAAGAACGGCGCCAAGATCGTGAATATGAGCCTCTCTGGCCCGCAGCGGGATAGCCTCGATCTGAAGCTTCTCGAACTCGCCGCGGAGAACGACGTGTTGGTGGTCGTCTCCGCCGCCAATGACGGTCTCGACAACGACGCGGCCGGTCCCTACGGCGCCGCTTTCGTGCGCACGGGCGACGACGGCAAGCCCGTCATCGTCGCCGGCGCGCTTGCGCCCAAATTCCCGAGTTCCTGGGACACGGCGACGATGATCGCGGTCGCGGCGACCGAAGAGACCCCGCCCGGGCAGCCGGCCGCTTTCGTCGAGGCGTGGCGGGAGGGCCTCGCCTGGAATACGCGGATCGACGGGCTTGCCTATGACACCAAGGGCGGGATCGATTTCTCGCAAGCCACTATGACCCCGGTCGCCGCCGGCGCGCTGCCGATCGGCTCGAATTGGGGCAAGCGCAAGGTGCATGTGGCGGCCCCCGGTCACCGGATCTTTTCGACCGTGCCGGGGGTCGAGGGCGACGCCTTCACCTCGGCCTATGCCTCGACGAGCGGCACCTCCATGGCGACGCCGGCGGTGGCGGGCGCGGCCGCGGTCCTCTGGTCGGCCTTTCCGGAGATGACCGCGGTCGATGTGAAACGCCGGTTGATCGCCACCTCGGCGCCGGCGCCCTCGCTCGAAACACGGGTGTTCTCGGGCGGGCAGATCGATCTTTATGCCGCACTCTGCGGACCGGGGGCGCCGCGGGTGCTGGAGGGCTGCGCGGGCGCCGCCGCCCCCGCCCCTGCGACGGATCCCGCGAATGCCGCCCCGATCGTCGCCGCTCCGGCGGTGGCGTCTCCCGCCCCGACCACGCAAACCCAAGCAACCGTCGCGGCCCCTGCCGCGGGGGTCGTCCCCGGAACGGAGCGCGACGCCGAGGGGTCGACCACCGGCGCCTCCGGTCCCGTCAACCTGAACGAGCTTCTCGAATGATCCGGTTCTCCGCCTCCGCTCTCTTCCTCGCTCTGATCGCAGGCCCACTGGTCGCCGAGGAAGAGCCCGCTCGCCCCGACACGCCGACGGCCCTTTCGGCGCCAAGCGCGCCCGGCGCCGGCTCGTTGCCGACGGCCGCGCCCCTCGACGACGCCGCCCCGGTCGCCGCCGATCCGGGACCGAGCCCGGCCATGGAGACGGGTCTGCCGCTCGCCCCGATCACCCCGACCGAGGTGCCGGACGAGTTCATCGTAGAGATCGAAGCGGGGACCGATCCGGCCGCGCTCGGCCGCGCTTGGGCGGTCATCGAGGCCGAGATCACCGCCTCGCCGTCGGGGGGCTTTCTCAAGGTGCGGGTTGCACGCGGGCTTTTGACCGAGGACGTCATCGCGCTGATGGAGGCCACGCGCGGCGTGGCGCGGGTGACCCGGAACGCGAGCGCCGAGCTCTTCTCTCTGCCCGCGGACTGAACCGGGCGCGTCAGTGCGCGTCGGCCCAACTCGCCCCTTGCCCCGCATCGACGACGAGCGGCACGGCGAGCCCAACGGCCGGCTCGGCCGCACCCTCCATCACACTCCGGACGACCGAGACGGTCTCCGCCGCCTCTGCCTCGGGCACCTCGAAGAGGAGCTCGTCATGCACTTGCAGAAGCATCCGCCCTGAGAGCCCGGCCGCCGACATCTCCGGCGGGATCCGGATCATCGCCCGCCGGATCACATCCGCCGCCGACCCCTGGATCGGCGCGTTGATCGCCGCGCGCTCGGCAAAGCCGCGCCCGGGCCCCTTTTGCGTGATCCCGGGCGTGTGGATCCGGCGGCCAAAGACGGTCTCCACATAACCCATCTCGCGGGCATGGCGTTTAGTGTCGTCCATGTATTGCCTAATCCCGGGGAAGCGTTCGAAATAGGCGTCGATGAAGGTCTTCGCCTCTCCCTGCGGGATGCGCAGCTGGTTCGAGAGCCCGAAGGCCGAGATGCCGTAGATCACGCCGAAATTGATCGCTTTGGCTTGCCGGCGGACCATAGGGTCCATGCCTTCCACGGGGACGCCGAAGACCTCGGCCGCAGTCATGGCGTGGAAGTCCTGGCCGTCGCGAAACGCCTGTCTGAGGGCCTCGATCCCGGCGATATGGGCGAGGAGGCGAAGCTCGATCTGGCTGTAGTCGAGCGACAGGATCACGTGCCCGGGCTCGGCGACGAAGGCGTTACGGATGCCGCGGCCCTCGGAGGTGCGCACCGGGATATTCTGGAGGTTCGGATCGGTGGAGGCCAGCCGCCCCGTCGACGTCGCGGCCAGGCTGAAGCTCGTATGCACCCTTCCCGTCTCCGGGTGGATATGGGTCTGCAGCGCGTCCGTATAGGTCGATTTGAGTTTTGAGAGCTGGCGCCAGTCGAGCACCTTGGCGGGAAGATCGTGCCCTTGGGCGGCCAGTTCCTCGAGCACAGAGGCGTCCGTCGAATAGGCGCCGGTTTTGCCTTTTTTCCCGCCGGGCAGGCTCATCTCGTCGAACAGAATCTCGCCGAGCTGCTTAGGGCTGCCCACATTGAAGCTGCGGCCCGCAAGCTGGTGGATCTCGTCCTCGTACTGCGCCATGCGCTGGGCGAATTCAGCCGATTGGCGCGAGAGGATCTCGCGGTCGACCTTGATGCCTGCCTGCTCCATATGGGCGAGCACCGGCACGAGCGGCCGTTCCAGGCGGTGATAGACCGTCGAAAGCCGCTCGGCCGCCAGACGCGGCCGGAGCCGGTGCCAGAGCCGGAGCGTCACATCCGCGTCCTCCGCCGCATAGGTCGCCGCCTTCTCGACCGGCACTTTGTCAAAGGTGATCTGCGCCTTGCCCGAACCGATCAGCTCTTTGATCGGCATGGGTTTGTGGCCGAGATGGCGCTCGGAGAGCTCGTCCATGCCGTGCCCGCCCCGGCCTGAATCCAGCGCGTAGGAGAGCAGCATGGTGTCGTCGAAGGGTGCGACCGGCGCGTCGTGGCGTGCCAGTACCCGGATGTCGTATTTGAGGTTCTGTCCGATCTTGAGACATGCCGGATCCGCAAGCACCGGTCTGAGCAGCCCGAGTGCGGTCTCGAGATCCACCTGATCCGCCACCCGCTCGCCGCCCGAGAGCAGGTCTTTCTCCCCGGTGACATGGCCGACGGGGACATAGGCCGCCCGGCCGGGCTCGAGCGCGAGGGCGATACCGACGATCTCCGCGGTCATCTCGTCGAGCGAGGTGGTCTCGAGATCGACCGAAAGGAGCCCCCGGTCGGTCGCTTCGTCGAGCCAGGCCCGGAGCGTGCCCGCGTCCCGGATCGTCTCGTAGCAGGCGGTATCGAGCGGCGGCACGTCGCGGATCGCCCCCGGAGCCTGGCCACCGCCTGCCGCCTCCCCGCCGGGGGTGGCCGCTTGCACCGTGCCGCGCGTCACGGCGGGCGGCTCGACGCCGAGCGCCTCGGCAATCCGCGACGTCAGCGAGCGGAACTCCATCTCTGCGAGAAACCCGAGCAACCGCTCCGGATCGGGCGCGTGCAGGACAAAGTCACTGATCCCGGTTTCCACGGGCACGTCGCGCTTCAGCGTCACCAGATCGCGCGAGAGCCGGATCTGGTCGGCCTTGTCGATCAGGGTCTGCCGACGCTTCGGCTGCTTGATCTCCGGAGCGGCCGCAAGGAGCGCATCGAGATCGCCATAGTCGTGGATCAGCTGCGATGCGGTCTTCACACCGATGCCGGGCGCGCCGGGGATGTTGTCGACGCTGTCGCCGGCGAGCGCTTGGACATCGATCACCTTATCCGGGGCCACGCCGAACTTCGCCTCGACCTCCTCTGGGCCGATATCGGTCTTTTTCATCGGATCGCGCAGATGCACCGAGGGCGCCACGAGCTGCATCAGGTCCTTGTCCGACGAGATGATGGTGACGGTCGCCCCCGCCTCGGCGGCTTGCGTCGCATAGGTGGCGATCAGGTCGTCCGCTTCGTACCGTTCGAGCTCGATGCAGGGCAGCCCGAAGGCCCGCGTCGCCGCGCGGATCAATTGGAACTGGGGGACCAGATCTTCGGGCGGCTCCGAGCGATTGGCCTTGTATTCGGGATAGATCTCGTTCCGGAAGCTCTCGGAGGAATGGTCGAAGATCACAGCGAAATGCGTGGGGCCGCGAGAAGATGCGAGCCCCATCTCTGCGTGGAGCATCGCGCAGAACATGTTGACCGCCCCGGTCGGCGTGCCGTCTGAGCGGAAATTGTATTTCGAGTCCCGGTTCGCGGCCTGGAAATAAGCTCGGAAGATGAACCCCGATCCGTCGACCAGGATCAGATGGTCGCCCTCTCCGATGCCCGCGGCCCCGGACGTCATGCGCTCAGTGGTCCTCGCCGGCGCCGGGCTTCAGCACGAATTTGCGGTCGCAATAGCCGCATTCCACGAACCCCTGCTCGCCGATCGAGTACCAGACGCGGGGGTGGCCGAGCGCACCGCCCCCGCCGTCGCAGCAGATCCGCCGCGTCGTCACTTCGATCACTTCCGGCGCTTCGATCGGCATCCTCGCCCCCTGCCACAGACGGACGCGCGTCTGGGCGCCCCGCTGCAAGATAGCCATGGGGCGCCCGACCGCAAGCGGCCCCGGCATCCCGCGACCGCAGGGCAGCGCCGAGCCTGCCGCCCCCGGGCGGCGGCTTGCACAGCGAGCAGCCATCGCCTAGCGTCATGGCTGTGCCTCGCACATCTCCCGAGGAAACCGCCCGTGCCTTTCGCCAAGACGCGGCGCGCCCTCGTGGCGAGACCCCTTCGTAATGCGCTCCCCGACAAGAGAGACGCCCATGCAAAACGCGATCGAGGTGCGCGCCCTGCGCAAGACATATCCCGCCCGTGGCAGCCAGCCGGCCAAGGAGGCGCTGAAAGGCATCGATCTCGACGTGCCGTCCGGGTCGATCTTCGGGCTTCTCGGTCCGAACGGGGCGGGAAAATCGACCTTCATCAACATTCTCGCGGGGCTCGTGCTCAAGACTTCGGGGACCGTGCGGATTTGGGGCTTCGACCAGGATCGCAACCCGCGCCAATCGCGCGCAGCGATCGGCGTGGTGCCGCAGGAGCTGAACATGGACCCGTTCTTCCGGCCCTATGAGGCGCTCGAGGTCCAGGCCGGGCTCTATGCGGTGCCGAAATCTGAGCGACGCTCCATGGAAATCCTCGAACGCGTCGGGCTCGCGGACAAGGCGAACACCTTTCCGCGGACGCTTTCGGGCGGCATGCGCCGGCGGCTCCTGGTCGCCAAGGCCCTGGTGCACAACCCCGCCGTCCTGGTGCTCGACGAGCCGACCGCGGGCGTGGATATCGAGCTCCGCCAGATGCTCTGGTCGTATGTGCGGGAACTGAACGCGGCCGGCACGACCGTTATCCTGACGACCCATTACCTCGAGGAAGCCGAGGAAATGTGCGACCGGATCGCGATCGTGAACCATGGCGAGGTGGTGGCCTGCGACGACACCGGCGCCCTTCTCGGCCGCCTCGACGCCAAGACGCTGGTGCTCCGCCTCGACCGGGCGCTCGACGAGGCGCCGGATCTGGGCGCGGATGCGACGGCGAGCCTTCGGGATCCGCGGACGCTGGCGGTCACCTATTCGCGGAGCCGCTGTCAGGCGCCGGAGCTCGTGGCGCGGGTCCATGCGCTCGGGCTCGGTTGCGTCGATTTCTCCACCGAAGAGCCGCATCTCGAAGACGTGTTCCTCGCCCTCACGCGCAGCACCCCGGCAGCGGACGCGTCGGTCAGCGGATGAGCCGCTTGGCGATGCCACTCACGAGATCGCTGGCGATATAGGCGGGTTGGTCCCAGGCAGGGAGCCGCCCGCCTGCGCCCGAGCCTTCGTCGGCGGTGCCGGGTGCTTTTGGTTGCGGCCCGTCCGGACGCGCGCCGGAGGACGCAAGCCCCGGCGGGCGGACCGGCCCGGCGGGGTTCGACGCCCCGTCGGGCCGTCCCCCCAAAGCAGGGTCCTTCCCGGAGAGGCCCGCAACCGCGGCGTCCGCGCGCCAGCCCCGGTGTCGCCAGCGCGCATGCAGAAGCGCATCGAGCGCATTGTCCCGCTCGATCCGGGCGATCCAGTCCGGCCCGAGATCCGCCCGCGCGATCTCCGGGGCCTCGGTGACGTTCCGACGTTCCGATCGCTCGGGCACGGCAAGCTCCGCACTGACCCCGGCGATGAGGTCTGCCGCCCGCTCGTGCCCGCCGACGAACCAGAACCGCGCGAGGCGCAGCTCGAGCCAGGCGAGCCGCCCAGCCGAGGAGAACCGGTAGAGCGCGGGGATGCCGTGCTCGAAATACCGGTTGAGCAGAAACCGGCTGATCGGGTTCCGCCGCTGCGCGCGGTACCACCGCTCAAAGTCGGGCGGCGCCGGCGCATGCCCCCGGCGATGCCAGCTCCAGCGATAGTTGTAGAACGAGAGAAAATACCCGACCGGATCGCGGAGCAGCACGCTCTCGCGGATCTCTGCGCCTGGGAAATGCCGCGCGAGCGACCGGCTGAGCGAGTGGCCGGAGACCACGCGCACGGGCGCGAGCCTCGGGTCGTCCGGGGCGTAGGGATAGCGGTTGCCGATCAGGTTCGTGAACGGGCTCTCCCAGCGGGGCGCCAGCAGAAAGCCCGGCCCCAGATGCGCCCGGAAATGACCCTCGACCGAGGTGCCAGCGCATTTCGGGACGTGCAACAGAAAATGAACGATCCTGCGGTCCATAACGCCTCCTCGCGGGCGGCAGTGTCGCGGTCAAGCCTCCCGTTGCTCGGGTCGGGCATCCCAGACCGGGGGCCGCCGCGGGGATGGTTGTCCCGGCCCGCCGCTCCCGGCCCCGCGCCGCCCGAGGCCGACGGCGCCCTTCGCCCGGGCGCTTGCATCCGGATCTCGGGCTGCGCAGAGTGCCGCCCGGTGGACCGGCTGTCCGGAGCCGGCGGCGTGCGGAGGGGACGATGGCCGAGAGCTACGACGATCAGAACGTGTTCGCGAAGATCCTGCGGGGCGAAATCCCCAACAAGACCGTGCTCGAGACCGAGCATTGTCTCGCCTTCCACGACATCGCCCCGAAAGCGCCCGTGCATGTGCTGGTGATCCCCAAAGGCCCCTATGTGAACGCCGAGCATTTCGGCACCGAGGCGAGTGCGGCCGAGATCGCCGATTTCGTCCGCACCGTTGCCCGGGTCGCCCGTGAGACCGGCGTCGCCGAAGCGGTGGGCGGCAACGGCTTCCGGGTGATCTCCAATGCGGGGCCGGACGGCGTGCAGGAAGTGCCCCATTACCATGTCCACGTGCTCGGCGGCCGCGGCCTCGGACGGATCGTTCCGAAAACCGACGACTGATACCCGCCCGTTCGCGCCTCAGCCGGCCATCTGCCGGGCAAGGTCGCCGAGATCGTCTGCGACCCAGTCCCAATCCTGCTCCGGGCCGAGATCCGTCGTCTGGTCGGGCCCGTATTCGCTTGTCCGCGCCACGAATGCGGTCGCCAGACCCTGCGCCCGCGCGGCGCGCAGATCGTCATTATGGGCAGCCACCATCACCACCGATGCGGGTACAAGACCGAGCGCCGCGCAGGAGGCAAGATATACCTCCGGCCGGGGCTTGTAGGTGCGGGCGATCTCCGCGCCGAGGACGGCATCCCAGCCGAAGCCCGCATGCCGCGCGAGCCGGGCCATCAGCGCGATCGATCCGTTCGAACAGGGGGCGAGTAGGAGCCGGGTGCGGAGCCGGGCCAGTCCTTCGGGCACGTCCGCCCAAGGCGGCAACCGTTCCCAGGCGCGGGTGAGCGCGGCCCGGTCATCCTCGCCGAGGCCAAGGCCGAGCCGATCGAGCAGGCGGTCCAAATTCTCCCGGTGGAGTGTATCGAGTGCGGCATAGGGCCGGCGCCCCTCGCGAATGGGCGTCATCGACGGCTCGTACTCGCCCCGCCATGCCTCGGCAAAGGCCTCTGCCTCGATTTCCGCGCCTTCCCGCGCCAGAACCGGGGCGACGGCCGTGGCAATCCCCCGCCGCCAGTCGACGAGCGTTCCGAACACATCGAAAAGTGCCGCCTCGACCGCCACCGTCTACCCCCTCGCGCATGTGCCCCGCGCGATCTGCGATCCTCAACGGATCAGGCGGGCCCTGATCTCCGGGTCCGGCAGCGCGCAGAGATCGGCCCGGCCGAGGAGAGTGTACCGGTTCCGCGCCATCCGTGCATAGAGCCAGGCTCCGAGGCCTGGCGGCACCCGCGCAAGCACCGCGGCCAGAGGCCGCAACCAGCCCCCCAGCCGACGTCCCGCCGCGACGATCCCCGGTATGCCGTCAAAGGCTTTGCCGTCCTCCAGATAAAGCCAGGTGGTCGGGTCATCGGCATCGAGGCCGTAATGCGCTATCACCGCCCGGCCGGTCGGGCTTTGAACGGGACAGATCCGGGCGATGCCGGCCTTGTCCCGGCGCGCGACTATTCGTGCCCAGCGCGAGCAGAGCGCACAGTCCCCGTCGACGAAAAAGATCGGCCCTGCGTCGGGCAAGCCCGGAACGGCGGGGTCGTCGCGATAGGAATAGGGCGGCTTGCTATCCATGCTCTCCAAAGTTGTTCTGCGCGGCGCTTTTGACCATGCGAGACGGTTGCGATGACCTATCGGCCGCCGCCCGCGACCGAGGCGCCCGCCGGAGGCGGGGCCGAGGGGATCTCTCGACGGCCGGCCCCGGCAGGGGCCAGGCCGTCACCGATTGACCGGATCCGCCTCCGATACGCCGGCCGCAACGCGCTCCCCGGCGGGGTCCGCGGGAATGACCCGTCCGCGATTTGCGCCCACATGCCCGCGATGCAACAGCAGGTGGTCGGCGATCACGCAGGCCATCATCGCCTCGCCCACCGGCACCGCACGGATCCCGACGCACGGGTCGTGCCGGCCCTTCGTGACGATCTCAGTCTCGCGACCGCGCACATCCACTGTCGCCCGGCTCTGGAGGATCGAACTCGTCGGCTTGACCGCGAAGCGCACCACCAGGTCCTGTCCCGTCGAGATCCCGCCGAGCACGCCGCCCGCGTGGTTCGCCGCAAAGACCGGCCCGTCGGCCGCCATGCGCATCTCGTCCGCATTCGCCTCGCCCGAGAGCGCCGCCGCGGCAAAGCCGTCGCCGATCTCGACGCCCTTGACCGCGTTGATCGACATCATCGCCGCCGCCAAATCCGCGTCGAGCTTGGCATAGATCGGCGCGCCCAGGCCCGGCGCCATTCCCGTCGCGACCACTTCGATGACCGCGCCCGTCGAGCTGCCGTCTTTGCGCACCCCGTCGAGGAACGCCGCCCAGCGCTCGGCCGCGTCCGCATCCGGGGCGAAGAACGGGTTCCGGTCCACCTCCGCCCAGTCCCAGCGCGCCCGGTCGATGCCATGGGGCCCCATTTGAACGAGGGCGCCGCGGATCTCGAGCCCGGGCACGAGTTCGGCGATGACCCGGCGGGCGATCGCGCCGGCGGCAACGCGGGCGGCCGTTTCCCGCGCCGAAGACCGACCGCCGCCCCGGTAATCCCGGATCCCGTATTTCACCCAATAGGCATAGTCCGCGTGGCCCGGCCGGAATTTCTCGGCGATCTCGGAATAGTCTTTGGAGCGCTGGTCCACATTCCGGATCGTGAGCTGTACCGGCGTGCCCGTGGTCCGGCCTTCGAAGACGCCGGAGAGGATTTCGACCGTATCCGGTTCCCGGCGCTGCGTCGTGTAGCGTGACTGCCCGGGCTTCCGGCGGTCGAGCCAGCGCTGGATATCGGCCTCGTCGAGCGGCAGGCCGGGTGGCACGCCGTCCACGGTCGCGCCGAGTGCGGGCCCGTGGCTCTCGCCCCAGGTCGTGACGCGAAAGAGGTGGCCGAAGGTGTTGAACGACATGCGCGGGCTCCGTTTTCTCGTGTCCCCGGCCTAGTGTAATTCGCCTGCCCGGAAAAGCCGCGGACATGATCGGGGAGGACGTGACGCATGAGCGAAAAGCGTTGGCTCGAGACGGCGCGCCAGCTCCGGCGGCGAATTCATGGGCAGCAGGCTCTCGTATCCGCCCGCGTCGTCAGACGAAAAAGACCCCGCCGTGGCCGGCGGAGCCTCTGAAGGCCAGGGTGATCCGGGGCTTACTCGCCTTTGACGGGCGCCCAGATCTTCTTGTTGGTGAAGTAGAGGAGCACCGCCAGAATGATCAACCAGATCAGGTTCCGAAAGCCCGCCTCTTTGCGCTGCACGAGGGTCGGTTCGGCTGCCCACATCAAGAAGGCCGAGACGTCTTTGGCCTGCTGCTCCAGCGTCGGCTCAGGCGGCACATAGCCGTTCGGGTCGCCATAAGCCGCATACTCGACGTCGTCACCATAGAGCGGCGGGGCCATGTTGATGAGCCCACCGGCCATCACTTCGTTTTCATAGAGAACCGTGCCGGCCTGCTCGACGGTCTCCCCGGTGTAACCGAGGAGCAGTGAGTAGATATACTCCGGCCCGCCGATGCCCTTGAAAAGCTGGTTGAGGCCTGTGCCCATCGGTCCGTGGAACCCTGCCCGCGCTTTGGCGATCAGGCTCATATCCGGGGCGCCGACCAGGTTGTTCTCCGGAAACTTGTCCGATGCAACTGCCGGGCGGGTGTCGCCGGGCATGGCATCCGGGCCGGTATCGGGCACCTGATACTGCGCGGCAATCGCGTCGATCTGCTCATCGGGGAAGGCCGGGCCGTCTTCGTTTCCGAGCGAGCGGAACGAGACGTGCTTCAAGCCGTGGCAGCCGGCACAGATCTGGTGATAGACCTGGAAACCGCGCTGAAGCTGAAAGCGGTCGTAGGTTCCGAAGGGACCTTCAAAGCTGAAATCCACATCGGTGACTTCGCCCGCTCCTCCTGCCGCGAGCGCCGCGCCCGGAAGCGCGGCAGCGGCGAAGAGGAGGGCGCCGAGGGTAGGTGCGATCCGCATGGTCGCTCTCCTTCGCGTGTCGTTACTCGGCCGGGACGGCGCCAGCGGCACCCGGTTCGGCCCGGGGCGTGGGCGGATGGTCGGCCGCAAAGTCTTCTTCGATCGTCCGCGGCTGCGGCAGCGGCTTCTCGGTCAGACCGAGCACCGGCAGCACCACCAGGAAGTAGGCGAACCAGTAGATCGTGCCGACGAGCGAGATGAACGGGATCCAGCCTTCGGCCGGCATTGCACCCGCCCACATGAGCAGGAAGAAGTCGGCAACCAGCAGCCAGAAGAAGATCTTGAATTGCGGACGGTACCGGCCCGAGCGCACGCGGCTCGTGTCGAGCCAGGGCGCCAGCGCCATCACGATGATCGACCCGACCATGGCAATCACGCCGCCGAGTTTGGCATCGATGAAGAGCACGTCGAAGGTGATCGCCCGCAAAATCGCGTAGAACGGCAAGAAGTACCATTCGGGCACGATGTGGGCCGGCGTCGCCAGCGGATTGGCTTCGATATAGTTGTCCGGGGGGCCGAGGTAGATCGGCATAAAGAACACCACCACCACGAACAGGATCAGGAACAGCACGAGCGCATAGAGGTCCTTGATCGTGTAGAACGGGTGGAACGGCACCGTGTCTTTTTTGGCGGTCTCCGTGTCGTCACGGCGAACTTCGACACCCGTCGGGTTGTTGTTCCCGGTCGTGTGGAAAGCCCAGATGTGCACGATCGTCAGGCCGAGGATCATGAACGGGAACAGATAATGGAGCGAGAAGAACCGCGTGAGCGTTGGCTCGTCCACCGAATAACCGCCCCAGAGCCACACAACGATGGTGTCACCGATGAACGGGATCGCCGAGAAGAGGTTGGTGATAACGGTCGCGCCCCAGAACGACATCTGACCCCAGGGCAAAACGTAGCCCATAAAGGCCGTTGCCATCATCAGGAAGTAGATGAGGATGCCGATGATCCAGGTGATTTCACGCGGGCTCTTGTACGATCCGTAGAAGAGCGAGCGGAAGATATGCGCATAGACCGCGATGAAGAAGAACGACGCACCGTTTTGGTGCATGTAGCGGATCATCCAGCCGCCGTTCACGTCGCGCATGATGTGCTCGACCGACGCAAAGGCGCGATCCGCCGACGGGACATAGTGCATCACCAGCACGATGCCGGTGACGATCTGCACCACCAAGAAGACGGTGAGCATCACGCCCCAGATCCACATCCAATTGAGGTTCTTGGGCGTCGGAAAACGTGCGAAATCGACCGCTAGCGAGACGATCGGCAGGCGTGTGTTCACCCAGCCGAGCGCGCCTCCTTTGGGTTCGTAGTGGTCCTGAGGGATACCACCCATGGTGTCTCTCCTTTAGCCGAGCTGAATGGTGGTGTCGTCGACGAATTTCGCCGGCGGAACGTCGAGATTGCGCGGTGCGGGGCCTTTGCGGATCCGCCCCGCGATATCGTAATGCGAGCCGTGGCAGGGGCAAAACCAGCCGTTGTATTCGCCTGCTCCGTTGCCAAGGGGCACGCAACCGAGGTGGGTGCACACCCCGAGCTGCACCAGCCACTTGCCCTCTTCGTCGAGGGTCCGTGCGCTGTCGGGCTGCGGATCCGGCAAATCGCCCAGGTCGACCGCCCGGGCGCGCTCGATTTCCTCGGCGGTCCGGTGGCGGATGAAGACGGGCTTGCCGCGCCACATCACGCGCACTTCGCTGCCCTCGGAGACATTCGACACGTCGGTCTCGATGGTAGCGAGCGCCCGGACATTCGCAGCCGGGTTCATCTGGTTGACCAGCGGCCAGGCGATCGCGCCGACGGTCACGGCGCCGGCCGCTCCGGTCGCAATGAAGAGAAAGTCGCGCTTGTCGCCGTCGACCTTCTCGGGTTCCATGCCTTCGGTCTGAGACATGCTGGATCTCCTCTGATGCCGCTATGGTCGCGGGGTCAGGGTGAAGGACACACCGCCCGCAATGCCAAGATCATGCAGGGGATAGTAGCGGCCGAACACAGGCTTCTACAGGACGAAGCGCCGCAGAGTGACAAGGCAGGGAACTTTCTTGACAGGCGAAAGCGCGGTCCGAAATGGCGCTGCCCCCCTTCCGGTCGGTCTCGTCGCCGTCGCGCCCGATATCGCGGCCAATCTGGGGGCCTTGTTGCGGCTCGGCGCGTGTCTCGGCGCCCCCGTCCATGTGGTCGAGCCGTGCGGCTTTCCTTTCAGCCCGCGGGCCTGGGCGCGGACGGCGATGGATTACGCGGCCCATGTGGAGCTCTGCCGCCACGACAGCTGGGCGCGATTTCTCGAAGGGCGGCCGGCCGGTCGGCTGGTGGCGCTTTCGGCACGGGCAGGCACCTCGCTCTGGGCGGCGTCGTTCCGTCCGGGCGATCTGCTGCTGCTCGGCTCCGAGACGGCCGGGCTGCCCGAGACGGTGCGCGCCGATGCCGATCTCGCACTCCGGATCCCCCTCCGCCCCGGGCTCCGCTCGCTGAATATCGCGGTCGCGGGCGCGATCGCGCTCGCCGAAGCCCAGCGCCAGACGGCGACCGGGCCCTGAGGGGGGCGGACACGGGGCGCGCTCCGGTCAGGGCGCGCGGGCGGCGATCAGAAACTCCCGGTTGCCGTCGCCGCCCTCGATCGGGCTCGGGATCGGCGCCTCCGGGGTCCAGCGCGCGCCGTGAAGCGTCGCCGCGACCCGGCGACAGGCCTCCTCATGGGCGGCCGGATCGCGCACGATCCCGCCTTTGCCGATCGCCGAGGGCTCGAGTTCGAATTGCGGTTTCACCAGCGCGACGAGCCGCGCCCCGGTGCGGGCGAGCGTGAGGGCGGCCGGCAACGCTTTGGCGAGCGCGACGAAGGACAAATCGGCGGTGATCCAGTCGACCGTCGGGATCGGTCCGCCCGGTGCGAGCGTACGGGCATTCAGTCCTTCGTGCAGCGTCACGCGTGGATCGCCGGCCAGACGCCGGTGAAGCTGACCGTGGCCCACATCGACGGCGTGGACATGCGCAGCCCCGCGCGCCAGCAGAACCTCGGTGAAGCCGCCGGTCGAGGCGCCGAGATCGAGGGCGACGCCGTGCGGTCTGAGCCCGAAGACCCGAAGCGCATGATCGAGCTTGAGCCCGCCGCGGGAGACCCACGGGCAGGGATCGGCGGTCAGCGCAAGAACCGCCCCTGGCGCAACGGTCTGGGCTGGCTTGGCGGCCACCCTGCCGTCGACCGTGACGGTCCCCGCCGCCACGAGCGCCTGCGCGCGCGCCCTGCTCTCAGCGAGCCCCCGTTCGACGAGCGCGCGGTCGAGCCGCATCAATCCTCCGCAAAGAAGTTCTCGTCGATCTCGGAAAGGGTGATCGCCTCCACCGGCCGCACGCCGACGCCATGGGCAATCATTAGCCGCGTGAGCCGGGCGCCGTCGATCAGCACCACGCGCTGCTGCACCCGCGCCGCATACTCGCGCGCCTCCTTAGAGAAGGCTGACGTGGTGACGAAGACACCCTTGGTCGCGCCCTCTCCGGTCAGCGAGCCGACGAATTGCTGGATCGCCGGGCGGCCCACGGTGTCGCCCTCGGCATAGCGCTTGGCCTGTACATAGACCGCATCGAGCCCGAGCGCGTCCTCGTTGATCACCCCGTCGATGCCGCCATCGCCCGATTTTCCGAGGACCCGGCCCGCGCCGTCGCGCCCGCGACCGTAGCCCATCGCGACCAGCACATCGACGACCGCCCTCTCGAAGAGCTCGGGCGGCTGTTGGAGGAGACGGTGGAGGCGGTCGTCCGCAAGGCTTGCGGTTACCTCGTCGATGGCGGCGCGGATCCGCTCCTCCGGGGTCTGGGAGGGCTCGGCCGCGCCCGGGAGGCTCGCATCGGGTGTCGGACCGTCGCCACCGCCTCCCGCGCGCCCCCCGGCGCTCTCGATCTTCCAACTTTTGAAAGCGCCGAAGCGGGCGAGAACCGAGGTGTCGATCCGCGCCGGCTGTTCCGCAAGGAGACGCCGCCCGGTGTCGGTCACCTCGTGCAGGTTCCGTTTGGGTGAGCGGCGCAGCCCCGCCTTAGACATGTATGTGCGTGCCCAGTGGGCCCGGTTGGCCCGCAGCGTGACCCGGCCGCTCGGGCTCAGCTCGGCGGCCTCCTCGTCGGTAATGTCGAACTCGCCAATAATGTCGGGCAGACACGCCTTCACCGATCCCCGGCCTTCTGCCAGCAAGCGCAGGACCGGCAGCATCAGGGTCTGATAATCGGGAACCGGCATCACATCACGTTTGGGATGATCCGCCGGTCAGGCCCGGGCTTGGGCGGTTTCGTGCGTGCGGCCGAGAGCGGCGAGCGCTTCGGCGACGATATGCGCCGCGTTCAGCCCGGCGGTCTCGTACATGGCAAAGGGCTTGTCCTGGTCGAGGAATGCGTCCGGCAAGGTCATCGGCCGCACGTTCAGCCCCGCATCGAGCGCCCCTTCGCGGGCGAGGAGCGTCAGCACGAAGGCGCCGAAGCCGCCGACCGAGCCCTCCTCGATGGTGACCAGCGCTTCATGCTCGCGGGCAAGGCGCAGGATCAGATCCCGGTCGAGCGGCTTGGCGAAACGGGCATCGGCGACCGTGGTCGAGAGCCCCATCGCCTCGAGCTCTTCGGCCGCCTTGACCGCCTCTTGCAACCGCGTGCCGAGGGAGAGGAGCGCGATCTTCGTCCCCTCGCGCACGATCCGTCCCCGGCCGATCTCGAGCGCCTGGCCTTCGGCGGGCATTTCGACGCCCACCCCCTCGCCGCGGGCGAACCGGAACGCGATCGGCCCCGCGTCGTAATCGACCGCCGTACGCACCATATGCTTAAGCTCCGCCTCGTCGGCCGCCGCCATGATCACGAACCCCGGCAGACAGCCCAGATAGGCGAGATCGAAGCTGCCCGCATGGGTCGCGCCGTCCGCGCCCACCAGCCCCGCCCGGTCGAGCGCGAACCGCACCGGCAGCCCCTGGATCGCCACGTCGTGGACCACCTGATCGTAGCCCCGCTGCAGGAAGGTCGAATAGATCGCCACAACGGGTTTCATGCCGCCGGCGGCGAGGCCCGCGCCGAAGGTCACGCCGTGCTGCTCGGCGATGCCCACATCGAAGCAGCGCTCGGGATGCGCCTTTTGGAAGAGATCGAGCCCGGTGCCCGACGGCATCGCCGCGGTGATCGCCACCACGCGGGGGTCTCGGTTCGCCTCCGCAATCAGGCTCTCGGCGAAGACCTTGGTGTAGGAGGGGGCGTTCGACGGCGCCTTCTGCTGTTTGCCGGTCACCACGTCGAATTTGGCGGTGGCGTGGCCCTTGTCGGCCGCGCTCTCGGCCGGCCCGTAGCCTTTGCCTTTCTTGGTGATCGCATGGATCAGCACGGGGCCGTCGGCGCGCTCGCGCACGGTGCGCAGGACCGGAAGAAGCTGCGAAAGGTCGTGCCCGTCTATCGGGCCGATATAGTCGAAGCCCATCTCCTCGAAGAGTGTGCCGCCCACCGTCACGCCTTTGAAGAGCGCCTCGGCCCGGTGCGCCCCCTCGCGGAATACCTCCGGCATGAAGGAGAGCACTTCCTTCGCCACCGCCTTGAAGTCCTGAAAGGGCTTTTGCGCGTAGAGCCGCGACAGATAGGCGGACATGGCGCCGACCGGAGGGGCGATCGACATCTCGTTATCGTTCAGGATCACGATCAGGCGCTTGCCGAGATGCCCCGCATTGTTGAGTGCCTCATAGGCCATGCCGGCCGAGAGCGCGCCGTCGCCGATCACGGCGATCGCATCGCCGGTGGGCTGGCCGAATTCGCGCGCCATGGCAAAGCCGAGGGCGGCGGAGATCGAGGTCGAGGAATGGGCCGCTCCGAACGGATCGTAGGGGCTCTCCGCGCGTTTGGTAAAGCCGGAGAGGCCGCCGCCCTGACGGAGCGTGCGGATCCGGTCGCGCCGGCCGGTGAGGATCTTATGCGGGTAGCATTGGTGCCCCACATCCCAGATCAGCTTGTCCCGCGGCGTGTCGAAGATCGCGTGGATCGCCACGGTGAGTTCGACGACCCCGAGGCCCGCGCCCAGATGACCGCCGGTTTCGGCGACCGCCGAGATCGTCTCGGCCCGCAATTCGCCGGCGAGACGCTCGAGCTGCGCATCGGAGAAGCTGCGCATATCGGACGGCACGCGCACGAGATCGAGAAGCGGGGTATCCGGACGGCTCATCGGCGTCTCCCTCTGATTGCGGTGTCATCTTCGCGTGACAGACCTGTTCGCGCAAGATGATGAGGATGGTCGCCCGCGGTCAGGGCATGTCGAGGGACTCGGTGCCGCGGGGGGTGCCGTCGGCGCCGGCGACGATTTTCTGCACCTTAAGCTCGGCATCGGCCAGCTTTTGCTCGCAATGGCGCTTGAGCGCGGTGCCGCGTTCGTAAAGCGCGATCGAGGCTTCGAGCGGGACCTCGCCTGATTCGAGCCGACTGACCACGTCTTCGAGGGCCGCGAGTGCTTCCTCGAAGGACATGTCTTCGACAGGCCGCGGGTCGCCGGCCTGGCGCGGATCCCCGGTCTCCGGTGTGCTCACGCGGCCTCCGTATGGGCGACCAGACCGTCGAGATGGGCCTGCACGCTCTCCTTCAGGCCATCCAGGTCGTAGCCCCCTTCGAGCGTGGAGACCACCCGGCCATCCGCATGGGCGACTGCGGCCTCGCAGAGCCGGTCCGTTGCCCAGCGGAAATCGCTGTCGGTCCAATAGAGATTGGCCAGCGGGTCGCTCACATGCGCGTCGAAGCCGGCCGAGATCATCACGAGTTGTGGACGGAACGCGTCGAGCTGGGGCAGCACGCGCGTCTCGAAGGCGGTGCGCATGTCCTTGCCGCCCGTCATCGGGCGGAGTGGACAGTTCACGATGTTGCCGACGCCGGTCTCATGCTCGGCGCCCGTGCCGGGGAAGAGCGGGAACTGGTGGGTCGAGGCAAAGAGCACGCGGGCATCGCGCTCGAAGATGTCTTGTGTGCCGTTGCCGTGATGGACGTCGAAATCGACGATCGCCACCCGCTCGAGCCCGTGATGCTCGAGCGCATGGAGCGCCCCGACCGCAACGTTGTCGTAAAAGCAAAAGCCCATCGCCCGGTCGCGTTCGGCGTGGTGACCGCAGGGACGTACCGCACAAAAGGCCGCCCGGTGCGCGCCAGAGAGCACCGCATCCACCGCCCGGATGTTCGCGCCGGCGGCGTGACGTGCGGCGACGAGGCTCTGCGGCCCGAGATGGGTGTCCGGATCGAGCGCGGTCCAACCCTCCTCAGGCACCGCCCGCTCCAGGCTTTCGAGATATTGCCGGTCGTGGGCGCGGGCGAGCTCCTCATCGCTCGCGGCCGGCGCCTCTTCCCGGGGCAGCGCATCATAGGGCACGCTGTCGAGAAGCGCCTCGACTGCCTCAATGCGGGCGACCCGCTCCGGGTGGCCGGCCGGTGGCACGTGCAGATGGCTCGACGGGTGCGTGAGGATCAGAACACTCATGCCCTTTGGTTATCGCGCCCGTCGGGCGGCGTCCATCGTCGAAGCCCCGGAGACCTGCGCCGATGCCGCCGACCTGAGAGACGGCGAAAGACCGTGACGCGCCCGCGGCGTTTCTTCTCCTGACGCGCCGGCCCCTCCCAATCCCGATCTGGCGGGGCTCGACATTCACAGGATTCACAGGCTGCGACAAAGCCCGCATCCCGGGGTTCGAACCAATCGTCGGAGGGGCGTTGGACACCGTCGGTCCCCGCGAGCGCAGGGGCCCGGTCCCGACCGCCAAGGGGCACCGCCTCACGGCTCCACCCGCCTCTCTAAATTCCGGCAGGCTCCGCTGGCGCGGATCCGCCGGCTCCCGCGGGTGGGCGGGTGGAGGGAGGCGGCGGATCCGCATCGACCGCCCCTCGGCACACCGACCGTCAATCGGGCGTCAACATATACCCCGCGCCGCGGACCGTCTGCAGATAGCGCGGCGCCTTGGGGTCGGGCTCGATCTTGCGCCGAAGGCGGGTGATCTGCACGTCCACCGCCCGGTCCTGAACCTGACCGTCGGTGCCGCCGAGCTCTTCGGCGAGGCGCGCCCGGCTCACGACCTCGTGCGGGCGTTGGGCGAACACCCGCATCAGCGCCTGTTCCGTCGAGGTGAGCCGGACCACCGCCGCACCGCGGCTGAGCTCGCCGCGGGCGGTGTCGTACTGCGTCGCGCCGAGACCGAGCGCCCGTGGTCGCGCCATCTCGGCCCGGGCGGGCGGCGCTGCCCGGCGGAGGATCGCGCCCACCCGCAGCAAGAGCTCGCGCGGCTCGAACGGTTTCGCCAGATAATCGTCCGCCCCGGCCTCCAGCCCGCGGATCCGGTCTTCAGCCTCGGTTCGCGCGGTCAGCAACAGCACAGGCGCCGCGCTCATCTGCCGCAGCCGCCGGCAAAAGGCGATCCCGTCCTCGCCCGGCAGCATCACGTCGAGGATCATCAGATCGAAGGCCAAGGTCTCCAGAAGCCGCGCCGCATGGGCCGTGTCGCGCGCGACGGTGACGAGATACCCGTTCTTGAAGAGGAACCGCTTCAAGAGCTCGCGGATCCGCCCGTCGTCGTCCACGACCAGAAGATGCGGCGTGTCGAGCCCGGCGACGACCCGCTCCTCGGCGGGCCGAGGGGCCGCCTCTGCGCCGGCTCCTCCGGCGGTCGCGAGATCGCTCCCGGCGTGGGGCCCGTCCCGTTCCTCGGGGTTTGCGGTCACCGGCCGTCCTCCACCAAGCTCAGCACGCTCCTGCGGCCCTCTTCGTCGAGCATCTGTTCGAGCACTCGCCGGAACCCCGCCACCGCATCGGGTCCGGCGGCGGCATAGGCGCGGCGGACGCGCTCTCTCTGCGGCGCCGAGAGCGCGCGTTCGAGGGTCCGGCCCGCCTCGGTCAGGTGCAGATGACGCTGCCGCCGGTCCCGCTCGCCGGGACGGCTCTCCACGAGCCCGTCCTCGACGAGCTGTCGCAGAACCCGGTTGAGCGACTGTTTTGTCACCGCGAGGATCGCGAGCAGCCCGGCCACGGTGATCCCCGGCCGGCGTTTCATGAAATGGATCGCCCGGTGATGCGCCCGGCCATAGCCTCGGTCCGTCAGCACCCGATCCGGATCCCGGGTGAAATCGCGATAGGCGAAGAAGAGCAGCTCGATGCCCTGGCGCAACTGCTCGTCGGTCAAAAAGAGCAACTTGTCCGGGCCCGACGCTCCGGCCGGCACCGTCCCGCGCTCGAATTCCCGGCTCACGGGTAAACCGCCCGCGGGAGCTCGAAATGCGGCCCGTCGAGAAACGGCCGCCGGCCTTCCGAGCGGCGGAGGGTGACGTAATCGGACGACAGCTCCTCCGCCGGCAACTCGGTCTCGCGGATATCGGTCACATGCCATGCGCCGCCCCACCGCAGCGCCGTGTCGCGGGCGCGGGTAGCGGTCATCATCGCATCCGCAATCACGTAATAGGCAGGCCAATCCCAGACCGCCGAACGCCCGTCCATCGCCACAAGATCGACCGCATGTCCGGTCAGATGCCGGCTGCCGAGCGTTTGGCTCAGCCCCCGCCGAACCAGATCGCGCTGGCGGTCGAGGTCGCGAACCCCCTCGCTCACGCCGAAATCGTGCGGCGTGATCTGGATCGCCAGCCGGACCACCTCGACGAGATCCGGATGCACTCCCTCGAGCCGCTCTTCGGATCGCTTGCTCAACCGGAATGCCATGGGTCCGCCTCTCCGCCCGCGTCACGATTTATGTCAGTTATGTTGACGGACCTATAGCTGAATGTTACCCGGCTCTCAAGCCCTGGGACGGTTTCTGACCCGACCGGCGCTGCACACGAAAGTTCCCGTCGCCGGCGCAGCCGGCGGCAGGGCCGATTTCACAGCGTCCGACCGCCGACAACTGACCGCCGACAACTGACCGCTGACAACTGCCGACTGACCACCGACACCTGAAGGAGAGCGCCCCCATGTCCCCCGCCGGCCATACCTACGACGATCGCGACGGCTTTATCTGGCTCGATGGCAGCCTCGTTGAGTGGCGGAAGGCCCAGGTGCACGTCCTTTCCCACGCGCTTCACTATGCGAGCTCGGTCTTCGAGGGCGAACGGGCCTATGGCGGACGGATCTTCCGCTCCGAGGAGCATTCGCAGCGCCTGCTCGACAGCGGCATCGCGCTCGACATGCCGATCCCCTACACCGTCGAGGAGATCGAACGGGCCAAAGCCGACACGCTCCGCGCCAACGGTCTCTCAGACGCCTATGTCCGCGTGGTCTGCTGGCGGGGTGCGGGCCTCGATATGGGCGTCGCCGCGCACCGGAACCCGATCCGCATGGCCGTTGCCGCCTGGGAATGGGGTGCCTATTACGGCGACGCGAAGATGCGGGGCGCCAAGCTCGATATCTCCAAATGGAAACGACCGAGCCCCGAGACCATCCCCTGTTTCGCCAAGGCCTCGGGGCTCTACATGATCTGTACAATGGCCAAGCACGCGGCCGAGGCCAATGGCTGTTCGGACGCGCTGATGATGGATCACCGCGGATACGTGGCCGAGGCGACCGGCGCCAACATCTTTTTCGTCAAAGACGGCGCGGTGCACACGCCAAAGCCCGACTGTTTCCTCAACGGGCTCACGCGGCAGACGGTGATCGGCATGCTTTCGGATCGCGGCATCGAGGTGCATGAGCGCCACATCCAGCCGAGCGAGCTCGAGGACTTCGAGCAATGCTGGCTGACCGGGACGGCCGCCGAGGTCACACCGGTCGGCCAGATCGGTCCCTACGCCTTCGAGGTCGGCGCGCTCACCGAGGAGATTGCCCGGGACTACGAGCGGATCGTCCGCGGCAATCACTGAGCGGTGCGCGGTCGGGCGGGAGGGCTAAACGGGGCCGCCAGCACTCTCTCGAGTAAGCAGCGCGCCTTGCGTAGAGATCTGCAGGATTGTTGCGAGTACCGCGGAGTTAGACTAACTCTCTTATGGACATGATCCAAACAAACCCGAATCGAACAGGACATTGAGATGACTTTTCGCCTCGCCATCGCCACCGCAGCGCTGATTTTGCCGAGTTTTGCCACCGCCGAAGACGGCGCACCGCATTGGGCTTATCAGGGGGCGTCCGGTCCGGTCGCTTGGGGCGAGTTGCTCGAGGCCTATGCCACTTGCGGGACCGGTTCGAGGCAGTCTCCGGTTTCGCTCCCGGCCGCCGCCGAACGGGCCGCCGGCGTCGTCATGTTCGACTATCGCCCGACCCCAATCGAGATCCTGAACAATGGCCACACCGTTCAGGTCAATCACGCCCCCGGCAGCCGCATCGAGGTCGGCGGCAAATACTTCGAACTCAAGCAATTTCACTTTCACGCCCCGTCCGAGCACGTGATCGACGGCGTGCCGGCCGCGCTCGAGATGCATCTCGTGCACGCGGCCGAGGACGGATCCCTTGCGGTGATCGGCCAACTCTTCGATTTCGGCGACGAGAACGCCTGGCTCGCGCCAATCTGGGCGGACTTGCCCGATGAGGGGCCCGCCGAAGCCCGTGTGGGCGAGCTTCTCGTCACGGAGCTCATCGACACCGACGGCGAGATGATCCGCTATTCCGGGTCGCTGACCACGCCCCCTTGCTCCGAGGGCGTCTCGTGGTTCGTGTTCGCCGAACATGCCGAGGTCTCGCGCGCCCAGGTGGCAGCCTTTGTGGAGCTCCTCGGCTATAACGCGCGCCCGCCGCAACCGCTGAATGACCGTCTGAGCGCGAACTGAACGGCCGCACGGGCTTTTTGCCAGCGGTGCCCTTCCCTTGCGGCGACAGATTGCCCAAGTCATCGGAGGTCATTCCTGCACAAGAGAGAGATGCGTACATGACCATGCGAACCATGGCCGTCGCCCTTGCCCTCGGTCTCGTCGCCCCGTTCGCCCATGCCGGCGATATCCGGATCGAGACGCCCTGGGCCCGCCCCGCGATCGCCGACCGGCCGACGGCGGCCTATATGACGATCCGAAACGCGGGAGAGGCGGCAGATCGGCTCGTCGGCGCGACCTCTCCGGCCTTCACGCGGATCGAGCTGCATGAGACCACGATGGCCGAAGGCGTCATGCGCATGGCCGAAGTCGCGGGCATCGAAGCGCCGGCCGGCGGCGCCGTGGATCTCGCCCCGGGCGGACTGCACCTGATGCTCTTCGGGGCCGAGGAGCGGCTCGCAGAAGGCGACCGGATCCCGTTCACGCTCCGTTTCGAGCGCGCGGGCGAGGTGGCGATCGAGATCGACATCCGCAGCCGTCCGCCCGAGGGGGCGCCATCCGGCGGGGCGACGCACCACGGCGGCCATGACCACGGCAGTCAAGATCACGGGGGTCACGGCGGCCACGGGGATCACAGCACCTCGAACTGACCGCAGACGGCCATTGACCGCCGGCCCTCCCGAACCGACCATGTCGCTAAACGGGAGGGCGCCATGCTGACGATCCACGGCCGAAACACCTCGTCCAACGTGCAGACCGTGATGTGGACGGTCGCGGAGCTCGGTCTCGAGCATCGCCGGCTCGATGTGGGCGGAGCCTTTGGCGGCACCGACACGGCCGACTACCGCGCGATGCATCCCATGGGGCTTGTGCCCGTGCTCGAGGATGGCGGAACGACGGTGTTCGAATCCGCCGCCATCGTCCGCTATCTCGCCGCGCGCTACGGATCGGAAGCGTTCTGGCCCGCCGATCCGGCCACCCGCGCGCCTCTCGACGCCTGGGCCGAGTGGTGCCGGGCGCATCTGCTGCCCACGCTGACGACCAAGATCTTCTGGCAGCTCGTGCGCACCCCGCCCGCGAAACGCGATCCGGCGGTTCTCGCCGACGGCGTCGCCACGCTCGGGCGCCTGATGCCGCTCGTGGAAGCCCGCCTTGGGGAGGCGCCCTATCTGGGGGGCGCATCGCTCTCTTTCGCGGATATCTTTCTGGGCGGTGGGCTTTATCGCTATTATACGCTCGAGTTCGAGCGCGCCGATCTCCCACGGCTTCGGGCCTATTACGATCGGCTGACCGAGCGGCCTGCCTATCATGCGCATGTCATGATCTCCTATGAAAGCCTGAGGGCCGCATGACCGGCGCCCCCGTTTCCGGCCCCGCAACCGGCCCGTCGACTGCCTCCGAGATCCCGGATCTCGCGGAACTGAGGGCCGCCTATGCCGCGACCCGGGCGGCGACCGAAGAGACCCCGCTCCTCGATGCGCCCGCCGTCGCTGCGGCCACCGGCGCCGCGCAGGTCTTCGTCAAGCCCGAAAGCCTGCAATGGGCGGGCTCCTTCAAAGTCCGCGGCGCCTATTGGCGGCTTCTGAAGCTCACCACCGAGGAGCGCCGGCGCGGCGTCGTCGCCTATTCGTCGGGCAACTTCGCTCAGGGGCTCGCCGCGGCGGGCGCCCGTCAAGGGGTGCCCGTGACCATTGTGATGCCGGCCGATGCGCCCGAAGCAAAACGTCGGGCGACCGAGGGCTACGGCGCGCGGCTCGTTCTCACCGAACACGGCGACCGCCCGCGAGAGGAGGTCGCCGCCGAGCGCGCCCGCGCGATGGCCGCAGAGGAGGACCTCATCCATCTCCACCCCTTCGACGACCCGGCGATCGTGGCTGGCCAGGCGGGCGCCGGGCTCGAGGCGATCGCCCAGCTCGGCCGCCGGGCCGCGGCGGTCGACCGGGTGCTCTGCTGCACCGGCGGCGGCGGGTTGATCGGCGGCGTCGCGCTCGCCTTCCACTACCTCGGGCCACGGGTCCGGGTCACGGCGGTCGAGCCCGAAGGCTATGACGGCATGGGCTCGTCGCTCGCAGGCGGCGCGATCCGGCGCGTGGCCTCCGGGCACCCGACGATCTGCGACGCGCTTCAGGCGACCCAGCCGGGCGCCGCCCCCTTTGCAGCGGCACGGGCCGCAGGGGTGGTCGGGGTGGCGGTGTCGGATGCGGCCGTGCGCGAGGCGATGCTCTTCGCGTTCGAACACCTCAAGCTCGTGCTCGAACCCTCGGGGGCCGTGGCGCTCGCCGCGCTGCTGTCGGGCCGGGTGCAGGCCGACGGAGAAAGCGTGCTCGTTTATCTGACGGGCGGCAATGTCTCCCTCGACGCGTTCCTCAGCCATCTCGGCCGCTGAGAGGGGCATCGACCCTCTCTCGATCCGTCACCGATCCGCATTCGCAGGCAAATTTTATTGCGCCCCGGCCTTTGCAGGGCGCCCATCGGGACGCTAAGACGCTGGGGCAGTCGTGTGAAAACCGGTTCCGGCTGTGCGGCCGTCCGCGGCTCACGCCAAATCTGGCCGGTTTTCTCTTATGACCCACGATATCTGGGAGCGCCCATGAAGGACATCCTCGAGCAGCTCGAAGCCCGCCGCGCAGAAGCCCGTCTCGGCGGGGGCGAGCGCCGGATCGAAGCGCAGCACGCCAAGGGCAAGCTGACGGCGCGCGAGCGTCTCGAGGTGCTGCTCGACGAGGGCAGCTTCGAGGAGTACGACATGTTCGTCACCCATCGCTGCGTGGATTTCGGCATGGCCGAAACCTCGATGCCGGGCGACGGCGTGATCACCGGCTGGGGCACGATCAACGGCCGCCAAGTCTTCGTGTTCGCTCAAGATTTTACCGTCTTCGGCGGGTCGGTGTCCGAGGCCCATGCGCACAAGATCTGCAAGATCATGGATATGGCCGTGAAAAACGGCGCGCCGGTCATCGGCCTGAACGATTCAGGCGGCGCGCGCATCCAGGAAGGTGTCGGCTCGCTCGCCGGCTATGGCGACGTCTTCATGAAGAACATCATGGCGTCGGGCGTGATCCCGCAAATCAGCGTTATCATGGGGCCTTGCGCCGGTGGCGCCGTTTATTCGCCCGCCATGACGGATTTTATCTTCATGGTTCGCGACACGAGTTACATGTTCGTGACGGGGCCAGATGTGGTCAAGACCGTGACAAACGAACAAGTCACCGCCGAGGAATTGGGTGGCGCCAAGACCCACACAAGCAAGAGCTCGGTCGCCGACGCCGCTTTCGAGAACGATGTGGAGACGCTGGCCGAAGTCCGCCGTCTCTTCGATTTCTTGCCGCTCTCGAACCGGACCCGGGCGCCTGTGCGTCCGTTCTTCGATCCGCCCGACCGCCTCGAAGAAAGCCTCGACAGCCTGATCCCGGAGAGCGCGACCCAGCCCTATGACATGAAGGAGCTGATCGCGAAGGTCGCAGACGAGGGCGAGTTCTACGAACTGCAAGCGGATTTCGCGAAGAATGTGCTGACGGGGTTTGTCCGCCTCGAAGGGCATACGGTGGGTGTCGTCGCGAACCAGCCGATGGTGCTGGCAGGGTGTCTGGATATCGATTCGAGCCGGAAGGCCGCACGCTTCGTCCGGTTTTGCGATTGCTTCGAGATCCCGATCCTCACTTTTGTGGACGTTCCCGGGTTCCTGCCCGGAACCACGCAGGAGTACGGCGGCGTCATCAAGCACGGGGCCAAGCTCCTGTTTGCCTTCGGCGAGGCGACGGTGCCCAAGGTCACCGTGATCACGCGCAAGGCCTATGGCGGGGCCTATGACGTGATGAGCTCCAAGCATCTGCGCGGCGACGTGAATTACGCTTGGCCCACGGCCGAGATCGCCGTGATGGGCGCGAAAGGCGCGACCGAGATCCTGTATCGCTCGGAATTGAGGGATCCGGACCGGATTGCCGCGCGGACCAAGGACTACGAGGCCCGGTTCGCGAACCCGTTCGTCGCCGCCGAGCGGGGCTTCATCGACGAGGTGATCATGCCACACTCGACGCGGCGGCGGGTGACCCGGGCGTTCGCGGCGCTGCGAACCAAGCGGCTGCAGAACCCCTGGAAAAAGCACGACAACATTCCCCTCTGAGGGCCGGTCGATGGCAGCAGGTCGAAACCACCAACCCGGCGCTCGCGACAAAGAGGGACGCCTTTGTCCGCAAATCGGCGTCGCGCGTTTCCGTGGCCGGCAGGTCGGGCCGCGTCGATCGGAACCCGAGGGCGTGACGTCGATTTTGGTCAGTTCGCAGCGACGGAGTTTGCTTTCGCGCCGTATAAGCCGTGTCAGAGGGAGTTTCTCACGGGAGATCGCGCCATGCGAATCAAGACCTTGGCCGTCATGGCCTTGCTCGTGCTTGGCCTCAGCGGCTGTTACGGATATGGGCCTTACGGTCCGCGGCCCGTGCTCGGGGGCGCGGCGGTCGGCGCGGCGGCCGGGGCCGTGGGTGGCGCGATCGTCGGGGCGCCCGGCATCGGGGCAGCCGTGGGCGCTGCGGCGGGTGCTGTGGTCGGCGGAGCGGCCAAGGCCAATCGGCGCTATTACGGGCCGGCCTACGCCTACAGACCATACTACTACGCACCCCGATACAGGTATCGCAGGTACTACGGACCACGCCACTACTACGGATACTAACGCGCAATCCATGCGGGGCCGCCGATGAGCGGTCCCCTCTTCCACATGATTTCGGGCGGGCCGCGGCCCGTCGCGCCTTTTTCACATGCTGTCGAAGCCGATGGCTGGGTGCTCCTGACCGGGCAAATGCCGACCGACCCGGCAGACCCCGACGCTCCGCTTCCCGAGGGCATCGAGGCGCAAACGGAACGGGTGCTCGAGAACCTGAAGATCGTGCTCGGCGGCCTCGGCCTCGGCCTCACGCATGTTCTGCAGGCCCGCATCTATCTGACCGAGTTCGAGCGCGATTACGCCGCGATGAACGCCGTCTGGACACGGTACTTTCCGGGCGCGAAGAAGCCGGCACGCACGACAATCGGGGTGACGGCGCTGGCGGTCGGCGCCTGCGTCGAGATTGACATGGTCGCTCGCCGGCCGATGCCGCGGGACCGGGAAAAATGATCCTGGTCATTGATCCGAAATCGCGTTGGGTCAGGTTGAGGGTCAGAACTCGGCCGGAGACCGCCCATGTCGCATATGCCCCACGATCCGGAAGATCCTTCGTTGAAGGACCCGTACTGGCTGATGAAGTACGTCGCGCTTTCCGCGGCAGACGGTATTGCGGCGGGTTGGACCTGTCTTCTGGCGCTTCTCTGGCTCGATATCGGCGGGCTTGGCACCTTGGTGAATGGGCAGGCGGACGGGCCGACCGCGCTCGTCATCTTGCTCATGTCGTTCGGGGTGACCTTTGGCTTTGTCGGGATCGCCTGGCGGGTCATGGTGCTGTTGCCCGAGAAGAAGTAACGCCCGCGGCGTGTGCGGCCCCCGCAGCGGGGGCTCGCCTATGACCCTCGCGAGCGCTCTCCCAGAGCTCGAGGCGAGCCGAGCCGCCGCGCGCCGCCGCGCCCCGGACGGCACCCGCATGAGCCTCTTTCGCTGGAGCGCCCCGCGGCCGCGTGTAGCCTGGCTGTTCCCGGCCGCACTCACCGATCTCTCAGCCTATGCCCCCCGCTCGCACGACGCCGGCTGGCCCGGCCCGCGGATCGAGAGCGATCTGGGCGCCACAGTCTTTGCGTTTTGGCTCGCCACCGCCATTCGGCAGGATCTTTGGCGCGCGCTCAGAGGCGTGCCGGGTCTCTGCCCCACGATCCGCGCCGAATTGAGCGGCCAGGGCCAGGTGCGCGTGATCGCCGGCGCCCTCGTGCCGCCGACGCGCAACTCACCGCGGATCCAGGACGTGCTCGACGAGCTTTGCACCACCCGCCGCACCGAGGCCTGGACGCGCTGGGCCACCGCCCGCGCCGCCGGCCGCCCTCAGACCGCAACCAAGGGGACCGACGCCTGATGTTCTCGAAGATCCTGATCGCGAACCGGGGCGAGATCGCCTGCCGGGTCATCAAGACCGCCCGCCGGCTCGGGATCGCAACCGTGGCCGTGCATTCGGATGCGGACCGGGACGCGCTCCATGTGCGCCTTGCGGACGAGGCGGTGGCGATCGGTCCAGCCCCGGCCGCCGAGAGCTATCTGCGGATCGAGCGGATCCTCGACGCGATCGCGCAGACCGGCGCCGAGGCGGTGCATCCGGGCTATGGGTTTCTGTCGGAGAACCCGCGCTTCGCCGCAGCCCTCGCCGAGGCCGGGGTCGCCTTTATCGGCCCGCCCGCCGGCGCGATCGAGGCGATGGGCGACAAGATCACCTCGAAGAAGCTCGCGGCCGAGGCCGGCGTCTCGACCGTTCCCGGGTATATGGGTCTCATCGAGACGGCCGACGACGCCGTCCGGATCGCGGGCGAGATCGGCTATCCGGTGATGATCAAGGCCTCGGCCGGCGGCGGCGGCAAGGGCATGCGGATCGCCTGGAGCGCCGAGGAGACGCGCGACGGGTACCAATCCTCTAAGAACGAGGCGAAGGCGAGCTTCGGCGACGACCGGATCTTTATCGAGAAGTTTGTCACGCAACCGCGTCATATCGAGATCCAGGTGCTCGCGGACACCCATGGCAGCTGTCTCTATCTGGGCGAGCGCGAATGCTCGATCCAGCGGCGAAATCAGAAGGTGATCGAAGAGGCGCCCTCGCCCTTTCTCGACGGCGAGACCCGACGGGCGATGGGCGAGCAGGCCTGCGCGCTCGCGCGCGCGGTGGGGTACGCCTCGGCGGGCACGGTCGAGTTCATCGTCGACGGGGCGCGGAACTTCTATTTCCTCGAGATGAACACCCGGCTTCAAGTCGAGCACCCGGTGACCGAGCTGATCACGGGTATCGATCTCGTCGAGCAGATGATCCGGGTCGCGGCGGGCGAGCGGCTCGACTTCGGTCAGGACGATGTCCGGCTCGACGGTTGGGCGATCGAGAGCCGACTTTACGCCGAAGATCCTTACCGGAACTTTCTGCCCTCGACAGGCCGGCTCACGCGTTATCGCCCGCCGGCCGAGGCACGCGACAGCGAGCGCGTCGTCCGCAACGATACGGGCGTCTACGAGGGCGGCGAGATCAGCCGGTTTTACGACCCGATGATCGCCAAGCTCTGCACCTGGGCGCCGGATCGCGGCCGGGCCATCGAGGCGATGCGGACCGCGCTCGACGCGTTCGAGGTGGACGGGATCGGCCACAATCTGCCGTTTCTCTCGACGGTGATGGACCACCCGCGCTTCGTCTCGGGTGAGATCACGACGGCCTTTATCGCTGAGGAGTTCCCCGAGGGCTTTTCGGGTGCGAGCCTGCCCGCCGAGATCCTCGGCCGCGTGGCGGCGGTCGCGGGCGCGATGATGGCGGAACACGCGGCGCGGGCGCGCGAGATCACCGGAGGGCTTCGGCCGCCCGCCCCGCGCCATCGGTGGGAGTGGACGGTCTCGATCGGCGATGCCGCGTGGCAGGTGACCGCGGGCGCAAGCCCGGTGCGGCTCGAGCCGGGCTATAACCTGCGCGACGGGCGCGACTACGAATGCACGGTCGTTGCTGCCGACGGCACACGCACAGAGCTTCAGTTCGAGCTTTTCTGGGACCCGGGCGAGCGCCTCGCGATGGCCAAGCCCGTGCGATACTACGGGCATGAGGATCTGGCGGATTACGAAACCCGCGCCGCGACCATGCCGGACATGGCGCTCAAGCTGGAGGAACGGACCGAGGGCTTCCGGATCCGCTATCGCGGCGCCGATCTCGACGTGGCGGTCCGTGCGCCCCGGATCGCCGAGCTCGCGCGGCTGATGCCGGTCAAGCTGCCGCCCGACACGTCGAAGATGCTCCTTTGCCCGATGCCGGGGATCGTCGTCTCGATCGCGGTCGGCGTGGGCGAGGAAGTCCAGGAGGGCCAGGCCCTTGCGACGGTCGAAGCGATGAAGATGGAGAACATCCTCCGCGCGGAACGCAAAGCCGTGGTCAAATCGGTGAACGCCGCGCCGGGTCAGAGCCTCGCGGTCGACGAGATCATCATGGAATTCGAGTAGGCGCAGGCGCGCGAGAGGGGCCCGGGATGGAGATTGGCGCGCTTCCTGCCCCGGTCGTCGCAGCGCTTGTCGCCGGATCTGTGGCACTTTGGTTTGCCGCAGCGAGCTGGGCAGAGCTGCGCCGAAGAGACGCCAATGGGCGCGATCTGGCGCGGGCACTTCGGGCGGAAATCGACGCCTATCGCGAAGAACTGCGCGGTGTCGATTTCGGCGCCCAGTCCAGCGAGATCGAGGCGCAAATTCGCGCCGGCGGCGACGGGCCCCAACGGTTCGTGCCATTCGTTCGCCGGGAGCGCCGCGACACGGTTTATCGGGCGTTTCTCGGCGATCTGGCGCTCTTGCCGTCGGCGGCGATTGCCCCGGTCGTCCGGCACTACGCGCTTCTCGAGACGATCTCGGCGATCACTGAGGATCTGACCGGCGAGGCGGCGCGAACGGCGAGCGCGGAGCAACAGGCCTCGATCTATCGCCACTATGTCGAGAGGGAGGCGCGTGCGCTCGAAAATGCCGAGGCCGCCGCCGCCGCCTTAGCCGAAGGATCCGATGCGTTCGGACGCGGACGGCGCTACGGCGAACGGGTGGCGCTGGCCCTTGGCCTCAGACACGACCGTGCGCCCCCTGCGGCGCCGTCACCGCCTGCGGAAGACTTGAGAGAGAAGATCGGGACCACGATTGCCGCGCGCTTCGGGTCGCGACGGCCCATCGATCTCGACCCGCTCGATCCGGCCGCCATAGCGGCGTCTTTCCGGCTGCTCGACCGTCGCGCCTGCCGCCGGTTTCGTGCCGAGCCCGTGCCCTACGATCTGATGCGCCTCGTGATCGCCACCGGGCTTTCGGCCCCGTCGAAATCCGACCTGCAACAGGCCGACATCCTCTGGGTGCGCGACCGGGCTTTGCGTGCCGAGATCACAGCGGGCTGCGGGGACTGGATCGCTAACGCCCCCGCTGAGACCGAGCTGCTCGTCATCCTCGGCAATGGGCGGCGCCTCGCCCGGCTCTATCCGAAATCGGGCTTTCCCAACGACCATTTCGACGCGCTCTTCAACACAACCGGCGACGCGGCGATCCTGCTCGGTCAACTGGTCTCGGCGGCTACGCTCGCGGGGCTCGGCGCCTGTCCGATCAGCGTGATCCGGAACCGGGCCGAAGAGGTGTCGACCGCCCTTGCGCTCCCCGAGCGGGTCTTTCCGTTCGCCGGGCTCGCCCTCGGCTGGCCGGAGGACCCCCGAGCCGCCGTTCTCCCCCGTCTCGGTCCCGACGCGACCATCCATATCGACCGCTTCGATGTGGACGGCCAGGACGCCGCGGTCGCCCGCTACGACGCCCGGCGCGGGCCGGTGGGAGGCGCCCCCTCATGGTCCGAGGCCAAACGTGTGCAGTATGCACAACCTCAGCGCACGGGCTGGGGCGCGTTTCTCCGCGCAAAGGGGTTCCGCGTCGACTAAGCTATTCGGCCGAGCCCTGGCGGCGGAGCTCGTTCCGGCGCATGGGCATGGCGTCGATGAGCGCGTTCAAGCGGTCCGGATCGACGACCTCAGTCTCACGAAACTTCTCGCCGCCGTCGAGGCCGACGAGGATGACGGTGAACCCCTCGGGGCGGAACCGGGTCCGGAGCAGAGAGTGCGCGAGCGTGTCGACGATCACCACGTTCTGTCGCTCGGCCAGCGCCGCCCGGTCCGCCTCGAGGCGCGAGAGTTGGTCTGCGAGCCGTGGGTCGTCCGCTTCCGCAAAGACGAGGATAGGGCGGGTCTGCCACCGCTCGGCGTCGAGGCGCGTCTCCGCGTCTGCCGCGGCAAAGAGGCCGGAAAAGAGGGCGGGCATCAGCGAAAGCATCGGTGGTCTCCTTCTGGCGCGACGCTTGGCAGGTTCCTCTCCGCGAGCGAAATGCGTTAGACAGGCAAAATGTCGAACGCGAAGGAGATCCACGATGACCGACCCCGTTGAGAGGTGGCGCAAGCTGGCGGAGGGCGAGCTCAAGGGGCGGACCCTCGATGAGCTGACCTGGGCGACGGCGGAAGGGATCGACGTCAAGCCGCTTTACACCGAGGCGGATCTCGACGGGCTCGGCCATCTCGGGCAAATCCCGGGCGAGGCGCCCTATACCCGCGGCGTGCGGGCGACGATGTATGCGGGGCGGCCATGGACGCTCCGCCAATATGCGGGGTTTTCGACGGCCGAGGAATCGAACGCGTTCTACCGAAAGGCGATCGCTGCGGGCCAACAGGGCTGCTCGGTCGCTTTCGATCTGGCCACCCATCGCGGCTATGACAGCGACCATCCGCGGGTTGTCGGCGATGTGGGCAAAGCGGGCGTGGCGATCGACAGCGTCGAGGACATGAAGATCCTCTTCGACGGTATTCCGCTCGAGCAGATGTCGGTCTCGATGACCATGAACGGCGCGGTGATCCCGGTGCTCGCGGCGTTTATCGTTGCCGGCGAAGAACAGGGCGTCGCCCGCTCACAGCTCTCAGGCACGATCCAAAACGATATCCTAAAAGAATTCATGGTGCGGAATACCTATATTTATCCGCCAGAGCATTCGATGCGGATCGTCGCCGACATCATCGAATATACAGCGGCCGAGATGCCCAAGTTCAATTCAATTTCGATTTCTGGCTATCATATGCAGGAGGCGGGGGCAAACCTCGTCCAGGAGCTCGCATTTACGCTTGCGGACGGTAAGGAGTATGTGCAGGCCGCAGTCGAGCGGGGCATGGACGTTGACCGGTTCGCGGGCCGCCTCTCGTTCTTCTTCGCAATCGGGATGAATTTCTTCCTGGAGATCGCCAAGCTCCGGGCCGCGCGCACCGTTTGGGCCGAGATCATGCAGAGCTTCGGCGCCAAGGACCCGAAATCGCTCATGCTGCGGACCCATTGCCAGACCTCGGGCTGGTCGCTGACCGAGCAGGACCCCTACAACAACGTCGTGCGCACCGCCTACGAGGCGCTCTCCGCAGTCCTCGGCGGCACCCAGTCGCTCCACACCAACAGCTTCGACGAGGCGATCGGCCTGCCGACCGAGTTCTCGTCCCGGATCGCCCGGAACACTCAGCTGATCCTGCAGAACGAGACCGGCGTGACCCGGGTCGTCGATCCGCTGGCGGGCTCTTACTACCTCGAAGCGATGACCGACCGGCTCGCGGCCGAGGCGCGCGCGCTTATCGACGAGGTGGACGGGCTCGGCGGCATGACCAAAGCTGTCGCCTCGGGCATGCCCAAACTGCGGATCGAGCGTGCCGCCGCCGAGCGGCAGGCCAAGATCGACCGGGGCGAGGAGGTGATCGTCGGCGTGAACAAATGGCGCGCGACCGAGGATCGCGACATCGACGTGCTCGATATCGACAACGAGAAGGTCCGCGCAGCGCAGGTCGCCCGGCTCGAGCGGGTCCGCGGGACGCGCGATCAGGCGGCAGCCGATGCGGCGCTCCGCGCCCTCGAGGAGGCCGCCCGGTCGGACGGCAATTTGCTTGCGGCCGCGGTCGAAGCGGCGCGAGCTCGCGCGACGGTCGGCGAGATCTCGGACGCGCTGGAGCGGGTCTTCGGGCGCCACCGGGCCGAGGTGAAGACGCTCTCTGGCGTCTATGGTGCCGCTTATGAGGGCGATGCGGGCTTTGCGCGGATCCAGGCTCGCGTCGAGGCCTTTGCCGAGGCCGAGGGCCGGCGGCCCCGGATGCTCGTCGTCAAGCTCGGCCAAGACGGGCACGACCGGGGCGCCAAGGTGATCGCCACGGCGTTTGCCGATATTGGCTTCGACGTCGATGTGGGTCCGCTTTTCCAGACGCCCGAGGAAGCCGCCCAGGACGCCATCGACAACGACGTGCATGTGGTCGGGCTGTCGAGCCAGGCGGCCGGGCACAAGACCCTTGCGCCCCAGCTCGTCGAGGCGCTGCGGGCGGCCGGGGCGGACGACGTCCATGTGATCGTCGGCGGCGTGATCCCCGCTCAGGACTACGAGTTTCTCCATGCCCGCGGCGTCAAGGCGATCTTCGGGCCGGGCACGAACATCCCCGACGCGGCGGCCCGGATCCTCGACATCATCGAGGGGGCCCGCCGCCCGGAGGCGGCGGAGTGACCTGTGTTCCGGCGACTAAACCCGATTTGGTACAACTTTGCGCCTCACCGACGGTTGCGCAGACCGGGTTGTTCGGCCAACACAGTTTTAGGTGTTGAACTCATCCGGGGGGGTCGTCATGCGTCTCATTCAGTCTTTGCCAGCTATCGCCGTAATACTCGCCGCTTCGCCGGTGCTTGCCGTGTCGATACCGTTGAACTTCAGCGGTCAAACCTTCGACGACACGACACGAATCATCACGTTCGAGGATATTCTCGGTGACGGCACCACCGACCTGCGTGTGGTTCCTGTCGATGGCCCGGCTAGCTTCCAATCGGGCAATGACGCGCGGAACGAGACGTCGCTCGGCCAACTCGGGCAAATCAACCTCGATGAGACGACCGTCGACTTGACGACCAACTTTCAATTTTCGTTCGTCGAAGCCGGCACGACCACGCTGACCAATCCTGGCGGGCGCGTGGAAATTGGCGTGCTCGATCTTGACTTCAATCAGCGTGAGGCGGTGACACTGCTTTCGCGCGCCCGTGTTACGGCTTCTACGACGACCTTGGTCACCCAAGACGTCGATCCTATCGATGGTAATATCCGGTTTCGCGGCGCAGATGTATCGGACGTGCCGAATGGCGGCTTGTCGAACGGTAGCGGCACACTGAGCGAAGCACAAGAAAACGCGGCGATCAGTATCGACTTTGGAAACGTGAATACCTTCGGATTGCGCTTCGGAGTGCTCGCGGGTGATGTCTTGAACTCGCGCAACTTCTTCTTGGACGGCGCAATCGTTTTTGATGACACCACGCCGGAAGTCATTGTAAACAACATCCCGCTGCCGGCTCCGGCGCTTCTGCTGTTGTCGGGCCTTGTCGCGGTCGCCGCGGTCTCGCGCCGCCGGGCCTGAGGAACGTCGGCCTGAGCGGCCGGCATCTTAATCTGAAGAGACGCCACGGGGCTTGCAGTTGGGCGAGCCCCGTGGCTTTTGGCGTTCTGCGAAATCTGTGGTGGAGGGGACTATGCGGATCGCGATCGTCGGCGCGGGCGGCGTCGGAGGATATCTCGCCTACCGCTTGATCGCAGACGGGGCGGAGGTCGCCATCCTCGCCCGCGGCGCGCATCTCGAGGCGATCCGGGACCGCGGGCTGGTGCTCGAGGAGACCGAAGGCGCCCCCCTCGACCCGCTTCGGCCGGCTGCTGCGTCGGACCGGGCCGAAGATCTGGGGGCGGTCGATCTCGTCGTCGTCGCGGTCAAGGGCCAGGATCTCGATGCAACCGTGGCGCAAATCGCCCCGCTCATGGGCGTCGAGGGCGTAGCGCTTCCGTTTCTGAACGGCGTCGACGCGCCCGACCGGCTCGCGTCGCGCTATGGCTCCGAGCGTGCGCTCATCGGCACGGCTCGGATTTCGGCCGTGATCTCGGCGCCTGGCACGATCCGAAAATTCACCGAGCACGCGAAATACACCTTCGGCGACGGGGAAGGCCGGCAAGACCGCGCGCCAGTCCCTGCGATCCGCGCCCGCTTCGAGGCGGCCGGCATCGTCTGCCCGGATCACCCGGATCTTCGCGTGGAGCTTTGGGACAAATTCGTTTCGCTGTCGGCAATCTCGGCGGTGACGGCGGGCGGGCGCTGCGATCTGGCCGCGGTCCGCCAGCCGCCCGAGCTTTGGGCGCTCTTCCTCATGCTCCTCGACGAGACGATCGCCGTTGCCCGGGCCAAGGGTATCGCGCTCGCCCCCGAGATCAGGGACCGCGTGACCGGGTTCATCGACGCGTTGCCCGGGACGATGCGCGCCTCGCTCGCCCACGATTTGGCCGCCGGTAAGCGGCTCGAGGTCGACTGGCTCTCGGGCGCGGTCGCCCGCATCGGGGCGGAGCTCGGCGTGCCGACGCCCGCGCACCGAACCGTGCACGCCCTTCTCGCGCCCTGGAAAAACGGCCCGCCCTGACGGCATCGGGATCGATCGGGTCCGGCTGTGCGTTCCTCGGACGCACCCCAAAGCCCGAGGAGGCCGCATGACCGATGCCACCCTGAACCAGCGCGACACCGCCGCCGACGACCCGGCCGACATTTCCGAAGACGACAAGATCGAGCAACGCTTGCCCGACCCGGAAACCTTACCCGAATTGATTGTCTATAGTCATTCACCGCTTCTCTACTGGTGGCCGGCTTGGGTGGTCGGGTATCTCTGCGCAGCCCTGACCTATTTTCAAGGGACCGAAGTCAACCTTGATCCAACCGGCGCCGAGATCATGCATCCGAGCGCAGGGCCCGGCATTGGTTTTACGCTCCTGCTGCTTGTGTTGGTGTTCTTCACAAACATTCAGTTACGCGGTGTGTACTCCGCCCTTGTCGTTGTCTCCGCTGCATTCCTGACCGTCCTATTTGCGTGGCTCGGTTGGTGGGACAATATCGCGTCCCTCATTCCCTATTTGTCGATCCACATGACAGTCGGGTTCTACCTCGCCTTTGCCACCGGGCTATTGGTGATCTGGCTCTTATCCGTCTTTGTCTTCGATCGGATGCGGTTTTGGCGGATCCGTCCGGGGCAGATGACCGAAGAACGAGTGATCGGCGGCGCTGAGGAGAGTTACGACACCCGCGGCATGCTCTTCGAGCAGCAGGCCGACGACCTCTTCCGCCATGTGGTTTTGGGTCTGGGAACGGGCGATCTGCGGCTGACCCTGACCGGCGCCAAGGAAGCGACCATACGGATCCCAAACGTGCTCTTTGCGAAGCGCAAGATTGCGCGCGTCCAGAAACTGATTTCCGTGCAGCCGGACGACCTGATGAGCTGACACCGTTTCGGCGACGTGCGGGCCCTTTCCGCTCGTCTCTCCTTATGCTTTTTTAATCCACCGCCAGCGAGGCGGGGATCGCGGCCCTGTGCCGCCCAAAAAGAAACGCGAGGGGGAGGCATGAGCCAGGCGAAGGACGACACGCTCCGCGAGGCGGCGCTGATCTATCACCGCGAGCCGCAACCGGGAAAGCTCGCGATCCGGGTGACCAAGCCCATGGCGACGCAGCGGGATCTGTCACTCGCCTACTCGCCCGGCGTGGCCGAAGCCTGCCTCCGGATCAAAGACGATCCCGACCTCGCCTTCGTCTACACGGGCAAGGCGAACCGGGTCGCGGTCATCACGAACGGCACCGCGGTTCTCGGCCTCGGCAATATCGGTGCCGCCGCCTCGAAGCCCGTGATGGAGGGCAAGGTCGCCCTCTTCAAGAAATTCGCGAATATCGACGGCTTCGACATCGAGGTGAACGAGCTCGATCCCGTGCGCCTCGCCGAGATCGTCATTGCCCTCGAGCCCACTTTCGGTGCGGTGAACCTGGAAGATATCGGCGCGCCCGCCTGTTTCGAAGTCGAGCGCATCTGCAAAGAGCGCATGGCCATCCCGGTCTTTCACGACGACCAGCACGGGACGGCAATTGTCGTCGCGGCCGCGGTGATCAATGCGCTCTTCATCTCGGGCAAGAAGATCGAGGACATTAAGCTGGTCTCTACGGGCGGCGGCGCGGCTGGGATCGCCTGTCTCAATCTCCTTCAGGATCTCGGGCTCCGGCGCGAGAACGTTTTCCTCTACGACATCGACGGGCTCGTCTACGAGGGCCGCGCGGGGCTCGACCCGTTTAAGGGCCGGTATGCCCAGCCAGAGGGGGCGGGCCCGCTCGAGGAGCAGATCGTGGGCGCGGATATGTTCCTCGGCCTTTCGGCGGCGGGCGTGCTGCGGCCCGAGATGGTGGCCCGCATGGCGCCCGATCCGGTGATCTTTGCGCTGGCCAATCCGGTGCCGGAGATCTGGCCCGACGACGCGCAAGAGATCCGCCCCGACGCCATCGTCGCGACGGGCCGGTCGGATTATCCGAACCAGGTGAACAACGTCCTCTGCTTCCCGTTCATCTTCCGTGGGGCGCTCGATTGCGGGGCGACTCAGATTAACGAGGAGATGAAGGTCGCCTGCGCCGAGGCGCTTGCCGATCTCGCCCGGCAGACCGCCGCCGCGGAAACCGCCGCCGCCTATCAGGGCGAGCGCATGGTCTTCGGCCGCGATTACCTCATTCCGAAGCCCTTCGACCCGCGGCTTCTCGGTCAAGTCGCCTCGGCGGTCGCGATCGCCGCTTGCAAGACCGGGGTCGCTCGGCGCCCGATCGCGGATCTCGAGGATTATCGCGCCAAGCTCGATCATTCGGTGTTCCGCAGTTCGATGCTGATGAAGCCTGTCTTCGAGGCGGCCCGGACGGCACAGCGGCGCATCGCATTCGCAGAGGGCGAGGACGAGCGGGTGCTCCATGCCGCCCAGTCGATGATCCAGGAGGGGATCGACCAACCGATCCTGATCGGACGGCCCGAGGTCATCACGCTCCGCCTCGATCAGGCGGGGATCCCGCTGAAGCCCGGCGTGGATTTCGAGATCTGCAACCCCGAGAGCGATCCCCGCTATAAGGACTATTGGACCGAGTATCACCGGATCATGGAGCGCAAAGGCGTGACGCCCGACCTCGCGCGCACGATCCTGCGCACCAACACCACCGCAATCGGCGCGATCATGGTCCGACGGGGCGATGCGGAAAGCCTGATCTGCGGCGCGTTCTGGCAGTATCTGTGGCACCTCAACTATGTGGAACAGATCCTCGCGGGGCTGCCCGACGGCAAGGGCGGTCGGCTCAAACCGGTGGGTGCGCTCTCGACGGTCATCCTCGAGCAAGGCGTGATCTTCATCGCCGACAGTCAGGTGCACCCGGAACCGACGCCCGAGCAGATTGCCGAGACGGCAATCGGCGCCGCACGGCACGTCCGACGCTTTGGCATCGAGCCGAAGATCGCGCTTCTCAGCCATTCGGTCTTCGGCAGCCTCGATACCCTGTCAGGTCGCACCATGCGGACCGCTCTCGAGATCCTGGAACTCCGCGGGGTCGATTTCGAATTCGAGGGCGAAATGCACGCGGATCATGCCCTCAACCCCGAGCTTCGCCGGCGGATCTTTCCCAACAGCCGGATGGAGGGCGCCGCAAACTGCCTGATCTTCGCGAGCGTCGATGCGGCGTCGGGCTCGCGGAACATCCTCAAACAGCTCGTCGGCGGGCTTGAAATCGGGCCGATCCTGATGGGCATGGGCAACAAGGCGCACATCGTCGGGCCATCGGTCACGGCGCGGGGGCTGTTGAACATCGCCGCACTCGCCGGGACCCCGGTGACCAAATACGCCTGAGACGGCAAGCGAGACCGAAGGTCGGGCGCAGCAGCGCGGCCCCGGGACTTGACGTCGGGCCGTGGGCGGTCCCTCATGGCGAAAAATAATTCCGGGGGGCGTCCCCGGTAGGACAGGAGGTTGCGCGATGGGAGCCTTTTCCGATCTTTACAAGTCCTGGCAGTCGGATCCGGAGGCATTTTGGATGGAGGCGGCCAAGACCGTCGACTGGATCGAGCCGCCGAGCAAAGCCCTCGACGACAGCCGCGCCCCCTTCTACCGCTGGTTCGCAGACGGCGTCGCCAATACCTGCTGGAACTGCGTCGACCGCCACGTGGAGGCGGGCCACGGCGACCGGATCGCGATCATTCACGACAGCCCCGTCACCGGCACCAAACAAACCATAAGCTATCGAGACCTGCGCGACCGGGTTGCCCGGCTCGCCGGCGGCCTCGCGGCCCGCGGCATCGAAAAGGGCGACCGGGTCATCATCTACATGCCCATGGTCCCAGAGGCGCTGGTGGCCATGCTCGCCTGCGCCCGCCTCGGGGCGGTCCATTCGGTGGTCTTCGGGGGGTTCGCGGCGCATGAGCTCGCCGTGCGCATCGACGATTGCACCCCGAAAGCCGTAATCGCCGCCTCCTGCGGGATCGAGCCCGGTCGCGTGGTGAAGTACAAACCCCTCATCGATCAGGCGATCGAGCAAGCGAGCCACACGCCCGCCTTCTGCGTCGTTTTCCAACGCCCGCAAGCGGTGGCCACGCTTGTCGAGGGGCGGGACGTCGACTGGTACGCGCTCCAGGCAGGCGCGGCGCCGGCGCCGTGTGCGCCCGTGGGCGGCGCGGACCCGCTCTATATCCTTTATACCTCTGGGACCACCGGTGCGCCGAAAGGCGTGCTCCGGCCGTCTGGCGGGCACATGGTGGCGCTCCTCTGGACCATGACCAACATCTATGGCGCGGGGCCGGGCGACGTCTTTTGGGCGGCCTCGGATGTCGGCTGGGTCGTCGGCCATTCCTACATCGTCTATGCGCCGCTCTTGACCGGCTCGACGACCGTGGTCTTCGAAGGCAAGCCGGTCGGCACGCCGGATGCGGGCACGTTCTGGCGGGTGATCTCCGAGCATCGCGTCAAGATCCTGTTCACCGCGCCCACAGCCTTTCGGGCGATCAAACGGGATGATCCCAAGGCCGAGGAAATCGCCAACTATCCGATGCCGACACTCGAGGCGCTTTTCTTCGCCGGGGAACGCTGCGACCCGGACACGCTCCACTGGGCCGCGAACAATCTGAAAGTGCCGGTGATTGATCATTGGTGGCAAACCGAGACTGGATATGCCATCGCGGCGAACCCTTTCGGCCTCGAGCTCATGCCGATCAAGGCGGGCTCGCCCACGGTTGCGATGCCGGGATATGACGTTCGGATCCTGGACGATGCCGGGCACGAGGTGCCGGCCGGGACGCTCGGCGCCATCGCCATTCGCCTGCCGCTGCCGCCGGGGACGCTTTCCTCGCTCTGGAACGCGGATGCCCGATACCAAAAATCCTATCTCACCACCTTTCCGGGCTTTTACGAGACCGGCGACGCGGGGATGATGGATGCGGACGGCTACCTCTTCATCATGGCGCGGACCGATGACGTGATTAACGTGGCCGGGCACCGGCTCTCGACGGGCGCGATGGAGGAGGTGCTGGCGAACCACCCGGATGTGGCGGAATGCGCCGTGATAGGTGTCGACGACGCGCTCAAAGGGCAGGTGCCGATGGGGTTCCTCTGCCTCAACAAAGGCTGCAACCGTCCGCATGACGAGATCGTGAAGGAGTGCGTTGGCCTCGTTCGGCAGGAGATCGGACCCGTCGCCGCCTTCAAAGACGCGGTCGTCGTAGACCGGCTGCCGAAGACGCGCTCGGGCAAGATCCTGCGTGGGACCATGGTAAAAATCGCGAACGGTCAAGACTTTAAGATGCCGGCGACCATCGACGATCCGGCCATTCTCACGGAGATCGGCGCTACGCTTGGCGCTTACGGGTTCCCCCGTCCGGCCTGATCCAGGCGCAGCCGGTGCGGGAGTGGCTTGACAGTCATTCGCGCTTTCATCGACATATGCGGCGGTAGCGGGTGGGACGCTGTCGTTTGGGCGGATTGGCGCGGGATCGATCCGCTCGTATTATCGCGTGGCGTAGCGTTTTTTGAGCCGAAACCGCCCCGGCGCATCTGAGAGGCGGCCATGACGCTCAGCGGTCTGCATATTCTCCTGGCCGAGGACAACCCGACCAACCAACTCGTCGCATTGCAAATGCTTGAGAGCCTCGGCGCGACCGTCAGCTTGGCGAGCGACGGCGAGGCTGCGCTCGAACTGGTGCGGACCCAACGTTTCGATGTGGGCTTGATCGACATCGAGATGCCGAAAATGCCCGGGACCGAAGTGATCCGGCACATCCGGGCGGGCGCCGGGGAACAGGCTGGCATGCCGCTCATCGCGCTCACGGCCTATGTGATGCGGGAGCACCGGGCCGAGATCGACAAAGCGGGCGCCGACGGCGTGATCGCGAAGCCGATACTGTCGATTGAAGACCTGGGCCAGACGATCCTCAGCTATGTCGTCCACCGCCAGGCACAGATCTCGATGCAGTTGCCCACATCGTTGCAGCCCGAGCCGGTCTTCGAGGCCGCGGGCGGGCCGGCGCATGGCACGCCGAGCGAGACGGCGGGCGGGCCCGGCACGATCGATCGGGCGGTGCTGGCGGAACTTGCCGCAGCGGTCGGCGAGGAGGTGATGGGCGAGCTCCTCGAGCGCCTGGAGGAAGACCTTGGGGCCGCCCGCGAGGCGATTGCCGAAGCGCTCACGGCCCCCGATCTCGATGCGATCCGACGGGCAACGCACGTGTTGATCGCGCTCGGCGGGACAATTGGGGCAACCGCTTTGCAAAATGCATCAGAATGCCTTAATTCTGCCGTCCATACCGGTGACATAACTCGCGTGAAGCGTGACGCCCCCGCTCTTCTAGTCGAACTCGAGGCTGTGGAAGACTTCGTGCGGGGCGAAAGGCAAAGGTGAGCCATGTCGCCGGAGTATTCCGACGCCGTCTTGTTGGTCGAAGACACAAAGTCACTTTCTACTCTCTACAAGTCGATCTTGACCAAGGCTGGCTATTCGGTCGAGTGCGCCTTCAACGCGAAGGGCGCCTTACGCAGCTATGAAGAGCAGCGGCAACGGTTGGTGCTGCTCGATCTCGTGTTGCCGGACGAAGACGGCCTGACGGTGCTTGCGAAGATCAGAGCGAGCGACCCGACCGCAAAAGTCGTGGTCATTACTGCGAACGGATCGATCAATCGGGCGGTCGAAGCGATGCGCGGCGGTGCCTTCGACTTTTTGGTCAAGCCGTTCGACGAGCGGCGGCTGCTCGGCGCGGTCGAGAACGCGGCACTGCAACTGAAACAAGAGGCGCGTGAACCCGCACCCGCAGCGGAAGATCTGAGCAATACCGACGGGTTCGGCGGCTTCATCGGCGTCTCGCCGGCCATGCGCCGGATCTACGCCATGGTGCAGAACATTGCCCGGTCGACGGCCACTGTATTTATCACCGGCGAAAGCGGCACTGGGAAAGAAGTTTGCGCCCAGTCGATCCACGATCTTTCGATCAGAAATCGCGGGCCATTCGTTCCCGTGAATTGTGGGGCGATCCCCCGCGACTTGCTCGAATCGGAGTTGTTCGGGCATCTGAGAGGCTCTTTCACGGGCGCGTTGGTCGACAAGAGGGGCGCCGCAGCGGTCGCCGATGGTGGCACGCTCTTTCTCGACGAGATCTGCGAGATGGACCTTGCGCTGCAGACCAAGTTGTTGCGGTTTTTGCAGACCTCGATGATCCAGCCCGTCGGCGCGACCGAGGCGCAAAAAGTCGATGTGCGCATTGTCTGCGCCACGAACCGTGACCCGGCCGCCGAGGTTCGCGCCGGGCGCTTCCGCGAAGACTTGTACTATCGGCTCCATGTCGTGCCGATCCACCTTCCGCCGCTCCGAGAGCGCGGAAGCGACGTGATCCGGATCGCGGAGGTTTTGCTCGGGCATTTCGCCGAAGAGGAGGGGCGGAGCTTTAAACGCCTCTCCGACCCGGTTCGGCAGCGCTTCCTCGCCTATTCGTGGCCGGGGAACGTCCGCGAACTTCAAAACGTGTTGCGAAACGTCGCGGTGTTGCACGACGGCGAAGAGGTCACGCTCGAGATGTTGCCCGAAGAGCTGACCTCGCGTCCCGAAGAGCCCGCGCCCATCGAGGCGGATCCGGAGGGGGCGAACGGTCATCACGCTCCCGAAGACCGGCGCGACGCGATGTTGCGGTCGCTCGTTGGGATGCCGCTTGCGGACTTGGAGCGGCAATTCATCGAGACCACGATCTCCGTTTGCGATGGCTCGATCCCCAAGGCGGCCCGGGTTCTCGATGTCAGCCCCTCGACGCTTTACCGCAAACGCGGCGCGTGGGAGCGCAAGAGCGACTGAGCCCCGCGGAAGGCCCCCCCAGCCAGGGGGGAAGCAGGGGGGGCGCGACCCCCCCCGACGCTGGGGGGGCCAATCGGACCCAGACCGGGAAGGGGGGTGAACGGGGGGGGT
>JBHJGX010000039.1:0-20315 GCA_050331395.1 Paracoccaceae bacterium
GGAATACTTGCCCATCCTGATTTTCCTCGGGATCGCCATCGGGCTCGGCCTGATTCTGATCCTTGCCGCCGGGATCATCGCGGTGCGCAACCCGGACGCAGAGAAGGTCAGCGCCTATGAATGCGGCTTCAACGCGTTCGACGATGCGCGGATGAAGTTCGACGTGCGCTTCTACATGGTCGCCATTCTCTTCAACATCTTCGATCTGGAAATCGCGATGCTGTTTCCTTGGGCCGCAGCCTTTGGCGGGCTCTCGGATGTCGCGTTCTGGTCGATGATGGTCTTCCTCGGGGTCCTCACCGTCGGCTTCGCCTATGAATGGAAGAAGGGAGCGCTCGAATGGGAGTGACCGCCACGACCGCGCCTGCCGGGGCCATCGCCGCCGGTGCCGACAAAGAGGTGCTCGCGCGAAACCTGTCGGACGAACTGGCCGACAAAGGCTTTCTGCTGACGACCGCGGACGATCTGATCAACTGGGCGCGCACCGGATCGTTGATGTGGATGACCTTCGGCCTCGCCTGCTGCGCGGTTGAGATGATGCAGACGTCGATGCCGCGCTATGATCTCGAGCGGTTTGGCATCGCGCCGCGCGCCTCGCCGCGTCAGTCCGACGTGATGATCGTCGCCGGGACCTTGACGAACAAAATGGCGCCCGCACTCCGTAAGGTCTACGACCAAATGCCGGAGCCGCGTTACGTGATCTCCATGGGCTCCTGCGCGAACGGCGGGGGCTATTATCACTACAGCTATTCGGTGGTGCGCGGCTGTGACCGCGTCGTGCCGGTAGATATCTACGTGCCCGGATGCCCGCCGACGGCAGAGGCGTTGCTCTACGGGCTGTTGCAGCTCCAGAGAAAGATCCGCCGCACCGGCACCATCGTTCGTTGAATGACCGCGGGACCGGACGTCCCGCCCGCACGGATTGGGAGACCTCGATGTCCGACGACCTGATGGATCTCGGCGAATTGATCGCGGCGGCGCGCCCCGACGAGGTGGACGGGTGGGCCGTGGAGCGGGGCGAGCTCACCGTCACGACGACGCCCTCGGGCATCCAGCCCTTGGTGGCGCATTTGCGGGACCACCCGGCCTGCACTTTCACGACGCTCATCGACATCACGGCGGTCGATTATCCCGCACGCGAAGCCCGGTTCGAGCTGGTCTATCACTTTCTCTCCATGCGCCAGAACGCGCGGGTTCGGGTCAAGCTCGTCTGCGGCGAAGAGGACGTCGTCCCGTCGATCACCGGGGTCCATCCGTCGGCAAACTGGTACGAGCGCGAGGTCTTCGACATGTACGGCGTGCTGTTTTCGGGGCACCCGGATCTGCGCCGACTTCTGACGGATTACGGGTTCCGCGGGCATCCGCTGCGCAAGGATTTCCCGACCACCGGATACACCGAGGTCCGCTATGACGAGACCGCAAAGCGCGTGGTCTACGAGCCCGTGAAGCTCGTGCAGGAGTATCGGACCTTCGATTTCCTCTCGCCGTGGGAGGGCGCCAAATACGTGCTGCCTGGTGATGAGAAGACAGGCGGCTGATCCGGTGATGTTGCTTCTGGGGATCGCGATCACCGTCGTGAACGTGCTCGCCTTTTGGCACCTCCTGCCGCGGGCGGGTCTCGACCGTCTTTGGGCGTTTGTGGCCTTGGTTCCGCTGGGGGCTGTGGTGTTGCTCTGGGTGCTCGCCTTCCGGCCTTGGCCGGGGGATACGCGGCGGATGGGAGGCTGACATGGACGGACAAGACCCGCTTGAGATCGCAGAGGCAGAGGTGGCGGCCCAAGCCCGGGCCTATGCAGACGCGCTTCACCGCGCAGACACTGCCGCGCTCGAGGCGATTTTCCATCCCTCGTCGCATCTTTACGCAAGCCAAGACGGCGCACTCATCGAATGGCCGCGCGCGCATTTCCTCGCGCGTGTCGGCAGCCGCGCCCCGCTCGACGGAGCGACCGATGTGCAGATCGAAGCCGTGCACGTGGCCGGGCCCGAGATGGCGCATGTGACGCTCTCGGTCGCGGTTCCGCCGCGGCGTTACACCGATTATCTCGATTTCCTGAAGCTCGACGGCGAGTGGCGGATCATCGCCAAGATTTTCCGCGTCGCCGACGGCCCGGCGGTCTGAACGCCGGCTGTGGCACGGAGGCACCGATCATGGACGGCACCCAAGACATCCTGACCGCAGAGCAGCGGATCCGGAACTTCAACATCAATTTCGGCCCACAGCACCCGGCCGCACACGGCGTGCTCCGCATGGTGCTCGAGCTCGACGGCGAGGTGGTCGACCGGGTAGACCCGCATGTGGGGCTTCTCCATCGCGGGACCGAGAAGCTGATGGAGAGCCGCACCTATCTACAGAACCTGCCCTATCTCGACCGGCTCGATTACGTCTCGCCGATGAACCAGGAGCATGCCTGGTGCATGGCGATCGAGAAACTCGTGGGCTGCGAGGTGCCGCGGCGGGCGCAGCTCATCCGGGTGCTCTTCTGCGAGATCGGCCGGATCCTGTCGCATCTCTTGAACGTGACAACCCAGGCAATGGATGTGGGCGCGCTCACCCCGCCGCTCTGGGGGTTCGAAGAGCGCGAGAAGCTGATGATCTTCTACGAGCGCGCCTGCGGGGCGCGGCTTCACGCGGCCTATTTCCGCCCGGGCGGGGTGCATCTCGATCTCCCCGAGGATCTGATCGACGATATCGAGGCGTGGTGTGATCCGTTTCTCGAGGTCTGCGACGATCTCGAGGAGCTGTTGACCGACAACCGGATCTTCAAACAGCGCAATGTCGATATCGCCACGGTCACCGTCGAGGAGGCGCAGGCCTGGGGCTTCTCGGGCGTCATGGTCCGCGGCTCGGGCTGGGCGTGGGATCTTCGCCGGGCACAGCCGTATGAGTGCTATAACGAGATGGAATTCCGAATTCCTGTCGGCAAGAACGGCGACTGCTACGATCGCTATCTTTGCCGCATGGAGGAGATGCGCGAGAGCGTGAAGATCATGCGACAGTGCATCGAGAAGCTGCGGGAGTGCCGGGGCCAGCCCGTCATGACCGAGGACGGCAAGGTGGCGCCGCCGAAGCGGGGAGAGATGAAGGCCTCGATGGAGGCACTCATCCACCACTTCAAGCTCTACACCGAAGGCTTCCGGGTGCCCGCGGGCGAGGTCTATGCGGCTGGCGAGGCGCCGAAGGGCGAATTCGGCGTGTTCCTCGTCTCCGACGGCACCAATAAGCCCTACAAAGTCAAACTGCGTGCGCCTGGCTATCCGCATCTGGCGGCGATGGATCATATCTGCCGCGGTCACATGCTGGCAGACGTCTCGGCGGTTCTCGGCTCGCTCGACATCGTCTTTGGGGAGATCGACCGGTGAGCCTGCGCAGACTGCATCACGAACAGCCCGCGAGTTTCGCCTTTACCCCGGCCAATGCCGCGTGGGCCGAGGCGCAGATCGCGAAATATCCGCAGGGGCGGCAGGCTTCGGCCGTGATCCCGCTGCTGTGGCGCGGGCAAGAACAAGAGGGCTGGATCTCGCGGCCCATGATCGAGGAAGTCGCGCGGATGCTTGGCATGGAGCAGATCCGCGTGCTCGAGGTCGCGACGTTCTATTTTATGTTTCAGCTCCGCCCGGTGGGCTCGGTCGCCCATGTGCAGGTCTGCGGGACGACGTCTTGCATGATTTGCGGCGCCGAAGATCTGATCCGGGTTTGCAAAGAGAAAATCGCCAAGCGCCCGCATGAGATCTCGTCCGACGGCAAGTTCTCCTGGGAAGAGGTCGAGTGCCTCGGCGCTTGCGCGAACGCACCCATGGCCCAAATCGGCAAGGACTACTATGAGGATTTGACCGAGGAGAGCCTCGCTGCAATCCTCGATGCGTTTGCCCGCGGTGAGGTGCCGACGCCCGGGCCGCAGAACGGCCGCTTCGCGTCAGAACCCGAGGGCGGGGCGACGACGCTTGCGTTTCCGAGGGCGGAGGGCGCGAATGGCGCAGTGGCGCTGGCGACCGCGCTCGGCGACACGGTGAAGCGCATCGACGGGACCGAGGCGACGGCGACACAGCATCTGATCGGCCGTGCGCATCCGGCGGGCCCCGCGCCCCGACACGAGCCGACGCCGCCCGAGCCTGGCCCCGGCGAACGGGAGGCTCAGGCTGCGCTCCGCGATGCGGAGACCCTCGCCCGTCCACCATCGACAGACATCGCGGCGGACCCGCCCGAGCCCGTCTCGACCGCGGCCCCCGCAGTGCCTTCGGCGGAGGACAAACCGACGTTGCTCGCGACCGCACGGCCCGAGGGTGCGGACGATCTGCAACGCATCAAGGGCGTCGGGCCCAAGCTCGAGGGAATGCTCCACGCGCTCGGCGTTTTCCATTTCGACCAGATCGCCGCCTGGAGCGACCGGGAGGTCGCCTGGGTCGATTACAATCTCGAGGGCTTCAAGGGCCGGATCGTGCGCGACGACTGGGTCGCGCAGGCCAAATCCCTCGCGACCGATAGCGGAGGCAGCTGATGCTCGCGGACAAAGACCGGATCTTTACTAACCTCTACGGGATGCAAGATCGCTCGCTCGCAGGAGCGCGGGCGCGCGGCCACTGGCAAGGCACGTCTGAACTCATCGCCAAAGGTCGGGCGGGCATCATCGACGAGATCAAGAATTCGGGGCTGCGCGGGCGCGGCGGGGCCGGGTTCCCCACGGGTCTCAAATGGTCCTTTATGCCGAAGGAGTCGGACGGGCGACCCCATTACCTCGTGGTGAACGCGGACGAATCCGAGCCTGGTACTTGCAAGGACCGGGAGATCATGCGCCACGACCCGCATACGCTGCTCGAAGGCTGTTTGATCGCCGCCTTCGCGATGGGAGCGCATGCGTGTTACATCTATATTCGCGGCGAATACATCCGCGAGCGCGAGTGCCTGCAGGCGGCGATCGACGAATGCTATGAGGCTGGGCTATTCGGCGCCGATGCGGCGAAGTCGGGGTGGGATTTTGACTGCTATCTGGTGCACGGAGCCGGCGCCTATATTTGCGGGGAGGAGACGGCGCTGCTCGAGAGCCTCGAGGGCAAGAAAGGCATGCCGCGTCTCAAGCCGCCTTTCCCGGCCGGCGTCGGGCTTTACGGCTGCCCGACCACGGTGAACAACGTCGAATCGATCGCTGTCGTGCCGACCATATTGCGCCGCGGGGCGGACTGGTTCGCGGGGATCGGCCGGCCGAACAACACCGGCACGAAGATCTTCGCCATCTCGGGCCATGTGAACCGGCGCTGCGTCGTCGAAGAGGCGATGTCGATCCCGCTCCGCGAATTGATCGACACCCATTGCGGCGGCGTGCGCGGCGGTTGGGACAATCTAAAGGCGGTGATCCCGGGCGGTTCGTCGGTCCCGCTTCTGCCGAAATCCATGTGCGACGATGCCATCCTCGATTTCGACTGGCTTCGCGAGCAGAAGTCGGGACTCGGCACGGCCGCCGTGATCGTCATGGACCAGTCGACCGATGTGGTGAAGGCGATCTGGCGGCTTTCGAAATTCTATAAGCATGAGAGCTGCGGCCAATGCACGCCCTGCCGCGAGGGCACCGGTTGGATGATGCGGGTCATGGATCGCATGGTCACGGGAGAGGCAGAGATCGAGGAGATCGACATGCTTCTCGATGTGACGAAGCAGGTCGAGGGCCATACGATTTGTGCGCTCGGCGATGCGGCGGCTTGGCCGATCCAGGGGCTCATCCGACATTTCCGCGACGAAATCGAGGATCGGATCCTGGCGCGGAAAACGGGCCGAGTGACCGCGGTCGCCGCCGAGTGACCGAAGCCGGCCCGGGATCCCGACCGGGCCGACCGACGCGGCTTCGGGCCTGGGTTGCGCTCCTATCGGTCCGGAAAAGTGTTGCGACGCTCTTGTGCATGGTGCAGGGCGGTGGCGAGGCATCGTCGAGGCGTGACGTAGCGGGGCCGATGGCCCGGCGCCCGCGCCTTGGCAGAAGAGGCATCGGATGGCTGAACCGCATCACGGGACGGGGCCGAACACCGCTCGGCAGATGGCGCCGCTCCAGGAGCTGCGGACCGGCGGGGCGGAGGCGGCAGGCTGATGGTCTGGCGGCATGCCGCGCGCTTGCGGACGGCGGGCTTTGCGCTTCTCTGTCTTGCCGGAGCGGCGGCCTGTGGTGGCCCGATCCCCATCGTCGCGCCGCGAGAGGCGGCTCAGAGCCATCCGGAGAAGCGGTTCCTCGTCACCTACGGCGACGAGCGGTTCACCGTGAACGTGCGCTATGTGGAGATCATCGGCGAGACGGTGATCGCCGTGCGGCAGGTCGGCACGGTACCGGTCGATGCCCGCTTCGAGCCGATGGCGGTCACTCCGCAATCCGAACCGCCCGAAGCGGCGAACTTTGCCGACGATGCCTATCGCGCCGTCGCTGTCGAGGTTGCCGATGCGATTGTCGGGCGGCCGCCGATTTGCGTCGACGGCCAGACCATGCGCCTCGCCCGGAAGGACGACGAGGCCGCGCGCACGCTCTATCGGCGCCAGCAGAGGGCGTGGATCGTCTTTGCCTTTTGCCCGACCGTCGAGGGCTGACGGGATCGCCGGGCGGCGGAGTGACACGGTGACGCCGCGGCTCCGAGCCCTCATTGTGCTGTGCAACGGGCTTATGCTGCGCGCGCTCAGCCGCGCCGAGGAGGACGAGAATGAGCGACCTTCGCACGATCATCATCGACGGGGCCGAGGTTCAGGCCGACCCGAACCTCACAGTTATCCAAGCTTGCGAACAGGTCGGCATCGAGATTCCCCGGTTTTGCTACCATGAGCGGCTGTCGATCGCCGGCAATTGCCGGATGTGTCTCGTCGAGCCGGTTGGCGCGCCCAAACCTGCCGCCTCGTGTCACCTCATGGTGCGCGATTTGCGCGGTGGACGGAACGGCGAGCCGCCCGAGGTCCGTACGAACTCGCCCATGGTCAAGAAGGCCCGCGAGGGCGTGATGGAGTTCCTGCTTATCAACCACCCGCTCGACTGCCCGATCTGCGACCAGGGAGGGGAGTGCGACCTGCAGGACCAGGCCATGGCCTACGGGGTCGATTTTTCGCGGTTTCGCGAGCCGAAGCGCGCCGTGCTCGACCCGGATCTGGGGCCGCTCGTCGAGACGCATATGACCCGCTGCATCTCGTGCACCCGCTGCGTGCGGTTCATCACCGAGGTGGCCGGCGTCGCCGAGCTCGGCCAGACCGGCCGCGGCGAGGACAGCGAGATCACCAATTATCTGGGTGAGATCATGAAGTCCGAGATGCAGGGCAACGTGGTCGATCTCTGCCCGGTGGGCGCGCTGACGAACAAACCCTATGCATTCACCGCCCGTCCCTGGGAACTGACCAAGACCCAATCGATCGACGCGATGGACGCGCTCGGCTCGAACATCCGGATCGACACGCGGGGGCGGGCTGTGATGCGGATCTTGCCGCGCAACCATGATGGTGTGAACGAGGAATGGATCTCGGACCGCACCCGGCAGGCGGTGGACGGCCTCGCGCGGCAACGGCTCGACCGGCCCTATCTCTGCCGCGACGGGCGGCTGAGCCCGGTCTCCTGGGCCGAGGCGTTCGCTGCGATCCGCGAGAAGGTGGACGCCGCCGGCGACCGGGTGGCGGCGATTGCGGGCGATCTCGTGCCCGTCGAGCCGGTCTGGGCGCTCAAGACGCTCCTCAAAGGCCTCGGGTCGGATCGCTACGACTGCCGTCAGGACGGGGCAGAGCTGCCGATCGGCAATCGCTCGGGCTATGTGGGCACGGCGCGCATCGAGGAAATCGACACGGCGCGCAACATCCTCCTCGTGGGCACGGATCCGCGGGCCGAGGCGCCCGTGCTCAACAGCCGGATCCGCAAGGCTTGGCTCGCGGGCGGCGAGGTCGCGCTGATCGGCGAGGCGGTGGATCTCACCTACCCCTATGCGCATCTCGGGACCGGCGCGGACGCGCTGACGGCGGTTGCGACGCTCGACGGACCGGCAATCGTGATCGTCGGTCAAGGCGCGCTCGCCCGGCCGGATGGGGCAGCGATCCTCGGCCAGAGCATGGCGCTTGCCGAGCGCCTCGGCGCCAAGCTTCTGGTGCTCCACACGGCAGCGGGACGCGTCGGCGCGATGGATGTGGGCTTTGCGCATCCGGGCGGCGTGACCGGTGCGATCGACGGCGCCGCTGTGGTCTACAATTTCGGGGCCGACGAGATCGACATCCCCGCGGGGCCGTACGTGGTCTATCACGGCCATCACGGAGACCGGGGCGCCCATCGCGCCGATGTGATCTTGCCGGGGGCGGCCTATCCGGAACAGCCGGGGATTTACGTGAACACCGAAGGCCGGGTGCAGATGGCGCTCCGGGCCGGGTTCCCGCCGGGCGATGCACGCGAAGACTGGGCGATCCTGCGGGCGCTCTCGGGTGCGCTCGACCGGACGCTGCCCTTCGACAGCCTTGAGGCGTTGCGGAGCCGGCTTTTCGCCGAGCATCCGCATCTTGCGCAACTCGACCGGATCGCGGAGACCGCCTGGCAGCCGGTGCCCGCCGGACCCGCCGGCACCGACACCCTCCGCACGACGGTGACCGATCGGTTCTTGACCAACCCCGTCGCGCGGGCCAGCAAGGTGCTTGCCGAGCTCTCCCGCCTCGCGGCCGAGCGCGAGCGGCCGATGGCCGCGGAATGAGGAGACGCGCGTGACCGACTTTTTCGACAGCGATTTCGGGACTTTCGTCATAATCCTGGCGCAATGCCTGGTGGTGACAGTCTCGGTGCTCGTCAGCCTCGCCTTCTTGCTTCTGATGGACCGGAAGGTTTGGGCTGCGGTGCAGCTCCGCCGCGGACCGAACGTGGTCGGTCCGTTCGGTCTGCTGCAAAGCTTCGCGGATTTCGGCAAATTCGTGCTTAAGGAGATCGTGATCCCCGCCGGCGCCGACCGGGCGGTGTTCCTCCTCGCGCCGCTCGTGACCTTCACGCTCGCGACAATTGCCTGGGCAGTGATCCCCTTCGCCGATGGCTGGGTGGTGTCGGACCTGAATGTCGGGATCCTCTACATCTTCGCCGTGTCGTCGCTGCAGGTCTATGGCATAATAATGGGCGGCTGGGCGTCCAACTCAAAGTATCCGTTCCTCGGCTCGCTTCGGTCTGCGGCGCAAATGGTGTCTTACGAAGTCTCGATCGGCCTGATCATCATCGGGGTCTTGATTTCGACGGGCTCGCTCAACCTCTCAGCAATCGTCGCGGCGCAAGACGGCGAATGGGGGCTCTTCTCCTGGTATTGGCTGCCGCACTTTCCGATGTTCGTGATCTTCTTTGTTTCGGCGCTCGCGGAGACCAATCGCCCGCCCTTCGATTTGCCCGAAGCCGAAAGTGAACTGGTGGCTGGATATCAGGTCGAGTATTCGTCGACGCCCTATCTGCTGTTCATGATCGGCGAATACATGTCGATCGTGATGATGTGCGCGTTGATGTCCATTCTGTTCATGGGCGGGTGGCTCTCGCCGATCCCGGGACTGCCGGACGGCGTCCTCTGGATGGTGCTCAAGATCGTGTTTTTCTTCTTCCTCTTCGCGATGGTAAAGGCGATCGTACCGCGTTATCGCTATGACCAGTTGATGCGCCTCGGCTGGAAGGTCTTCCTGCCCATGTCGCTCGGTTGGGTTGTGATCTCGGCCTTCCTCGCAAAGTACGACGTGGTGGGTTATGCTCGCTTCGCGACCGGGGGCTAAGCGATGGAGCTTTGCATGCGGCTGCGGATTGGCGCAGCCCGGTCCGCAACGACCTTTGAGACGTTCGCTCGGCAGTCCCTGATCCCCGCTCCCTCAGACAAGAAGGTGTGAGACGATGGCATTCGCACTCGACCGCGCACTCGGATACTTCCTCATGAAGGACTTTATCGCCGGTTTTCGGGTCGGCATGGAGTACTTTTTCAAACCCAAGCCGACTATCAACTATCCTTTTGAGAAGGGGAAACTTTCGCCACGGTTCCGTGGCGAGCACGCGCTGCGCCGCTATGCCAATGGCGAGGAGCGCTGCATCGCTTGCAAATTGTGTGAGGCGATCTGTCCCGCGCAGGCGATCACGATCGAGGCAGAGCCGCGCGAGGACGGCTCGCGGCGGACGACCCGCTATGACATCGACATGACAAAGTGCATCTATTGCGGCTTTTGTCAGGAAGCTTGCCCGGTCGACGCAATCGTTGAGGGGCCGAACTTTGAATTCGCAACCGAAACCCGTGAAGAGCTTTACTATAATAAGGACAAGTTGCTGGCGAATGGCGATCGGTGGGAGCGTGAGATCGCTCGTAATCTCGAACTCGACGCCCCCTATCGCTAAGCGATTGTGACGGATAGACCCATGACCCTGACAGCTCTGGCCTTTTACGTGTTCTCGACGGTTGCGGTCCTGTCCGCGCTTTTTGTGGTATTGGCGCGCAACCCAGTGCATTCGGTGCTGTGGCTGATCCTCGCGTTCTTTTCGGCGGCCGGTTTGATGGTCTTACTGGGCGCCGAGTTCGTGGCCATGCTCCTGATCATCGTCTATGTGGGCGCGGTCGCGGTGCTGTTTCTCTTTGTCGTCATGATGCTAGACGTGGACTTTGCCGCGCTAAAGCGTGGATTTACGGACTATTTGCCCATTGGCGCGATGATCGGCACGGTACTCATTGTTGAATTTGGCCTCGTCTACGGGCATTGGTCGTTAGCGGAGGCCGCGCCGGCCGCTCGCGCTGCTGCGATCCCCGCGCCCGAAGAGGTCGGGAACACCCACGCCATCGGCCGGATTTTGTATGACCGATATATCTATGCGTTCCAGGCGTCGGGTTTGATCCTATTGGTGGCGATGATCGGCGCCATTGTTTTGACGCTTCGCACGCGTGAAGGCGTGAAAAAACAAAACGTTCTCGACCAAATGTATCGCACCCGCGAACAGTCGGTTGAACTGAAAGACGTCAAACCCGGCCAAGGCGTCTAAGGAGCAGCTCATGAGCGAGACACCCATCGGCGGCGTCGGTATCGAGGCCTATCTATTTGTCGCCGCCCTCCTGTTCGTAATTGGCATCTTTGGGATCTTCCTCAATCGGAAGAATGTGATCGTCATTTTGATGTCGATTGAGCTGATGCTGCTCGCGGTAAACATCAATCTAGTGGCTTTCTCAGCGCATCTCGGCGATCTGGTCGGTCAGGTCTTCACGCTCTTCGTGCTCACGGTTGCCGCCGCCGAAGCCGCTATCGGCTTGGCCATCCTCGTCTGTTTCTTCCGAAACCGGGGCACGATCGATGTCGAAGCCGTCAACATGATGAAGGGCTGACGGGTATGTATACCGCGATCCTGTTACTGCCGCTCTTCGCCGCTCTTGTCGCAGGATTTTTGCACCGGCAAATCGGCGAACGCGCGGCAATGATCATTCCCACGGTCGTTCTCTTCATCTGTGCGGCGCTCTCTTGGATCGCGTTCTTCACACTCGAAGCCGAGACTTCGCGGGTTCTGCTCTTCCAGTGGATCGGTTCGGGTGATCTCCAGGTTGATTGGGCAATCCGCGTCGACCGGCTGACCGCGGTGATGTTGATCGTCGTCACGACCGTGTCGGCCTTCGTTCATCTATACTCTATGGGGTATATGGGCGCCGAGGAGGCCCGCCCGCGCTTCTTTGCCTATCTATCGTTCTTTACATTTGCCATGCTCGCGCTGGTCACCGGCGACAATCTCTTGCAGATTTTCTTCGGTTGGGAGGGCGTGGGCGTCGCTTCCTACCTTTTGATTGGGTTTTATTACCAAAAGAATTCGGCGAATGCTGCGGCGATGAAGGCATTCATTGTCAACAGGGTTGGAGATTTTGGATTTCTGTTGGGTATCTTCGCGCTCTTCATGCTGGTTGGGTCCATCGAGCTTGATGATATCTTTGCCTGGACCGCCGAAAATCCGGGCGCGACTTTCGCATTCTTGGGGTATGATGTGCCCGCGGTCGAAACGGCTGCCCTTCTTCTCTTCCTCGGTGCCATGGGAAAGTCTGCGCAGCTTTTCCTACACACTTGGTTACCGGATGCGATGGAGGGGCCGACGCCGGTCTCCGCGCTCATCCATGCGGCGACGATGGTGACGGCGGGGGTATTCCTCGTCTGCCGGATGTCGCCCGTATTCGAATACGCGCCCGACGCCCTAGCCGTCGTCACCGTCATCGGCGCGTCGACAGCCTTTTTCGCTGCGACCATCGGGCTCGTTCAAACAGACATAAAGCGCGTGATCGCCTATTCGACCTGCTCTCAACTTGGTTACATGTTCGCGGCTGCGGGTGTCGGCGCCTATGAGGCGGCCATGTTTCACCTCTTTACGCATGCCGCATTCAAGGCACTGCTGTTCCTTGGCGCGGGCTCGGTCATTCACGCGATGCATCACGAGCAGGACATGCGGGCCTATGGGGGGCTCAAGGACAAGCTGCCGGCGACTTACTTGACCATGTTGATCGGGACACTGGCGATCACTGGCGTTGGCGTGCCGCTTCTTTATCTGCTGCATACGCCCATTGGGTTTGCGGGCTTTGTCTCAAAGGACGTGATTATCGAGACGACCTGGGCGGCGCACACGGCAGTTGGGCAGTATGCGTTCTGGCTCCTGCTGATCGCGGCTGCCTTCACGAGCTTCTATTCTTGGCGGTTGATCTTCCTGACCTTTTTCGGTGAGCCGCGGGGCGATAAGCACACGCACGAGCATGCCCATGAGAGCCCGTGGGTCATGACTTTGCCGCTTTACGTGCTCGCAGCGGGGGCGGTGCTGCTCGGCATGGAGTTCTATCCGGAATTCGTCGGAGAGAATAACGACGCGTTCTGGGGCACGAGCATTCTCAACCTGGTGCCGCAGGGGGGAGAGCCGATCCTGGAGGCCGCGCACCACGTTCCGACCCTCGTCAAGGTCGCGCCGTTCTTGGCGATGCTCGGCGGGCTGTTCTTGGCGTGGCAGCTTTATATCCGCGACCCGGGGCTGGCGGATGCGCTCGCGGCTCGGCATGCGGCGCTCTACCAGTTCCTCCTGAACAAGTGGTATTTCGACGAGCTTTATGCGGCCATTTTCGTCCGCCCGGCGATGTGGATTGGTCGGACGCTGTGGCGCCGCGGCGACGGTGGAACCATCGATGGCGCGATCAACGGCCTCTCCATGGGGCTGGTGCCGCGGCTGACCCGGGTTGCCGGCCGCGTGCAGTCGGGCTTTCTCTATGATTACGCCTTCGTGATGCTGGTGGGCGTCGCGCTCCTCGTCACCTGGTTCACGCTGACCGGAGGGTTCGAGTGATGGCCGAGACCTCGCTCCTCACGCTTGTCACCTTTTTCCCGCTGATCGCGGCGGTCGCGCTCGTTCTGTTCCTGCGCGGCGAGGACGAGGCGGCAGCGCTCAATGCCAAGCGCCTCGCGCTTCTGGCCACCTCGGCCACGTTCCTGCTGTCGCTCGCGATCCTGTGGGGGTTCGATCCGGCGAACCCCGAGTTTCAGTTTGTCGAAGAGGGTGAATGGCTCGGCGGGCTCACCTACAAGATGGGGGTCGACGGGCTTTCGCTGCCTTTCGTGCTGCTCACGACGTTCTTCTTCCCGCTCGTGGTCTACGCCTCATGGAACGTTGAGATGCGGGTCAAAGAATACATGGCCGCCTTCCTCGTCCTCGAGACGCTGATCATCGGTGTGTTTACGTCCCTCGATATTATTCTCTTTTATCTGTTTTTTGAGGGCGGCTTGATTCCAATGTTTTTGATCATCGGCGTTTGGGGTGGCAAAGAGCGCGTTTACGCGGCGTTCAAGTTCTTCCTTTACACGCTGCTCGGCTCGCTGCTGATGCTGGTGGCGATGATCTATATGTACTATGACGCGGGCACGACGGATGTGCCTGCGCTCCTTGATCATGTGTTCAGTTCGGCGCCGCTGACACTCCTCGGGGTCGAGATCCCCGGCGGCGTGCAGACGCTCCTGTGGCTCGCCTTCTTTGCCTCCTTCGCGGTCAAGATGCCCATGTGGCCGGTCCACACTTGGCTGCCGGACGCGCATGTCCAAGCGCCGACGGCGGGCTCGGTGATCCTCGCGGCGATTCTCCTCAAGATGGGCGGTTACGGGTTCCTGCGGTTTTCCCTGCCAATGTTCCCCGTCGCCTCGGAGATCATGGTGGGCTTCGTCTTTACCCTGTCGGTGATTGCGATCATCTACACCTCGCTGGTCGCGCTGATGCAGGAGGACATCAAGAAGCTCATCGCCTATTCTTCGGTCGCGCATATGGGCTTCGTCACCCTCGGGATTTTTGCCGCGAACCAGCAGGGCGTCGACGGGGCGATGTTCCAGATGATCAGCCACGGCTTCATCTCGGGCGCGCTCTTCCTGGCGGTCGGGGTGATCTACGATCGGATGCACACGCGGGAGATTGCGGCCTATGGCGGTCTCGCGACCCGGATGCCGATCTTTGCGACGGTGATGATGCTCTTCACCATGGGCAATGTCGGCCTGCCGGGCACGTCGGGCTTCGTCGGGGAGTTCCTCACCATGGCGGGCGCCTTTCAGGTCTCGACGCTGGCGGTGGTCGGCGCGGCGATCGGGGTGATCCTATCGGCCGCCTACGCGCTCTGGCTTTACCGGCGCGTGGTCTTCGGCGATCTGATCAAGCAGAGCCTGCAAGGCATCCAGGACATGAACGCCCGCGAGGTTACGGTGATGGCGCCGCTCGTCGTCGCGACCATCCTGCTCGGCGTCTATCCGAGCCTTGCCATCGACCTTTTCGGGCCGACCGTCGAGGCGCTTCTCGGCGGGGTCGAGGACGCCCGCACCGCCGCCCGCGAGGCGGGGACCTTGCTCCTCGCTGCCGACTGATCCACTGACCGACCCGCCCGCCTGACCGCCCATTCGGGAGACCCGCAATGTCCTTCGACCTGACCCTGGCGCTGCCCGAGATCCTGATGGCCGCGGGGGCTATGACGCTCCTGATGGTCGGCGCGTTCGGCGGCGGCGACCGTCAGCGGCACCGGATCACCTGGGGAGCGGCCGCGCTGATGGCCGGCATCGGCCTCTGGATCACCACGCAGACCGGACCGAACCAGGCGGCCTTCTCGGGCGCCTTCGTGGTCGACAGCTACGCTCGCTTCGCCAAGGTGCTGATCTTGCTCTCTTCGGCGCTCATGCTGATCGTCGGGCACGCTTATCTGGAACGCCGCGGCATCCTCCGTTTCGAATACCCCGTCCTCATCGTACTCGCGACACTCGGCATGATGATGATGGCCTCGGCTGGCGATCTGATCGCGCTCTATGTCGGGCTCGAGCTGCAGTCGCTCGCCCTCTACGTGATCGCGGCCTTCAATCGCGACAGCCTCCGGTCGACGGAAGCGGGTCTCAAATACTTCGTCCTCGGCGCGCTCTCGTCGGGGCTCCTGCTCTACGGCGCCTCGCTCGTCTACGGCTATACGGGATCGACCAATTTCACGGTGATCGCGGGTGTCATCGCCGGCGAGGGCGTGAGCCTGGGGCTCACCTTCGGGCTCGTCTTCCTCTGCGCGGGCCTCGCTTTCAAGATCTCGGCTGCGCCGTTCCATATGTGGACGCCTGACGTCTATGAGGGCTCGCCGACGCCGGTGACCGCGTTCTTCGCGACGGCGCCGAAAGTCGCCGCGGGGGTGCTCTTCGCTCGGGTGCTCTTCGACGGGTTCCAGGAGGCGGCGCGCGACTGGCAGCAGATCCTCGTGTTCGTCGCGGTCGCCTCGATGTTCCTCGGTGCCATCGCCGCGATCGGGCAGACGAACCTCAAGCGGCTGATGGCCTATTCCTCGATCGGTCACATGGGTTATGCGCTCGTCGGACTGGCGGCTGCGACCGAGCAGGGGGCGGATGCGCTCCTGCTCTACCTTGCCATCTACGTGGTGATGAATATCGGCGTCTTTGCGTTCATCCTGGCCATGGAGCGCGACGGCGCGCCCGTCGTTCAGATCTCCGACCTCTCCGGGTTGGCGCGTACCCGACCCGCCCAGGCGCTCGCCGTGGCCATCCTCATGCTTTCGCTCGCGGGTTTGCCGCCGATGGTTGGCTTCTTCGCCAAGTTCTACGTCTTCAAGGCGGCCGTCGATGCGGGTCTCACCGGGCTTGCGATTGCGGGCGCGATCGCCAGCGTGATCGGCGCCTATTACTATCTCAACATTGTCCGCGTGATGTATCTGAGCGAGGAAGATCGCCCGCTCGAGCTCCGCACGGGCTTTGTCGATCAGGCGGCGCTCGGGCTTGCGGCGGTCGTCATGGCCGCGGGCTGGCTGCCCTTTATTGGCGGGTTCGGCATTCCCGAGGCCACGGCGGCGGCCGCCTCGGCGCTCGTCAGATGACCGGAGCGCGCCCCGCGGTCCCTATTCTGCGCTTCGAGAAGATCGACAGCACCAACGCCGAAGCCCTGCGCCGCGCCTCCGCCGGGGACACCGGGCCCCTCTGGATCGCGGCCAATACGCAAAGTGCGGCGCGCGGGCGCCGGGGCAGGGTGTGGCAAACGGGCACGGGCAATCTCGCCGCGACTTATCTCGCGCCATCGGGACGCCCGGCGGCCGAGGCAGCGCTTTTCTCCTTCGTGGCCGGACTGGCCGTGGCCGATCTCCTCGTCGAAGGCGCGCCGGGTGCGGAGATCCGCCTCAAATGGGAGAACGATGTGCTCCTCAACGGGCGCAAGGCGGCCGGGATCCTCCTCGAGAGCGCGGGGACCGGGGGGCGCACCGACTGGCTCGCGATCGGCATCGGGGTCAACCTTGCGAGCCACCCCGCCCTCGACGAGTGCCGCCCTGGTGCGCCCCGGCCTACCAGCCTTGCCGCAGAAGGTGCTGCCGCCCTCTCGCCGGAGGCAGCCCTCGCCGCCCTCGACCGCCACCTCGCCGGCTGGATCGCGCGGTTCGACCGAGACGGGTTCCCGACGATCCGGGCGGCCTGGCTCGCCCGTGCCGCCCATCTCGGCCAGCGGATCGGCGCGGGTCTCGTCCGCGAGCGGCTCGAAGGCACCTTCGAGGATGTGGACGCCACCGGTGCCCTTGTTCTACATACGGCCCTCGGCCGGCGCCGGATCGCCGCGGCCGAACTCTACTTCCCGGAGTGAGGGCCATGCTTCTCGCCATCGACGTCGGCAATACCAACACCGTCTTTGCGGTGCATGACGGCGGCGATTTCGTGGCCGAATGGCGCTGCAATACTGTGAGCGTCCGCACCGCCGACCAGTATTTCGTCTGGCTCAACCAATTGATGGGCCATAGCGGCCTCGATATCCGGGCGATCTCCGATGTGGTGATCTCGAATGTGGCACCGGCCACGCTGTTTAATCTGCGGGTGCTCTGCGACCGCTATTTCGACAGCCGGCCCCTCGTCGTCGGCAAACCGGACTGCGCCTTGCCCGTGGACGTCCGCGTCGATTTCCCCGAGCAGGTGGGCGCGGACCGGCTGGTGAATACGGCCGCCGCCCACGCGGCGTATGGCGGCAACCTGATCGTCCTCGATTTCGGCACCGCCACGACCTTCGATGTGGTGGACGCGGACGGCGCCTATATCGGTGGCGTGATCGCGCCCGGCATCAATCTCTCGCTCGAAGCCCTCAAGAACGCCGCCGCCCATTTGCCCCATATCGATGTCAGCGCGCCGCAACAGGTGGTCGGCACGAATACCGTCCACTGTATGCAATCGGGGATCTATTGGGGATATATCGGCTTGATCGAGGGGGTTTGCGACCGCATTTCCGCCGAACGCGCGCGGAAGATGACCGTGATCGCCACCGGTGGGCTCGCGCCGCTTTTCGCCCGTGGCACGACCGCGATCGAAACCGTCGACACTGGGCTGACGATCCGCGGCCTCGTGCTCATCCACCGCTACAACACCAAAGGCTCGTATGACGCGTAACGGCCCGACGGAACTTGTCTACACCCCGCTCGGCGGCGCCGGGGAGATCGGCATGAATTGCTATCTCTACGGGCTCGGCCACGGCACGTCCGGGCGCTGGATCATGGTCGATCTCGGCATCGGCTTCGGCGATATGGAGACGGCGCCCGGCGTCGAGCTCGTGCTGCCGGATCTCCGCTTTATCCGGGCCGAAGGCGACCGGGTCGAGGCGCTGTTCCTCACCCATGCGCATGAGGACCATGTGGGCGCGATCCCGCATCTCTGGGGCGATTTTCGGGCGCCGATTTATGCGCGCCCGTTTACCGCCGAGGTGGTGCGGCGAAAGCTCGAAGAGGCCGGGCTCGATCCCCGCTGGGTCCGCCAGGTGGGCGCGCATGAGCGGATCCAGGCTGGCGATTTCGAGGTGAGCTTCCTGCCGATCACCCATTCGGTGCCCGAGGCGTCCATGCTCGCGATCCGCACGCCGCTCGGCACGGTCGTGCATTCGGGCGATTTCAAGCTCGACCCGGATCCGCAGATCGGCGAGCCCTACGATCTCGCCCCCTTCGAGCGGTTGGGCGAGGAGGGCGTGCTCGCGCTCGCCTGTGACTCGACCAACGTCTTTTTGGCGGGCATGGCCGGCTCCGAGGCCGAAATCACCCCGAACCTCCGCCGGATCATCGCCGCCGCGCCCGGTGCGGTTGCGGCGACGTCATTTGCGTCGAACGTGGCACGGCTGCGCACGCTCGCCCGCGCCGCCACCGATGTGGGCCGCAGCGTGGTCGTCGCCGGCCGCGCCATGCGCCGGATGATCGAGGTGGCCGTCGAAACCGGCCAACTCACGGATTTCCCGTCGACCGTGAGCGAGGACGAGGCCGGGTCGATCCCCGCCGACCACCTCTTTTACCTCGTCACCGGAAGCCAAGGCGAAGCCCGCGCGGCCATGGCACGGATCGCCGCCGGCAGTCACCCCAGCGTCAAGCTCCGTGCGGGCGACACCGTGCTTTTCTCCTCGCGGACGATCCCCGGTAACGAGGCGGGGATATATCGGCTCTACAATCGCCTCTCCGAGCAGGGCATCCGGGTGATCGACGCGGATATGGAGCGGATCCACGTCTCGGGCCATGCGCGCCGGGACGATCTCGCCCAGATCTACAAGGCGCTCAAGCCGCGGGTTTCGGTGCCCATTCATGGCGAGCATCGGCATCTGGTCGAGCACGCGAAATGGGGACGCGACTGGGGGGCGGCCCATGCGCTCGTGGTGCCTAACGGCTCGGTGGCGCGGCTCGACGGCAACGATCCGCGGGTTGTGGACGAGGTCGAGGCGGGGCGGGTCTATCTCGACGGCGAGACCCATGTGGGCGCCCTCGATGGGGTGATCCGCGACCGGTTGAAACTCGCGCGGCAAGGCCACCTGATCGCAGTGGTCGTGATCGACGAGGACGGCGACTTGATCGCCGACCCGGAAATCCGGCTGATCGGCGCGCCCAAGGAAGCGCCCGGCTGGCCTGCGCCGCTCGAGGACATGATCCGCCAGGCGGTTGACGACGCCATCGAGGACACGCCGCGCAAGCAGAAGAAATCCGATGCGGGCGTCGAAGACCTCGTGGGCCGCGTGGCGCGTAAGACCGCCGTGCGGTTTTGGGGCAAGAAGCCCGTGGTGACCGTGATCGTCACGCGGCTGGAGGACGAGGAATGAAGACCCGCCGCGCTGTTCGAACGGTCCCACGTCTCGAGATATTGGTCGAAGTGCGTGACGACGGTCGAGGTCGTTCGGGGCTTTCGGCGGACGAAGGGGCGTTCACGCTGATCCGCGTGCCGGCCAAGCCGCCGGGGCTCGCTGGGATCGCGGCAAAGACCGCTTGTCGGACGATCGGTTTGCGTGTGCTCTCCGCGGATCCGCCGGTTCTCGTCCGGGTGCCGGGGCCGCGCCCTCGCAGGTTGCCGCTCGGCCCCCGCGGCGCGGAGATCGGTACGATCCACGCCTATCCGCTCGACGACGACTGAGCCGGCGACTAAACCGGCACGCGGGTCGGGACGGGCGGGCGCTCAGGCCGCTTTGCTTTCCGAACCGGTCTCGTCGATCTCCGGCCCTGTCGTGTCGGTCTCGTCGACCTCGTCCGTCTTTTTCGCAGATTTCGCGGACGTCTTCCGGATCTTCACTTCACGCAACAGAAATGCCGGCACATGATCGCCGAGCCCGACCACAGGCTCGTCCCGCGGCTCCCCGCGGCCGCCGGCCCCCCCCCGGTTTGCCGAAAGGCCCCCCAAGTGGCCGGGCCCCCCCCCCCCGGGGCGGGGGGAGCGCCGCCCCCGGACCGGTGAGGGGGGGGGTGTGTGGGGGGGCTGGGAGTTAATGCGCCGTATTTTTTTTTGGGTCAAGTTAAGATCCCCAACACGTCCGCTAAATCTGCTAAAAAGACGGACGAGGTCCCCGAGACCGACACGACAGGGCCGGAGATCGACGAGACCG
>JBHJGX010000040.1:0-7583 GCA_050331395.1 Paracoccaceae bacterium
GGTGGGCGGGCGGGAGCCCCTGCAGTCGGGCCGCCTCTCAGACGCCCATGCAGAGGTATTTGATTTCCAGGAAATCATCGACGCCGTATTTCGAGCCTTCGCGACCGAGGCCCGATTGCTTCACGCCGCCAAAGGGCGCGACCTCGGTCGAGATGATGCCCGTATTGATCCCGACGATGCCGTATTCGAGAGCTTCGGCCACCCGCCAAACCCGCGAAAGATCTCGCGCGTAGAAGTATCCGGCAAGGCCGAACTCGGTCGCATTCGCCATACGGATGGCATCGACCTCGGTCTCGAAGCGGAAAAGGGGTGCAACCGGACCAAAGGTTTCTTCGCGCGCGACCCGCATGTCTTGGGTCATGTTCGCCAGCACCGTCGGCTCGAAAAAGGTGCCGCCAAGCGCATGCCGCCCCCCGCCGGTCAACACGGTTGCGCCTTTGCCGGTCGCATCCGCCAGGTGGTCCTCGACCTTCGCGAGGCCCTGCGCGTCAATGAGCGGCCCTGTGGTCACGCCCGCCTCGGTGCCCTCGCCCACGCTGAGCGCGGCGACCCGGGCGGCCAGCTTTTCTGCAAAGGCGTGGTAGACCGCGTCTTGCACGTAGATCCGGTTTGCGCAGACGCAGGTTTGCCCGGCATTGCGGAACTTGGACAGCATCGCGCCTTCGACTGCCGCGTCGATATCCGCGTCATCGAAGACGATGAACGGTGCGTTGCCGCCGAGTTCTAGCGACAGTTTCTTGATCTGCGGCGCGCATTGTTGCATCAGGATGCGCCCGACTTCGGTCGAGCCGGTGAAGGTGATTTTGCGGACCTTATCGTTTTCGCAAAGTTCTTGGCCGATTGCCGGGCCGTCGAGGCCCGTGACCACGTTGAAGACCCCGTGCGGGATCCCGGCCTTTTCGGCGAGGACCGCGAGGGCGGTCGCCGACAGGGGCGTCTGTTCGGCCGGCTTGATCACCACGCTGCAGCCGACGGCGAGCGCGGGAGCGACTTTGCGCGTGATCATCGCGGCGGGAAAGTTCCACGGCGTGATCGCGCCGACAACGCCGACGGGTTGTTTGACGACCAAGAGGCGCTTGTCCGCCTGGTGGCCCGGGATTGTGTCGCCGTAGATCCGTTTGGCTTCCTCGGCGAACCATTCGATGAACGAGGCCGCATAGGCGATCTCGCCCTTGGCTTCGGCAAGCGGCTTCCCGTTCTCGGCGGTAATTAGCCGGCCGAGGTCGTCCTGGTGCGCCATCATCAGTTCGAACCAGCGGCGCAGGATCAGCGCGCGGTCCTTGGCGGTGCGCGCCGCCCATGGGCCTTGGGCCTGCTCGGCGCAATCGACCGCGCATTTGGTCTCCGCGCGGCCGAGATCCGCCACCTCGGCAATCACTTGGCCGGTGGCCGGGTTGGTGACGGGGAAGGTCTTGCCGTCCTCGGCCGTGACCCAGCGGCCGTCGATATAGGCCCGCGGTTCGAGCAGGCTGCGTTCGGTAAGGTCGAACATGGGGCGCACGTCCTTTCGGCTTGAGGGGCTTGCTTTGCCAGAAAATGCCTCCCCGCGCCCGAGGTCAAGCGGAGGAGGCCCCCCCGTGCTCAGCCGCCCGGCGCATCGGATCCCCGCAGCGCCTTGATCTCGGCCCGGGCGAGGGCATCCGCGCGCTCGTTTTGCGGATGACCCGCATGGCCTTTCACCCATTCCCAGGTGACGCGATGGCGGGCTTCGGCGGCATCGAGGCGGCGCCACAGGTCCTCGTTCTTGACAGGTTTCTTCGCGGCGGTCTTCCAGCCGTTCCGCTTCCAGCCGTGGATCCAGGCGGTGATGCCGTCGCGGAGATAACTCGAATCGGTGACGACCGTGATGTCTGAGGGACGCGACAGGGTCTCGAGCGCCGCGATCGCCGCCATCAATTCCATCCGGTTGTTTGTGGTGTCGGCCTCGCCGCCCGAGAGCTCGCGGGATTTGACGAGCTCGCCCGCTTCCACCGCCTCGAGCACCACACCCCAGCCGCCGGGGCCCGGATTTCCCGAACACGCGCCGTCGGTATAGGCAAAAAGCACGGGCATTCGGTTACGTCGTCATTCGGGCAAGGGCGCCTGCGGTCAGCTGGATCGGTCCGGCGGCGGCCCGTAGGCGTTAGGGCGCGGGTCGCCGCGTTCGGCATACCAGACGATCAGCACGAGCGAGAGGGCCACCTCGAGCAATTGCCCCGAGAATTCGAAGGCCTCGGAGCCGACGAGCCGGCCGCCGCTCGCGATCGCCGCGCCGACGATGGGCAGCGCCACGCCCCAGCCGTCGCGGCCGGTGTCTTGGAGCCTCCGCACGCTGAGCGCGAGCATGGGCAGGAAGGTCACCAGTACGAAGGCCGCGAGGATGGCGAAGGTCATGGCCTGGCCGAACGACAGCACGCCGACCGCGGTCAGGGTCACATAGGTGAGCGCCCAAAAGAGCGCGACCCACCAAAACTCGGCCCGGCTCGCCCGTCCGCGAAAGACGAACGCCTTGGCGAGGGCGCTTTCGAGGGCCTCGCGCGGGGTCATCGTCGGCGCGCGAAGACGTGGAGGAACCGGGTGGGCGCGCCGGCATAGTCGGTGCCGGTCTCGCGGTCGATCTCTGGTGGGGCAAATCCGGCGCGGTCGAGGGCCTCGCGGATCTCGTCCTCGCAAAAATAGGTATAGAGCCGGCCGAGGCGGTCGCGCGCCCTGCCCGTGCCCTCCTTCAGTCCGAGATAGAGAAGACCTCCGGGGCGGAGGGCGGCTGCGAGACGGGCGATGTGACCGGGAAAGGCCGTGCGCGTATCGTGGAGAAGCGAAAACGAAGCCCAGACCGCGTCGAATGTCTCGCGCTCGTCGAACTCGGAGAAGGCCGCGGTGCGCACGGCCAGCCCGTATCGGGCCGAAGCTTCGGCGGCGAGGCCTTGGGAGGCATCGAGCGCGGCCACCTCGTGTCCGGCCGCGACGATGCTGGCCGCTGCCCAACCGGATCCGCAACCGAAATCCAGCACGCGGGCGCCCGGAGCGAGGCGCTCCAGGAACGTCTCGAGCCAAGGCCCGCGTCGCTCGCCGGCGGCATAGCGCGCATAGTCTCGCGCTTCGGCGTTGTAAAACCGCACTGTCTCTTGGTCCAAGCCCACCTCCTTCCCGGTTCCTGCCTTTCGAGCGGGGGGGCCGGTCAGGTCGACCGGATCGCGATCCGGGCAACCCGACCGGCCGCGTCAAACGGCTGCGCGGAGCACCCGTGGCAACTTGAACGAGACATTCTCTTCAGCGGTCACAACCCGCTCGATGGTGACATCGTACCGCGCGCGAAAGGCCGAAATCACCCCGTCGACCAAGACCTCGGGCGCGCTCGCCCCGGCGGTGAGCCCGACGGCCCGCACGCCCTCGATCGCGCGCCAATCGATATCGGCTGCAGTCTGCACCAACATCGCATAGGAGCAACCCGCTGCCGCGCCCACCTCGACCAGGCGTTTCGAATTCGACGAGTTGGGCGCGCCGACCACCAGCAGTGCCCCGATCGCAGGCGCCATCGCCTTCACCGCCTCCTGGCGGTTGGTGGTCGCGTAGCAGATGTCTTCCTTCGTCGGCCCGATGATCGCGGGAAACCGGGCTTCGAGCGCGCGGACCACGTCGGCCGTGTCGTCGACCGAGAGCGTCGTCTGGGTGATGTAAGCGAGGTTGTCCGCATCCCGCGGGGCGAGCGTCGCCACATCGGCCACGGTCTCGACGAGAAGCACTTCGCCGTCGGGCAGCTGGCCCATGGTGCCCACGGTCTCCGGGTGGCCCTCATGTCCGATCATCACGATTTGCCGGCCCCGTGCCGCGTGGCGTTCGGCCTCGATGTGGACCTTAGAGACGAGCGGGCAGGTTGCGTCAACGAACACCATCTCGCGGCGTGCCGCCTCGGCGGGCACGGCCTTCGGCACGCCATGGGCTGAGAAGATCACCGGCCGGTCGTCGGGGCATTCGTCGAGTTCTTCGACGAAGATCGCCCCTTTGGCGCGCAGATCCTCGACCACATGGGCGTTGTGCACGATTTCGTGGCGGACATAGACGGGCGCGCCCCATTTCTCGAGCGCGCGTTCGACGATCTCGATGGCGCGCACCACGCCGGCGCAAAAGCCGCGCGGATCGGCGAGGTAGAGCGTGAGCGGGGGCTTGCCTCCGCCCTTCGGCGTGCCGTCGGCGGCGCGGGTGGGACGGGTGGTCGGTCTCATGCGCGGTCCTCCGGGTGCCCCGGCGCGGGGGGCGGGTCTGGGTCTCGGGTCGTTGGGCCGGGCGCGTCGGCCTCGGGCTTCTCGGGGGGCGCGCCGAACTGGAGCGCGGCCAGCCGAGCGTAAAGCCCACCTTGTCGAGATAGCCTATCGTGCGGGCCGGCTTCGACCAATCGCCCAGCCTCCATGACGAGGATTTGGTGCGCGCGACGCACCGTCGCAAGCCGGTGCGCGATCACGAGCGTGGTGCGCCCCGCCATCAGCCGGCCGAGCGCCTCCTGGACGCGGGCCTCGGTCTCGGCGTCGAGCGCCGAGGTCGCCTCGTCGAGGAGCAGGATCGGCGCGTCGCGGAGCATGGCCCGGGCGATGGCGATGCGTTGCCGCTGCCCCCCAGAGAGCCGGATGCCGCCTTCGCCGAGGGGTGTGTCGTAGCCTTCCGGCAGCGCGCGGATGAAGGCATCGGCGTTGGCGTCGCGGGCGGCGGCCTCGATTTCGGTGCGGGAGGCGCCCGGCCGGCCATAGCGGATGTTCTCGGCGACGGTTGCGTCGAACAGGAATGTCTCCTGGCCCACATGCGCGATCCGGGCGCGGAGGCTCTCGCGCGTCACGTCGCGGAGGTCTTGCCCGTCGAGTGTCACGCGGCCGCTGTCGGGGTCGTAGAACCGCTCGATGAGGGCGAGGACGCTCGATTTGCCGGCGCCCGACGGGCCGACGAGGGCTGTGACCTCGCCTGCCGCAGCGCGGAGCGTGAGGTCGCGGAGGGCGGCTCCGGTTTCCCGAGCACCGGCAGGGGCCGCTGGGGCGCCCGGTGACACGCTCGGATAGGTGAACGAAACGCCCTCGAGACGGATCTCTCCGGGGCCGGGGGCGAGCGGCGTTGCGTCCGGGCGGTCTTCGGGCCCGGTCCGGCTGTCGAGCACCGCATAGATCGCCTCAATGCCGGCGAGATGGCGTTTCAGCGTCACATGCAGCTGGGCGAGGCGACGCGCCGGATCGCCCGCCATCATCAGCGCCGTCAGGAACGAGAAGAACGTGCCGACCGCGAGGCCCTCCGCCGTCACCCGCCAGCCGCCATAGAGGATCACCGCCGCGGCCGCGATCCCGGCGGTCGTCTCCATGATCGGGTTGACGAGGCCCTGGAGCACGGCAATGCGGTCGGCCCGCCCGCGCACGCCCTCGATCGCGGCGCCCATGCGGGCGGCCATGATCGGCTCGAGCCCGAAGGCCTTGATCACCCGCGCCCCGGTCGCGGTCTCGGTCATCAGCGCCATGATCCGGCTATAGAGCACGATCTCGGCCCTGGCGGCCCGGCGCACCCGGCCGACGAGCGCGGCCACGCCGCCGAGGATGGGCGGCAGGCCAAGGAGCACGACGAGGGTCATCTGCCAATCCTGATAGAGCATCACCCCGGCGAGGACGAGCACGCTCAAGAGATCGACCCCGAGGCGGGTGGCGAGGAGATGGAGCGCCTGGCGGGCGGCGAGGGCGTTATGGCTCATGCGGGTCGCCAGATCTCCGCTGTCGGTGGTGGCGTGGAAGGCGAGGCCCTGGGCGAGGACGTGGCTGTGAAGGCGCGATTGGAGTTCGGCGACGATGCGGTTGCCGACGCGCTGGAGGATCACGGTCTGGCCGTACATCGCCGCGCCGCGCACGAGGAAGACAAGCGCGACCCCGCCGGCGATCGGGCCGAGAAGCTCGGCGTTGCGGTTGAAAAAGACCTCGTCGGTCACCTGTTCGACGGCGAGTGCGACGGCGCCGCCCATCGCCGCGACAATCGCCATCAGCGCGAGTGCCGCTGCATAGGCGCGCCGGTGGGTCCAGGCGGTCTCGCGGAGGAGCCGAACGAGCGGCGGTGCGACCCGGTCCGGACCGGCCGGGCGCTGCGCCTCTGGCCGATCGTCGGTCGCGGTGGTCTCGTCCGCGCCCGAACGCGGGCGGGGGGCTGCGGCGGTCGGCCTCTCGACGCTATCCATCGGAGCCGCCTAGCCGGTCGGCGCCGCGCTCACAAGAGGGGCGAGCGGGGTCGGCGGCCGAGACCACGAAGCCGCGGCGGATATCGGCGCGCGAACGCGACATCGGCGGCGGCCGCTCGGACGGAGATGCGGGGTCATCTGCGGCTCAGCGGCCGGGGATCAGGATTTCGCGCGTGTCGCCCAGGGCGCGGTGATAGTCGGCCTCGTCGTCGCGGGGCTCATCTTCGTCGGAGAGCACCATGGTTGTGCGCTCCAGCGCCTCGAGGAGGCGGCTGCGCGCGGCCGGCAGCGCCTCGCTCTCGAAGGCGGGGAGCATCCAGGTCTCAAGAAAATAGCCGGTCAGCCGGAGCGCCTCGCGCACCGCACCCATGGTGGGCTTGCCTTGCCCGATCAGGAAGGCGGGGAGCGGCAAAAGCCGGTCCGCCCAAGCCGCGCCTGCCGAGCGCGAGACCGCGCGGCCGGTCCGAGGCGAGACATAACCGAGGTCCGAGCGGACCCCGGTGGCCGCACATCGGCTGAGATCGAGGCCGAAGCCGAGCGCCGCGAGCAGCGAGACCTCCCAGAGGACGTAAAGCGCGGGCCAGGGGGGCTGATCCTCGGCCAGCGCATCGGCGAGCGCCACGGTCGCGGCGTAAAGCTCCGGGTTCGGCTCGCGCTCGGGCACGGTCGAGAGGATCATCGCGGACATGGCGTTCAACCCGGCGAGCCGGGCCCGGTCGCCCATGATACGCCCGGCGCGCGAGCGGATCGGCTCGACCTTATAGGTGCCGAGATGGTCCTCGAGCCGGGCATACCATTCGAGGGCGAGTTGCGCGCCCGGCTGAAGGACGGCCGAGAGCTTGACGCCGCCGCCCGATCGCACGAGGCCCGCATGGCGCCCGTGCTCGGCGGTCAGGAGCTCGATGATCGCTGCGCTCTCACCATGGCGCCGAACGCCGAGCAGTACCCCTTGGTCGCGCCAGTCCATGACGTCGGTCCTCCGGCTCTTCGCGGCAGCGACCGGGGGGCGGGCGGCGGGTCGCGGCCCTCAATCGGCCGGCTCCTCCGCCCCGAGCCCGTGTCGTCCGCGCGGGTCTTCAACTTCGACAATCCAGAGATCGGGATCCCTGGCGCGCTGGCGCCCCAAGATCGCGTCCACCTCCCGTTCGGGTCCGCGATCGACGAGGGCATGCCAGCACTCCTCGCCCGAGGAACCATAATATCGGGTGAAAAGGGAGGCCTGCCCGTCCATAAATGCGCATTTGACGGCGACAGCACCGGCAGTCGGGTCGCCCTTTTGCATCAAATGGGCATAGATCCCGTCGCCCGCGAGCCGAGCCAGATAGGCCGAGACCCAGAGATGGGTGACGAGCCGCGTCATCCGGCCGAGGCCGAAGCCAAGAGCGCGGGTCGGCCGGCGGCCCACCCGCCC
>JBHJGX010000041.1:0-41911 GCA_050331395.1 Paracoccaceae bacterium
GGCCGGATGACCGCCGGACGCGCGGCGCCCGGCGCGGCGGCCCCCACGATCGTCGTGCTCAGCCCGGGCCGCGCGGGCCCGTCCCCAAATGGCCGGCGAAGAACCGCCCCGCACGCGCAACCGCCGCGTCCGCCTCCGCGAGCAGTCCCGCCAGAACGGGCCACGCATGGGGGACCCGGGGCGTCAGCGCGAGCTCGACCACGCCGCCCGACGCTTCAAGGGCCCGGGCGAGGCCCGTCGCATCGTCGGCGAGGATCTCGCGCGCCCCGGCGAGGATGAGCGCAGGCGGCGGCGCCGCGTATCGCCCGAAGACCGGGCTCGCTTCCGGATCGCTCGGGTCGTGGCCCTGAAGATAGGTCTCGACCACCTCCGGCATGCGCCGCACGGGCAGCATCGCATCGGCGCGGGCGTTCCGCCTGAGGCTTTCGGCGCGTATGGTCTGATCGACCCAGGGACTAAAGAAAACCGCCGCGCCCGGCGCCGGCAGCCCCGTGCGCGCGGCCCTGAGAAGGAGCGCCGCCGCGAGCCCGCCGCCGGCCGAATCGCCGCCGAGGCCGAGCCGCTCCGGCGCCCGGCGCTCGAGCAGATACCCATGGGCCGCCCGGGCGTCCTCGAGCGCCGCGGGAAACGGCTGCTCGGGCGCCAACGCATAGTCCGGCAGAAGCACCGGCAACCCGGCCGCGCCCGAAAGCGCCGCCGCCAGATGGCGATGCGTCCGCGTCGACCCGGCGATATAGGCTCCCCCATGCAGATAGAGGATCGCCGCCCCTTCGTCGGTCGCGCCCAGCCGGCACCAGAGTGCGGGGATCGGCCCGCGGGCCCCGGGGATCTCCACGGGCTCGAAGCGGGAGCCCTCGGGCGGGCGGAGCACCTTGGGCGCCCGCGCCTCGAAGTTCGCCCGCATTCGGTGGGGCGTCGGCACCAGCGCCAGCGAGCTTCGCACCAGCGCCCGCAGCGTCAGATTGACCGCCCAGAGCGGCAGACGGCGCCCCCGCATGGTCAGCCTTTGCGGCGACGCTCGATCGCGTCCCAAATCAGCCCCGCCACATTGGTCCCGTCGAAGCGTTCGAGTTCCTGGATCCCGGTCGGCGAGGTCACGTTGATCTCGGTCAGCACATCGCCGATCACGTCGATGCCGGTGAAGATCAGCCCGCGGTCGCGCAGGACGGGTCCGAGGCGGGCGCAGATTTCCCGGTCCCGGTCGGTCATGGCGACTTTCTCAGCGCGGCCGCCCACATGCATGTTCGACCGGGTCTCGCCCGCTTGCGGTACCCGGTTGATCGCGCCGACAGGCTCGCCATCGACGAGGATCACGCGCTTGTCGCCCGCGCTCACCTGGGGCACGAATTTCTGCACCATGAGCGGCTCGCGGGACAGCTGGGTGAACATCTCGTGGAGCGAGGCGAGATTGCCGTCCCCGGGCGCGAGCCGGAAGACGCCCGCGCCGCCGTTGCCATAGAGCGGCTTGACGATGATGTCGCCGTGTTCGTCGCGGAATGCGCGGATCGCGTCGAGCGAGCGCGCGACTTGGGTCGGCGGCATCAGATCGCGGAACTCGAGCACGAGGATCTTTTCCGGACTGTTCCGCACCCAGAATGGGTCGTTCACCACCAGCGTCTCGGGATGGATCATCTCGAGGAGATGCGTGTTGGTGATATAGCTCATGTCGAAGGGCGGATCTTGGCGGAGGAGCACCACGTCGAGCGTGGCGAGATCCACCGCACGCCGCGGGCCGAAGCTGAAATGATCGCCCGCCACGGCCCGCACCTCGAGATCGTGGCCGGTCGCTGTGACCCGCCCATCGGACCAGACGAGATCCGGGACCTCGTAGTAGAAGAGCGCGTGGCCCCGCTCGAACGCTTCGAGCGCCAGGCGAAAGGTCGAATCCGCCCGGATATCGACGCCGGCGATCGGGTCCATCTGGATCGCGACGCGGAGCTTGTCTGCCATTCGACCGTTCCCTTCGCCGCGCCCGGGTCCTCAGACGGCCCGTGCGCCCCGTCCCGTGCGCCCCGTCCCGTGCGCCCCGTGCTGTCAGTCGTCGCGTGCTGTCAGCTTCCGCGTGCCAGCCGTTTGACCCGCCGCGGGTCGGCGATCGTCAGCGCGTGGCTCACAACCTTGACGACGCCAGGGGTGGCGCGGGCATGGGCGATCACGGCGGCGAGCTCGGCCTCGGAGCGGGCGATGCCCGTCAGATGCACCGTCCCGTCGACCGTTGTCACGCTATAATTCACCGAACGGATCGCGGTGTCGCCGAGCAGCGTCAACCGGAGCCGGTTGGAGATACGGACGTCCTGGAGATAGGCGAGCGTGCCACTGTCCTCGGCGACGGTGAGGGCTTCGTCGACACCCTGCACGCCGGGCGTGTCCCAAGCGGCTTTGCTCGCCGCGACCCGGTCTTCGGCGCGCGGGACCGAGCCTGTGAGCACCACTTGGCCCTCGGTCACGTCGACCGAGACGTCGCGGAAGAGTTCGCCCGAATGGTTGCCGAGACGCTGCGCCACGCCGAGCGCAATATCCGTGTCGTTGAGCGCGTCGAGGGTCGAGCGCTCTTGCACGACCGTGGTGGTCAGCGCGCCGCCGGCGCCGAGGATGGCCACGGGGGCGCAGCCCGCCGCAAGGCCAAGGACCGCCAGCGCGGCCGCCGTCGTTGAATGGGTCATCGCTCTGCCTCATGTTGCGGGCTCTTCGCCGGCCCGTCATGGATATCATAGCCCAGAAGACCCGCCGGAAGAAGGGTCTGCCCGGCCGAGGCGATGTCGGACCGGGCGCTCAGTCTCCGTCGAAGCTGAGCGCGTGCTCGAGGATCGCGACCCGGCCTGAGCGGTCCACGAGGGCCGCGTCGAACCGGCAGGCGGGCGTCGGATGTTCGGCGAGCCAACGGGTCGCTGCCGCGGCGAGGCGGGCCTTTTGGCGGGGGCCTATGGGGCTGTCGGCGCCGATCCGCGCCCGGGCCTTCACCTCGACGAAGACGGTGACGCCCGCCGCCTCGAGGACGAGGTCGATCTCGCCCTCGGCCACCCGCCAGCGCCGGGCGAGGAGCCGCGCCCCCCGTGCCTCATAGGCCGCGAGGGCGGCGTCTTCGGCGGCGAGCCCGCCGTGATGGCGCCGCGCATCGCCGGGCCCGTGCGCGCTCATTTGCCGCTCATCTCGAGCGCGCGGGCGTAGACCGACTTTCGCGGCAGGCCGAGCCGGTCGGCCACCTGCCGGGCGGCATCGCGCACGCTTTCGGTCTCGAGGGCGATCCGGAGCGCATCGTCGAGGGCCTCGGCACTCTCCGCCTCGGCGCGCGGCAGCGGCGGACCGGCGAGCAGGACGACCTCTCCCCTCGGCGGGATTTCGGCAGAACTCGCTGCCAATGCAGAGAGCGGGCCGCGGCGCACCTCTTCGAAGCGCTTGGTGAGTTCGCGCGCCACCGCGCCGGGACGGTCGCCGAGGATCGCGGCCATCTCGCTCAGGGTGTCGGCGGTCCGCCGCGGGCTCTCGTAGATGACGAGCGTCGCCGGGACCGTCGCCAGTTCTTCGAGCGCCCGGGTCCGGGCGCCGGGCTTGGCCGGCAGGAAACCCACGAACAGGAACCGATCCGTCGGCAGTCCCGCGACCGAGAGCGCCGTCAGAACCGCCGAAGCACCGGGCGCTGCCGTCACGTCATGCCCCGCCGCCAGCGCCTCCTCGACGAGCCGATAGCCCGGATCCGAGACGAGCGGCGTGCCCGCATCGGTGCAATAGGCGACGGAGCGGCCCTCGGCGAGCCAGCCGAGAAGCTGCGGGCGGCGCGCGGGGCCGTTTTGATCGTGATAGCTGACGAGGGGCCGGTCGCCGAGGGCGACGCCGTGGATGTCGAGGAGCTTACGGGTCTCGCGGGTGTCCTCGGCGGCGAGCGCATCGGCGGCGGCCAGGATATCGAGCGCCCTGAGCGTGATGTCGCGCGCATTCCCGATCGGCGTTGCGACGAGGTAAAGCCCGGGCGCGAGCGCCGGTTGAGCCGCGCGGGTCGATGGCTCGGCGGGGACGTTACGTTTACTTTCTTCGGGCATCACCCTACCGTCCGCAAAAACCGGACCGCGCCATTGATGGCGCCGAGGGGAGGGAAGACCATGCGCCCGACATTGTCAAAAGCTCCGCGTTGCCGCGGCCTGTTCGCCAGGGGTCTGCGGGCGGCGCTCGCGGGGCTGTCGCTCCTGGCCGCGGCCTGTGCGCAAACCGGATCCGGCAGCGGCGGGGGCGCTGGCGGGGCGACGGGCCAGGGGCCGGCGGTCCCGCCCGTGCCGCCCGTCGATGTCACCCGGAGCGTGGATCTGGCGCTTCTCTTGCCCCGGACCGTCGAGAACGAAGGTGTTTCGCGCCTCGCGGCCGCGATCTCGAACGCGGCCCGGCTCGCCATCGCCGATGTCAACGACCCGGTTCTCGTCCTCCGCGAATACGATACCGCCGGGCAGCCCGAGCGCGCCGTCGCCGCCGCCGAGCAGGCGGTTGCGGAGGGTGCGGATCTGATCCTCGGTCCGTTCTTCGGGGCGAGCACGCGGGCCGTCGCGCCCGTTGCCGGGGCGGCGGGGCTCCGGGTGATCTCGTTCTCCACCGATCTCGGTGCGGCCGGCGGTCCGGTCTATGTCAGCGGCTACACCCCCGAGGCGGAGGCGCGGCGCATCCTCGGCTATGCCGCACGGCAGGGGCTGAGACGGATTGGCGTCTTCCGCGCGCAAACCGCTTACGGCGATGCGGCGGCGGCGGCGGCCGGCCGGGCTGCGGCCGATTTCGGCCTCGCGATCCAGGCGAGCCTCGCTTACGAGCCGAGTTTTGTCGGCATCGAAGCCGCCTCCGGCCCGTTTGCCGAAGAGGCGAGAGCCTTCGAGGTCGATGCGGTCCTCTTGCCCGCCGGCGGGCGCGAATTGCAGGCGACCGGCAGCTTCCTCAATTTCCGCGGGATCGATCCGCAAAACGTGCAGTATCTCGGTCTCGGCCAATGGCAGAGCCGGGCGAGTTTCGACGAACCGGCGCTTCAGGGCGGCTGGTTCCCGGCGCCCGACCCCGTCGCGGCAAGCCGGTTCTCGGCCCGCTATGCGGAGCGCTACGGAGAACGCACGGCTCCGCTCGCGGCGCTCGGCTACGATGCGGTGGCCGTGGCCGCACAACTCGTGGCGACGGCGCGGGTGACCGGATCGACCGCGCCCTTCACCGATGCCGCGATCACCCGGCCGCAGGGCTTCCGCGGGGCGCTCGGGCAACTCCGCTTTACGCCAGACGGCGGGGTCGAGCGTGAGACGGCGATCCTCGAGGTCGGCAATCGCCGGTTCGTCGTCCGTGAGCCGTCGCAGCTCGCAGCGCCCGGGTCCTGATCCCCATGGCGGTGCAATCCCTTCGGACACCCGAGGAGGCGACCTTTGCCGGGCTGGCGCATCTGGCGGCAGCGCCCGCGCGCCTCGCATGTCCAGATCGGATCCGGGCCGAGATCGACGCGCTCGCCGAGGTGGCCGAGACGCCGGCGGCCGTGCGCCCGCAAGTGCTCGAGCTTCTCCGCACGCGTCTCTCCGAAGGCCGGGACGAGGTCCGCGCCGCGCTTCGCGAGAGCCCCCATGCCGGCCTCCGTATCGCGCGGAGCTACGCCCATGTGACCGACGTCGTCGTCTCGGGTGCCGTGCATTTCGCACAGACCTGGCTCCATGCGGCGCCGATCCGGACCGAGGGCGAACGCCTCGCGGTCGCGGGCGTCGGCGGCTATGGCCGGGGGGAGATGGCGCCCTTTTCGGACGTCGATCTTCTCTTCATTATGCCCTACAAAAGCACGGCCTGGGCCGAAAGCGTTGTCGAGAGCACGCTTTATCTCCTTTGGGATCTGAAATTCAAACTCGGCCACGCGGTCCGCTCGGTCGACGACTGCATCCGCTATGCGCGCGCCGACTACACGATCCGCACCGGCATGCTCGAGGCGCGCTTCATCACCGGCGACCGGGGCCCGTTCGAGACGCTTTGCACGCGGCTCTGGGCCGAGGTCTTCGAAGGGACAGGGCCGGAATTCGTCGAGGCCAAACTTGCCGAGCGCGATCTGCGCCACCGTCGGCACGGCGGCTCGCGCTATCTCCTCGAACCCAACGTCAAGGAGAGCAAGGGCGGGCTCCGGGACCTGCAGACGCTCCACTGGATCTCGCGCTATCTGTTCGGTTCGCGGACCGCTTGGGACCTGGTCGACCGCGGGATCTTCCTCCATGACGAGGTCACACGCTTTGCCGAGGCCGCCAAATTCCTCTGGGCGGTCCGCTGCCATCTCCACGATATCTCGGGCCGCGCGCAGGAGGCGCTGACCTTCGACCGACAAATCGAGATTGCCGAGCGCATGGGCTTCGATGCCGTCCGCGGGCGCCGGGCGGTGGAGCGGTTCATGCACGCCTATTTCCGGCACGCCAAGAATGTGGGCGATCTGACACGTATCTTCTCCGCCGCCCTCGAAGCGCAGCACGCCAAGAAGCCGCCCGCCCTCTCGCGCTGGCTCCGGGCGCTCAATTTCGGCCCCGCGACCGAGGCGAACGGCCCCTTCGCGATCCAAGACGGGCGGCTCACCCTGAGCGATCTCGACGCCTTCGCCCGCGATCCGGTCAATCTGCTCCGTCTCTTCCGGGAGAGCGCCCGGATCGACGCCCGGATCCACCCGGTCGCGCTCCGCCTCGTCACTCAGAACGTCTGGCGGATCGACGCCACCATGCGCGCGGATCCGCAGGCGAACGCGATCTTCCTCGAGCTGCTCACCGACCGGGCCAATGTGGAGTGGCTGCTGCGGCTGATGAACGAGACCGACGTGCTGGGCCGGTTTCTCCCGGAATTCGGCCGCATAGTCGGTATGATGCAGTTCAACATGTATCACCACTACACGGTCGACGAGCATACGATCGTGACCATCGGCGTGCTCGCGCGGATCGAGCGGGGCGAGGAGACCGAGGCGCATCCGGTCGCCTCTGAGGTTATGCACGGCAAGATCGGCCGCCGCGTTCTCTACGTGGCGCTCCTCCTCCACGACATCGGCAAAGGATCGGGGCGCGACCATTCCGAAGTCGGCGCCGAGATCGCCGAGACGCTCTGCCCCCGCCTCGGTCTCGACGAGGGCGAGACCGAGACCGTGGTCTGGCTGGTGCGCCATCACCTCTTTCTGTCGGACGTGGCACAGAAACGCGACATCACCGACCCGGCCACCGTGCGCGACTTCGCCTCCGAGGTCCGGAGCCCCGAGCGGCTGAGACTGCTGCTCGTGCTTACGGTCTGCGATATCCGCGGCGTGGGACCGAACGTCTGGAACAACTGGAAGGCCCAGCTGATCCGCACGCTCTATCGCGACGCCCGCGATATGATGACGGGCGGCGCCGATACGCCGACCCGGGCGGGCCGCGTGCAACAGGCGCAGGCGGCGCTTGCCGAGCGGCTGTCGCATTGGTCGGGCCTCGCGCAGGCGACCGAGTTCGCCCGCCATTATCCGCATTATTGGCTCGGCCTCGACACCGACACCCACGCCCTGTTCGCGGAGCTTGCCGCCGCCGAGGAGGCGGGCATCTCGAGCCGCTTTCTGCCCGATGAAAGCCGCGACGCGACCAAGGCCTGCCTGTATATGCCCGATCACCCGGGGCTTTTCAGCCGCATGTCCGGGGCGTTCGCGCTCGCGGGCGCGAATGTGGTCGATGCGCGGACCTATACGACGTCGGACGGCATGGCCTGTTCGACCTTTTGGATCCAGGACCAGAACGGCCAACCCTTCGACAGCGAGCGCCTCGGCCGCCTTCGACAGACCATCGAGCGCACCCTCCGCGGCGAGGTCGTGCCCCGCGACGCGATCGCCGAGAAAGACACCGTCCGCCCGCGCGAGAAGCCCTTCCGCGTCTCGACCCGCGTGCTCTTCGACAACGAGGCCTCGGATATCTACACGGTGATCGAGGTGAACGCTCGCGACCGGCTCGGTCTTCTGCACGCCCTGACCCGGACGCTGGCGAGCCTCAACATTAACATCTTCTCGGCGATTATCGCGACATATGGCGAACACGCGGTCGACGTCTTTTACGTCAAGGACCTCTTTGGGCTGAAGATCCACGGCGAGATGAAACAGCGGCTGATCGAGGCCCGAATCGTCGAGGCGGTGAGCGCGCTCGACACCTCCCGCAACGGCGCCTGATCCGTTGAACGCGCGCCCAATCCGGCTCCTCGCCGCGTTCGCGACGGTCGGCGGCTGGACGGTGGCGAGCCGGATCCTCGGGTTTCTTCGCGACATCGCGATCGCCGCTGCCCTCGGCGCGGGCCCGGTTGCAGAGGCGTTTTTTGTCGCCTTTCGGCTGCCCAACATGTTCCGGCGCCTCTTCGCCGAGGGGGCGTTCAACATCGCCTTCGTGCCACTCTTCACCAAACGGCTCGAGGGGGCCGGCCCGGGTCCCGCGCGCGCTTTCGCCGAAGAGGCTGCGGCCGGCCTCGCCGCCGTGCTCTTCGCGCTGACGATCCTCGCCGAGATCGCCATGCCCTGGCTCGTACTCGCGCTCGCCTCGGGCTTTGCCGACGATCCCGAGCGGTTCGAACTCGCGGTCGCGTTCGGGCGGATCTGCTTTCCCTATATCGTCTTCATTGCAATGGCGGCGCTTTTCGCCGGCGTCCTGAACGCCCATGGCCGGTTTGCGGCCGCCGCGGCCGCACCCGTTCTCCTCAATGTCGTGCTAATCGGCGCGCTCGGGCTCGCCTGGACGTTCGGGATCGCGCCTGGCTGGGCGCTCGCCTGGGGCGTCTTCGCGGGCGGGCTCGCCCAGCTCGGCCTCCTCGTCTTCGCGGTTTGGCGGATCGGCTTTCCGCTCGCCCCGCGGCGCCCGCGCTGGTCCCCGGATATGCGCCGGCTCGCCCTCCTCGCGCTGCCGGCCGCGCTCGCCGGGGGCGTGGTGCAGATCAATCTCGTCGTCGGCACCCAGGTCGCGCGCTATTTCGACGGCGCTGTCGGCTGGCTCTGGTTCGCCGACCGGCTCATGCAGCTTCCCCTCGGGGTGGTTGGCATCGCGATCGGCGTCGTGCTTTTGCCGGAGCTGTCCCGCAGGCTTCGGATTGGCGACCGCGCCGGCGCCCGGGGCGCGACCAACCGCGCCCTCGAATTCGCCGCCGCCCTCACGCTGCCCGCCGCCGTCGCGCTCCTGGTCATTCCCGATCTCATCATTCGGGTCCTCTTCGAACGCGGCGCCTTCTCGCCGGAGGATACCGCCGCGACCGCCGCCGCGCTTGCCGTCTACGCGCTCGGACTGCCGTCCTTCGTGCTGCAAAAGATCCTTCAGCCCGCCTATTTCGCCGCCGAGAACACCCGAGCGCCGCTGAATTTCGCCCTTGTCGGCATGGGCGTGAACGCGCTCGCCGCCATCGGGCTGGTGCCGGTCGCGGGCTTCCTGGCCGCCGCCTGGGGCAGCACGCTCTCCGGCTGGACGATGGCAGCGCTTCTCTGGGCATTCGCGCCGCGCACCCGAGCGGATCTCGCGCTTGAGCCCGCGACCGCCCGGCGCCTGCCCCGCCAGGCGCTCGCGGCGGTCCTCATGGGCGCGATCGTTGCGACCCTTGCGCCCCTTGCCGAGGCCGTCTTGCCGGCGGGCCTGGCGCTCGGCTTGACGATTACGGTCGGCGTGGCAGTCTACGCGGGTGTGTCGCTCGCGCTCGGGGCTATCACGGCGGCGGAGCTCCGGTCCGGACTTCGCCGGTCGCGTGCGAAAGATGCCGCCTGATGCGGCACAAGGGAGAGGTCTTTATGCGTATTTTCGCTCTCGTTCTCGGGCCTCTGCTCGTTGTCACCGCTTGCACGGGCGTTCGTCCCCTCGAGCCGCCGCCGGACGGGCCGCATCTGATGGCCGAGATCCCCGGCTTCCCCGGCGTGCGTTACTGGGGCGACGAAACGCCGCCGGGCCTCGAACAGTCCTTCGACACGCTCCTCGACCAATTCCGAACCCGCGTCGCCCGCGAAGGCGCCCTTCCGAACGGTGGTCGGCTCGACACGTTGGTGCTCTCGGGCGGCGGGTCGGACGGACCTTTCGGCGCCGGGCTCCTGGTCGGCTGGACCGAGAAGGGCGACCGACCGGAGTTCGGCATCGTCACCGGTATCTCGGCCGGCGCGTTGATCGCGCCCTTCGCCTTTCTTGGGCCGGACTACGACCAGGCGCTCCGGGATTTCACGCTCGAGAACTCCACCGAGACCCTGCTCGAGCTGACGATCGCCAGCGCACTTCTCGATGGCCTCGGCGTCTTCGATACCACGCCGCTGCGCAGCCGGTTGAGCGATCTCCTGACCCCAGAGGCCGTCGCGGCGATCGGCGCCGAGTACGACCGGGGCCGCCGGCTCTGGATCGGCACCACGAACCTCGACGCCCAGCGCCCGGTTTACTGGAACATCACCCGGATTGCATCGATCGGCGGCCCCGACGCCCGCGACCTGATCATCAAGATTATGCTCGCCTCTTCGGCCATTCCCGGCGCCTTTCCGCCGCAATACTTCGCTGTTGAGATCGATGGCGAGCGCTATTCGGAAATGCACGTCGATGGCGGCGTCACAAACCAGTTGTTCTTCTACCCGGAGACCGTCGATCTGCGCCAATTCGAGTCGCTGGACGGACAATTTCAGAACTTTGCCCGACGCGGGACGATCTATGTCATCCGAAACACGAAGCTCGAGCCCGACTTCAGCGCAATCGCACCGAGTATTCTAAATATCTCCGCCCGGTCCCTCTCGACCATGATCAAGTTCGGCGGCCGAAACGATATCCAGGTGCTCGAACAGATTGCGGCACGCGACGGCTTTGGTGTGAAGGTGACGTCGGTGCCTGAGACGTTCGATATGGAAGAGAACGAATTGTTCGATCCGGTTTACATGCAGGCGCTGTTTCAGGTCGGCTACGATCTCGCCGCCGGCGAGGGGACCTGGCGGGTCGAGATCCCGGGCGGCTGATCCCCCGATCAGGCGAGCCGATCGCGGAGGCGCGGGCGCGGCGGAAACGGGTACGCCATGAGCCAGCCCGCGACGAACCCGCCGAGATGAGCCTCCCACGCCACACCGCCGCCGAAGCTCAGGTACATGAGCCCGTTCAAAACGACGAGACCGACACAGCGCATCCAGATATCGCCCCGCGGCTGACCTGTGGTCCGGAGCGCGCGCTCTTGCCACGCGGTCAACGTCCCGATCAGACCGAAGACCACGCCCGACGCGCCGACCAGCGACGCCTCGGTGGTCTGAACCAGCCCGAAGACCAATGCGCCGCCGACTGCCGAGACGGCCGCCACCGCGAGAAACGCCCCGATCCCGGCCAGCCGCGTGATCGCGTGCCCCAGTCCGAGAAATGCAACCATGTTCAGGATCATGTGCAGCGGGAACCCGTGCAAGAACGCATAGCTCACGAATGAATAGACCAATTGCAGATGCACCACCCCTTCGCGCAGCGCATAGTCGAAAAGTTGATCATGGAAGGCGAACTTTGTGATCAATTCGCCGCGGCTAAGGGCATGACCGACATAACGATTGTCGACGGCCCAAAAAAGCAGCTCGAGCGCCGCGATGATCCCGGTCAGGATCCAAAGAACGGGATGAACGCTCGCGGACGGACGGTCTTCGATCGGTACTGGCATCGGCGAAAGTTAGACTGTCGCCGCCGGCGCCGCCATCCCCCGCTTGACGAATTCCGGCCACCCGGCGCAGAAGGGCGCCGCGCGCGGGCGGGCCTTCTCCGCCGCGCCCGGAACAGGATCCCGCCGATGACCGAAACCGGCCACCCCTTTCGCGTGTTCTCCGGCGTCCAGCCCTCGGGCGTGCTCACGCTCGGCAACTATTTGGGCGCGGTCCGCCGGTTCACCGAACTCCAAAGCGCGGGGCGCGAGACGCTCTTTTGCGTCGTCGATCTGCACGCGATCACCCAGTGGCAAGAACCGGCCGCCCTGCGCGAGGCGACGCGCGCGGTCGCCGCGAGCTTTCTTGCCTGCGGCCTCGACCCGGCGCGCTCGATCCTCTTCAACCAAGCGGCGGTTCCTGCGCATGCGGAACTCGGCTGGATCTTTTCCTGTGTGGTGCGTCTCGGCTGGCTGAACCGGATGACACAGTTCAAAGACAAAGCAGGAAAGAACCGCGAACAAGCCTCTGGCGGGCTTTACATGTATCCGGCTTTGATGGCTGCAGATATCTTGCTCTATAAAGCAACACATGTGCCTGTCGGCGAAGATCAGAAGCAGCATCTAGAGCTCGCGCGCGATATCGCGGCAAAGTTTAACTTGGATTACGACCGCGAAGGGTTCTTTCCGCTGCCAGAGCCGTTGATCGAAGGGCCAGCCCCGCGGGTGATGAGCCTGCGCGATGGAACGAAAAAAATGTCGAAATCCGACCCCTCAGACATGTCTCGGATTAATTTGACCGACGATGCGGATGCGATCGCCCAGAAAATCCGGAAGGCGAAGACCGATCCCGAACCGCTTCCCGAGAGGATCGAAGCGCTCGACGGACGCCCGGAGGCAAAGAACCTCGTCACGATTTTCGGTGCGCTGACCGGGCGCGACCCGGCCTCAGTGCTTGAGGATTTCGCCGGACAAGGCTTCGGCGCATTCAAGCCGGCGCTCATAGAAGTCGCGGTCGAGACGCTGGCGCCAATTTCGGCCGAGATTGGTCGGCTTCGGGCCGATCCGGCGGAGATCGACCGGATCCTGCGAAACGGGGCAGAACGGGCGGCGGCCCTGGCGGAACCGGTGCTGGCCCAGACCTACGAGGCGGTCGGGCTTCTCCCGCTTCGGGCGCGCGGTCATACCTGATGGAGCGGCGACCGCCCAGGTCGACCACTTCTTGAAGTGGGCGACCCGGGCGGGGCTTAGAGCAAGCCCATCGATCGAAAGCTGGCGTCACGTTCTTTACCGATCACGACATGATCGTGGATCACCAAACCAACCGCTTTGGCCGCACGCTCGATTTGGACGGTCATGTCGATATCGGCCTTGGACGGCGTCGGGTCGCCCGACGGGTGATTGTGGACCAAAATGAGGGCCGAGGCATTCAATTCGAGCGCGCGCTTCACGACTTCTCGCGGGTAGACTGGGACGTGATCGACCGTACCCGTTCCTTGCGCCTCGTCGGCGATCAACGTGTTTTTTCGATCTAGAAACAAAACCCGGAATTGCTCCCGATCCCGATGGGCCATTGCCGCCTTGCAGTAATCGAGAAGCGCGGCCCAACTGGAGACGGCGTGGCGACCGTGCGCGCGGGCACGAGCAAGCCGGTGGGCGGCAGCCTCGACGATCTTGAGCTCGCAAATGACCGCGTGTCCGATACCGGGCACTTCGGCAAGCCGAGGGACGGCGGCCGAGATCGCGCCGTTGAAGTCGCCGAAGCGGGCGAGCAGAGCCTTGGCGAGCGGCTTGACGTCTTGTCGCGGGATTGCTCGGAAGAGGACGAGCTCGAGCATTTCGTAATCTGCCACGCTGTCCGGGCCGGCTTCGAGAAAGCGACTGCGCAGTCGTTTGCGGTGATCGTGGTAGTGCTGGAGGGGCTCTTTCGACCCGGGCGGGAGGCGTTTTGGCGGCGGTGTGGGGGGGGCTATTGCAGGCAACGCGAGCGTTTCTTGAAAGCCTGGCCCGCGTCGTTCCTTTTCATCCGCCATCACGCCACCCCACGCACAGTCTCGGTTGCGGAAATATGGGATTGAAATGGTTGAGGAAGTGTAAATCTTTGCGAGCGGCCGATCAGGCGAAAACGATATCGGCGGCCGAAAGCGCAGCGAGCGTGACCCCTTGGAGCGCGATCGCGTCCTCGGGCGCCCCGCCATAGCCGAGGGTCAACCGACCCTCGCCATCCGAGGCAAAAGTGAGATCTTCGAACCGGGTAACGCCACCCGAGAGGACGAGCTTGTCCTCGCCCGGCACGAAATCGAAGATCAGATCGCCCGCCAATATGCCGCCATCGCCGACTGCGAAGAAAAACCGATCCGCGCCGGCCTCTCCGGCCAGCCGGTCGGCGCCCGGCCCGCCCCTGAGCTCGTCATCGCCTGCGCCCGCGGTCAGGGTGTCGTCGCCCTCGCCGCCTGCGAGCGTGTCGGCCCCGTCGCGGCCGAAGACCCGGTCGTCCCCCACCCCGCCGTCGACCACGTCATCGCCGGCCTCGCCGTCGACCAAATCGTTGCCTGCGTCCCCCGAGAGCGTGTCGGCGCCGTCGCGTCCGCCCACCACATCGTCGCCGTCGCCCCCGGAAAGGCTGTCGTCCCCGCCCTCGCCAATCACGAAATCCGCACCCGGCCCGCCAAAGACAGTGTCGTCGTCTTCGTTGCCGAAAGCGAGATCGTCGCCCGGGCCCGCGTCGATCCAGTCGCGTCCCGTCATTCCGTAGAGGCGGTCCCGGCCATCGCCGCCGAAGAGGCTGTCATCGCCCTCCCAGCCCTGCAGGATGTCGGTGTCATTTCCGCCGAAGGCCGTATCGTTGCCAGTGCGCAGCAAGATCGTATCGATCCCGTCGCCGCCATAAGCGAGATCGTCGCCGGCTTCGGCATCGATGAAATCGTCGCCCGCGCCCCCCTCGAAGGTGTCTCCGCCATCGCCGCCGCCGAAGAGGTCGTTGCCTTCGCCGCCGAGCAAGCTGTCATCGCCGCCCTCGCCGAGCAATCGGTCGCGTCCCGGGCCGCCATGAATGGTGTCGCCGTCGGCGTTGCCGAAAAGAATGTCGTTGCCGTCACGCCCGAAGATCAGGTCGCGGCCCGTATCGCCATAGACGATGTCGTTGTTGCCGGCGCCGATGACGGTGTCGTCGCCCGGCCCCGCGTTCAGGAGGTCGCCGAACGGGTCGGAGCGGTCGTCCTCCCAATCGGCGAACAGCAGATCGTTGCCTCCCTTGCCGAGGAGCGTGTCCACGCCGTCGCCGCCTGCGAGCGTGTCGTCGCCCTCACCGCCGTCGAGGCGGTCGTTGCCTGGGCCGCCATAGATCCGGTCGCGCCCGTCGAGGCCGCCCACCTTGTCGTTGAAGCCGAGGGTGTGGATTTCGTCGTCGCCGGCCGTACCGATGATCGTATCCCGGTCGTCGCTGCCGGTAAGGGCGCCCGGGCCCGGCACGCGCAGCGCGAGCGGCGCGGTGGCGTTCGCCTCGGCGGTCTCCGCAAGGTCTTCGAGCGGATCGGCAAGGGCGCCGAGCCAATAGCTCCCGGGCGAGAGGCCGGCGGGCAGGGTGACGGTCGTGTCGAGGGTTGCCCCCGCACCCGGCGCAAGGGCGAGGGGCGGTTGCCAAACAAGGAGGAAATCGGTCGCCTCGATAGTTGCGTCCGTGGACAGGTAGAGCCCGACAGGCGCGGTTCCGGCCGCTGCACCCCCGTTCGCGACGCTCCAGGTTACCGTGAGAGGCGCACCTGGCCATGGCGAGCGGGTCGAGACCCCGGCAAGCGTCGGCGCGAAGTCCGGCAGCGCGACCACCGTCACGCTCTCGGCCAGGAGACCGGTATTGTTCGCCTCGTCGAACTCGGCGACGGCGCCGGCCGGGTCGAGGATCCAGCCGAGCCGATAGTCGGCCGCGGGCAGGGTGGTCGGCAGGGGAACCTCAAGGGCGAGTGTCGCGGTCTCAAACGGCTCGAGCGCCGGGATGACGGCGGTTGCAAGCGCCAGGTCGCCAGTGGTGATCGTCGCGTTGAGCGAGGCATAGACGGTGAGTTCGGCCGCGGGCGCGGGCGCCGTGCCGAGATTTCGAACCGGGATCGTGAGGCCGAGCATGCGCCCCGCCGCGGTTTCCGTGGTCGAGACAGTCGCCACGAGCGCCGGGTCCGCGGTCGCGCCGTCCACGAGATCGGGCCGATCCTGGGGGGCACGTAAGAGCGCGTCCTGGGAGATCCACTCTTCGATCAGCGCCTTGCGCGCGACGGTGATGCGGGTGGCGCCGTTTGTCGCCCCGGGTGCCGTCGGGTCGGATGCGCCGGTGGTGTGGATGCCGGCCGCCCGGCGCTCTCCGCTTGCCGAGAAACTGCGCCAGACCGGTGAGCCGCTCATGCCGCCGGCGCTGTCGAGCGTGCCCGCGTAGAGGAGGCGGTCGTCCGTTGCGGTTGTGGCGGGTCCGGCGGCGGTCCAGAGCGTCTCGCCGCCCTTGTCCCCCGGATAGCCGGCGATCTGCACGTTGAGCCCGTCGTAAAATCCTGGACCGTCCTGCGCTTCGAGCCCGAACCACCCCGTGATCTCGCCGATGCTGCGGTCGAGGGTGACGAGGGCCCAATCCGCCCCGGGCACACGGCCCGTGAGCCAGTCCTCGGCGACGCGGAGATGCACCATTTCGGCCGTGCCGAAGGGGCGGAGATCGCCCTCTTGCGCGAAGGCAATCGTCAGCGTGTCGGCGAGCCCGTCGCCGCCATAGGCATCGTTCGAGACCGCATGTCCGGCCGTCAGCACATGATAGGGCGAGACGAGAAACCCCGTCGCCTGGAAGACGCCCGCTTCGGCGCCGACGCTCACCCGGCCGATCGCGCGATAGGGGAACGCGGTCGCATCGGAGACGGCGATCCGGTCGTCGGCGCCGAAAATGCTCTCGACGGGTTCGGGCCCGGCCAACGGGACGTTGTCGAAGCAATCGTTAGGACCGGTCATCTCTGGCGCCTCCGGGGCCCCTTCTGCCGGCCCGAGGCGAGGGAATAGGGCCCGCCGGTGGCCATCCGGTTAACGCCGCCGCCCGGACGATCACGCCCGCGAGAGCTAACGCCGGGAAACCACGCTCCGATACCCGGCGGTCGTCTCTCTCTGCGAAACCGCCAGCCGAACGGAGCGCCGTACGGGCCGCCGATCGCACCGCCGCATGAGCCAAGGAGGCGTCCATGACCGACCCCAAATGCCACGACTGCGCCGCCAACGAGACCACAGGCTTCGGCCTCGCGAGCGCCTCCGGGACCCCCGCCGCGGATCTGATCGAAGGCGGCGACGGCAACGACCCGCTGATCGGCGGCGACGGCAACGACACGATGATCGGCGGCGCCGGGCGGGACACGCTCTGGGGTCAGAACGGGCGCGACGATCTCGACGGCGGCGCGGGCGCGGATGCGCTCCTCGGCGGCGCGGGCGCCGACCGGCTGGCCGGCTCGTCGGGCGACACGCTTTGGGGCGGCACCGGGGGCGACGCCTTCTATCTACGCCCGGGCGACGGGATTGCGACAATCGCCGACTTCGCGCCGGGCGAGCGCATCTATCTCGACCCGTCCTTCGGCGCGGACGCGGTGGCCCGGGCGCTCGAGAGCCTCTGGCGGCCCTTTGAGAATGTCATGCGGCTGCGGCTCGACGAGACCACCGTGCTCGATGTCTTCCACGACAGCGGAGCCGCTTCGCCGGTCGGCGCAGCGACGTTCGGTCTGCGGGGGTTTGCCAATGCCGCGCCGCAGACTGCGGATGACCTGGTCGCCCTTGCCCCGGGGGCGACGATCGCGATCGATCCGGCCGCGAACGACACCGACCCGGACGGCGACGCGCTCCAAGTGGTCTCCGCCGCCCAGCCCTTCGGCCCGGTGACGGCCAGCGTGTCCGAGGGCGCGCTGACCCTGACGGCCCCGACGGGAGCGATCGGGCATGGCGAACTCCTCTACACGGTCAGCGACGGGCAGGGAGGCTTCGCCGACGGGCGCCTCCGCGTGGTCGTGGGCCCCGACGCGCGCGCTGCGGCCGGAGCCGCGGGGGCCGACCGTCTGACGGGCCGCAACGGGCCCGATCTGCTCGAGGGTCGCGCGGGCGACGACGTGCTCGGCGGACGGGGCGGCGCGGATCGCCTGAGCGGCGGCGACGGCGACGACCTGATCGATGCGGGCTCAGGCGACGATACCGCCGAGGGCGGGGCGGGCGCCGATACGCTCCTTGCCGCCGACGGGGCGAACCGGCTTTCCGGCGGGCCGGGCGGCGACACGCTGCGAGGCGGCGCGGGCGCGGACACCCTCGCCGGCGACGAGGACGGCGACATCCTCCACGGCGGCGACGGGGCGGACGAGATCTCGGGCGGGCCGGGCGCGGACACGCTTTTCGGCAATGCGGGCGACGACCGGCTTTCCGGCGGAGCCGACCGGGACGTGCTCAACGGCGGCGAGGGTGCGGACCGGCTTGCGGGCGATGCGGGCGACGACCGGCTGGTCGGAGACGCGGGCGCGGACACCCTCGAGGGCGGCGCGGGCGCAGATCTTCTAAACGGCAACGGCGAGGCCGACGCGCTCGCAGGCGGCGCGGGCGCCGATACGCTCCGGGGCGGGGCCGGGGCGGACACGCTCACGGGCGGAGACGGGATCGACCGGCTCTTCGGCGACGAAGGCGACGACCGGATCGCGGGAGACGGGCAGGCCGACCGGATCTACGGGCGCGACGGCGCCGACGATCTGGACGGCGGGGCGGGGAACGATCTGGCCTTCGGCGGTGCAGGCGACGACACCGGCCGGGGCGGCGCCGGGGACGACACGCTCGCGGGGGAGACGGGCGCGGACCGGCTCTTCGGCGGCGACGGGGCGGATGCGCTTCTCGGCGGAGCGGACCCGGACAGCCTGGCGGGCGAAGCGGGCGCCGACCGGCTCTCGGGCGGGGCGGGGGACGATACGCTCGCGGGCGAAGACGGGGCGGACGCGCTCCTCGGCGATGGGGGCGCGGATCTCGCCTCGGGCGGGGCGGGCGACGACACCGTATTTGGCGGCGCCGGCGACGACACGCTGGCGGGAAACGCCGGCGCGGACCGGCTCGCGGGCGAGGCGGGTGCCGATCTCTTCGTCTTTGCCGAAGGTGGCGGGGCCGATTTGGTGTTCGACTTCGCGCCTGGCGAGGACCGGATCCGGATCGAGACCGGCCCCGGGCGCTTCGCCGAGCTTTCGATCTCCGACGGGCCGACCGGCGCAGTCGTGGGCTATGCCGCCGGAGACACCATCACGCTCCAGGGGGTCGCCGCCGCGGCGCTCTCCGAGACGGATTTTCTGATCGGTTGAGGAGAGGCAGGATCTCTGCGGCCGGGCGCTCCGCGCCCTCCGGGCCGGGGGGGGAGCGGTCGGCGCGTGGCCGGGAGCGGCGAGGGCCCGGGCGGGTGGGGCCCGGAGGGCGCGGAGAGCCCCGCCAAGCCGTGCCGCCTCAGTCGCCTTGCGCTACCCCGCGGGCGAGTGCTCTCGCCCGCTGCCGCCGATAGGCCGGCAGGAAGATCAACACGACGCCAAAAAGCAAAAGCCCCAGCGTCATCGGCCGCTCCCAAAGGAACGACACCCCATCCGCGAGCGTCACCGCCCGGGAAAAGTTATTTTCGAGCATCGGACCCAAAATAAACCCGATCAAGAGCGGCGCGAGCGGATAGTCCGCCAGCCGGAACAGGGTCGCCACCAGCCCGAGCCCGACCAGGATCAACAGCTCCGTCGCATTGTTCTGACCGATATAGGCGCCGATCAAGGTAAAGAACAGCACGAAGGGGATCAGATAGGTCCGCGGCACGGCCAGCAACTTGGCGATGTAGGGGATCAGCGGCAAATTGAGGATCAACAACACCACATTGCCCACATACATCGAGATGATCACCGCCCAGAAGATCTCGGGCGCGTCGAGCATCAGCCTGGGGCCCGGCTGCACGTTCAGGGCGATGAGGGCGCCGAGCAGGATCGCCGTCGTCCCGCTCCCGGGGATGCCGAGCGTCAGAAGCGGCACGAACGAGCCCGTGCAGGCCGCATTGTTGGCGGTCTCCGGTGCGGCGAGCCCCTTGATCGACCCCTTGCCGAACTCCTCCTGCTCGGGTCCCTTGGCGATGTTCCGCTCGACCGCATAGCCGAGAAAGGACGCGATCGTCGCCCCGGCCCCCGGCATGACGCCGATCAAGAAGCCTTGGATCGACTGCCGGCCGATCACCGGGGCGATCGCGCGGGCCTCGGCCCGGGTGATGCGCATGTCCTTGATCTCGCCCGCCTTGCCGTCGGTTCCGCCCGCCGTTCCGCGTTTGGGGTCGAGGACGAGGAAAAGCGCCTCCGGCAGGGCGAAGAGCGCCATGGCGAGCGTGACGAACGAGAACCCGGATTGCAGGTCGATCAGCCCTCCGGTGAAGCGGGGCGCGTTGAAGAGCGCGCTCTCGCCCACGGTCGCGAGGATCAGGCCGAGCACGGTCATCAACAGCGCCTTCACGACCTTGCCGCTGCCCGCAAAGGCCGCGATCGCCGAAAGCCCGACGACCATGAGCGCGAAATACTCGGCCGAATGAAAGAGGAGCGCCACCTGGCTGAGCGCCGGGGCGAAGATCATCAGCAGCACCGCGCCCACTGTGCCGCCCGCGAACGACGCGACTGCGGCGATGGTGAGCGCTTTGCCCGCCTGGCCTTTGCGGGCCATCGGATAGCCGTCGAACGAGGTCGCGACCGTGCCCGCGACCCCCGGCGCGTTGATCAGGATCGACGAGGTCGAGCCGCCGAAGATCGCGCCGTAATAGACGCCGGCGAGCAGGATCAGCGAGGCCGATGGGTCGCCGATGGTGATCGCCACCGGGATCATGATCGCGATGATCGACATCGGACCGAGGCCCGGGAGCATGCCGATCAGCGTGCCGATCAGGCAGCCGGCGACGACCATGGCAAGATTGGTGAGCGAAAAGGCCGCGCCGAGCCCGACGAGAATGCCCTCGATCATCGGGTCACCCCCATCTCGGCAGCGGCGCGAGGAAGATCCCGAGCGCCCGGTCGACGATCAGCCAGATGAGACCCGCCCCGATCGCGGCGATCGCGATCATCAGGAGCCAGCGGCGTTCGCCGAGGATCGCGCCCGCGCCGACCAGAAAGCCGACCGTCGAGAGCACGAAGCCCGCCGGGCGCAGCAAGAGCGCATAGGCGATCATGGCCCCGATCAACGCCGCCGCCTGCCAGAGCTTGTACTCGCCGAGCCGCGTCACGTCGATCTCGCCGGCCTTTGCTCCCTCGGCCGGGGCCCGCGGCGCGATCAGGATTAGAAGCGCAAGCCCCACCGCAAGGACCGCGAGCCCCATGGGCAGCGTGTTGGGCTGGATCGGCGAGAACCGCTCGAACGGCAGAATGGGATAGGTGACCGCCGCATACCCATAGGCGATGCCGCCCGCGAGCAGCACCGCAGCGATCCATTTGTCGAGGGGCATCGGAGCCTCCTTGCGCGAGGGACCGGCGCAGGCACGCCGCGCCCCGCTGCGGGGTCAGAGGAAGCCGAGCTTCTTCATCAGATCACCGATCTGCGTCTCCTGGCGCTCGAGGAACGCGCGGAATGCCTCGCCCTCGTTGTGGATGTTCACCCAGCCGTTGCGGGCGCGCACCTCTTCCCAGGCCTCGGTCTCGTACATCTCGGCAAGCGCCCGCTGGAACGCGGCGGTCTTTTCCTCGGGGATGCCCGGAGCGGCGAAGAACCCGCGCCAGTTGACGAACTCGACGTCCAGCCCCTGTTCCTTGAGCGTCGGCGCGTCCGCATAGGCGGGCACACGCTCGGCCGAGGTGACGCCGATGATCTTGACCTCGCCGGCCTCCGCGAGCCCGACCGCCTCGGAGAAGCCCGTCGAGAGCGCTCGGATCTCGCCCGAGAGGAGCGCCGCCATCGCCTTGCCGCCCGCGTCATATGGAATGTATTTCACCGCAACCGGGTCCTCGCCCGCGGCCTCCATGGCCATCGCGGCGACCAGATGGTCCATCCCGCCCGGCACCGAGCCGCCGCCGATCGCAACCGAACGCGGATCTGCCCGATAAATCTCGAGCAGGTCGCCGAAGCTGTCGATCTCGCTGTCCTTGCCGACGACAAAGGCCGCATAGTCGCCGATCGTTCCTGCGACCAGCGTGAGGTCCCGGAAGCTCTGCGGGAACACGCCGGTGAGCGAGCGGATCACGATCGGCGTCGAGTTCACCATGAGGGTGTCTTCGTTCGACGCGGCGTTTTCGATCAAATAGTTGATCGCCTTGCCGCCGCCGCCGCCCGACATGTTTTCGTAGGTCGCCGTGCCGACGAGGCCGGCTTCGGTCAGCGCCTCCCCTGTGCCGCGGGCCGTCCCGTCCCAGCCGCCGCCGGCGCCGCCGGGGATCAGGAAATGGATTTGCTCGAGCACCTGCTCGGCCGCCGCAGCCGGCGCAGCGAGGCCGAGGCCGAACGCGGCGACGAGCGCCGTCGCAGTCTTGAGAATGTGGCGGGTCATGATCTCTCCCTCATCTCGCGGGCAGTCGTCTGCAATCGCGCAGCAGCCCGTCTCGGTCAGAGGCGTAGAGAACCACGCCTCGCGGCGAAAATCGAGGGTGCAGTCCAGGGGCCGCGCGTCCGCGTTGCGTCGATTGCATGTGATCCTGGTCGCGGTTTCGTCAGCCGGCATGCCCTCCCTCTCGCCTTTTCGCGCCTGCGAGGTATGATCTCGACGCAACGGACAAGAGGATGGCTCGATGGAACGTAGCCTCGTTCTCGGATCGCTCGAAGCGTCGGCCCGCGACGTCCTGTTTCGAAAGGCGGCGCGCAAGGTCTTTGAGAAGGACACGCTGATTTTCGCCTATGGCGAGCCCGGCAATTCGATGATGTTGATCGATACCGGGCGCGTGGAGATCAGCGTGACGACCGAGCAGGGTCGGAAATGCGTTCTCGGCCATATGGGCCCGGGAGAGCTCGTGGGCGAACTTGCAATGCTCGACGGCGGCACGCGAAGCGCTGACGTGACGGCGGTCGTGATCACCACGGGTCTTTTGGTCACGTTTAACGATTTCCGCTCGTTCCTCAAGACCAACCCCGAGATCATGCTGTCGCTCCTGCAGGGGCTCACCGCCAAGATCCGGAACGCCAACGCGCTTGTCGAGGATCGGGCGCAAAAGGACGCGTCGGCGCGGCTCGCGCGGTGCGTTCTGCGGCTTGCGCAAAAATGGGGCAAACCCACCGACGGCGGCGGCATTTACATCCGGCAGACCTTCTCGCAATCGGATATCGGCGAACTGGCGAGCCTTGCCCGGGAGAATGTGAATCGCCGGTTCCGCAGCTGGATGGAAGAAGAGATTTTGCATTTCGACGATGCCGGACGGATGATCCTCCCGGACCCGGCCGCGCTCGAGAAGATCGCCTCCCGCGGCAGCTGAACACCGCCGCTCCACGGGGCTTGGGGTTGAAGCCGTGAAACGTTTTGGCCGGTGCGCGGACTGCGAAACGAAACTGTCGAGAGGTGACGGCATGTCGGAGAAGATGAAATCGGAGCGGTCAACCGTCTCGTTCACGCAGATGAAGGACGGTACGGTCGAGGATTACGCGCTTCTCGAAAAACTCGAAGTGCCGTTCTTGGCCGGCACGGCCGATCGATTGCTCAAGGAACTCGCGGCCCAGGACGCCGAGACCTTGCCGGGCTACCAGATCACGCGCCTCGAACACGGGCTCCAGTCGGCGACCCGGGCGCGCCGGGACGGGGCAGATCTCGACTGGGTGGTCGCGGCGCTTCTGCACGATATCGGCGACCGGCTCGCGCCCCAGAACCACGACCGGATGGCGGCCGAGATCCTGCGGCCTTACGTGCGCGAGGAGGTCGCCTGGGTCGTCGAGCACCACGGCCTTTTTCAAATGGTCTATTACGCCCACCACTTCGGCTGGGATCCCGAGGCGCGGCAGCGCTTTCGCGACCACCCCTGCTATCGGAGCTGCGTCGATTTCTGCGAGCGGTGGGATCAGGCGAGCTTCGACCCGGACTATCCGATGGATCCGCTCGAGAGCTTTGTCGAGGATGTGCGGACGGTATTTGCGCGCAAGGCCTACGACCCCGCGGTCGTCGCGGCGGGCGAGGTCCGGGGGCTGCCGGGGTTGGCGCCTTAAGCCTCAGGGGCCCACGCGGTAGACGAGCGGGGCGTCGCCGGCCGCATCCGCCTCGGCTGCGGCCCGGAGCGCGGCGTTCCCCGGCGACTTCACACAGACCGGATCGGTCGCCCTCGGGTCGCCCGTGAGGGCCATGGCCTGACAGCGACAGCCGCCGAAATCGATGGTCCGGCGTTCGCAGGAGCGACAGGGCTCCTGCATCCAGTCGGTCCCGCGAAACGCGTTGAAGGCCGGGCTGTCCGCCCAGATCTCGGCCAGCGGCGTCTCACCGACCCGCGGGAACGCCAAGCCCGGGATCGTGTGCGCCGCGTGGCAGGGCATGGCTCGCCCGTCCGGCGTGATATTGAGGCCCGTCGAGCCCCATCCGCCCATACAGGGCTTGGGGTAGTCGGCGTGGTGATCGGCAGGGACATAGTCGATGGCGAGGACGCCCCGAAGCCGCTGCCGCGCCTCGCTCACGATCCGGGCGGCCGCGCGGGCCTGATCCTTCGTCGGCATGAGCGCGCGGCGGTTCCGTTCGGCCCAACCATGGAACTGGACGGTCGCCACTTCGATCCGCCGGGCCCCCATCTCGACGGCGAGGGCGATGGTATCCTCGAGCCGGTCGAGGTTCTGCCGATGCATCACCGCGTTCAGCGTGAGCGGCAGACCGCGGGCCCGCACCCAGCCCGCAACTTGCATCTTGCGCGTGAACCCGCCCGCATAGCCGCCGATCCGGTCCGCCATCTCCGCGTCGACGCCCTGGAGCGAAAGCTGCACATGATCGAGCCCCGCCTCGGCGAGCGCGTCGAGGCGGGCTTCGGTCAGGCCGATCCCCGAGGTGATGAGGTTCGTGTAGAGACCCGCCGCCTGGGCTGCCCGCGCAAGCGCGTCAAGATCGCGCCGCGCGGCCGGTTCTCCCCCGGATAGATGCACGTGAAGCACCCCGAGCTCTGCCGCTTCGGCGAAGACATGCGCCCAGGTCGCGGTGTCGAGCTCGCGATCCCGGCCCGCCATTTCGATCGGGTTCGAGCAATAGGGACAGGCGAGCGGGCATCGGTAGGTAAGTTCCGCGAGCATCGCCATCGGCGGGCGCAGGTTCGGGCGCGCATCGGCGGGCGGAGCGGTCGTCGCGGTCATGCCCCACCTTCACACGGGCCGAGGCGGCCGGAAAGCGGGAGGCCCGGCATGCCCGAGCCTCCAATTGGTCGGGTTCAGAAGCGCGCGCGCTCGTCCTCGGCCGGGAAGTACATGTTGATTTCCATCCCGCAGGACAGTTCTTCGATCTTGGGAGCGGTCCAGGCCATTTTTTCCTCCATTGGGTGACACTCTGGTCGATAGCGGCGCTCGTCGACGCGTTCGCATGGATATGGGGATCCGCCCGGCAAAGGGTCAACCGATTTCGAGACCCTTCACGGAAACGCGCAGCGATTGACAGCCTTGCGCGCGCCCCAGCAGCTCGCAGCAAAGGTCGCGCCGTCCGCACCAAGAATGTGACCGATCAAGGGAAGGATCCTCCGATGCGCATGCCCCTCATCTTCTTCGCCGTCGGCGCGACCCTCGCGCTCGGTGCGCCCACGGCCGAAGCCGGCGATGTCGCGGCCGGCGAGGCGCGGTACAACGTCAACTGCGTCAACTGCCACGGACGCACAGGCAAGGGCATGGCAAGCTTTCCGCCGATCCGCGGCCGCGACGCTGCCTATATCAACGACCGGTTGAGCAAATACCGGGCCCGGGAGAAGATCGGCCCGAATTCGGCGATCATGATGGACCTGACCAAGGACCTCTCGGATGCCGACATCGCCAATCTCGCGGCCTATGTCGCCGAGACCTTTCAGTAATCCCGTCCGGCCGCGATGATCCGCCCGGGCGTCGGTTTGGTCGTCTTGCTTACGTTTGCGGCCGAGCCTGCCCGGGCCAGCGACGCGGACGCGGCAGCCGACACGGCCGCCCGCGCGCGCGCCGGCCATTTCGATGCAGTAACGACGATCGGCTGCGCCCAGGAGCGCGGCGAGGCGCCTGGCCCCTGCACGGCCCGCGTCGCGCGATCGGGCCGCTCCGCCACCGTGGTCGTCACGTTTCCCACGGGCTTCGCACGGCGCCTCTTAACTCGGGACGGAGCGTTTGTGAAGGCCGACGCGACCATGTCGGGCAGCGGCCGCGACACGGACTGGCGCGCCGAGCGCCGCCGGCATCTGATCCGCGTGGACGATCAGCGCTACGACCTGCCGGATGCGTTCGTCTTCCGCGACTAGGCGACGGCTGCAAAAGGCGTTGCAGTCGGGATTGGCTGCGGGACCCTGACTTTACCACTGTGGCGATGCTCCGCAGATGGACAAAGTATGGGAGGACTTTCCGTGAAATCGACTTCGACCCTCTGCGCGTTCGTCGCGCTGACCTTGGCGATGCCGGCGGCTGCCGACGGCCCCTCGCTCAGCCACTCGACGGTGTTGTCCGGGCTCGAGAGCCCCTGGGACATGGCGTTCCTCGAGGACGGAACGATGTTCTTTACGGAGAAGTGTCACGGCCTTTCGGTCCGGTTGCCTTCGGGCGAGGTCCATAAGCTCCTCGGCATGACCGGCACCGAGGATTATGCCGCCACCGCCGACGATCTGTTCTGCGAGGGGCAGGCCGGTATGCAGGGCGTCGAGGTTGATCCCGATTTTGCCGACAACCGCCAGATCTATGTCTATTCGACCTCGAGCAAGGCCGAGCCCGGCTCCAACCGGCTCCTGCGGATGACGGTGAACGCGGACTTTACCGCCGTCGCGGACCGCACCGATATCGTCGAGGACGTGCCCTATAAGCCGCAGGCGACCGAGCACCCGTTCGGCGGGCCGGGCGCCCACAACGGCGGGCGTGTGCGCTTCGGCCCCGACGGGTTCATCTACCTGACCACCGGCGACACCCATAACGGCGAGGTCCCCCAGTCGCCGACGCTCCTCGGCGGCAAGGTTCTGCGCATCGACCGCGACGGCAACCCGGCCGAGGGCAACAATCCGCCCGAGGGCTTCGACAAACGCGTCTACACCTACGGCCACCGGAACGTGCAGGGCATCGCCTTCCGGCCCTCCGACGGCAAGCCCGTCGTTGCCGAGCACGGACCCTGGCACTCCGACGAGATCACGGTGCTCGTCAACGGCGGCAATGGCGGCTGGGATCCGCGCCCGAACATGGCCGGCCGCGGCGACTGCCCGGACAACTATTGCGGTTACATGCCCAACCAGATGGAAGGCATGGAGCCGGCCGAGCGCGTGAAGTTCATGCCGATGACCGATCTCGAGACCTATCCCGACGCCATGAAGCCCGCTTGGAACAACAACGGCTTGTCGCAGGGCACGGGATCGGCCGCGATCCTGAGCGGCGAGCAGTGGGGCGAGTGGGACGGCCGGATGGTCGTTGGCATCATGGGGATCGGCTTCGGTGGCACGCCGGTCGGCATGCGTCTCGACGTGGTGGATCTCACCGAGGACGGCAGCGGCGTGAACGAAGTCTCGACCATGTCTCTGCCGATGCCGGCCGGGCGCTTCCGCTCGGTGGTCACGGGTCCGGACGGTGCGCTCTATGCGGCGGTCGATGGCGGCGATATCTACCGCCTTGCACCGCAATAAGACTGCGCGGCTGCGGCGCGTGTGGCGCCGCCGCCGTCTCCCGGTGCCGGGCCTCTCGCCGGGGCCCGGCCTAGTAGGTGGCCTCGTAGGCGCGACACCGCGCGGCCGTATCCATCTCCGCGACATGGGCGAGCTCGCCCGCTTTGTGCAACCGATAGACGGCGGAAAACGGATCGCGAAACCAGGACGTTGCGACGGTACTCTGGGCGAACCGGTCGAGGGCAGCTTCGAGCGTCGTCGGCAGCCGAACGAGACCCTTGCCGCGCAGCGCGGCCTCTGAGAGGAGCGAGAGGTCCTCCTCGGTCGGAACGGGCGTCGGCAGGGCCTCTTCAATCCCCTGGCACCCGGCATGCACCACTGCCGCGAGCGCCAGATGCGGCGAGGCGGCCGCGTCCGCCGCGCGGTATTCGAGATTGAACTGCCGCGCGATGCTCTCGGGGTCCTTGGCGGTCACCGGGCAGATCCGGAGCGAGGCCTCCCGATCCCGATAGCCGAGATTGTTGAACGCGGCCGACCAGCGATGCGGGGTCAGCCTGAGATACGAGATCGCCGACGGGGCGGTGAGCGCGAGGATCGCGTCCAGGTATTTCAGCACCCCGGCTGCGAAGGCACCCGCGAGCGTGGACAGCCCATGCGGTGCGTCGGGATCGTAGGTTGCAGGCTTCCCGGCCGCATCGCGGAAACTCATATGAATATGGACGCCGTTGCCGACGCTGGCCGGATCGCGGATCGGTGTGAAGGTCGCGGCCTCCCCCAGGTGCCGCGCGGTCGAGCGGGTGAGTTCGCGCACGATCGCCGCCGCATCGGCGGCGCGCACGCCGAGCTCGGGGCCGATCACCACCTCGAACTGGTTTCGCCCGTACTCCTTCATGATGCTGTCCGGCGCGAGCCCCACCGCCGCAAGGTGATGCATCAGCATTTCGCAGAGCGGCCGCGCCGCCTCGAACCCGCCGCGGCCATAGGCTTCGCCCTCGAGCTCCGTTTCGGCCTTCAGCTGGAATTCCTGCTCGAAGGCGGCGAGGAGCTGCACCCCGCCCAGGGCCTCGAGCCGCGCCAGGGCGGATTTGAGGATCGCGCGGGTGCAGAGCGCCCATGGTTCGCCCTCCATCGTGACGATATCGCCGAGCATGAAGTGCTCGACCCGGTCGCCGAATGCCGCCCGCACCTCCGCCGCCGCGTCCGGGACCAGGAGCAAATCGCCGAGGGCGCCGAACGGGCTCTCGCCGATCCCATCGAAGCAGTTGATCTGCACATTCGTGGGCGTCCAGCCGACCCCGCGCACGAGCCGACGCTCCAGATCCGCCGCCGGAAACGCCTTGCCGCGGACTTTCCCGGCGAGATCGCAGGTCGCCGCATAGATCAATGGCATCATGGTCGGTTCTGGCCCTTTATTGTCCCGGTCCGCGAGCGGGTGGGGATCTTCGCCGCCGCGCGCCGAAAGCCTGCCGGTTTTCGCGAGAACGGCAAGGGGGGCGACTGTGATCCGCCCGCACCCCTGCTCGAATGACGCGCAACGGCCGCTGAAATTGACGCTGGCATATGCACTGCGCAGGAATTGCCTGTCGGGAGTGCGTTTCTGGCTGGCCAAGATCCGCAGCATTCGCCAGTCTCGAGGGATGGACGCGCTGGACCGACAGAGGGTCCTCGGACCCGGCGACCCGAGCCCTGTCGAGGAGGTGCACCCCGAGAGCTCGGCGGACGTGCTTTTGCTCTGCGAGCATGCGGGCCGGGCCGTGCCGGCGGCCCTCGACGGCTTGGGCGTCGCCGAGGGCGTTCTCGAGAGCCACCGTGGCTACGATATCGGCGCCGAGGCCGTGGCCCGACGCCTCGCCCGCCATCTGAACGCGCCCTTGGTGCTTCAACGCTATTCCCGCTTGGTGCTTGACGCGAACCGGCCGCCGGGAAGTCCGAGCTCGATCCCCGAGCGGAGCCATGGCGCCGAGATCCCGGCCAATCGCGGCCTCAGCGACGCCGAGAAAGCGGCGCGTATCGCCGAGATCCTCGCGCCGATGGATCGGGCAATCGACGCGGCCTTTGCGCGACATCCCCGGCGGGCGGCGTTCTCGGTGCACAGCTTCACGCCCGAGCTCGACGGCCGCGCGCGCCCCTGGCATGCGGGGATGCTGACCCGGCACTCCCCGGAGACCGGCGAGCGGCTGATCGCGTCCCTTCACCGCCAAGACCCCTCGCTGATCCTGGCGATGAACGAACCTTATCGCATCGAGGACGACGGCGACTGGTTCGTGCCGCATCATGTGGAGCCGCGGCGCCTGCCGCATTGCCTGATCGAAATCCGCAATGACCTGATCGCCGATGAGACGGGCGCTGCCCGCTGGGCCGATCTTTTGTCCACCGCCATATCCGACGTTTTGGAGGGACTGCGATGACCCTGACCCGCGAGGTTCCGCTCGTGCCTGCCGAAGCGGCGCTCCTTTTCATCGATGTGCAGAATTATAACGCTTGCCGCGACGGCGGTGAGTACAAGGGCATCCCGTCCGCGGATTTCGAGCGCGATTTCGGCTGGTTCTTTGAGCAATTCGAAGCGAAGACGGTCCCAAACATGGTCCGCCTCCAGGCGGCTTGTCGAAAGGCCGGCATCGAGGTGATGTACACGACGATCGAGAGCCTCACGCTCGACGGCCGCGACCGATCTCTCGACTATAAGATCACCGGCTTTCATGTGCCGAAGGGCTCGTGGGACGGCAAAGTGATCGACCAAATCGCCCCCGAGGGCGACGAGATCGTGCTGCCCAAGACCTCGTCGTCGGTCTTCATCTCGACGCATATCGATTACATCCTGCGCAATCTCGGCGTGCGGCAAGTGGTGATAGCGGGGCTCTTGACCGACCAATGCGTCGAGAGCGCGATCCGTGACGCCTGCGATCTCGGCTATCTGGTGACGCAGGTGACCGATGCCTGCCTGACGCTCAGCCAGGCGCGACACGAGCACTCGCTCCGGGCGATCAAGGGCTATTGCCGCCAGCTCGACACCGACGCGCTGATCGCCGAGCTCGAGGCGCGCTCCGCGTGACGGCGGCGTTGCCGACATTGCCCGGTCGGCTGAGGGCGGCCGATACGGTCCAGACGGTCCTCTGTCTGGCGCTCTTCGCCATCGCGGTCTTCGGGCTGATCCTGCTTTTCGGGCGCACCGGAGAGCGCATCGCCGTCCTGATGAGCGTCAACGTCGCCGCCGTTGTCGCGCTCGGCGTTTATTGCGGGAACACGGGCATCGTCTCGTTCGGACACGGCGCTTTCATGTTGGTCGGCGCTTACACTTCGGGGATCCTGACCATGTCGGCCGGGCTGCAACGCTCGGCCCTGCCAGAGCTGCCCACCATTCTGGCGGGCCACGAACTCAGCCTCTTCGCCGCCGCGCCGGTGGTGGCCGTGGCAGGGCTCGTCCTCGCCCTCGCGAGCGGGAGCGCCATCGCCCGGCTCGCGGGCGCGTCAGCGACGATCTCCACGCTCGGGCTCTTGATCATTTTGCACAGCCTCGCCGTCGGCGGGCGCGAGATCACCCGTGGCAGCCAGACCTTCTACGGCATCACCCGGATCACCGACGTCCTGCCGATCTTCGCTGTCGCCGCCGCTTTCATCGTCATCGCGCGGGTCTATCGGGAGAGCCGCTGGGGCCTGATGGCGCGCGCCGCGCGGGACGATCCGGCGGCGGCCGAAGCGCTTGGGATCAACCCGCAGCGGACCCGCTTTGTGAGCTGGTGCCTCTCGGGGACCATGGCGGCGCTCGCAGGTATGCTCTACGGCCACATGCTCGGCGCGTTCTCGCCGGCCTCGTTTTACCTCTCCCTCGTCTTCGCCCAAGTCGCCATGCTGATCGTCGGCGGCATGACGACGGTGTGCGGCGCGGTCGCGGGCGTCCTGGCGGTGACGCTCCTGCAGGACGGGGTCCGCCGTCTTGAGGGCGGGATCACCGTGCTCGGCGTCGAGCTGCCGGCGGTTTTCGGACTGACAACCGTCGCGGTCGGCGTGGCGATCCTCCTCGTCATTTGGCTGAGGCCGAAGGGTCTCGTCGGTGCGCGAGAACTCGGCCCGGGCGCCGACAGCCCGGTCTTCCGACCGCTGAGGACCGAGACCCGGGTTGCCGAGACGCCGCGTCCTGGCGCGACGACCCATCTGCGGGCCGAGGGGCTTTCAAAGAGCTTTGCCGGCGTCCAGGCCGTGGCCGAGGCGGGGCTGACCGCACCGACGGGCAAGATCACCGGCCTCATCGGTCCGAACGGCGCGGGCAAATCCACCCTGGTGAACCTCTTGACCCGGGCCTATGAGGCGGACCGGGGCGCGGCCCGCTTCGGCGAGGCCGATCTGCTCGCGGCGCGGCGGGACGGGATCGCCCGGCTCGGCGTTGCGCGTACCTTTCAGAATTTGCGGCTCTTCGACGGGCTGACCGTCTATCAAAACGTGCTCGTCTCGGCGATGGCGGCCGGCCACCGCGGACGCGCCGCCCACGGTATCGCGCTCCGCGAGCTCGCCGCTTTCGATCTCGGCGCCGTCGCTTCGCAGCGGGCGTCCGATCTGCCCTATGGCTCGCGCAAACGCCTCGAGATCGCCCGCGCCATGGCGCAGGATCCGGGCTTTATTCTGCTCGATGAGCCGGCCGCGGGCATGAACCCGGCCGAGACCGACGACCTCGCCGCGCGCCTCATCCGGATCGTCGAAAACCGCGGCACCGGCATGCTGCTCATCGACCACGATTTGCGCTTCGTGAACCGTCTGAGCACGCGGATTGTCGTGATGAACCGCGGCGCGGTGATCGCCGAGGGCACGCCCGAGACGATCCGTGCCGATGCGCGCGTGATCGAAGCCTATGTGGGCCGCGGCCGCACGGCGGCCGAAGCCCGCGACCCCGAGCCCCAACCAGGAGAGGAAGTCCACTCATGAACGCAACCCCATGGCTGCTGGCTGCGACCGGCACCCTTGCGCTCGCCGGCGCCGCCGCCGCCGAAGACAGCTATATCATCGGCGTGATGTCCGCCCAGTCCGGCTATCTCGCGCCCTATGACGGGCCGGCCTATGCCGGGTTCCAGTTCTGCATCGACGAGATCAACGCGGCCGGCGGGCTGAACGGCGAACTGCCCGTGGAGTTGATCGTCGAGGACACCCGCTCGGACATCGCCGTCGGCGTGCAGGTCGTCCAAGAGATGCTCGACGCGGGCGCCCAGTTCATCGTTTCCTCGGCAGATGCGGATCCGACGATCGCCGCGGCGCAGATCACGCTGCCCGACGGCATTCCGACCATGACGTTTGCCGGCACGGCGCCCGTCTTGACCCTGGTCGGCGAGCACGTCTTCGGCAGCTATCCGGGCGACAACCAGCAGGGCGCGGTGCTCGCGACCTATGCCCGCGACCAGGGGTTCGAGCGGGTCTGGCTCGTGAAATCGCCCGATGCCGCCTATACGCTCGGCGGTCCTGAATACTTCGGCGAGGCGTTCGAGAGCCTCGGCGGCGAGGTGGTGGGCACGTCGCTCTATTCGCTCAACCAGCCGGATTTCTCGGCCATCGTCACCACCATCGCGGCCGCGGACCCCGCGCCCGACGTCATCGTGACCTGGGCCTGGGAGCCGGATTTCCCCGCCTTTATCCGCGCTCTTCGCGGCGCCGGGATCGACACCCAAGTGATGGGCGGCGACGTGCTCGACACGCCGACGGTCCGCGGGCTCGGCGATGTGGTCGACGGGGTGGTGCACACCTCTGGCGGCTTCCCGGACGAGGGTTCGCAATATGCCGACTTCATCGAACGCTTCGAAGCCGCGACCGGCACGACGCCCGACAACAACTATTACGTGAACGGCTGCGATATCGCTTATATGATCGAAACCGCCATCGCCGCGGCCGGCACGACCGACCCCCGGGCCGTCGCCGCCGCCATGGCCGCCATCGAGAACGGCGACGGGATCATGTCGGACTATACCTTCGCCGGCACCGACCGGATGCCGCTCCGCGATGTGGTGGTGGCTCGGATCACCGGAGACGGCCAGAAGGAGTTCATCCTCCGGGCCGCCGCCAATCCCGAGATCCTTCCCGAACCCTGAACCGAGGTCCCGATGACCGAGCCCGTGCTCGAGGTAACTGCGCTCGACATCCGCTACGGACCCGTCCATGCGGTGCGCGGCGTGTCGCTCGGCGTCGCTCCGGGCGGCGTCACTGCGCTTTTGGGCGCGAACGGCGCGGGCAAGACCTCGACGGTCATGGCCGTCGCGGGCACCCGCCGGATCGCAGGCGGCACGGTCCGGATCTTCGGTCGGGACATGACCGGCGCGGCGCCCGAGGACATCATCCGCACGGGCGTCGCGATCTCGGCCGAGGGGCGGCGGATCTTCGCCTCCCTGAGCGTCGAGGAGAACCTCAAGGTGGCAGGCGCGCTCGTGCCTGACGCCGGCGTCGCTGCGGACCGGCGCACGGCTCTCATGGAGCGGTTCCCGATCCTCGGCCAGCGTCGCCGCCAGCTCGCCGGGCTTCTCTCGGGGGGCGAGCAGCAGATGCTCGCCGTGGCGCGGGCGCTGATGAGCGCGCCGCGGCTCCTCCTTCTCGACGAGCCGTCCCTCGGCCTCGCGCCGCAAATGGTCGACCGGATCTTCGATATCGTCGAAGAGCTCCGGGACGAGGGCATTTCGATCCTGCTCGTCGAACAGAACGCCACCCTCGCGTTGCAAGTCGCCGACCGGGCGGTGGTGCTCGCGAACGGGGCCGTAGCGGCGGCGGGAGCGGCCCGGGACATCGCCGGCGACGCGGTCCTGCGCGAAGCCTATCTCGCGGCCTGAGCCATGGATCTCTTCGTTCAACAGGCGATCAACGCCATCAGCCTCGGCGGCGTCTACGCGATGCTCGCCCTCGGCCTCGCCATCGTCTTCTCGATCGTGCGGCTGATCAACTTCGCCCATGGCGAGATCATGACGTTCGGCGGCTACGGCATCTTCCTGTCGCTCGCCTTCGGCATGCCGCCGCTCGGGGCGCTCGCGGTCGGGGTCGGCGCGGCGGTGGTGATGGCACTGGCCCTCGAGCGCGCGGCCTTCCGAGCCATGCGGGGCGCCGATGTGGTGGCGCTTCTGATCACGAGCTTCGCGGTCTCGGAGATCCTCAAGGTGCTCTTCCAGAACACGATCTCGCCGCGGCCCGTGCCGATCTCGCTGCCGGCGGCCTGGTCGAGCAGCTATCGCCTCGGCGATTTGGTGATCGGGGTCGGGCCGACAATTTCGATCGTCGTCGCGCTTTCGGCACTGCTCGGCCTCACGCTTTTCCTTCGCCGCACAACGACCGGGATGGCGATGCGCGCCGCCGCCGAGGATTTCGAGATGCTGCGGCTGCTCGGCGTCCGCGCCGGCCGGGTCGTTGCGACGGCCTTCGCGATCTCCGGCCTCCTCGCCGGCATGGCGGCACTGGTCTGGACCGCCCAGCGCGGCTCGGTCGATCCGATGATGGGCTTTTTCCCGGTGCTCAAAGCCTTCATCGCCACGGTCCTCGGCGGGCTCGGCAGCCTCGGCGGCGCAGTCCTCGGCGGCTTCGTCGTCGGCGCCATCGAGGTGATGACCCAAGCCTTTCTGCCCGAGGCGCTCTCGCCTTATCGCGACGCGATCGTGCTCGCCTGCGTGATCGCCGCGCTGCTTGTGCGCCCGGACGGGCTGTTGCCAGCCCGCTCCGGCACCCGGTCGTGACCCCCCATCGAAGGACCTAACCCATGACGACCACCATCGATTGGACGCCCGAGAACCTCACATTCGGTTTTTTCGACCCGGACCGGGCACCGGTCGCTCGCATGGCCTCGGGCACGGAGGTGGTGTTCCACTGCTTGCCCGCCGCCACGCGCTCGGTCCTGCCGCCCGACGACGCCGGGGTGCTGCCCGCCCATCTTGCCGCGCTCGACTATCACGAGCCCCGGCAGGGCGCGACGTCCCACATGGTCTCGGGACCGGTCTATGTGGAGGGTGCCGCCCCGGGCGACGTCCTTCAGGTCGACATCCTCGAGGCCGTCCCCGCGCAAACTTGGGGATATGCAGCGATCTTACCGCTCCTTGGCGCGCTCCCCGAGGATTTCCCCGAGCGTGAACTCATCCACATCCCAATCGATCTCGCGCGCGGCGTCTGCCGGCTCCCCTGGGGGCTCGAACTGCCGCTCGACCCGTTCTTCGGCATCATGGCGGTCGCCCCGCCCAAGGCCTGGGGCCGCGTCGGCGCCGCCGAGCCGCGTGCCTTTGGCGGCAACATGGACAACAAAGAACTCAAACCCGGCACCACGCTCTATTTGCCGGTCTTCCAGGAGGGCGCCCTCTTCATGGCCGGCGACGGTCACGGGTGCCAAGGCGACGGCGAGGTCTGCCTGACCGGGCTCGAGACCGCCATGACCGGGCGGTTCCGGCTGACCGTGCGCAAAGACATGTCGCTCGACATGCCCTTCGCCGAGAACCGGACCCATCTCATCTCGATGGCGTTTCACGAGGATCTCGACGAGGCCATGCGCCGGGCGCTCCGGCAGATGATCGCCATGGTCGCCGAGCGGGCCGGCCTGACCTGCGGCGAGGCCTATATGCTGCTGTCGCTCGCTGGGGATCTGCGCATTACCCAAGTCGTCGACGGGGAAAAGGGCGTGCATATGATGCTGGACAAGGCCCATTTGGCCAAAGGCGCCGCCGGATAAACCGCGATCTGTCCCCGATACAAGAAAAGCGGCGAGGTTTCCCCCGCCGCTCCGCTTTTATGGTGTCGCTTTGGCGCCGTTTTGGCCGGTCGCCTCAGGCGGCGAAGAAGTCGAACCCTTCGGCAAGGGCCGCGTCCTCGAACAAATAGTCGAGCTTACGCCCGTTCGCCGAGTTGACGGTCTTCACTAGCACGTCGTCGCCGCTCTCGATGACCTGACCGCCCTTGGCCACGACCTGGTCAAGGAACAGCTCGAACTCGTCGACGGTCGAGAACTTGGCCTGGTTGTCGTTGATCGTGGTGATCCCCGAGCCCGCGAAGTACTTGCCGTCGTAGCGGAACTTCGCCGTGTCGACGCCGAACTCGAAATCCGTGATCGTGTCGCGCTGGGTCCGGCCGCCATTGTTGTCGAAGTCGCGGTCGTCGAACTGGAAAGTGTCCTCGCCATCGCCGCCGGTCAGGGTGTCGTTGCGGTCGCCGCCGATCAACGTGTCGTCGCCGTCGCCGCCGTTGATGACGTCCCTGCCGCCATTGCCGTCGATTTGGTCGTTGCCGTCGCCACCGTTGAGGGTGTCATCACCGCGGCCGCCGTCGATCTTGTCGTTACCAGCAGCCGTGTCGATCTTCTGGCCGGTTCTCGACTCGGTGGCGTCGACGATGTCGTTGTTCGCCGAGTCGCCCCTGAAGCTGCTGAAGACGATGCTCTCGAAGTTCTCGAACGTCGTCTCCGGGCCGCTGTCGGCATCGCGATAGGTCACGGTACCGACTTTGTTTCCGGTGAACTCGACGAAGAAACCGGGGCCGCGGTCGAGGGTGAACTTCAGCTCGAGCGTGTCGTTGCCGTCGCCGCCGTCCACGGTGCCGTTGATCAGGCCGCTTGCGCCGGCGCCGATATTGCCGCCGATCTTGATCACGTCATCGCGGCTGCCGCCATCGACGTTGAGCGTGGCGCCGTTGAAGGTCATCCACTCGAAGACATCGTTGCCGCCGGCCATGTTGACGCTCTCGAGCGACTTAGGCGCATAGCCCGAGGTGAAGTGGTCTTTGCCGCCGCCGCTCTCGATCACTTCGTAATTGGTGAAGGTGACGTTGTGCTTCGCGGCGTCTTTGCGCGTGACCTCGAGTGCCTGGTTTTCGAAGAGGTTGGTGCCCGAGAAGCGGAAGTCAGACCGCTGTGCGCCCGTGACGGCTGACAGATCGATGGTGTCGGTGCCCGCGCCGCCATCCGTGACGTTCGAGCCGAATTTGCGGTGGCCGATCACGAATGTGTCGTTGCCCGCTCCGAAGAGGACGGTGTCGTTGCCTTCGCCGGTGTTGAGCGCGAGGTTCGAAGTCACACCGGTCGCGTCGACGATGTCGTTGTTGGTTTTCGAGGCTTGCCGGGTGAACGTAAACGCCTCGATCCCCGAGAAATCCACAACCGGGCCCATGTCGACGGGCTGGTCGTTCGTAATGTATTCGACGGTGCCGGAGAGCGAACCGTTGCCTTCGATCATCACCTTATAGCCAGTGGCGCCGAGCTGCCCGTTGGTCACGCCCAAAGCAAGCGTATCATGATCCGGTGTTCCCGTGACAGTTTCGGTTTTCAAACCAGTGCCACCGCTGCCCTGCACGCCGCCGATGTTAAAGATATTTGTCATGTCAGTCTCCATGTTTCAGTCTCGCTCACGCCGACTAGACTGAATTCACACTACACTGGCCCCACCCAAAACTTTGGACGCGGAACCCCCATCGAGTTATTACGTGCAGCTGAGCAGAAGAGACGCGCGACAATCAAAAGTTGAAATAACAACCTGAAATTGCACGCTACACAACTCGCTCTGTCTACAATCGCAACGCCTCGTAACGGATGTTTAGCCAAATTGGTTTGGAGGTCAACGGGCGGCTGCGTGACGGTTTCCTGACGCCCTGGCGAGTTGTCCACGTCTTTGGGTTGTGCCCGACTGCCGGCCCGGCAATGCCTCCGCCGTCAGCCCGAGATCGTCGAGGACCGCGTAGAAGGCCGGCACGACGAGAAGGATCAGCAGGGTCGTCGCCAACAGACCGAACGCGATCGAGACCACCATCGGGATCAGCGGTTGCGCTTGGAGGCTCGTCTCGAACATCAGCGGCGTGACGCCGACAATCGTGGTCAACGAGGTCAGAAAGATCGCCCGAAAACGGGCCATGGCCGCCTTGGGGGCGGCGTCGGCGACGGAGAGGCCCCGGGCCCGCTCGGCTTTGATCACGTGGACGAGGAGGATCGAGTCGTTCACGACGATCCCCGCGAGCGAGGCAAAGCCGAGCAGGCTTGGCATCGAGATGGGGATACCGAGCGCCAGATGGCCGGCGACCGCGCCGATGAGCGCGAACGGCACGAGGATCATGACCACGAGGGGCTCGACATAGCTGCGGAGTTGCAGGCTGAGCACGGCGAAAACTGCGATCAGACCCACGGCGAGACCGGAGACCATCGAGGCCTGCGTCTCTCCGGCGGCGGCATGCTGGCCCTCGATCGCAACCGTCAGCCCCGGATGCGCGGCGATGAGCCTTGGCAAAAAGCGGGCCATCGTGTCCCGGACGATCTCGTCGGCATTGCCGATGGCGGTGTCGACCTCGCCGGTGACTGTCACCGTCGGCTGGGCGGCGCTCCGACGGAGGACGCCAAAGCCTCGCGCCGCCTCGATGCGGGCGACGGTTGCAAGCGTGACCGCCGCGCCGCTCGGCGTGACGATGGGGAAGTCTTCGAGATCGCTCAGGGTCGCGCGCGCCCCGGCCGCGAGGACGAGCGAGACGTCCCAGCCCGCATCGCCGCGCTCGAGCACGTGGGCGGTCGCGCCCTCGAAGCCCGCGCGGACCTGGTCGGCGACCGTGCCGGCGTCGAGGCCGAGGGCGCCGGCGCCGGGGGCAAGCGTGATGCGCTGCTCGGGCCGGCCCGGAACCAGATCGTCGGCGATGGTGTGGGCCCCCGAATATCGCTCGAGCCAGCCGCGGAGCTCGGCCGAGGCCGCGGCCGAGGTGGCGATGTCGTCATGGGCGAGGCGGATCTCGATCGCACGCCCGGCCGGTCCGGTCACGCCCTCGACGAGGCTGAGCCGGGCGATCCCGGGTCTCGGTGGCAACTCCGCCCGCCAGGCGGCGAGGATCTCGTCAAGCCGGAGGCGGCGGCGTTCGGCGCCCATCAGATCGACCCGGGCCGTGGCGAGATGCGCGCCCGTCCCGCCGATATCGGCGTTCTCGCCAAAGGTGACGACGATGTCCTGCACGAGCGGCGCGTCTCCCGGGATCCGCCGGGACAGGCTCGCTTCGACCCGGTCGAGCGCGGCGAGCACCTCCGCCATCGCCGCCTCGGTCTCTTCGACGGAGGCCCCCGCATGAAGGGCAAGGCGGGCTTCGACCTGGTCGCCGTCGAGATCGGGGAACGCCTCGAATTTGAGCGTGCCCCCGAGGATTGCGGCGAGCGACGCCATGAAGGCGAGGAGCGCGAGGCCGAGCGTTAGCCAGCGCCACGCGACCGCCGCGCGGGCCACTGGGCCGACGACCCGGCAGCGGAGCCCGGCGAGCCAGCGATCGGCCCGACGGGGCGCGTCCGGAGCCGCCGGTGCGCCGTGCGAGAGATGCGCCGGCAGCACGAGAAACGCCTCCACGAGCGAGACCGCCAGCACGAGCAGCATCACCACCGGCACGACGCGGAGCACCTCGCCGAGATCGCCTTCGAGGAAGGCGAGCGCGCCGAAGACGGCCGCGGTTGTGACGAAGGAGGCGACGACGCCGGGGGCGACCTCCCGCGTGCCTGCGACCGCGGCGTCGGCGGGGGCGAGGCCGGCGGCGCGTTGCGTCTCGATGTTCTCGGCGATGACCAGGGCGTCGTCCATCAGGATGCCGACGACGATCAAAAGCGCCACCAGCGTCAGCATGTTGATCGACAGCCCGAGCGCCGTCATCGCCGCCAGCGCGCCGAGAAACGAGACCGGCAACCCGGCTGCGATCCAGAACGCCTGGCGCGGGCCGAAGAAGAGCCACATGGCACCGAAAACGAGGGCAAGGCCCTGCAGGCTGTTCGTCACCAGCATGCGCAACCGGTCATCGAGAACGCTGGCCGCCTCGCCGGTGATCGTGAGCTCGACGCCGGGCGGCAGGCGCGCGGTCTCCGCGGCGATGAAGGCGCGGAGGCGCTCCATGACCTCGAGCGTGTCGTCGGTCTCGGTTTTGGTCACGCGCAGGATCGCGGCCGGGCGCCCGTTCAGTTCCGCGGCGACCTCCCGCTCGTCCACAGTCTCGACGATCTGCGCGATATCCGCGAGACGCACCTCGCCGCCGGCCGCACTCGAGGCGACGATTACATCCCCATAGGCATCGACGGCACGGCGTTCGTCGGCGAACCGCAAGAGGTGGGTGCCGCTCTCGGAGACCAGCTCGCCGAGCGGCAGGTCCAGGTTCTGGCGTCCGACGGTCCGGGCGATATCGTCGAGACTGAGACCGAGGGCGCGGATCGCCGCGTCATCGATCTCGATGCGGATTTCCGGGTCGCCGAAGCCCGCGACCTCGACCTGGGGAAGACCGCCCCAACGCTGCATCCGCGTCTTGATATCCTCGGCGAGCGCGCGGAGTTCGGTCAGCTCCTGCGCGCCTTCGGCGGTGAGCGCGACGACGGCGACGAGGTCGGTGAGGCCGAGCTGGCGGACGACCGGGGTCTCGGCCGTCTCCGGCAAATCGGCGAGCGCGCGCATCTCCGCCTCGATATCCGCTGTGAACCGGGCAAAATCTGCGCCTTGGCGCATCTCGGCGACGGCGACGGCGCGGTTCTCGAAGGCGTCGCAGCGCACCTCTTCGAGATGGCGGAGCCCGTCGAGCCCGCGCTCGACCCGGGAGCAGAGCGCCCGCGACACCTCCTCGGGCGCCGCACCCGGATAGGCGATGGTGATTTGCACCTCGTGCGGGGCGACCCGCGGGAAGGTCTCGCGCAGAAGCTGCGGCAGCGTGACGAGGCCGATGGCGATCAAGAGCGCCATGATCAGGTTGGCGGCGGTCGGATGTTCGGCGAAGAAGCGGATCACAGCTCGTCTCCGGCGGCTGGTGCGGCTGCGGCGGCGGCGCTGAGGCGCGCTTCGGCGGCGAGGTCAGGCGCGGGGGCGAGGCGGAGGCCCTCGATCGCGGGAGAGAGCCGGCTGGTGACGATGCGCGCCTCTGCCGGCAGCGCGCCGGGGGCGAGGACCGCGAGGCCGCCCTCGGTAAAGACGGGCGCCGCGCGGGCATAGACCAGCCGATCGTCCGGTCCCGCCAACATCACGCGGCCGTTCCGGATCGCCTCGCGGGGCACGAGGATGACCCCCGAGACCGGCGCTGCGGCGAGCTCGACGCGCACGAACATGCCCTTGATGAGCGGCGGGCGGCGCGCGCCCGCGTCAGCGGCACGGGCATAGGGCGCTTCGACCCGCACGATGACCCCGACCGAGCGGGTCTCGGCGCTCACCGTGTCAGAGAGGCGGGCGACCTCCGCGTCCCAGGACGCCGCGGTCTCGCCGTCGCCGACATGCACCCGGGCCGAAAGGCGGCGCGGATCCCCGAGGCCCTCGCCCCGGCCGGTCGCCGAGGCAGGCTGCAGGCGTCGGCGCGCGGTCGCAAGGGGCGGGCCCTCGGTCGCGTCGATGCCGGCCGCATCGAGACCCAGAAGCCGGGCGAGCGCCGCCATCCGGTTTTGCGGCATCTGGACGTCGATCTCCGCCGCCGCCGTGGCGTCGAGCGTGCCCATCGCACCGCCCGCGGCGACGAACTGGCCGATCTCCACATCGCTCCGGGCGACCCGCGCGTCGAAGGGGGCCCGGACCACGGTGCGTGCGAGATCGAGGGCGGCCGCGTCGCGCGTGGCCTGCGCGGCGGCCACCGCTGCCTCCAGGGCGGCGGTTTGGGCGGGGCGGAGGGCGAGGGCGGGCGCGGGGGGGTTGGGGTTGGGCGGGTCGGGCAGGGCG
>JBHJGX010000042.1:0-21781 GCA_050331395.1 Paracoccaceae bacterium
GGCTCGCCGCGCTGGGTTTGGCAACCCCATTTTAAAAATCCATTGAACGGCCAAAAGCGCAAGAGCCAGGCCGAGGCAAAGGCGGGTCCAGACGGGCGCGTCCTCGGGCAGGATCACCGTGGTGCCAATCCGCGCCTCAAAGCCCGCAAGCCATTGCAGCGCCATAAACCCGATGGGGTAGAGAAAGCCGAGCAGGAGGCAGAGTTTGAATAGCGGCCAGCCGAAGGGATTTTCCGCTGCCCGCCGGGCCCGTTCGGCGTCCGGGTCGATATCCGGTATCAGCGCACTGTCGATCCGCTCCAGCGCACAGCCGAGCACCCGGTGGTAGGTCTCGTTCACCAGGCTCGGCCACCAGCGGTAGTCCCGCCGCCGCCTGAGCGCCTTGTCGCCCAGAAGAGCGCGCAGGCGCTCGACCCCCAGCGCGCTGTCGAGCTGGAGCCGCACCGCCCAATAAAGCAGTATCGTCCCGATGCCCGCGCCAATCAGTGGATCGGCCGCATAGCCTCCGAGGCTTGCGCCGAGGCCGCCGAACCACGCGCCGATTGTCTGCAGATCGAGTTTCAAATCACGCCCCCCGCAATGGTCGCGATCATGGCGGCCCGACAGGCAGGCGGCAAGGCCCGCGGCTCAGGGCAGGCGGGGGAGCGGCGGGGTGCCCGGGGGGACGGCCTCGATCACGACGAAGGCCTGGGCATAGGGGTGATCGTCGGTGAGCGTCAGGTGGATACGGGCCGCGTGCCCCTCGGGCGTCAACGCCCGGAGCCGCTCGGCCGCCCCGCCCGCAAGGGTCATCGTCGGCTGACCGGTCGGCAGGTTCACGACCCCCATCTCGCGCCAGGCGATGCCCATCCGGAGCCCGGTGCCGAGCGCTTTCGAGCAGGCCTCCTTGGCCGCCCAGCGCTTGGCGTAGGAGGCCGCCCGTTCGCGCCGCCGCTCCGAGATCGTCTGTTCCGTCTCGGTGAAGACCCGCTGAACGAAGCGCTCGCCGAACCGCTCCAGGGTGCGTTCGATCCGGCGGATATCGGCGAGATCCGCGCCGATGCCGAGGATCACGCGGGCCCTGCCGTCACGAGCGCGATCGCCGCACCGCCGAAGAGAAGGCCGAAGGCCCCCTCGATCCAGCGCCGAGCCCGCAGGTAGCGGGCCATCATGCTCGGCCGCGAGAAGAGGAGCGCATAGCCGAAAAAGACAAGCACCGAGCCGGTCAGCAGGAGCAGCCAGACCCCGATGATGGTGCTCGGCCCGGCCCCCACGGGCACGGCCACGGCGAAGACGGCGCCCCAGGAGAAGATCGCCTTTGGGTTGGTCAGATGCAGCAAGAGCCCATGCACGAAGGCGCGCTCCGGGCGTGTGCTCGGCAGGGCGGCCGCGTTCGGCAGGGACGAGGGCCGCAGTGCCGAGCGCAGGGAACGCAAGGCAAGCCACATGATGTAGGCCGCCCCGACATAGCGCAGGGTCTCGGCGAGCCAGACCTCGGCAAGCATCGCCGCCCCGAGGCCAAGCCCCGCCGCCACCCCCCAGGCGGCGGATCCGGTCACGATGCCCGCCGCGAGGGCCATTGCGGTGGGCCGGCCGCGGCGCATGCCCGTCCCGGCAAGGGCCAGGGTTGCAGGCCCCGGGCTGGCGCCGCCCAGAACCCAGGCCAGCCAGAGCACCGCGAGCTCGACACCGCTCATGCCGGGCCGGCCGCCGCGGCTGTTGCGCGGGCCGTATCCATGCGGGTGCGCATCTCGGCGATGGCAGCGTCGAGGCCAAGGAAGATCGCCTCGCCCATGAGGAAATGGCCGATATTCAGCTCGACCACCTCGGGGATCGCGGCGATCGGCCCGACGGTCTCGAACGATAGGCCGTGGCCCGCATGGACCTCGAGCCCGAGGCCGTGGGCGTGAGTGGCCATCTCTGCGAGACGGGCGGCCTCGGCATCGCGCTCGGCGATCCGGCCTTCGGCGTGGAAGTCGCAATAGGCGCCGGTGTGGAGCTCGACCACGGCGGCGCCGATGCGGGCGGCGGCCTCGACCTGGCGCCGGTCGGCGGCGATGAAGATCGAGACCCGACAGCCGGCCTCGGCCAAGGGCGCGATGAAATGGGCGAGCCGGTTCTCGTCGGCGGCTACTTCGAGGCCGCCCTCGGTCGTGCGCTCCTGGCGGCGTTCGGGCACGATGCAGACCGCATGGGGGCGGTGGCGAAGGGCGATCGCCTGCATCTCTTCGGTTGCGGCCATCTCGAAATTGAGCGGGCGGGAAAGCGCGGCGGTCAGCCGGGCGATGTCGTCGTCAGAGATATGGCGACGGTCCTCGCGCAGATGCGCGGTGATGCCGTCCGCGCCGGCGGCTTCGGCGAGCTTGGCCGCGCGCACCGGGTCGGGATGGGCGCCGCCGCGGGCGTTTCGCACCGTCGCCACATGGTCGATATTGACGCCGAGGCGGAGGGGCCGGAGGGCCGGGCCGTCGGTGGTGTCGGTCGCGTCAGGCATTGTCGCCCTCCGTATCGTGGATCGCATAGGCGGCCTGTTCTCGGTCGGCTTCACGGCGTCGGGCGGCTGCGCGCTCGTCGAACCGCCGTTGCCGGGCGGCCTGATAGGCGGCGACGAGCGGCCAGAGCAGCACATAGGTGCCGGCGCCTGCCAGAAATCCCCAAACCGCCCCGCCAACGAGGTAGGGCAGAAAGAGGTCGTGGAAAAAGGTCAAAAGCCCCGTCGGTTCCGCCGGTCCGAGGCCGACCCAGCTTTTTAGCGTGGCCCAGAGCCCGTCGAAGGCCGTGCCGAAGGCGTCCCAGACCGCGTCGATATTCGATCCGTTCGCGCGTTGGCCCAGGATCCACCGGCCGAGCCACAGGCTCGAAGACGCGATGAGCGTGATCGTGAACGGGTTGCCGACGATGGTGCCTGCGAGTGCTGCGAACATGTTCGCCCGCAAGATCCAGGCGAAGAACGCGGCGACGAAGAAGTGCAGGGTGAAGAACGGCGTGAACGAGGCGAACGCCCCGCAAGCAAAGCCGAGCGCAATCCGGTGCGGCGTGTCCGGAAGCCGCTTCATGCGCTGTTTGATATAGCCGACACCCCGCCAGAACCCCTTGCGCGGGTAGAGGAAGTTGCGCGTGCGATCCCAGAAGGTCTCTTTGTTTCGGCGTCCAAATACCATCATACCGTCCTTGGCCCGGTCGACCGGTCCCCACGCCCGCCCGCCGCCGGCTGCTCAATGCCGTTTCTCCGACACGCTGCCAAGGGGCAGCGGGGAGAGCCCGCGCGGCGGCCCGAGCGCCGTGCCGTCGGATTTGCCGAGCCATCGTTTCGCCTGACTTACATAAGTCTGAGCGGTCAGCGCGGTAAGGATATCGCCGAGGTGTTTCGCATCTCTGACCTCGAGATCGATGCTCATGAAGAAATAATCGGGTTTGCGGTCGGAGATCACCAGATTGTCGATGTTCGCCCGCTGTTCGCCGATCAAGGTGCAGACGGAGCCGAGCGCGCCCGGCTGGTTGGCGAGCGTTACGGCGATCCGGACCAGGTTGTCGGGGGACGCCGAGGCTTCGGGGTGCCAACGCAGATCCACCCAGCGGTCGAGTGCGTCCTCGAAGTCCTCGAGCAGCGGGCACGAGATATCGTGGACCTCGACACCGCCGTGGCGGGCAAGGCCGATGATGCGGTCCCCGGGCACGGGAAAACAGCCCGTGCAATAGCGCACCGCCTGGCGTTTCGACAGGCCGCGGATCCGGACGGGCGGCGGGCTCGACGGCGTGGGCGTGAGCACCTCCTTGGGTTGGTCCGGATAGACTGCGCCGACCACCGCGATCCCGGTCGTCTCGCCCCGCGCGAGGGCGGCCAGAAGCGCCTCGGGGCCGGGAAAGCCGAGCTTGCGCGCCGCTGCCGCATAGGCCTTGTCGCTACCCGAGCGCCCCGCGTGGGCAAAGGCTTGTTCGGCGATTTCGCGGCCGAGGGTCACTTGCTCGTCGCGGAGCTGTTCGCGAAGCGCGCGCCGGATCGAGGCCTTTGCGCGGCCGGTCTCGGCGATCTCCATCCAGGCGGGACTTGGTCGCTGGCCCGAGGCGGTGACGATCTCGACCTGTTGGCCGTTTCTCAGCCGCGTCCAGAGGGGGACCCGGTGGCCGTCCACCAGCGCCGCTGCGCAGCGATCGCCGACATTCGTGTGGATCGCATAGGCGAAATCGATCGCCGTCGCCCCCCGCGGCAGGCCGACCACATCGCCTTTGGGCGTAAAGCAGAAGACCTGATCGGTGAACATGTCGAGCTTGACGTGCTCCAGGAACTCTGCCGGTTCGTCGCCTTTCTCGAGCCGGGCGACCAGGCTTCGGAGCCACTTGAACGGGTCGACGGCGAACGGGTTCTCTTGGCGCGCGCCGTCTTTATAGGCCCAATGCGCAGCGACCCCGCTCTCGGCGACGTCGTTCATCTCTTCGGTGCGGATCTGCATTTCGACCCGCATTCCCTCTGGCCCGTAGACTGTGGTGTGGATCGAGCGATAGCCGTTCGCTTTCGGCCCGGAGACGTAATCCTTGAACCGCCCGGGCACTGCCCGCCATGAGCGGTGGACCGCCCCGAGTGCGCGGTAGCAGTCGTCTTCGCTCTCCACGATCAGCCGAAAGCCGTAGATGTCCGAGAGTTGGGAGAACGAGGTCTGCTTTTCCTCCATCTTGCGCCAGATCGCATAGGGGCGTTTTTCGCGGCCCTTGACCCGGCCGGCGATGCCCGCATCGGCAAGGACCGCGTCGAGGATCTCGACGATCTTCGGCACGATGTCGCCGGTTTCTCGTCGCAGTTTGACGAAACGGCGCATCAGCGAAGTGCGGGCCTCTGGGTTGAGCACCTCGAAGGCCAGGTCTTCGAGTTGCTCGCGCATCGACTGCATGCCCATGCGCCCGGCGAGCGGGGCATAGATCTCCATGGTTTCGCGGGCGATGCGCTGGCGCTTTTCGGTGGGCAAATGCGTGATCGTGCGCATGTTGTGCAGTCGGTCGGCGAGCTTGACCAGGATCACCCGCACGTCCTTTGCCATGGCGAGCAGCAATTTGCGGAAGTTCTCGGCCTGTGCGCTCTCCGTCGAGGACAGCTCGAGCTTGGTCAATTTCGTGACACCGTCGACGAGTTGCGCGATCTCGGTACCGAAGAGTCGGTCGATTTCGTCCCGCGTTGCGGCGGTATCTTCGATGGTATCGTGCAAGAGTGCCGTGACGATGGTCGCGTCGTCGAGCCGAAGGTCCGTCAAGATTGCGGCGACCTCGACCGGATGGCCGAAATAGGGCTCGCCGCTCGCGCGCCGCTGATTGGCATGCGCCCGAGCGCCGAAGACATAGGCGCGGTTGAGGAGCGCCTCATCCGTTTCGGGGTTGTAGGCCTTGACCCGTTCGACCAGCTCGAATTGGCGTATCACGTGGGATCAGGGCCGCTGCCGAGCGCCTTTGACTGGGGCGCTGCGTTCTGAATTATTTGCCCTGTTCGGCCATGAGCGCGCGAAGAAACTTCTCCTCGTCGAGATCGTCCGCCGGCGGGGTCATGCGGTCGCCTTCGGCCGCCATCAGCTGGGCCATGTTGTCTTCCTCGGGCTCGTCCACCTCGATATGGCGCTGATGGCTCTGGATCGCTTGTTCGCGCAGGGCGTCGGTCGTCACCGTCTCGGCGGCGATTTCGCGAAGCGCGACGACAGGGTTTTTGTCGTTTTCGCGATCGACGGTGATCGGGGCGCCCGATGCGATCTCCCGCGCTCGGTGCGCCGCGAGCATCACGAGGTCGAACCGGCTGTCGACTTTATCGATGCAATCTTCGACGGTCACGCGGGCCATGGGCAGCACTCCTTCGAGGCGTTGGTCGTAGGGTCAACCTTTACTGTCGCCGACTGGCGCGAAAAACGCATGGGCGGGTCACGCCAGCGGGCGCACCGCGCGTCGGTCCGCCTCCGGCAGCCGGGCGGCCATCTCCGCTACCGTGAGCCCGAGGACCGGATGCCGCCAGTCCGGTGCGATGTCGAGGAGGGGCACGAGGACGAACGCGCGCTCCTGCAGCCGCGGATGGGGCAGGATCAAGTGCTCGGGGGTCGTGCACTGCGCCATGTCGGGGCCGAGCGCCACCCATCGGGCCTGGGTCTGCGCATCCGGCCTCACCCTGTCGCCGGCTGCGATGAGGTCCAGATCGCAAGACCGCGGCGCCCAGCGGGCGTCCCGGGTCCGGCCGAGGGCTGCTTCCACCGCGTGCAGTGCGGCGAGCGTTTCCTCCGGACTTCGCGATGTGTCCAACAATGCGGCAGAATTCACGAAGGCAGGACCACTTCCCGCTGGGACTGCCGGTGTGGTATACCATTGTGAAACGCGCGTTGGCGTGATTTGGTAAAGATCGGCAAGGAAGCGCAGGGCACTTTCGAGCGTCTCGCGCGGATCGGATGAGGAGCCGGGTATATTTGCGCCGAGCGCAATGATCATTTGGGGCATAGGAGACTTGGCATCCCTCATCGCCTCGGCTAGGCAACGGCAGTTCGAATCGGAGGCTGGGCGTTGGCCGCCAAGTTATGGCAGCACCGGCCTCCACAACCAAGACACCAGAGGAAACCATGTTTTACCGCGACGAGCGCTTGGCCCTGTTTATCGACGGCTCTAACCTATATGCCGCGACCAAAGCATTGGGCTTCGATATTGACTACAAGCTTCTTCGATCAGAATTCGCTCGGCGTGGTAAGCTTGTCAGAGCGTTTTACTACACAGCCCTGATCGAGAACGAAGAATATTCGCCGATCCGACCATTGGTCGATTGGCTCGACTATAACGGTTTCAATCTTGTGACAAAGCCGGCAAAGGAGTTCACCGACTCGACAGGTCGGCGAAAAGTCAAGGGAAATATGGATATCGAGCTCGCGATCGACGCCATGGAGATGGCCGATCATGTGGAGCATATCGTCCTTTTCTCCGGCGACGGCGATTTTCGCCCGCTGGTCGGCGCGCTCCAGCGCAAAGGCGTCCGCGTCTCGGTGGTCTCGACGATCCGGTCGCAGCCGCCGATGATCGCCGACGATCTTCGCCGTCAGGCAGACAATTTCATCGAACTCGAGGAACTCCGTGAGGTGATCGGCCGTCCGCCCCGTCCGCAGGCCGTGGCCGCGGGCGGCGATGACGAGGGCTGAAGAGCCCGATCAGACCGAGACGACGGCTGCGGCCGAGCCGCCGCGGGACTGCGCCCTCTGTCCCCGGCTCGTTGCCTATCGCCGCGCAAACCGCACCGCCGAACCGGATTGGTGGAACGGCGCGGTTCCGAGCTTCGGCAGCCCCGATGCACGCCTTTTGATCGTCGGTCTCGCGCCCGGGCGCACGGGAGCGAACCGGACCGGGCGGCCCTTTACCGGCGATTGGGCCGGGGATCTGCTCTACGCCACGCTCACGGAGTTGGGTCTGGCCGCGGGAACCTATGCCGCCCGCCCAGACGACGGGCTGACACTTCGCAAGACGATGATCACCAACGCGCTCCGCTGCGCTCCGCCTGAGAACAAGCCCGTTGCCGCTGAGACCGCGGCCTGCCGAGACTTTCTCGCCGCCCGCATCGCAGCGCTTCCCGACCTGGTCGCGATCGTCACCCTCGGCCGGATCGCCCACGACAGCACGCTCCGCGCCTTGGGCGAGCGCCCGGCCGCGCATCGCTTCGCCCACGGAGCCGAGACGCGCGTGGGCGGGATCCAAATCTTTGCGAGTTATCACTGCTCGCGCTATAACACGCAAACCGGGCGACTGACGGCGGAGATGTTCCGCGATGTGCTCGAACGGGCGCGCGCGGCGATCTAGGCCCGTGCCCGGCCGACCCGGACGCCGCGCGCCGGTGCCATAAAAACCGAGAACGGGGAGGCCTGCATGATCATCTATCCTGTCATCGAACTCATGGGCGGGGGCACGGTCAGCGTCTACTATCACCGGCTCGACGACCCTTACGTCTGGCATGTGGATCCGGTGGAGCGTGCCCATGCCTTCGTCGGCGCGGGCGCTGAGTGGGTCCATGTTACCGATCTCGATGCGGTGCGCGGCGATGCGGGCCCGAACGACGCGATCATCGAGCGGATCATCCGCGAAGTCGGCGTGCCCGTTCAGCTTCGCGGTCCGGTCACCAGCGACGAGCGGGTGCGCCGGTGGTTCGATGCGGGCGTCGCGCGGCTCGTGGTGGGACGCTATGCGGTCACCGCGCCCGAGTGGGTCAAGGGGCTCGCGAAAGCCTATCCGGACACGATCGTCGTCTCGGTCGATATCTGGAAGGGCAAAGCGATGTTCGACGGCTGGGCGCGGCCGTCGATGATCGCGCCGTCGGACATCATCCACGCCTACGACGGCGTCCCGCTCGCGGCGATGATCGTCACCGACATCGACCGGGCGCTCGATTATGCCGATGCGGGCTTTGCTTTGACCACAAAGCTCGCCGAGGAGACGCGCACGCCCGTGATTTCCTCGGGGCTCGTATCGAGCCTCGATGACGTCTCGCGGCTGCGTTATATGCCGGGGATAGCCGGGGCGATGATCGGGCGCGCGCTTTTCGACAAGCGCGTGAACCTGGCCGAGGCGATCGAGATCGCCCGACCGGTGCCGGAGCGGACCGCCCCCTTCGAATGATCCCGAGCGCGCCGGTCGCCGCTTGCCCGAGGGTCGGGCGACGGCTATAGAGCCGCCGCGCGCGGGCGCTCCCCGGACGCGTGCCGTCAGCCGAAGGACCGGCCATGCCCCGTCTCGTCATGAAGTTCGGTGGGACCTCGGTCGCCGATCTCGAACGGATCCGCACCGCCGCGGCCAAGGTCAAGCGCGAGGTGGAGCGCGGCTACGAGGTGGCCGTCGTCGTCTCGGCGATGGCGGGAGAAACCAACAAACTCGTGGGCTATGTGGGCGAGGCCGCGCGGCCGCCGGAGGCCAATCGCGGCGGTCTTTACGATGCGCGCGAATACGATGCGGTTGTCTCCGCCGGCGAGCAGGTGACGTCGGGGCTGATGGCGCTTGTCCTTCAGGAGATCGGTGTGCCCGCTCGGTCCTGGCAGGGCTGGCAAGTCCCGGTGCGCACCTCCGGCGCCCATGGCGCGGCGCGCATCGAGGAGATCGGCACCGAAGCGCTCGAACGCAAATTCGCCGAAGGGCTCCACGCGGTCATCGCGGGCTTCCAGGGCCTCGGCCCCGACGGGCGGATCTCGACGCTCGGCCGCGGCGGCTCCGACACGACTGCGGTCGCCTTTGCGGCGGCGCTCGGCGCCGAACGGTGCGATATCTATACGGATGTGGACGGCGTTTACACCACGGACCCGCGCATCGAACGCGGCGCGCGGAAACTCGAGAAGATCGCCTATGAGGAAATGCTCGAGCTCGCCTCCCTCGGCGCCAAGGTCCTGCAGACCCGCTCCGTCGAGCTCGCCATGCGATACAAGGTTCGCCTGCAGGTGCTCTCGAGCTTCGAGGATCTGCCGGGCACGGTGGTCTGCGACGAAGAGGAGAGCATGGAACAGAACGTGGTGAGCGGCATCGCCTATTCCCGGAACGAGGCGAAGATCACGCTCGTGAAGGTCGACGACCGGCCGGGCGTCGCCGCGACGGTGTTCGGTCCGCTTGCGGAAAAAGGCGTCAACGTCGACATGATCGTGCAAAATATCGGCGATCAAGGGCGCACGGACATGACCTTTTCCGTAGCGCTCGACGAGGTTGCCCGGGCAAGTGCCGCGCTCGAAGGCGCGCGGGACAGCATCGGCTATCAAAGCCTCGTGGTCGATGACGAAGTCGCCAAGGTCTCGGTGGTCGGTATCGGCATGCGCTCGCATGCGGGTGTCGCCTCCAAGATGTTCTCGACCCTCGCGCGCGAAGGCGTGAACATCAAGGTCATCACCACGAGCGAGATCAAAGTGAGCGTGCTCATCGACCGCAAATATACCGAGCTCGCGGTCCAGGCCTTGCATGATGCGTTCGAATTGGAGAGCGGCTGAAGCGGCGCACCGGCCGGCGCCCGAGACCGATCCCGTCGCGGCGTAGGGCGGCGGGCGCAGAGAGACAGGCAGCGGTACTGAGGGGCAAGGAGAACCGAATGCCCTCCGGCATGGGCGGATCGCGAGCGCTCCTGCGCGCGTTGCGCAGCGTGATGGCGGCGGCGGGCGACGGCCAGCAGCGCCTCGATCAGGTCGTGCGGATCGTCGCCTCGAACATGGTGGCCGAGGTCTGCTCGATCTATCTGAAACGAGACGAGCGGACCTTGGAGCTTTGCGCGACCGAGGGGCTGAACCCGGACGCGGTCCACCGTGCCCGGCTCCTCGTCGGCCAGGGCCTCGTCGGCCGGATTGCCGAGCGGGCGGTGCCGTTCGCGACCGACGACGCCCGAAACGCGCCTGGCTTTCGGTACCTCCCCGAGACCGGCGAAGAGGTCTACCGCTCCTTCGTCGGCGTCCCCGTGCAGCGCTTCGGCGCCGTCATGGGTGTGCTTGTTGTGCAAAACACCGCGCCCCGGGCCTATAGCGACGACGAGATCGAGGCGCTCGAAATCGTCGCCATGGTGATCGCAGAGATGGCGGCATCGGGCGCTTTCCTCGTCTCGGACGGGGTGATGGCCCAGGCGGGCCGGCGGCGGGGCCCGGTCTTGATCGAGGGGGCGGCCGCGGCGGACGGGCTCGCCGAGGGGACGGTGCACCTGCATGAGCCGCGCTTTGTGGTCTTCGACCCGATCGCCGAGGACGTGGAGACCGAGCGCGCCCGGCTCTCGACCGCGATCGAAGCGATGCGCGGCGATCTGGATCGGCTGCTCGAACACGACGCCCTCGACCGCAAGGGCGAACACCGGGACGTGCTGGCCGCCTACCGGATGTTCGCCCACGACAAAGGCTGGCTCCGGCGCCTGCAACAGGCGATCGATTCGGGCCTGGCTGCCGAAGTGGCCGTCGAAAAGGTGCAATCCGACGCCCGTGCGCGCATGGAGCGCGTGACCGACCCCTATCTCCGGGAGAGGCTGAACGATCTCGACGACCTGGCCAACCGGCTGCTGCGCTATCTGGCGGGGCCGCAGGCGGTGCGCGAGCTGCCCGAGGACGCGATCCTGGTGGCGCGCGCGATCGGGCCGGCCGAATTGCTCGACCATGCCGGGCGGATCCGCGGCCTCGTGCTCGAGGACGGCGCGCTGTCGTCGCATGCGACCATCGTGGCGCGGGCACTGGCGATCCCGATGGTGGTGCAGGCGGACCGGGCGACCCGCGACGCCAACCCCGGCGACCGGGTGGTGGTCGACGGCGATTTGGGCCGCGTGCATCTGCGCCCCGAGACGACGGTGCTCCACGCCTTCCGCGAGAAGATCGCCCTCGACGAGGAGGCCCGGCAGATTTACCGCGGGCTCGCGAGCAAGCCGGCCGAAACCCAGGATCGGGCCCGGATCGTCCTCAAGATGAACGCAGGCGTGTTGGCCGATCTGCCTTCGCTCAAGGTCTCGGGCGCCGAGGGCGTGGGCCTCTTCCGCACCGAACTTCAATTTATGATCCGCGGGACGATGCCCGGGCGCGAGGCGCAGGCCCGGCTTTATGCGCGGGTCCTCGAAGCGGCCGGCGGGCTCGATGTGGTCTTCCGCACGCTCGATATCGGCTCGGACAAGATCTTGCCCTATATGCGCCGCGAAGAAGAGCCGAACCCGGCGCTCGGCTGGCGAGCGATCCGGGTTGGGCTCGATCGCCCGCTTCTCTTTCGAATGCAGATCCAGTCGCTGATCCGCGGGGCTGCCGGGCGGCCGCTCAGTTTGATGTTCCCCATGGTGACCGAGGCGGACGAGTTCTTCGCCGCGCGCGAGATGGTGTTGACCGAGCGCGATCGCCTCGCGCGGCTCGGACACCCCGGCCCCGAGCGGCTTCGGATCGGGCTCATGCTTGAGACGCCGGCGCTTGCCTTCGCGGCTGACCGGCTTTTTGCGGAGACAGATTTCGTCTCGGTAGGCGGCAACGACTTGATGCAATTCTTCTACGCGGCCGATCGGGAGAACGAACGCGTGCGCCGGCGCTACGACTTGCTCAATCTTTCGTTCCTGCGGCTCTTGCGTCACATCGTGGGGCGGTGTGAGGCGCAGGGAACCGCGCTCTCTTTTTGCGGCGAGGGCGCGGGGCGGCCGCTCGAAGCGCTGGCGCTCGCTGCGCTCGGGTTTCGGGAACTCTCGATGCGGGCGGCTTCGATCGGACCGGTGAAGCGGGCGTTGCGCGCGGCGGATCTCGGAGAGGTGCTGACGGTCATCGAGGCGGCCGAGCGCGACGGCGCGACCTCTGCGCGGCCCGCCCTTCGGCGCTGGTCCGAGGGCCGAGGCGACCTGAGCTGAAGGAGCGGAAGCGGGTGTCGGATGTGGCGCCTGCGCCCGCGCCCTCCCGCGTCAGGTTAGGGTGAGTCGAATAAACAAAACGCGAATATTTTTCCGGCGGCGTCCGCAAGCAGTGCGCAAATTTCGGGTCGAGCGTTCGCCAGTTGGCAGAGTATTTGCGCAAAGCTGACGCAGGGTGGGCGCGGCGATGATGCGCGAGGGCGCGCTGCGATGATGCGCGAGGGCGCGCGGCGACGGCACCGTGACGCTTGGGGGCGGAGCGCATCGCCTCGGTCGGATCGCAGGGCACGGGTTTGCGGCCGGGGATCCGCGTTCATGCTCGCTTAACCTCGTTCCTTCACCTTCCCGGCATGTGCTCTCGCCCCGCCCCAGCGCCCCGCCTCACCGCCGATCGCCTCTTGGTCGGCCTCCTGTTCGGCCTTCACCTTGCCGCCGCCCCAAGCATTGCCGAGGAGCGCGATCCCCCGTTTCCGTGGCAGACAGCGGAGGCCGCATCGGCCAAATCTGCCGCGCCCGAGGCGGTCCGACGGAGTGCCCGTCGCGTCGATAAACTGCCCGCGCTCATGGATTTCGGCCATCTGGAGACGATATCTCGCCATTCGTCGGGCCCACGGTTCCGCCCTCGCGGTTTTTCCATGCATCCACTTCCCGCGACCCGGAGTTTTCGAGACGGCATTCGCGGCATAATCGGTTTTCGCATGCGGTTCTGAACCGGGTCCTCCCGCGTCCGAATGCGCGTTTTGCCCCGGTGGTGCGTGCCGCTACACTAGGTCGGTGGGCCGTTCAGACAGGTCCAGCCACCAGCCGACCGGGAGGACCCCATGGACATGCCCGCCCCAGATCCGCGCCTCATCGCCGAGCGCGATGCCCTCGTCGCTGAGCTGACCAAGGCTCTTGACCGAAACAGCGTGATTTCGACCGCCGAAGAGGTCCGCGCCTACGAATGCGATGGTTTGACCGCTTATCGGTGTCCGCCGCTCGCCGTCGTTCTGCCGCGCACGACCGAGGAGGTGGCGGCTGCCGTTCGAGTTTGCCGCCGCTTCGGCGTCTCGATCGTGCCGCGGGGCGCGGGGACTTCGCTCTCGGGCGGCGCGCTTCCCACCGAGGATAGCGTCATCCTGGGCGTGGCCCGGCTGAACCGCGTCCTCGACGTGGATTTCGCGAACCGGACCGTGCGCGTCGAGACCGGCCTCACCAATCTTGCCGTCACGACCGCGGTAAAGGCCGACGGGTTTTTCTTCGCCCCCGACCCTTCTTCACAACTCGCCTGCGCCATCGCCGGCAATATTGCGATGAATTCGGGCGGAGCGCATTGCCTCAAATACGGTGTGACGACCAACAATTTGCTCGGCGTCCGGATGGTGACGGCCGAGGGTGAGATCGTCGAGATCGGCGGCGCGCATTTGGACGCTCCGGGCTACGATCTGCTCGGTCTGGTCTGCGGGTCCGAGGGGCAACTCGGCATCGTGACCGAGGCGACGCTTCGGATCCTCGCCACCCCCGAGGGCGCGCGGCCCGTGCTCATGGGCTTCGACAGCGCCGAGGCGGCGGGCGCCTGCGTCGCCGACATCATCCGCTCGCGGATCATCCCCGTCGCGATCGAGTACATGGACAAGCCGTGCATTCATGCGACTGAGGCGCATGCCGGGGCGGGCTATCCCCTCGATGTCGAGGCGCTGCTGATTGTCGAGGTGGAGGGGTCGGACGCGGAGATCGATGAACAGCTTGCGCGTATCAAGGCAGTGGCCGCGCGCCATGCGCCGAGGGTCCTCCGCGAATCGACCTCGGCCGAGGAGTCGGCGGCGATCTGGCTCGGGCGCAAATCCGCCTTCGGAGCGATGGGTCAGTTGGGGGATTACATCTGCCTCGACGGGACCGTGCCGGTCGGCCGCTTGCCGGAGGTGCTTGCGCGCACCGAAGAGCTTGCGGATCGCTACGGGCTTAAGGTCGCCAATGTCTTCCATGCGGGCGACGGCAACCTGCATCCGCTCATCATATTCGACGCGAATGCGCCCGGCGAACTGGCACGCGCCGAAGCACTCGGCGCCGATCTCCTCAAGCTTTGCGTCGATGTGGGCGGTTGCCTGTCCGGCGAACACGGTGTCGGTGTCGAGAAGCGGGACCTCATGACGCACCAATTCGGCGAACGCGACCTTGCTCAGCAGATGGACGTGAAGGACGTGTTCGATCCGGCCTGGGCGCTCAACCCGGCCAAAGTCTTCCCGCTCGCCATTTCCGAGGATCGGCGGGCCGGCTGACCGGACCCGGACCCGAGGCTCCCAGGGGGACGCCCGATCCTATGACGAGGCGTGAGAGATGCTGACCGAGGCGATCGAACCCGCGAACGAGGCCGAGCTCGCCGAGGCCGTGGCGCTGGCCGCGCGGGAGGGCACGCCGCTCGAGATCTGGGGCGGGGGCACGCGCCGCGGGCTCGGCCGTCCCGTCCAGGCGGGGCGCGCGCTCTCGACGGCCGGGTTGACCGGGCTCACGCTCTATGAGCCGGGCGCGCTCACCCTCGTCGTTCGGGCAGGAACCCCGATGGCGGAGCTCGAAGCCGCGCTGGCGTCCGAGGGGCAACGCCTGCCCTTCGAGCCGATGGACCACCGGGCGCTTCTCGGCACCGAAGGCGCCCCGACGATCGGCGGTGTGGTCGCCTGCGCGGTCTCCGGGCCGCGGCGGATCCAGGCTGGGGCCTGCCGCGACGCCATGCTCGGCGTGCGCTTCGTCAATGGCCGCGGCGAGGTGATCCGCAACGGCGGCCGGGTGATGAAGAACGTCACCGGTTACGATCTCGTAAAGTTGCTCTGCGGTTCCTACGGCACGCTCGGGGTGGTGACCGAGATCGCCTTCAAGGTCCTGCCCGTGCCGGAACGCCAGATCACGCTCGCGATCGAGGGGCTCGACGACGCCCGCGCGGTCGCCTGCCTCGGCGCCGCCCTCGCGACCCCCTTCGATGTAACCGGGGCGGCGCATCTGCCGGCGGACGGGGGAGGGGCTGCGCAAACCCTGTTGCGGGTCGAAGGGATGGCAGCGCAGGCGGGCTACCGGGCCGATGCGCTCGCGGATCGACTGAGCGCGTTCGGGTCCGTGAGCCGGGTCGAGGCGCCCGAGGACGCGGCGCACTGGGCGGCCGTGCGCGATGTCACCCGCTTTGCGGATCGCCCTGGTGCGGTCTGGCGGCTCTCGATCCGGCCCTCCGATGCGCCAGCGGTCGTCGCCGCGCTTGCCGCGGAACGCGATATCGACGTGCAGTATGACTGGGGCGGAGGCCTCGTCTGGCTCCTGACGCCAGAGGACGGCGATGCGGGTGCGGCGCAAATCCGTGCCGAGATTGCCCGGCGGGGCGGCCATGCGACGCTGGTGCGCGCCTCTGACGCGACCCGGGCGGCGGTCGAGGTGTTCGAGCCGGAGCCGGCCGAGCTCGCCCGGCTTTCGGCGGGGTTGCGCGGCCGCTTCGATCCCGACGGGATCCTCAACCCCGGCCGGATGAGGGGCTGATGGCCGACGCTTACGATTTCTGGGCGGCCCGTCTGGCGCCCGAGGAGGTCGGCGAGGTCGGCGCGTTCTGGGACCGGTTCGTCCGTGTGGCCGTCCGGATCGAGCGGTATTTGCGTGGCGAGGCGCCCGAGGTGAACCTCGGCCAGGAGATGCGCATGGTGATGGGGCCGTTCTCGGATCGGCTCTTTTGGGCGATCGAACCGAGCGCGGGGACCGGTTGGCATTTGGTGGTGACCGCTGAGCTCACCCACTCGCTCCGGCCGCTCGCCCGCGCGATCGCCACCCGGGGTCAGGATCTCGCGGGCTGGAGCGCCTCCGACGCCCGGTTGCCCGTGGTCGAGATCTCGGCCGCCGTTCATGCGATCCTCGACCGCTCGCGGTCCGAGGCAATGGCCGTCGAGGAAATCGCGCCCGTGCGCGGGGCGCACCGGATGGTCGATCTGCAGGTGGCCGGGCGCGGCGATGCGGATTTTCTCGGCGATCAGGCAGGAGTGATCTTTGGCGTGCTCCTCGGCGATCGGGCGGATCAGGACTGGCTCGGCGAGGCCTATGCCCGGCGCCGCGGCGGGCCTCTCGCCGTTCTGAGCGCGCGACCCAGGCGCAACGACCGCTGGTTGACCGAGTTTCGCAATGCCGCGGTGGATATCATCGCCGCCTTCGAGGCCGAGCGCCCCGAGCGCAGCTATGCGGAGGTTCCGCTCAAAACCGACGAGTTGCACGGTTTTCGGCTGAACCCGATGGCCGGCGATGCGGCGCGCCGCCGCGATGTTATCAGTTATCAGAGCCGGAACCGCGCGCTGACGGCTGCGATCTTCGCCGGGGCCCGGATCGGCACGCTGCGCTTTTCGCGCTTTCACGAAGCGTTCTGCGGGATCAAGATCCGGCGGACCGAGGCGCAGGACTTTCGCCAGCCCGAGGCCGTGCGCAAAATCGCGGAGACCGTCGAGGAGGTGTTGATGAAGGCGCGTCTCGGCGGCGTGACGGCCTTTGGCGAGGGCGTGCGACACGTTTATATCGATTTGGCCATGCTCCAGGTCGAACCGGCCATGCCGATCCTGCGCGCTGCACTCCGCCGCGCCGGGGTCGAAGCGCCGACCTGGTTGATGTTCGACGAGGCCGGGCTCGAGGACCGGTATTTCGCCCTAACCCCCGACACGCAGCCGAGCCCTGTCGCCTGAGGCCCGCCGCCCGAGGCCCGCGCGCCGCCCCTTCGCATCCCAAAGGAGCCGAAGATGCAGACCGCCTTTACCGAGGAACAGCTCAAGGATCCCGGCACCGCTCGCGCCAACGAGATCCTGCGCAAATGCGTGCATTGCGGATTTTGCACCGCGACCTGCCCGTCCTATGCGGTGCTCGGCGACGAACTCGACAGTCCGCGGGGCCGGATTTACCTCATCAAGGACATGCTCGAGAAAAATCGCCCGGCCGATCCGCATACGGTCAAGCATATCGACCGGTGTTTGTCGTGCCTTGCCTGCATGACGACTTGTCCGTCCGGCGTGCATTACATGCATCTCGTGGATCACGCCCGCGAACACATCGAAAAGACCTATACCCGGCCATGGCCAGACCGGGCGCTTCGCTGGATGTTGCGGCAGATCCTGCCCTATCCGGGTCGGTTCCGCCTCGCGATGGCCGGCGCCCGGCTCGCGAAGCCGTTCCGGGCGCTTCTGCCCGGCAAGCTCGGGACAATGGTCGCCCTCGCGCCCGCGCGCATCGACCCGCCCGCGCGCCATGACGACCCTCAGGTGCATGCGGCCAAGGGCGCGCGCCGGGGCCGGGTGGCGCTTTTGACGGGCTGTGCGCAACGGGTCCTCGACGCGGAGATCAACGGCGCGACCGTCCGGCTTTTGACCCGGCTCGGTTGGGAGGTGGTGATCGCCGACGGCATCGGCTGCTGCGGGGCGCTCGTCCACCACATGGGCAAGACCGGACGGGCCCATGCCGCGGTCCGCGCCAACGTCACCGCATGGGATCGGGAGATCCGCGGCGGCGGGCTCGATGCGGTCATCATCAATACGAGCGGCTGCGGAACCACCGTCAAAGACTATGGCTACATGATGCGGCACGAGCCAGAGGCAGAGGCGGCCGCGCGCGTTTCGGCGATCACCCGGGACATTTCGGAATTTCTGGCCGAATACGGGATCGGCGAGGCGGGCCAGGCGGTGCCGCTCAAACTCGCCTATCACGCGGCCTGCTCGCTGCAACACGGCCAAAAGGTGACGCGCGCGCCGAAGGATTTGCTGAAGGCGGCAGGCTTCAGCGTGGTCGAGCCCGCCGAGGGCCATCTCTGTTGCGGCTCGGCCGGCACCTACAACCTGCTACAGCCCAAGATCGCCACCGAGCTCCGCGATCGCAAGGTGACCAATCTCGAGCGGACCCGGCCCGAGGCGATCGCCGCCGGCAATATCGGCTGCATCACCCAGATCGGGCAGGGAACGGGCGTACCGGTCGTGCATACTGTGCAGCTTCTCGATTGGGCGACTGGCGGGCCGGTCCCGCGGGCGCTCGAGGACCTCGCGGCTGCGCGAGCGGCAGAGGCTCGCCCTGGCTCCGTGCTCGCGCTATAAGGCTGGTCATGCGTTTTGCCCATCTAATCCTCGTCCTCGCAGCGCTTCTGCCGATCCGGCCCGCGGGTGCCGTCGATCTCGATCTCGGCCGCATGCTCACCGCGGCGGAGCACCGGGATTGGCACGCGGTCGGTCGGGTCAACATCGCCAGCTTTTCCGAGCGCGCGATGTGCACGGGAACGCTCGTCTCCTCGGATCTCGTTCTGACCGCAGCGCACTGCGTCGTCTCGGACCGGACGGGCGAAAGGTTCGCACCCGGTAACATCACTTTCGTGGCGGGCTGGCGCCAAGGACAGCTTGTTGCCAAGCGGAAGGCTGCCAAAGTCACGGTGCATCCGCGCTATAATCGCCTTGCAGGGACGGAGCTCGAGCAGATCGGGGCAGATATCGCGCTCATCCGGCTGGAGCGGCCGATCCCCGAGACCATGGTGCAGCCCTTCCAGGTCGCACCCGTGGCCCTTGCCGAGGACCCGCTGGTTCTCATCAGCTATCGCCGCGACCGGGCCCATGCGCTCAGCCGGCAGGACGGCTGCGACATCCGCGGCGCCGGCAGCGGCGTGCTGGCCCTCGGCTGCGACGTGACCTTCGGGGCGTCCGGTTCGCCGGTCTTTACCCGGATTTCCGGCGAAATCCGACTTGTCGCCGTGATCTCGGCGATGAGCCGGATGCGCGGGCAGCCGATCGCCTGGGCTGTACAGGTCGACAATGCGATGCCCGACGTGCTCAGCGCCCTCGACTGAGCGGCGCGCGCACGAGGGGCACCGCACGGCACGGCCCGCTCTTGACGCGGGGCCAGCCGCTTCCCATTTCCGCGATCGGCGGAGGCCGGTGCCCGGCTCCGTTTTCGGTCCGCCCGATAGGGGGACCACAACGCTATCGCTTCTGATGGAGGATACGAAGATGCGGAATGTCGATCTTACCCCCCTTTACCGCTCGACCGTGGGCTTCGATCGCTTGGCCTCGATGCTGGACCAAGTCTTCGCGCACGACGTGCAGGCGCCGACCTACCCACCTTACAATATTGAGAAAACCGGCGAGAATGCCTATCGCATCACCCTTGCCGTTGCGGGCTTCGGCGAAGACGACCTGACCATCGGCGTGAAAGAGGCCCAGCTGACCGTGACCGCGAAGAAGCGTGAGGCGCCCGAGGCCGAGCGTCCGGTTTATCTGCACCGCGGCATTGCTGAGCGGGGCTTCGAGCGGCGTTTCCAACTGGCCGATTATGTTCAGGTTTCGGGTGCACGGCTCGAGAACGGGCTCTTGCACATCGACCTCGTTCGGGAAATCCCCGAGGCGCTGAAGCCGCGAACCATCAAGATCGGCTCGTCCGACACGCGCGGCGTGACCGTCGACGCCTGATCAGTCTTTGCGCCGCCCGCCCGCGGCGGGTTCGCTGACCCCAACGCGACCCGAGCCCGCGACCCGTTCGCGGGCTTTTTCGTGTGGCGCCTCTGGAATTGAACGCCCGTTCACATTTTGGGGTTGACCGGGAAAATTCCCTACGCTCCTATGGACAACGCCCATCGCGACACGATGTTGCGGAGAGGCGGGATCCAGCGCAAGACTGGACGCTCTAGGGGAGGTCGACTTTGGACGCTTCGGCAAGCGCGGCCGCGGGCCGTGACACGTTTCCGAAACTTCTGCTCGCGAACGCTCGCGACCGCGGGGGCCGGCCGGCCAATCGCGAGAAGCAATTCGGCATCTGGCAAAGCTGGACCTGGGCCGAGGTGCATGAGGAAGTCCGCGCGCTCGCCCTCGGTCTTGTGGCCCTCGGGCTCGAGCCTGGAGACCGGATGGCGATCATCGGGGCCAATCGACCGCGCCTTTATTGGTCGGTCGTGGCCTGCCAGATGGCGGGTGGCGTCCCGGTGCCCGTCTACAACGACAGCGTCGCCGAAGAACTCCACTATGTTCTCGACCACTGCGAAGCCCGCTTTGTGCTCGCCGAAGATCAAGAGCAAGTGGACAAGGTGCTTTCGATCCAAGATCGCCTGCCCGGCATCGCCCAAGTGATCTACGAGGACCCCCGCGGTCTGCGGAATTACGACCACACGACGTTGCATGTTTATGCGGATGTGCAGGCCGCGGGCCGGAACGCCGAGCGCGATCACGGCGCCACCATGGATGCGCGCATCGCCAAGGGGCAGGGCACCGATCTCTGCGTGATGCTCTACACCTCGGGCACCACCGGCAAGCCGAAGGGCGTCGTCCTCTCCCACGACAATATTCTTAAGACCGCGCGCGCGGCGGGCGAGTTCGACGGGCTCCGAGAGAGCGACTCGATGCTCGCCTATTTGCCGATGGCCTGGGTCGGCGATTTCATCTTTTCGATGGGGCAGGCCTATGTCTTCGGCCTCTCGGTCGCCTGCCCGGAAAGCCCGGAGACCATGCACACCGATCTGCGCGAGATCGGCCCGACCTATTTCTTCGCGCCGCCCCGGGTCTTCGAGACGCTTTTGACCATGGTCTCGATCCGCATGGAGGATGCGGGCGCCACGAAGCGCTGGCTCTATCGGACGTTCATCGACCACGCCCGCGAGATGGCCGCAAAGGAAAAGGCGGGCGAGGCGCTCACCGGCATGGAGCGCTTCAAGCTCCGCCTCGGCGAGATCCTGGTCTATGGGCCGCTCAAGAACACGCTCGGCATGAGCCGCGTCCGCGTCGGCTATACGGCCGGGGAGGCGATCGGGCCGGATCTCTTCGAGTTCTACCGGGCGATCGGCGTCCCGCTCAAACAGCTTTACGGCCAGACCGAGGCGTCTGTGTTCATCACCCAGCACCCGTCCGACGCGGTGGAGCTCGAGACCGTCGGCGTGCCGACCCCGGGTGTCGAGATCCGGATCGGCGAGGGGGGCGAGGTCTTCTACCGCTCGCCGGGGGTCTTTCGAGAATACTACAAGAACCCGCAGGCGACCGCCGAGACCAAGGACGGCGAGGGCTGGGTCGCCACCGGCGACGCGGGGTTCTTCGACGAGCGCACGGGCCAGCTCCGGATCCTCGACCGCGCCAAGGATGTGGGCCGCTTGGCGGGCGGACAGCTCTTTGCGCCCAAATATCTGGAGAACAAACTCAAGTTCTTTCCAAATATCCTCGAGGCCGTCGTTTTTGGGCACGGGCGCGACCGCTGCATGGCCTTCGTGAATATCGACCTGACGGCGGTCGGCAATTGGGCGGAGCGGAACAATATCGCCTATTCATCTTATCAGGAACTGGCCCAGCATCCGCGCGTCTATGAAATGGTCCGCGAGAACGTCGAAGAGACGAACCGCAGCCTCGCAGCCGATCCGATGCTGTCCCACTGCCAGATCGCCCGCTTCCTCGTGCTGCACAAAGAACTCGAAGCAGACGACGGTGAGTTGACCCGCACGCGAAAGGTGCGCCGCCGCTTCATCGCTGAGAAATTCGGCGAGCTCGTCGAAGCGCTCTA
>JBHJGX010000043.1:0-18555 GCA_050331395.1 Paracoccaceae bacterium
CCGCGCCCGTCCCGGCAACCCGCCGCGCCGCGCCTGCCGCGCGTCGACACCCCGCCCGACCCGCTCGAGAACGCACCGGAACCCCGCTATGTGTCGAGCGCCCCGGTCATCATCCTGCCGGCCGCCGCACGCGCTACGGCGCCGACGCTCGTCCAACCGCGGGCCGAGGAGGTGCATCTTCTTCAGTCGGCGCCCGCTCTGGCAGGGGCGGATCAGATCGTTCTCGACACGCTCAGCTACCCGGCCGGCGGGGCGGTGCTGGCGACGGGGCGCGGGCGGCCCGGGCACGGGGTCAGGGCCTATGTGAATCTGCTCTACGAGGCCGAGACGCCGATTTCGCCCGACGGCAGCTGGCGGCTCACGATCTCCGAGGAGGCCGCGCTTGCCGCACTTTTGCTCCGCTTCGACGAGGTGGGCCCGGACGGGCAGGTCACGAGCCGTATCGAGGCGCCCTTTACCTATGCTGAGGGCGGACCGGCCCAGGCGCTGCGCGAGCGCGAAGTGGTGATCCAACGCGGCGACCATCTCTGGGAACTCGCCGAGCAATTCTATGGCGAGGGGCTGAGATATTCGCTGATCTACGAAGCCAACGCGAATTTGATCCGCAACCCCGATCTCATATATCCAGGACAAATCTTTTCCGTCCCCGAACTCGTGGCGGTGGACGCGGTCGACCGGATCGCGCCGAACCGCTGAGAGGCTTCACCGCGACTGGGAGCTCGCATGCGCCGCCGCCGCGACAGACGGTCCTTTCCGACGGGAGGGACCCCGGATCTGCGCATTCTGCTCCGCGTGGTCCCCGATCTCTGGCCGAAAGGGCGGCTGGATCTTCGGCTTCGTGTGGCGATCGCGCTCGTCTTTCTGGTCCTGGCCAAGGCCGCGAGCCTCGTGATGCCCTTCTTCTTCAAAGACGCCATCGATGCGCTCGGCGAGGAGGAGCAGGCGCTCGGGGCGGTGCTCGCGCTCGTCGTCGCCTATGGCACGGCCCGGTTGATGGGGACCGTGCTCCAGCAGCTGCGCGACGTGGTCTTTGCCCGGGTCAGCCAGCACGCGCTGCGGGGGCTTGCGATCCGCACCTTCGAACACGTCCACGCGCTCTCCCTCGGGTATCACCTCTCGCGCAAGACCGGCGCGCTCAGCCGGGTGATCGACCGGGGCGTCAAGGCGATCGATTTTCTCCTGCGCTTCGTCGTCTTCAATATCGTGCCGCTCTTGGTCGAGCTTGCCATTGTCGCGGGGATCTTTTTTGCGCTCTTCGGCTGGCCGCATTTCGCCGTGCTTGTGGCCACAATCGTGCTCTATATTGCGTTTACCTTCAGGGTCACCGAATGGCGGCTCAAAATCCGCATGAAGATGAACGAAGAGGACCAGGACGCCCACCAGAAGGCCGTCGACAGTCTGCTCAATTACGAGACCGTCAAGTATTTCGGCGCCGAGAGCCGGGAGACCGCCCGCTATGACAAGGCAATGGCGGCCTATCAAGAGGCTGCGATCCGCACGACGACCACCCTCGGCCTGTTGAATTCGGGGCAGGCGCTGATCATCGCCGTCGGAATGGTCACGGTGATGGCGTTGACCGCCCGCGATGTCGTGACGGGTGCGGCTACGGTGGGCGATTTCGCCCTGGTCAACGCGTATATGATCCAGATCACGGTCCCGCTCAACTTCCTAGGGACGGTCTATCGCGAGATCCGCCAGAGCCTCGTCGATATGCGCGAGATGTACGCGCTCCATGAGGAGCGTCCCGCCGTCGAGGACGCGCCCGATGCCCGACCGCTCGCGCCCGGACCCGGGGCCTTGCGCCTCAGGGACGTCTCTTTCGCCTACGAGCCAGAGCGCGTCGTGCTCAAGAGCATCGACGCAGCCGTGCCTGGCGGCGGCAAGCTCGCCCTCGTCGGCGCCTCGGGGGCGGGAAAATCCACCATCGGACGGCTGCTCTTCCGGTTCTACGACGTGACCGGCGGGGCGGTCGAGATCGACGGGCAGGACGTGCGCCAGGTGACGCAGGAGAGCCTTCGCGCGGCGATCGGCGTGGTGCCCCAGGACACCGTGCTCTTCAACGACACGATCGGGTACAACATCGCCTACGGGCAGGATGGGGCGGGCCATGAGGCGGTCGAGCGGGCAGCCCGCGCGGCGCGGATCCACGACTTTATCGTCGGGCTCCCCAAAGGCTATGAAACCGTCGTCGGCGAACGCGGGCTGAAGCTCTCGGGCGGCGAGAAGCAGCGCGTGGCAATCGCGCGGACAGTGCTCAAGAACCCGCGGATCCTGATCCTCGACGAGGCGACCTCGGCGCTCGATACCGGCACCGAGCGGGAGATCCAGCGCGAGCTCGCGCGTCTCGGCGAGGGACGGACCGTGGTGATGATTGCCCACCGGCTCTCCACGGTGGTGGATGCGGACGAGATCCTGGTGCTCGACGACGGGCGGGTTGCGGAGCGCGGGAGCCACGCGGCGCTTCTGGCGCGCGGCGGGGTCTATGCGGGCATGTGGGCCGCCCAAGAGGCCGAGGCCCGGCGCGCGGACGCCCCCGCGGCCGAGTAGGTGACAGGAACGCGGGCACTGCGCTTGCGCGCGAGGGTGGCCGGGCAACACTCTCCGCCCTGCGTGTGGGGCGTCCCGCACGCCGATAGCCGGTCGGCCGGAACCGAGGCTATTCGGCGGCGCGGATGAACGGGACCCGGCGCGCGGGAAAGACCGGGTCCTCGGGCGCCTCCCACAGGATCTCTGGCGGGCGCCTGATCGCGAGACGCCGGGCGAGCGCCCGGTCCGCCCGTGCCCGCCGCGCCGTCTCTCGTCCCGCGAGCCCGAGGGACTGGGCGACCCACGCCCCGCCCCGATAGGCGCCGCGCGCGATCCAGACCCGGAGCGCCAGCGCTGCAGGGGTGACCACAAGCGTGAGCCCCGTCGCGAGGCCGAGCCCGAAGACGACAGCGGTCGAAAGCTGCACCCACCAGAGCGCCGTCGGCGCGCCCCAGACCACCGTTCCCGCGGCGAAATCGAGGCTCGTCGCGAACATCATCGGGGTCAGCCCCGCCATGGTCGTGACTGTGGTCAACAGCACCGGACGGAGGCGCGCCTCGGCGGTCTTTAAGATCGCCTCGAGCGGGTCCATGCGCCGGGCAAACTCTTGATAGGCATCGATCAGCACGATGTTGTTGTTCACGACGATGCCGGCCAGCGCGAGGATGCCTGTGCCGGTCATGATGATCGAGAACTTCTGGTCCATCACCAGCATGCCGACGAGAACGCCGGCAACCGACATCACCACCGCCGAGAGCACGAGGGCGGCATTATAGACCGAGTTGAATTGCGCGAGCAGGATCACGAACATCAAACCGAGCGCGCCGGCGAAGGCAGTCGCAAGGAAGGCGAGGCTCTCCTGCTGTTCTTCCCGGTCGCCGGTAAAGCGCGCGCGGACGGTCTCGGGAAAGGGGGCTTCCTCGGCGATCCATGCCTCGAGCGCGGTGATCGCGGCCACATCCGTGGTCGTCTCGTCCACATCCGCGCGCACGAGAAAATAGCGCTCGCCGTTGCGGCGGTTGATCTCGGCGACTTCGGGCGCCGGCCCACGTTCGATGAAATGGGCGAGCGGGACGAGGCCCATATCCGTCGAGACCCGCATCGCGTCGAGGGTCGCGAGCCGGCGGTCCTCCTCGGGGAAACGGGCGCGGATGTCGATCTCGTCGTCCGAGCCTTCGAGGCGGATCGTGTCGAGCGTCACGCCGCGGGTCACGAGCTGTACGAGCGGGCCCACGGTCGCGATATCGGCGCCGTCGCGCCCGGCGGCGAGGCGGTCGACGCGGATCTGCCACTCGATGCCGGGCAGCGGCCGGGTATCGTCGATATTGACGAGGCCGGGCGTCGCGTCGAATTTTTCGCGGGCGGTTTCCGCGGCGGCGAGAAGCGTGGCGAAATCCGGGCCGGCGAGCTCGAGTTGCACCGGCTTGCCCTGCTGCGGACCCTCGGCTTGTTTCTTCACCTCGGCGATGATGCCGGGGAGGTCGGCGACGCGGCGTTCGATCTCCGCCAGGATCGCGTCGCCCGGGCCGCGGGCGTCCCACGGTAAGAGTTCGATCTGGACCTGGCCGATGGCGTCGACCGGCTCGTCGCCGCCCTGCGACGCGAGCCCTCCTTCGCCGGAGAAGGCAAAGACCGAGCGCACGCCCTCGACATCGAGGATCCGCCGCTCGACCTCGCGCACCAGCCGGTCTTCGGCCTCGAGGCTCATGTTCCCGCGGGCGCGGACATAGACGATCGCCCGCTGGGGTTCGGTCTTGACGAAGAACTCGACGCCCGCGTTCTGGCTCGCATAGGTCGAGAAGATCGCGACGATCGCGCCGATGCTGACGACGAGCACGGCGACCGGGCCGAAGGGCGTGGCGATGAGCGGACGGAGGAGCCGCCCGAACCGGGTGCGTCCCCGGGGCGGCAGCCGGGGCGGCGCCGCGCGCCCCGGTAAGAGGCGGCCGAGCGTTCGCGACAGGCGCCCGGCAAGCCCGCCGAGCACCGGCAGGAAGACCAGCGCCGCGATCAGCGAAGCCGACAGCACGAAGATCAGCGTGACCGGGAGCTGGCCCATGAACTCGCCCGGCAGCCCGGGCCAGAGGAGCATCGGCAGAAACGCACAGAGCGTCGTGCCCGTGGAGGCGACGATCGGCCAGAACATGCGCTTGGCTGCCTCCGCATAGGCGCGCATCGGGCCCGTCCCCTCGGCAATGCGTTTGTCGGCGTATTCGACGACCACGATCGCGCCGTCGACCAGCATTCCGACCGCAAGGATGAGGCCGAACATCACCATATTGTTCACGCCGAGCCCGAGGGCCGCCATGAGCGCAAAGCTCAACAGGAACGAGCAGGGTATCGCGAAGCCGACGAGAAGCGCCGCGCGCGGGCCGAGCGTCGCCAGCACCACGATCATGACGAGGAGGACTGCGGTGGCGACCGAGTTCTCAAGCTGGCCGACCATATCGACGACTTCGCGGCTTTCGTCCATGGCGAGATCGACCGCGACGGCATTCCGGAGCGGCTCGGGCCAACGGGCGGTCTCGCGCGCGACGACGGTGCGGACTTCGGCCACCGTGTCGATGATGTTCTCGCCGATCCGTTTCGAGACTTGGAGCGAGATGGCGTTGCGGCCGTTGTAACGCGCACGCCCCGAGGGGTCCTCGAAGGTCAGCCGGATATCGGCCATGTCCGAGAGCCGGACGATCCGGTCGCCGTTCGTCTTGAGCGGCAGGTTGTAGATCTCTTCGGGCCCCTCGAAGGAGCCCGGTACCTTGACCGAAAAGGCGGCCGTGCCGCTCTGGACCCGGTCGGCGGCAACGAGTTGGTTGTTCCGCTCGACGATCTCGAGGAGGGCTTGGCCCGTGATGTCGTAGCTTTCGAGCTTGAGCGGATCGACCAGGACCTCGACCATTTCTTCGCGGTGGCCGGTCAGCTTGGCCTCGAGCACAGGGGTGATGCCTTCGAGGCTGCGCTGCAGATCCTTGGCCAGCCGCAGGAGCGTGCGTTCGGGCACGGCGCCCGAGAGCGAGACGACGATGACCGGGAACTGGGAGAGATTGGTCTCGGTGATCGTGGGCTCTTCGGCCGCTTCGGGAAAGTCTGCGCGGGCGCGGTCGACCCGGTCGCGGACGGTCGCGAGCGTGGCCTGCTTGTCCCAGCCGAAGTCGAAGGACAAAAGCACCGAGCCCCGGCCTTCGCTCGCGATCCCGAGGATCTCGTCGAGATCGGCGATGCCGCGGAGTTCCTCCTCTAGCGGTCGAACGATCAGCCGCTCGCTGTCGGCAGCCGAGATGCCGGGCACGGTCGCCGAGACGTAGAGGACCGGGATGTCGATATCGGGCGCGCCTTCCTTGGGCAGCGAGACATAGCTCGCGAACCCCGCCGCGAGCGAGATCACGATGAGCGCGAGGATCATCCGCGCGCGGGAGGTGCACCAGTCGACGAGGCCGCCGGGCGCGGAGGGACCGCTCATCCGAGGTCACCGGGCGCGACGCGGGTCGGCCGGATCGCACCGCCGCCGCGGACGAATTCCTGACCGACCACGATCACCTCGGCGGTCTCGGGCAGGCCGCTGACCCAGACCCCGCGCGGGTCGTCTCGGAGGATCGCCACGGGCACGAAGCGCGCGCGCGGCGTGTCGGCCGTCCGCTCGACGAGGCGCACGCCGAGCCGACCGCCGTCGTCGAGGGTGAGGGCCGACTGGGGTAAGAGATGTGCGGTCTCGGGCGGCAGCGACAGGCGAAGCTCGGCGGTCATCCCGTCGCGGATCTGTCCGTCCGGGTTCGGCACCAGCGCCTCGATCTCGTAAGTGCGGGTCTCAGGATCGGCGACGCGGGCGACAAAGGAGACCTCGCCCGCCACGCTCCGCCCGTTCACCAGGCGGATATCGGCCGGCTGGCCGGGGGCGATGCGGTCGACCGCGCCCTCGGCGACAAAGCCCGACACGCGGATCCGGTCGAGATCGATCACTGTGGCGCAGAGATCCCCCTCGCCGAGGCGCTTGCCAAGCTCGGCCGTGTCGCTTTCGAGCAGCCCGTCGAAGGGCGCGACGATCTCGAGCCGGTCGATGTCGAGCTCGATCAACTCGACGGCGGCGCGGGCGGCTTCGAGCGCGGCTTGGCGGGCGACCCGGGTGGTCTCGGCGGTGAAGCCTTTCGAGGAGAGCGTCTCGGCTGCGCGGGCCTCGGCCTCGGCCTCGGCGAGGCGGGCGCGGGCCTCGGAGAGCTGGGCGGGCCGCGAGCCCGGATCGAGCCGGCAGAGCACCTGGCCCGAGGTCACCCGGGCGCCCCGGCGGATGGGCGGCGAAATCATCCGGCCGGTGGTCTCGGCCTCGACATCGACGCGGCGGTCGGCGGCGGTCCGCCCGCGCGCGGTGAGGACGGCGCGGGTCTCGGCCGCCCGGCTTTCGAGGACGGCGACAGGCACCGGACGGGGACCGGTCGGCTCGGGGGTGGCGGCGACGGCGGCGGGTCCGGTGGCCGTCTCGTCGGGTCCTCCGAGGAAATAGGCGCCGAGCCCGATCAGGGCGGCAGCCGAAAAGAGGATGGGGACGACGCGCATGGGGTCGGGAACCTTCGATCTCTCGCTAAAGGGGACGCGGGCTGTCACCTCGGCATCAACGGATAGAATAGGCGGCGCCGTCGCGGCGAGAAAGGGTGTCAGAGTCACAGGTCTGCAAAACCGTCAACCACACGCGACAAGCCGCGGCTTTTTTTTGTCCGCGCCCATCGGGGAACGCCGGCCCGAGCCGCGGGGCGGGAACCCATGCCGATGCGGAGCGCAAATCTTGAAACGGGGGACATCGCCGAGCCCGCCGCCGGCCAGCGCAAACGGATGACGGTGCGGCGGCGGATCGCGTCCGAGATCGCCCGCCCCTCGGTCTCGGCCCGGATCTCGACCGTGCGGTTGGCCATGATCCGCCCGTGCAGGACCGGCGCGGCGGCGCTGTCGGAGTGTCCCGTGCAGGGGAAGCGGAGGCCTGGGCCGCCCTTGACCTTGCGACTGTTTTAGCCCTTCCTGAAGCGGGAAATATTTGGGGAGAGTAACATGTTACGTAAGCTCAATCTCTGCGCGATGCTTGCGGCCTCGCTGGTCGCGGGTGGCGCGCAGGCGGCGACGTTCACGTTCTCGTTCGACAACGAAGACGGTGCGGTGCCCGGCACGGTCTCCGGCACCATCGAGTTGCCCGACGGCGACGGCGTCGGACTTGCCGCCACCTCGGTGCTGGTCACGGCTTTTCCGGCCGCGCTCGGCCTCGGCCCGACGCCGGTCAATTTCCTCGCCTCTCCGTTTATCTCCAACAGCTTCACCGTCACCGGCGGGGTGATCACAGCGTCCGATTTCTTTGGTCTGACCAATGAACAAACCGCCCTCGCGCTCAATGGCACTTCCCCCTTTACGGGTGCGAGAACCACCTTCCTCGACGCCCAGGACGGCAATGATTTCGGCGAGACCGGCGTCCGGGACCTCGACAGCTCAACCCTGAGCTTCGGCACAGCCTCCACCGCGGTGCCGCTGCCGCCGGCGGCCGCGCTGCTGCTGGCCGGACTCGCGGGGCTCGCGGCGCTCGGTCGTCGGCGCTGAACGTCCGTCCTCGCGGTACTTCGCTTTGAAAACAGCGCGCGTCTCTCCGCCTCGCCGCCGGGACAGGGCCCGGATCTGGCCATGGCCCGCCCGCTCCGGCTAGGCTCGCGCCGCCAGGGAGCCGAGCGAGGAGACGCGCCCATGTCCACCCAGTCCACGATCTCGAAAAAGGCCGCCGTCGCCAATCCCGAAGCGGGGCGCAAGCGGATGACCGTGCCGGGCTTCACCGCCCGCAAGGGGGGCGGGGCGCCGCTCGTCTGCCTCACGTCCTATACTGCCCATGTGGCGCGGATCTGCGACGAGGTCTGCGATCTGCTCTTGGTCGGCGACAGCCTCGGCATGGTGATCCACGGCATGCCCAACACGCTTGGCGTGACGCTCGAGCACATGATTATGCACGGGCAGGCGGTTGTCCGCGGGGCGGACAAGGCGCTCGTCGTCGTCGACATGCCCTTCGGCAGTTTCGAAGAGAGCCCGGAAATCGCGTTTCGCAACGCCGCCCGGGTCGTGAAGGAAACCGGCTGCCATGCGGTCAAACTCGAGGGCGGCGTCGAGATGGCGCCGACGATCCGGCATCTGACCCGCCGCGGGATCCCGGTGATGGCGCATATCGGGCTCATGCCCCAAGCGATGAACACCGCCGGCGGCTTCAAGGCCGTGCGCCGCGAGGCGGAGTTCGACGGCGTCGTCGCTGACGGCCACGCGGTCGAGGCGGCGGGCGCGTTCTCGGTGGTGGTCGAGGGCGTGGCGCCCGCCCTCGCCGACCGGTTGACCGCCGAGCTCAAGATCCCGACCATCGGCATCGGTGCCTCCGCCGGCTGCGACGGCCAGATCCTGGTGTTCGAGGATATGGTCGGCCTGATGCCCCGGGTGCCGACCTTCGTGAAACGCTATGGCACGATGGAGGAGATGATGAAGGCCGCCGTCGTTCAGTACAGCGAGGAGGTGCGCGCGCGGCGCTTCCCGGGCGAGGAACATACCTACAAGCCCGCCGACTGACCGGAGGACCGCCGGGCCGCCGGGCCGATGGGCGGCACGCGCGGGACCTGATCTCTTGCTAGGCCGGATCGTTCCGACCGCCGCCGGGCGGCGCCGAATTTCGCTTGTCGTGCGCGGCGCTCTCGCGTAGAGTTTTCGAACAAGCAAAAACACAACTGAGGCAAGCAGATGATGGATGTTCTTAAAGCGGTGTGCGAGGTGGTTGTGACCGCCGTTGCCATCGCGACCGGGGCCGAAGTCTAAGGCGGACCCACACCGGTCCCCTGGCCGACCCCACGGGCAACGACGGCGGCGCCGGGGTCTCTCCGGCGCCGTTTTCCTTCCGCGCATCCCCCCGGCACTTCCCAGCATGTCCGCCGAGTGGCCTCGCGGTGACACCCCGGCGACCTGAGGCGACATCGACAAATCGTGCAAGCGCTGTTGCACCTGCACAACGGCAACCGCGAAATAATGCGCGCACCGCCGAACGCCGTGCGTTTCAATCTGCCTCCGTCGCTGCGAAGAGATAGGGTCCCGGTGGTGGTCAAGGCTGGGAGGCAATCTATGCGGGCGCAAATTCTCGGTTCGTCGATGGTCGTCGCGGTGGCCTGGTTCGCACTCGCGACACCCTCTCGGGCGATGGACGGCGGCGGGGCGGCTGCTGCCGCACTCCAATCGGGCGCCGTTCTCGCCTTTTCTCAATCGGAGCGCGGCTGGGATAGGATGCTTGGGCTGCCCCCGGCGGTGGTGCTCTGCCTTTTGGCGGGGCTCGGCGTCGCCTGGATCGGTTTTCGCCGCGGACAACGCGACGGGTCTTGACGGCTCCGACACGCGCCCGAGCGCTCCGGTCGGCGCGACATGGCGGGAGGGGCAGCGCTGCCCTTGTCCGCACCGGCCATTCTGTCCTCCGATCACCTTATTGCCCAAGGAACGCCCAAATTCGGCCCGGACGCGCGGGCCATCTGACGTTGCTTGTGACGTGGGAGTGAACCATGCGTATCGTTGTGTCGGTCTGTTGCGCGGTTTTGTCGACGGCCATCTCCATCGCCACGGGGTTGACCGAGTTCGAATGAACCCGGTCGCCTCCGGGCGTCTTACCCAGTTACCGGGCTTGCGCGATCCCGTGACGGCTCGCAGACGCGCCGCACCGCGCACCCGCCGCCTCCCATGGGTGGGTAGGTACCCATGCCGGCCCGGCAGACCGATGCGGCAGGGGTGGGGGAGGCGGCGGGCCCGCGTCAGCCCATCAGACGGGCGTCGAACGGATAGCGCGTCAGGTTCTCCACGCCCGTCTCGGTCACCAGCACCTGATCTTCGAGCTTGATGGCAAAGCCCGAGCCCGGTGTCTGGATCAGCGCCTCGACGCACAGCATCATGCCGGGCTCGAGAGCATACTCGAATGCACCCGGGGTCACATCCTCCGGGTACTTGATCGACGGCCACTCATCGCAAAGCCCGACCCCGTGCATCTTGCATGAATACCGCCCGGGCACGAATTCTTCTGGCAGGAGATGCCCCCCCGCGACCAGATCCCGGAACGCCACGCCCGGCGCGATCAGCTCGATATTCGCCATGATATGCTCATGGGCGATGCGGAACTGCCGGCGCATCTCGGGCGTCGGGTCGTCGTCTCCCACCCACCAGGTCCGCGAGATATCCGAGCACATTCCGTAGCAGCCGATCAGGTCCGTATCGAACGCGACGATCTCGTTCGGCTGGATCACCCGGGGCCCGCATTCCTGAAACCAGGGGTTGGTCCGCGGGCCCGAGGCGAGCAGCCGGGTCTCGATCCACTCCCCGCCGCGGCGGATGTTCTCCGCATGGAGCACCGCCCAGACCTCGTCCTCCGAACGCCCGGGCGCACAGATCGCCTCCATCGCCGCAACCGACCGCTCGCAAGCATGCAGGGCACAGCGCATGGCGCGGATTTCGTCAGGCCCTTTGACCGACCGCGCCTTCTCGGTCAGCTCCTCGCCCTCCTTGACGGCGAACCCCGCTTCGACCAGCGCGTGGTATCCCGAGATCATGATCTTGTCGACGCCGAGCCGCCGGTTGGTCCCCGCATGGGCGCGCATCACCTCGTCCACCTCGGCGACGAAGGACGCGGCCGCCACCTCGCCCCGGTCGCCGCTGGCGAAATAGAACATCGAGGCCCCGCCCCGGACCTCGCGCACCAGCGGGTTGAAGTCCGACAGAAACGCGAAGGCCGCCCCTTTGTACTCCCAAAGCACCATATGCCCGTCGGCGCAGACGAGGCAGGCCCGGAACGGGTTGTGCGTGTTCCAGAGCTGCATGTTCGAGCTGTCGGTCGCGTAACGGATATTGAGCGGGTCGAAGAGCAGCACGCCGCCCCAGTCCCGCTCGGCCAGATGCGCGACCAGCCGGGCATGGCGATAGGCCCGCATCGCCTGGAGGTCCGGCATCACGAGGCCCGCCGCCTCCCACTCGGCAAAGGCGAGCGCGGTCGGCCCGATCTCGGCGCGGTCCGGATCGAGGGGGGTGTTGTCGGGCCGTCGCGCGGGCTTGGCCGAGGGGTCGATCTTGCGGTTTTCGAGCGCGAAAGGCGTCTGATCGTTCATTTGGCTCTCCCAGGTTTATCGGTCGAGCGTGGCAGAGGCGGGCGGGCCGTCTCGCCCGATTGCGGCGCGCGGCGTCGCAATTTGCCTTGAATGCGCCCGATTGCCGAGTTAATCTTCCCAACGTCCGTAGCGTTGTTTGAGGGGGCTCACCATGCGCGCCGCTTTGACCCTTGCCGTTGCGTTGACCGCGAGCCAGCCCACCGCCGCCACGTTCACCTATGAGATCCTGCTGACGCAGGACGACATCTCCGTCCCCGGCCTGCCGGACGCGACGGTGACCTCGCTGTCCAACCCCGTGATCGACAACACCGGCGCGGTCGCCTACCGGGCTTTTATCTCCGGCCCGGGTATCAACAACTCCAATGACGACCTGATCTTGCGCACCGCGCCGGGCGGCAGCACCAGCCTGCTCTTTCGTGAGGGGCAGAGCGCCGGCCTCGGCGGCGACATCACGGTGCTCGGCACCTCTCCGCGTGCGCTGTCTGAGGCGGGCAACGTCTCGATTTTCCAGAATGTGACGGGCACAGGTGTCACGGCCTCAAACGACTTGATCTCCGGTATCGCCGATTCGAGCGGGCTTTCGGTTCTGCTGCGGGAACGATCAGCCCCGACGCCGCCGGGGCTCGGCGGCGACACGATCCAGAATGTAGCTGTCCCGGTCTTGGCTGCCGATGGCAGCGGGCTGGTCCGTTCGACCCTCACCGGCGCGGGGAACCGGAATCTGGCCATCTTCCCCTTCACGGCCGACGGCACCGTGGGCGCGCCGATCCTGCGCGAGGGCGACAGCGTCGACGGCGACCCGGCCCGCCTGGTGAGCAGTTTGCGAGACGACCCGTCGATCAACGCGCGTGGCGATGTGATCGTCCCGGTAGGATTGACTGATGGAACAGAGGCGATCCTGATCCAGGACGGGGACGGCTTCCGCACCCTGGTCGACAGCACAGCGCCCATCATCGGGGAGGCGGATCTGTCGATCTCGTTCCTGTTCGATGCGCAGATCGGGGCGAATGGCGACGTGGTGTTTCGCGCATTCCTCTCCGGCGCCGGCGTGACCGGCGACAACCAAATCGTTATCCTGGCGGTTGAGGACGATGGGTTCCGGATCGTCGCGCGGAGGGGGGACCCGGTGCCCGGCCGCCCCGGGCAGGTCTATGACAGCTTCGGCACACCGGCCATCGACGCCGATGGCGACGTTACGTTTTTCGCCGGCCCGCGCCTGGAGAATGGCGGATCCGTCTCACAGGACGTGGTGATCTCCGAGGTCGACGGCGTGCCGATGGTCGTGGTCAGCAGCGGCACGCAAGACTTCACAGACATGCTGGGCGGGACCTTCAGCGCCTCCGCATCGCCTCCCTTCGACGTGAGCAGCGCGGTGAACGACGCGGGCGCCATTGTGTTCAGCGGCCGCGTCTCCGGTCAGGACGCGCTCATCGTCGCCCGGCCGCAATCGACGGATATGGCCTCGATCCCGCTGCCCGCGGCCGGGTGGCTGCTCCTCTCAGGTCTCGGCGCGCTCGCCGTCGCGGGCCATCGTCGGAGGACCGCAACCGGCACTGCCGCGGGGGCTTGACGGCCCCGCACCGCCTGCCCATCCAAGGGCGATGTCAGAGCCGCCCCCGGATCTCGTCCGCGCCCAATACGAAGCCTATCCCTATCCGTCGCGCGATCCCGCCGACGAGGCGGCGCGGCTGATCGAGGGCTCGCCGTCCCACCCGCTCGAGATCGACCACCACCTCTTTGCCGGGCGGCGCGACTGGAGCCGGCCCTTCCGCGCGCTGGTGGCGGGCGGGGGCACCGGGGACGCCCTCGTGATGCTCGCCCAAAAGCTCGCCGATCTCGGCTGCCCGGCCGAGGTCACCTATCTCGATGCCTCCCATGCGGCCCGCGCGATCGCCGAGGCCCGGATGGCCGTCCGGGGCCTCTCGGCGCGGTTCGTCACCGCGGATCTCCTCGAGGCGCCGGCGCTCGGGCCCTTCGACTATGTGGATTGCTGCGGGGTGCTCCATCACCTGGCCGATCCGGAGGCGGGGTTCCGCGCGCTCGCCGATGCGCTCGCGCCCGACGGGGGGATCGGGCTCATGGTCTATGCGCCCCATGGCCGGTCGGGGGTCTACGCGCTCCAGGCGGCGTTCGGCCGGCTCTTCGCGGGAGATGCGCCCGAGACGCGGCTCCGCCTGGCCCGGCCCGCGGTGGCGGGGCTCGATGCGGACCACCCGTTCCGGCGGAACCGGCTGCTCGGGGACCACGAGACGAGCGATGCGGGGTTCTATGATCTGCTTCTCCACGGGCGGGACCGGCCCTATCGGGTGGCCGAGCTCGAGGCGGCGCTTGCGGGCGCCGGGCTCGAACGGGTCGCCTTCGTGGAGCCCGCCCGCTACGACCCGCTGCGGTATTTGCCCGAGGAGACGGCGCTCCACGAGCGGGTCGCCCGGATGTCGGAACCCGACCGCGCGCAGCTTGCCGAAGACCTTGCCGGCACGATGAAGGCCCACAGGCTCTATGCGGCCCGGGCGGGACGGGCGGACAAAGCGCGGGCGCGGCCGAGCGATCCGGCGGCGGTCGCGCATCTCAGGCGGGTCGACGCCCGTGCGCTCGCCAATGCGGTGGCCGCGCGGGGCGAGGTGCCGCTCACGACCGACGGGGTCTCCTATGCGCTGCGGCTGCCGAGGGCGGCCGCCCCCCTGATCGCCCGGATTGATGGGCGCCAGACCCTCGGACAGATCGCCGAGGCGCTCGGTCTCGATTGGGTGGCATTCGGGGCCGCCTGGGCGCCGGTGCACCGGGAGCTGACCGGGTTCTCGATCCTCCACTACAGCCGAGGGGCCCGCCCATGAGACATCGCGATCATCCCGGTTTGGTCCTCGATTTCGCGCCCTACACGCCCTTCATGGAACCGCGCACCGCCCGTCCACCCGGGCTCTCGCCGATCGATCCAGCCGACTGGACGGTCGTGCTGCCGGATTTCGCCGCACAGATGGCCTATCGCCAGGCGCTGCTGGCCAGACGGCGGGAGATCGTCCTCGCCGAGCTGCCAGAGGCGCGCCCCGCGGCCGAAGAGCTACTGACGGCCCTTCTGGCCCATCTCGCGACCCGGGCGGATTACCGCGTCGAGCCGCGGAGCGTGCGCCGGCCGGACGGCGGGGCCGTGGCGCTCGGGGGGGCGCCGCTCGAGACCGCCGGGCGCCTCGTGGCGGAGGATCTCGTGCTGATGGAGGCCGATGCCGCCTCGGGCGAATATCGCCTCAGCGCGGGGTTCCTCTGTTTTCCGGCCCGCTGGCTTCTCTCTGAGAAACTCGGCCGGCCACTGACCGCGATCCATACGCCCGTGCCCGATTACGACGAGACGCTTGCCCGGCGGGTCAACCGCGTCTTCGAGGCGATCCGCCCGGGGCGTCCACTTTGCCGGGTTAATTGGTTGGTCTATGCGACGCCCGAGCCGCATCTGCCCCTTGGCCATGAGGAGAAGGCCGGCCGCCCGCCCCCGGACGCGTGCGGCGCGGCGCGGCTATATCTCCGGACCGAGCGGCAGACCCTCAGGCGGCTGCCCCAGACCGGGGCGGTCGCCTTCGGTATCAAGACCTCGATCTGCCCGGTCGAGGCGCTCGCGCCTGCAACCGCGGCGGGTCTGCGTGCGGCGCTTTCGCGGCTCGACCCCGAGACGGTCGCCTACCGCGCCGGCGGCGATCTGCACGCGCGGACGCTTGCGCGGCTCGACGGCCTCGCCGGGGCGCCCTGACGTCGCGATACGAGGGATCACCGGAGGTCGGTTCGGGCGACGACGCGCGCGCTCAAACCCGGGGCGACGGCGATTGTGTGCGGGCTCTGCGCCGCTAAAGTCAGGCCAAGCGACAAGAACACCGGGAGGACCCCATGCGCGCACAAGACCCCATCGTCGTTGTCGGAGCGGCCCGCACGCCCATGGGCGGGTTCCAGGGCGAGCTCAGAGGGGCGACGGCGCCCGAACTCGGGGCGACCGCGATCCGCGCGGCGCTCGAGCGGGCGGGCGTTGCCGCCGCCTCGGTCGACGAGCTCCTGATGGGGTTCGTGCTGCCGGCGGGGCTCGGGCAGGCGCCGGCGCGCCAGGCGGGCTTTGGCGCGGGGCTCCCCGAAAAAGTGCCGGCGACAACCGTGAACAAGATGTGCGGCAGCGGCATGAAGACCGTGATGATGGCAATGGACCAGCTCCGCGCGGGGGAGGGCCGGACGGTTGTCGCGGGCGGTATGGAGAGCATGTCCAACGCCCCCTATCTCGCGCCGAAGATGCGCGCCGGCGCCCGCCTCGGCCATGCGCGGATGCTCGATCACATGTTCCTCGACGGGCTCGAGGACGCCTACGAGACCGGCCGGCTCATGGGGGCCTTCGCCGAGGACTGCGCCGAGCGCTATCAGTTGACCCGTGAGGCGCAGGATGCCTATGCGATCGCCTCGCTCGAGGGCGCGCGCGCGGCACAGCGCTCGGGGGCGTTCGCGGCAGAGATCGCTCCCGTTTCGGTGAAAGGCCCCAAGGGCGACACGGTGGTCGAGACCGACGAGCAGCCCCGCACCGCGCGGCCTGAGAAAATCCCGACGCTGAAGCCTGCCTTCAAGGCGGGGGGCACGGTCACGCCGGCGAATGCGTCGTCGATTTCCGACGGCGCGGCGGCGCTTGTGCTGATGCGCCAGTCGGAGGCCGAGGCGCAGGGGTTGACGCCGCGGGCGCGCCTCATCGCCCATGCGAGCCATGCCCAGGCGCCTGGCTGGTTCACGACGGCGCCGATCCCAGCGATTGCCAAAGCGCTCGACCGGGCGGGCTGGCGTGCGGACGAGGTGGATCTCTGGGAGATCAACGAAGCGTTCGCCGTGGTGCCGATGGCAGCGGCGCACGAGCTGGGCATCGAGCGGGCACGGCTCAATCCGGACGGAGGGGCGTGCGCACTCGGCCACCCGATCGGCGCTTCTGGCGCGCGGATCCTGGTGACGCTGTTGAACGGTCTTGAACGACGTGGGCTGTCGCGCGGGGTCGCGGCGCTCTGCATCGGCGGGGGCGAGGGCACTGCGATCGCGGTCGAGCGGCTCGGCTAAGGGGCGTGGTCGCGCCTCGGGTCGCCCGGATCGCGATCCGGTCGACCTGAGGCGCCTCAGACCCCCGAGGTCTGGTTCCAAGGCTGACCGAAGCTATATCTTGACATGGGAAACAAAGGGCGCCACGTGGATACCACACCAGACATAGCAGCGCAGTCTCGGCTCCAAGATCGTCCCGATTGGGGTTACCTCCTTACCGAGTTCCACGAGCTTTACCGACGCGGGCGCGCAGGTGGAAGCGCGGTGATCCGGTCGCATCAGCGTGCCGTTCGCGAGGCGATCTCTCGCACCGTGGCCAAGAACCCGGTCGTTCTTCCCCGAGCGCCAGAATGGAAACCCGTAGCGGCCCATTGGAAACGCGCGCTCGATCAAGGGCGTCGGGAGAGCACGCAGACCGTCATCCGCGCGCTCGAGAGCGTTGGGCCCGAACTCGCCTGGCTTTACGGTTACGAAAAGGTGCCGAAGGGGCTCGCCGATAAATTCGCCTACGCGGAGATCGCCGGCCCACACGGGCCCGTACAATCTGATGACGTCATCCTCGGCGTCGTTCTATTTGCCCCGCGTTGTACCTATCCCGCGCATGCCCATGACGGTTTGACCGAGAGTTACTACACCCTCTCCGGCGCGGTCAGCGAGAACGACGAGGGTGTCTATGCGCCGGGGTCTTTGATCCTCAATCCTCCCGGGCGGATGCACCGGATCACAGTTGGCGAGAGCGAGCCTGCACTGCTCGCCTATGCTTGGCATGGGCCGCTTGAAAAACTGCAGGGTCAGAAGCTCGTGTTCACACGGGCCAGGGCGCGCAAGGAGGTACCGTGAAACGTTTGGCCAACCTGCGTGCCGCAGCCAATTCGGGCGTCGTGATTGCTGTGGGGCGGTCCGGACCGAGTGGCACGCGTCGATCTGCGCGAATGAGAGCGCGGGGGACGTGGCCGGGCGCAGCTAGGGCAAGGATTTCGAGGTCGTCTTGCACATCTTCGGCGGCGTCGCGGGTCGAAGAACGGCCGCTAGGCCCGTCGTGGCGCGCCCCGAAGTGCCCCGTGAAGCCCAACTGCGAAGACGTGTTGTGACGGATTGCAGAACTCTGACGACCCAAGTTCGACGACCGAAGTCCGACGACTGACCACCGACGACCGACCACTGGCAACTGACAACTGACCACCGACGACTGCACCAGACGGACCCCAGATCCCTCAACCAAGGAGCCCGCCGATGCTGCGCACCTCATTCGCCCCGTTCGCGCTTGCCGCCCCGTTTGCCCTTGCCGCCACGCTTGCAAGCGTCCCGGCCGCGGCCGAGCCCGTGACCTGGACGATCGATCCCGAACACGCCACCGTGGCCTTTATGGTCGGCCATATCGGCTATGCCGACACCCTCGGGATTTTCCGCCAGATCGACGGGTCTTTTGTCTATGACGAGGAGACCCAAACGCTCTCGGATGTCCGTGTGAGCATCGATGCGGCCAGCGTGACCACCCATCACGAGGCCCGCGACGGGCATGTGAAGAACGCGGATTTCCTCGATGTGACCAACCATCCGGAGATCGTCTTCACCGCGACGGGCGGCGAGGCGACCTCGGAGACCACTGGCACGGTGACCGGCGATCTGACGATCCTCGGCGTGACCCGGCCGGTGACGCTCGATGTCACGCTCAACAAGATCGGCGAGTATCCGTTCGGTCACCGTAAGCGGACCCTTGGCGCATCGATCCGCGGCACGGTCGTGCGTTCGGAATACGGCATGGATTACGCACTCGGCGGGATCGTTGGCGACGAGGTGGATCTGCTGATCGAAATCGAAGCGATCCGGGCCGACTGAGCCGGCGCAGGGCGGGGGCTCCCGC
>JBHJGX010000044.1:0-23851 GCA_050331395.1 Paracoccaceae bacterium
GTGCGAAAGCAACCCCTGGACTTCGGTCTAGAGCGCGTTCTGCGTCTCCCGGGCGGCATCGCGTTCGCGCACCCCCCGCGCCATCGTCTGGCGATGTCCCGGTTCCGCGGCCGTGGGCGGCACAGCCGTCGCCGATCCGCCGATGTCGACCCGGGCGAGACCGCTTTCGAGCAGATCCGCCTCGAGCACTGCAATCCGGGCCTCCCGCTCGCGCAGGAGTGCATCGCGGCGGGCGAGTTCGGTGCGCAGGCCGCGCGTTTCGGCTTCGGCGGTCCGGAGCGCCGCTTCCGAGGCAACGGCGTGGCGCTGAGCCTCGGTAAGGGCCGCTTCCAGCCGTCCGCGCTCCGCTTCGAGCCGCGCACGGTCGGCCGCGATCTCGGCGAGATCGCGCGCCTGGGCCGCGACCCGGGTTTCGAAGCCTGCGACGCGGCTCTCGAGCATAAGGGTCTCGCTCGTTCGCGAGGCCATTCCGTCGAGCAAGATCGTGCTTGCATAAGCCGTCCAGAAAAGCACCGCGAGCGCCAGCGTCAGACCGCCGAGTTGCGCCATGGGGGAGAACGAGACTTGCGTTCCGCCCCGGTCGGTTCGTAGGTGAAGTCGCGCCGGACGCAGCACCAAGCCGAGCGTCCGATTAAGCGTTCGAGACACACTGTTCGTCATCTGTCCCCGAGAGCCGTTGTGTTGAAGCAACAGTCGATGTTTTTTTGCGTTTGTGATTTTGGTTTATTCGGCGTGAGGACAATTAGCAACGAGTTTCTGACGCAATGCGGGATCAAGCGGTCGCAAGCGGCCAGTAGAAATCGAGTGGCAGGCCCGCCTCGGCCCGTTTCTCATCGTTGAAGGGAGGCTTGAGCGCTCCGTCGAAATAGCGGCGGACAAGGGCATGGAACCGCTCTTTGGGGTCCTCGTCCGCACGTCCGCAGAGAAAGTGGAACCACTTCGAGCCATAGGCCACGTGGCCGACCTCCTCCGCATAAATCACCTCGAGCGCGGCCTTGCTCTCGGCATCACCGGCGCGGTCAAAGAGCCCGATCATATCGGGCGTCACGTCGAGGCCGCGCGCCTCGAGCACCATCGGCACGACCGCGAGCCGGCCCATCAGATCCTCTGCCGTCGCCGCCGCCGACCGCCACATTCCGGCATGGGCCGGCAGGGCACCATAGGGCGTCCCGTAGGCCGCGAGCCGGCCGGAAAGGAGGCCGAAATGCTTCGCTTCTTCGTCCGCCGCGCGGGCCCAGTCGTCGTAGAACCCCATCGGCATCGGCACATGCGCGAACCGGGCGACGACATCCCAGTGCAGATCGACCGCATTGAGTTCAATATGCGCGATCGCGTGAAGGAGTGCGGCCCGTCCCGCCTCTGTGCCCGGACGCCGGCGCGGCACCTCGCGGGGATCGAGCAGTTCGGGACGGTCCGGTCGGGCAGGGCGCTCGGGCGGGTCGGCAACGCCGATCGCCGGCGTCTCGCCATCGGCCCGCGCGGCAAACCAGGCCGCGGCCGTCCGCCGGCTGAGCGCGGTCTTCTCGCACGGATCGGCGGTCCGGAGCACCCGTTCGGCCGCCCGTGCCAGCCCGTCCGTGAGCAATCCGGCGTCGCTCACAGGCCCTTCACCGCCTCGAGCACCTTCTCCACATGCCCTGGTACCTTCACCTTGCGCCATTCCTGGCGGAGCGTGCCGTCCGGGCCGATCAAAAAGGTCGAGCGTTCGATACCCATATAGGTCTTCCCGTACATCGATTTCTCGGCCCAGACGCCGTAGCGCTCGCACAGATCGCTCTCCTCGTCGGAGAGGAGCCGCACGCCGAGGGAATGTTTCTCGACGAATTTGTCGAGCTTTCTCACCGGATCCTTGGATACCCCGAGAACGACGGCGCCCGCGGCGGCGAACGCCTCGGCATGGTCTGTGAAAGCCACGGCCTGTTTCGTGCAGCCCGAGGTATCGGCCTTCGGATAGAAGTAGAGGACCACGATCTTGCCGGCATAATCAGACAGTTTCACGCTCTCGCCGCCGTTTGCGGGCAAGTCGAAATCCGGGGCCGGCTGGCCGATCTCGGGCAGGGTGATTTCGCTCATGGATCGGATCCCTCGTATTTGCTACTCCCATGGGCACGCGGAGGCGCGCCTGTGGTCAAGCTATCCCAGGCCCGGCCCCCGGCAAGACGTCGCGCGGACCGGAATGCCGCCCGAGCTTGCGTCGTGCGCGTCGCGGCTCCAGAGGACCTGACCGCCCATAACGACCCGCCGATGAGGACTTGTCCATGAGGACCCGCCCATGAAAACCGGAGGCAGGATCGCGCGTCGTTCGCCGCTCGTCGTGTGTTGCCGTGGGCTGCTCGTCCTCTGCGGTCGGACCTGCCTTGCGCTCTTCGGCGCGGCCCTCCTCGGTCTCGGGCTTCTTTATGCCAGCTTGTCAGAACGGCCGCTGGCATTGCCGGAGCTTGCCCGGCTCCTCCAGGACCGTCTGAACGCCGAGATCGAGGGCAGCCGCATCGAGATCGGTTCGATCTCCGTCTCACTCGCGGGCGAAGGGCTGCCGCTTGGCCTCGCCATCGAAGACGTGCGGGTCATCGACGAGACAGGCACCGTGATCATGGCCGCGCCGAGGCTCGTCACGTCGCTCCGCATCTTTGACCTGCTGCGCGGCCGGGTGCGGCCGACCCGCATCGCCCTCGTCGCTCCCGAGGCGCGCATCGTCCGTGCCTATGACGGGCGGGTTCGGTTCGGGCTCGGCCGCGGGCGCGGGGTCGAGATCGCGCCGCCCGCGCCGGACGGCAGCGCCCCGCCCCAGCCCGGAATGGACGCGGTCGCCCTCATCATTCGCGGGTTCGTGGGCGACGAAGCGCCGGTGCCGCAGCTCGCCCGCCTCGAGGAGATTGCGATCATCGGCGCCAATCTCGTCTATCGCGACGCCGTCAGCGGGCGGACCTGGCGAACCACGGGATCGGACTTGCGGATCTGGCGCACCGAGACCGGCGCCCGCGGCTCGATGTCGGCCGCGCTCTCGGACGACGTGGCGACCGAGACGCGGGTGCAGGTGGCGGCGGAGCGCGAGGCCGGGACCGGCGTGACCGATCTGACCGTGACCTTTGTCGAGCTCCAGCCCGACGATCTGGCCGAGCAGTTGACGCCCGTCACCTGGGTCCGGCTCTTCGACATGCCGCTCTCGGGCCGGATCGAGGTCTCGCTGGGGCCGGCCGGGACGATCCGACGGCTGTCGGGGCAAATTGGCGCCGCGCCGGGGGCGTTGCTTGCCTTCGAGGGCGATGAGCGCCGCTTCGACGGGGCGGAGATCCTCTTCAGCTACGAGCCCGCGCGCCGGCGGATGGCGATCGAACGGCTCGACCTGCGCTCGAAGGTCTTCGGGATCGGGCTGTCGGGCACGGCTCGGATCGTCGGCGAGGATCCGTTGAACCCGGACGCGCTCGATTTCGTGCTCGAGATCGACCGGCTGAGGCTGGCCCCCGCCGACATGCTGTCCGAGGAAATCGCGTTCGACGAAGCACAGGTGGTCGCGCGTCTCGACCTGCCCGAGGGCCGGGTCCCGAAGGCCGAAGTGTATCTGGCGGCAGGCGATCTCGTGATCTCGGCGACGGCGGAGGACGTGGCGTTCGGACCCGACGGGCCCATGCTCGACCTGACCGCTCAAGTCGCCGGTGCCACGGTGGACGATGTCAAACGTCTCTGGCCCCTCGATGCCGCCAAGAACGCCCGCGACTGGGTGGTCGAGCATTTGGTCTCGGGCGTGATCCCCGCGCTTACGGCCGATCTCCGCTTTGCCGGGCCCGAGCCGCGGGTCCATGTGCATTTCACCTATCGCGATCTCGTCTCGCGCTATCTGGGCGATTTGCCGCCGATCACCGATGGTCGCGGGCAGGCGACCCTGCTCTTGCACGAATTCCACTTGTCCATGGAGGAGGGCCGCGTGACCCCGCCGGGCGCGGCCTCCATCCGCATCGGCCCATCGCGCGTCGAGATCCGCGATTTGAACGGCCGGGTCACGCCCGCGGATATCCGGCTGAGAGGCTCTGGGCCGACACGCGCGCTCCTCGCCCTGATCGATCAGGAGCCGCTCGGCCTCGTCAGCAAACTCGGCCTCGATGTCGCCGCGGTCGGCGGCACGTCCGAGGTCTCCGCCTCCCTCGGCTTTCCGCTCATCCAGGAGCTTTTGATCGAAGACATCGCCGTCGGCGTGGACGCGCGCCTCACGGACGTCTCGCTGCCGCTCGCGCTCTCTGGAGTGACGGTGCCGATTTCGGCCGACGCGCTCGATCTGCGCGCGGACGTGGCGAGCATGACGATTTCCGGACCGGTGCAGGTCGATGGTGCGGCGCTTGAGGTCTCGTGGCGCGAGGATTACGGCGCCGGCGCGGACCATCGGCGGATCGACGCCGCGGGGGAGATCCGGCCCGAACATCTCGCGAAAGCCGGCCTGTCCTTGGATGCGTGGCGCTCGGGCACCGTCGCGGCGCGCGCGTCGCTGCGGCAGGAGGGCGGGTCCGCCCGTCTCTCTCTCGACGCGGACCTCACCGGCGCCGAGTTCGCCCTCGCACCCGTTCGATGGGAGAAGCCCGCCGGAGCGCCCGGGCGGCTCGAGTTGGAAGGCCGCCTCGGCGACGGAACCCGGATCGAGCGGTTCGCGCTGTCGGGCGAGGGCCTCGACGTCGCCGGGTCGGTCGCGCTCGACGCCGATGGCAACCTCGCGCGGGTGGTGCTCGACCGCCTCGCCCTTGCCGAGCGGGCCGATCTTCGCGCCGAGATCCGCCGCGGTGCCGACGGGATCTTCGACGTGGATCTGGGCGGCCGCAGCCTCGATCTCTCGGACTTCATGGAGAACCCGGCCGATGATCGCCCCGACGACGGCACGCCCGTGCGCATCCGCGCCGATATCGCCCGCCTCAGGCTCTCCCCCAAGATCGTGCTCGCCCCCGTCCGCGGCACCGTCTCGCGCGACCGCGACGGTCGCCTCGACCTCTCGGCCGAAGGCGCGGCCGGCACCGCGCCCTTTACCGCCGATTACAGCCGGGACCCGGGGCGACCCGGCGTGATCTCGGTCCGCTCCAGCGAGGCGGGCGGGTTCCTCCGCGGTCTCGGGCTGTTCTACGGCGGGACGGGTGGTGCGCTGACCCTCGATGCGGCCTTCAAACCCGACCCGTCGACGGATCTGAGCGGCACCGCCGAGATCACCGACATGACCGTACGGGACGCGACGACCTTCGGCTCGATCCTCGAGGAAGGCGGCGTGCAGGACGCGGCCGAGCAAGTCGAGACGGGCGGGCTCCGCTTCCGCCAGATCAAGATCCCGTTCTCCTACACCGACGGGGTCATCGATCTCGACGAGGCCTTTGCCCGGTCGCCGGCCATTGCGCTCAAAGTCGATGGCATCGTCGAGGAGGCGGCGGATCGGCTCGATCTCTCCGGCGTGATCTCGCCGGCCTATGCGGTTTCGGGCGCCCTCGGCCGGATCCCGCTGCTGGGCGATATTCTGACCGGCGGAGAGGCGGAGGGTATCCTCGCGATGACCTTCCAGGTCACAGGCTCGATCGAGAACCCGGACTTCGCCGTGAACCCGCTCTCGGTGCTCACGCCCGGCATTCTCCGCGGAATCTTTTCGGGGCGTGCGTCGAAGCCGTCGGCCGGGTTCATCGACCGGCTCGGCTCTGAGCGGACGGGGAACTGAGCCCGAGACGGGCGCGCAGCTCCGCAGGCGTCTCGCCCGACGCCCGAAGGCTTTCGAGCGACCGGGCCGCGTCGCGCTTGGCAAGGCGGCGGCCGCTCTCGTCGCGGATCAGCCGGTGGTGGCGATAGACGGGGGTGGGCAGCCCCAGCAGGGCTTGCAGGACCCGGTGGATCGGCGTCGCGGCAAAGAGGTCCTCGCCGCGCGTCACATGGCTGACCCCTTGATGGGCGTCGTCGACCACAACGGCAAGGTGATAGGCCGCCGCCCCGTCCTTCCGCGCCAGCACCACGTCGCCGACCATGGATTTGAGCGCGTCGCTGTCGAGCGGCTGCCATCCGGTCTCGCCCCGGGGCCCGCGGCCGATTTCCAAGGCCCCGAGGCGCGCCACTGCGGCGGGGCCGCCGAGGCGGGCGATCGCCCGATCCATGTGGAGCCGGAGGGCGACGGCGCCGTTTTGCGGCGGGCTGCGGCGGCAGGTGCCGGGATAAACCGGCCCGTCCGGCCCGGGCTCGGCCGCTTCGGCGCCCTCTTGCGGCGCGGAGCTCGCCTCGAGGATATCGCGCCGGCTGCAGCCGCACGGATAGATCAGCCCTTCAGCAGCCAGCCGGTCGAGCGCCTCCCGGTAGGCGGACCGGCGCGCGGATTGCCGGAGCACCGGGCGCGCCCAATCGAGCCCGAGCCAAGCGAGATCGTCAAAGATCTGAGCGACATAAGCCTCGCGGACGCGCCCCTCGTCGAGGTCCTCGAGGCGCAGGAGAAACCGGCCACCCGTCGCCGCGGCCGCATCATGGGCAAGTATCGCCGAGTAGGCATGGCCGAGATGGAGCCGTCCGGTCGGGCTCGGCGCAAACCGTTCGATACATGTCGGCGCTATCATCGCTGGACCCGATTCGGTGGCAGTTTGTTGGCGCTTCATTCAGTGTCGGGAAAGATATTGCGTCGCACAATCCCACTGGGTAAAAATCCCGTACCCGGCAAGAGGACAGGTACATGAGCAGGAAACCGAACGATCTCTTCAGCGCAATGACCGAGCAGTCGCGCGCGCTTTTCAACTTTTGGGTCAGCATGACGCCGATGGCCCCGTTCTTCGGCGTACCCTGGCGGTTCGACCCGCTGCGCCAGGATGCGCGGAGCGCGCCGCCGAGCCGTCCGAGCGAGAGCGCCGCTCCCACGGCCCCGGTCGATGCGCCCTCGCCCGCGCCGAGCCCGGTGGCACCGGTGACAGAGGTCCGGCCCGAGCCTGCTCCGGCGCCCCCGGTCGTTGCACCCGATCCCGTCGTGCCCGCGCCGGTCGCGTCTGCCCCCGTCGTGCCCGCCGCTGTCACCGAGCCCGCCGCTGTCACTGAGCCCGCGGCTGTCACCGAGCCGGTCGCAGAACCCGAGGAGCCGACCGAGGCCCTGACTGAGACGCTGCGCCCGTTCGAGCCCGTCGCCGCGCCGGTCGCGCATCCGAGCCCGCTCGTTGGCGAAGCCGGGCCGAGCCGGCCTGCGCCTGCCAATCTCTTCGAGAGCCGCCCAGCCAACCCGGACAATCTGCAGATGATCAAGGGGATCGGCCCGAGCCTCGAGAGCAAGTTGAACGCCCTCGGCATTTACACCTTTGCTCAACTCGCGAGCTTTTCCGACGACGATCTCACCTGGATCGACGACAGCTTGACCGCCTTCAAAGGCCGCTGTTTCCGCGACGACTGGGTGGGGCAAGCCCGTGGGCTGCTCAACTGATCAGACGGCCGCGCGCAAGATATCGAGGAAGTCGGCGGCCTTGAGGCTCGCGCCGCCGACCAACGCGCCGTCGACGCCATCGACCGCGAGGATCTCGGCGGCGTTCCCGGGCTTCACCGACCCGCCATAGAGAACCGGCGTCTCGGCGCCGCCGACGTCTTTGACAACCGCGTGCATTCGCGCGATGTCCGAGGCTTCGGCCACCCGGCCCGTGCCGATGGCCCAAACGGGTTCGTAGGCGATCACCACGCGACCGCCGCCGGATAGGGAGCCCGCGAGTTGCGCGCGGACCACCGTCTCGGCTTGGCCAGCTTCGCGCTCGGCGAGTGTCTCGCCGATGCAAACCACCGGCAAAAGACCAGCCCGCTGCGCCGCCTCGAGCTTTGCGCGCACGGCGGCGTTCGTCTCGCCGTGATCGGCGCGGCGCTCCGAATGGCCGAGGATCACAAGCGTCGCGCCCGCATCCGCGAGCATTTCTGCCGAAATGTCCCCCGTGTGGGCGCCCGAGGCGTCCGGGTGGCAGTCTTGTGCGCCGATCCGAACCCGCGAGCCCTGGGCAACTTCGGCGAAGGCGGCGACGAGCGTCACGGGCGGGCAGATTGCGGCCAGCGGCCCGTCGGGCGCGCCTGCCATAATGTCCTCAAGCACCGCGCGCTCGGCCCGGAGCCCGTGCATCTTCCAGTTTCCGATAATGTATCGTTCGCTCATGCCGCGAGTGTATGCGTTGCCCGGCCGGGCTCAACCCCTCGCACGCTCAGTCCTGCTGCGCGAACTTGATAGATTCCCCGCAGCCGCAGCTATCGACCACATTCGGGTTGTTAAAGACGAAGCCCGCCTCGAGCAGTGATGTCTTATAGTCGATTTCCGTGCCGAAAAGGAACATTTGCGCCATCGGGGCGATCAGTACGCGGGCGCCGTCGCGCTCCACCACCGCGTCGTGGGGACCGATCTCGGTCGCGTGCTCCATGGTGTATTCCATGCCGGCGCAGCCGCCTTTCTTCACGCCGATTTTGAGGCCTTTCACGTGGCCCCCGCACATGAGCGTCTTGATGCGCGCAATTGCGGCGGGGGTGAGCGTGACCGGGTCTTTTCCTGGAATTGCAAACATGGCGGCCTCCTTAGGGCTGCGCGAGCTCTGCTCGGAGCGCACGGCGGTGTGAAAGCAGATCCTCATAGATTGCGACGGCCTCGCTCAGGCGGAACGCGGCAGAATGGTCGGCGAACAGTGCGCGACCAGTGAGGTTTTTTACCAACTTCGCGGCCATCTTCAGAGCAAGCCGAGTTCGAGCTTGGCCTCGTCGGTCAGCTTATCGAGACCCCAGGGCGGTTCCCACACGAGCTGGACGTTCACGGCCTTGACGCCCGGGATCGGCTCGACCGCGTCCGCGACCCAGCCCGGCATCTCGCCAGCCACCGGGCAGCCCGGGGCGGTCAAGGTCATGTCCACGTCCACATTCGCCTCGCCATCGATGGCGATCCGGTAGATCAGCCCGAGATCGTAGATGTTCACGGGGATCTCCGGGTCGTGAACGGTGCGGATCGCGTCTACGATCGGTTCGTAGAGCGGGTGCTCTGTGCTCGACGGGGCGATCAACGGCTCCGCGGCATCGGCTGTCATGACGATCTCCCTGCGTGACTCCCTATAGCATATAGAAAAACTCGGAGATTGCGTCTAGCGGGGCAGCGCAAGATCCGGGTGGCGTGGCCCGCTCGCCTCAACGATCAGAGGTGACCTGACAAAGAGGTCGCACCCATGCCCATCGCCTTTGCCGCCTTGCCGACCGAGCCCGTCCGCGCGTTGCAGGCGGGCGGCCCGGACGCCTACGGCCATCACCCCGAGCGGCAGATATCGGACGGGGACGGGGTCCCCTGCCGCCACTGCCTGCGACAGATCCCGGCCGGCGCGCCCTATCTGGTGCTCGCCTACCGGCCCTTCGCCTCGCTCCAGCCCTATGCCGAGACCGGGCCGATCTTCCTCTGTGCGGCGGCCTGCCCGCGCGGCGAAGGCGGCGCGGCGCTGCCCGAGATCCTGGACAGCCCGCAATACATGGTCCGCGGTTACGGGACTGATGAGCGGATCCGCTACGGTACCGGGCGCGTGGTGGCGACAGCGGAGATCCCGGCCGCGGCCGAGGCGCTGCTCGCGGATCCCGGGATCGCGTTCGTGCACGTGCGCTCGGCGTCGAACAACTGCTTTCAGGTTCGGATCGAGCGCGCCTGAGGGCTCGTCAGCGCCGCGGCAGGGGACTACACAGCGCCAATGAGCGCCTTTTCCTTCCGCGTCTCCGCGACCTCGGGCCGCGCCCGCACGGGCCGGATCGACACCCCGCACGGCGCGATCGCGACGCCCGCCTTCATGCCCGTCGGCACGGCCGCGACTGTGAAGGCCATGCTGCCCGAGAGCGTGCGGGCGACCGGGGCGCAGATCCTCCTCGGCAACACCTATCACTTGATGCTGAGGCCTGGCGCCGAGCAGGTGGCGGCTCTTGGCGGGCTCCACCGGTTCATGAATTGGGGCGGGCCGATCCTGACCGACTCAGGCGGCTTCCAGGTGATGTCCCTCGCGGGTTTGCGGCGGATCACCGAGGAGGGCGTGCGGTTCAAGTCGCATATCGACGGGTCTGAACACCGCCTCTCGCCCGAGCGGTCGATGGAGATCCAACGCCTCCTGGGGGCGGATATCGTCATGGCCTTTGACGAGTGCACGCCCCACCCGGCCGATCACGCGACCGCGCGGGCCTCTATGGAGCTCTCCATGCGGTGGGCAGAGCGCTCGCGGGCAGCCGCAATCGGTCCGGGGCAGGCGCTTTTCGGCATCCAGCAGGGCGCGCTCTTCGAGGATCTTCGGGCCGAAAGCGCCCGGCGGCTCGTCGAGATCGGCTTCGAGGGCTATGCGATCGGCGGGCTCGCGGTCGGCGAGGGGCAGGAGGCGATGTTTCGCGTGCTCGAAACCGCGCCCGAGATGCTGCCGGCCGACCGGCCGCGCTATCTGATGGGGGCCGGCAAACCCTCGGATCTCGTAGGGGCGGTCCTCCGCGGCGTCGATATGTTCGACTGCGTGCTGCCGACGCGCTCCGGGCGCACGGGGCAAGCCTTCACCCGCCGCGGCGAGGTCAACATCAAGAACGCCCGGCATGCCCGCGATCCGCGTCCGCTCGACCCGGATTGCGGGTGCCCGGCCTGCCAGGGCTACAGCCGCGCTTATCTCCACCATGTCTTCAAGGCGGGCGAGATCATCGCCTCGATGCTGCTGAGCTGGCACAACCTGCACTATTATCAGGAGCTGATGGCGACGCTTCGCCATGCGATCGCTGCCGACCGGACGGAGGACACATCCCGCCGCCTGGCCGTCGGTTGGGAGGCCGGGGACCTGCCGCCGCTCGCTTGAGCCGTGGGCCTCTGGACGGAGGAGGGGCGGGCGGTCCATACTGCTTGCAACCTTTTGGGAGTACGGGCCATGCGGCTTTTGACCGACCTCTTCACCTGGTGGAACGGGGCCACCCTCGGCACGCGCCTTCTGATCGCACGTAAGGGCGTCTTTGTCGGCGAAGATGCGGAGGGCAATCGCTTTTACCGCAACCACGACGACAGCCGGCGCTGGGTGACCTACTCGGGCGAAGCCGAGGCAAGCCGGATCTCGCCCGATTGGCATGGCTGGTTGCACCACACCTTCGACACGCCTCCCTCCGAAGAACCGTTGCCGCGGAAGACTTGGGAGCGCGACCACGTGCCCAACATGACCGGGACCGAAGGCGCCTATCGCCCGCCCGGAAGCGTGCTCACCCCCGCCACGCGCCCCCGTGCGGCGGGAGACTACGAAGCCTGGCAGCCGGAGTGATCGCATGGCCAACAGCGCAGCCGAAACCCTGATCGGCGCCGTCGTTCTCGTCGCATCGGCCGGGTTCCTCGTCTATGCGGCCAACACCGCCGAGGTGACCGCCGGCACCGGCACCTACGACCTCGTCGCGAAATTCCGAAAGGCCGAGGGGGTCTCCTCGGGCGGCGATGTGCGAATTGCCGGCGTCAAGGTGGGCACGATCCGCTCGATGGATCTCGACCCCGCGACCTACAGCGCCGTCCTCACGCTCTCCATCCGGGGCGGCGTGGCATTGCCCGAGGACACGGTCGCCGCGATCAAGATGTCGAGCTTGCTCGGAGACCAGTTCATCGCGCTCGAACCGGGGGCGTCGGAGGACATGCTCGAGGGCGGCGACGAGATCACCTTTACCCAGAGCTCGCTCAACCTCACCGACCTGATCGGCACGATGGTCCAGGGTTCGGGCGGCGGGTGACGCCGATGGCCGAAGACTTCTGGTCGGCCGAACGGTATGCGCGCGATGCCCGGTTCGTCTCGGATCTCGGCGCACCTGTGGTCACCCTGCTGCGCCCGCGCCCCGGCGAACGGATCCTCGATCTCGGCTGCGGAGACGGGCGGCTCGGCCAGGAACTCGCCGCGGTCGGGGCGGATGTGGTGGGCATCGACAGCTCCTCCGATATGGTCCGGGCAGCCCGCGCGCGCGGGCTCGACGCCCGGGTGATGGCCGCCGAGGCGCTCGATTTCGTCGAGGAGTTCGACGCGGTCTTCTCGAATGCCGCGCTCCACTGGATGACCCGGCCCGATGCGGTGATCCGCGGCGTGTCCCGGGCGCTTCGGCCGGGGGGCCGCTTCGTCGGGGAGTTCGGCGGCCACGGTAATGTGGCGGCGATCCACACGGCAATCGTCGCGGTGCTGTCGCGGGACTACGGGCGGGAAACGGCGCTTGAGGACGTCTGGTACTTCCCGACCGCCGACGCCTATGGGGCCAAGCTCGAGGCGGGCGGCTTCGAGGTGCAGGAGATCGAGCTCATCCCGCGGCCCACATTGGTCGAGGCGGGGATCGAAGCTTGGCTCCGCACCCTCGCGGCGCCAGCGCTCGGAGCCCTCGGGCCGGCCGAGCGGGAGCGCGCCATCGTCGACATTGCCCGGCTGGGGCGCCCGGCACTTCGCGACGAGGGGGGACAGTGGTGGGCCGACTACGTGCGGCTCCGGTTCCGGGCGCGGGCGATCTGATGCGCGGCGTGGCGGTCCTCTCGGCGCTCGTTCTGTGTTCCGGCATGGCGGCTGCGCAGATCCAGCTTCTCCGTCCACCCCCGCCTGCGGAGCCTGCCGAGACGCTCACGCCCGTCACACCCACGCCAGTCACACCCGCGCCCGTCACGCCCGCGCCAGAGGCAGAGGCCTCGCCCAGGGATGAGGCCGATGACGACGCCGATGCCGCGGGGGAGGACGACGAAAACATCCGTTTCAAGCCCGCGCCCTTCCGCACCGTCATCCCCGAGACGCCGCAGCCGATCGAGCGTGAACCGACCGTCGCCCGCGGCGGGGCGGTGCTTCGGCTCCTCGACAAGATGACCGGCGCGACCGAGACGCTGAGCGTCGAGACCGGCGCCCTCTCGGATCTCGGCCGGCTTCGCCTGCAGCTCGCGGCGTGCGAGACGCCCGAGACGGGCGACCGGATTGGCGCGACCGCTTTTCTGACGATCTGGGATACGGCCGCGGGCGCGGATCCGCGCTTTTCCGGTTGGATGTTCGCGGACAGCCCCGCGCTCTCGGCGCTCGACCACCCCCGCTACGACGTCTGGGTGATCAGATGCACCACGTCCGAGGGCTGAGCCTCCTCCCCGAGCGCGTGGAAATCCGCCGGGATCTTGAGCGCGCGTTCGAGTAGCGCGTGATAGCGCGCCCGCGGCACCGTATGTGCGCCCATCCGCTCCAGATGCGGGGTCGTGAATTGTGTGTCGAGCAAAGTGAACCCGCCGTATTTCAGCCGCGCGATCAGATAGGCGAGCGCGATTTTCGACCCGTCCGGCACCCGGCTGAACATGCTCTCGCCAAAAAACGCGCTCTGCAGGCGGACGCCGTAAAGCCCGCCGACCAGCAGATCGCCCTCCCAGACCTCAACCGAATGGGCAAATCCGTTCCGATGGAGCGACAGGTAGAGATTGAAGATCGTCGGGTTGATCCAGGTCTCCTCGCGGTCGGCGCAGCCGTCGAGCACCGCTTCGAAGGCCGTATCCGTCGTCACGCGGAAGCCGCCGCGAAGCAGGCGCTTCTTGAGCGACCGGGCCAGGTGAAACTCGTGGATCGGCAAAATGCCGCGCCGCCGGGGATCGACCCAGAAGATCTCGTCGCTCTCCGCGCTGTCGGCCATCGGAAAGACGCCGGCCGCATAGGCGCGGAGGACCAGCGCAGGCGTTAGCTCGAACGGCGGTGATTCTGCGTCCTTCATGTCCCGTAGCTTATCACGATTTACGCGCTGCGCTGTCTCAACCAGTTTTCCAGCCAGTGAATGTGATACGCGCCCCGGCGGATTTCCGGCTCGTCGAGCAGGGCGAAAAAGAGCTCTTGCGTGGTGTCGATGCCGTCGACAATGAGCTCGTGAAGCGCCCGGTCGAGCCGCATCAGGCAATCTTCACGATCCTGGCCGTGCACGATAAGTTTACCGATCAGGCTGTCGTAATAGGGCGGCACCGAGTAGCCGGCATAAAGCGCGCTGTCCATGCGCACGCCAAGGCCGCCCGGCGGGTGATAGGCGGCGACCCGGCCGGGCGAGGGCGTAAAGTCCGGCAGCCGCTCGGCGGTGATCCGGCACTCGATCGCATGGCCGCGCGGGATCAGGTCGTCTTGGACGAAGGAAAGCGGACGCCCCGCCGCCACCCGAATTTGCTCACGAACGAGGTCGAGACCGAAGATCGTTTCGGTTACCGGGTGCTCGACCTGCAGGCGTGTGTTCATCTCGATGAAATAGAACGCACCGTCCTCATAGAGAAACTCGATGGTTCCCGCGCCCCGATAGCCGATGGCGGCCACCGCCTCGGCGCAGATCCGACCGATCCGGTCGCGGGTCTCGGCGTCGATGACGGGGGAGGGCGCCTCCTCCAGCACCTTCTGGTGACGGCGTTGCAGCGAGCAGTCCCGTTCGCCCAGATGCACGGCGCCGCCCCGTCCGTCACCGAAGATCTGCACCTCGATATGCCGCGGGCGCTCCAGGTATTTCTCGAGATAGACCGTGTCGTCGCCGAAGGCCGCCAGCGCCTCGGCCCGTGCCTGGGAAAACGCGCGTTCGAGCTCCTGGGCATCGCCCGCGCGTTTCATCCCGCGCCCGCCGCCACCCGAAGCCGCCTTGACGAGGACCGGATAGCCGATCTCCCCGGCGATACGCGCCGCCTCCTCGGCCGAGGCGATCCCGCCTTCCGAGCCCGGCACGCATGGCACCCCGAGCCGGGTCATCGCCTCTTTGGCGGCGATTTTGTCCCCCATTGCGGCGATATGCTCGGAGCGCGGGCCGATGAAGGTGAGCCCGTGCTCCTCGACCATCTGCGCAAAGCCCGCGTTCTCGGACAAGAACCCGTAGCCCGGGTGGATCGCGTCGGCGCCGGTGATCTCGCAGGCCGAGAGGATCGCCGGCTGGTTCAGATAGGATTGCGAGGCAGGCGGCGGGCCGATGCAGACGCTCTCATCGGCCAGTCGGACATGCATCGCGTCGGCATCGGCGGTGGAGTGGACAGCAACCGTCTGGATGCCCATCTCCTTCGCCGCGCGATGGATGCGCAGCGCGATCTCGCCCCGATTGGCGATCAGGATTTTGCGGAACATCGCCCGTCCTCAACCGATGACGACGAGCGGCGCGCCGTACTCGACCGGTTCGGCATTGGCGACCAGGATCGCTTTGACCGTCCCGCCGCGGGGGCTGGGGATCTGGTTCATGGTCTTCATCGCCTCGACAATCAGCAAGGTCTGCCCCTCGCTGACGAGATCGCCCACCTGCACGAATTGGGCGGCGCCCGGCTCGGCGGCGAGATAGACCGTGCCCACCATGGGCGAGGTCACGGTCTCGCCATCATCGGGCACGGCCGCGCCATGCTCTGCCGGCGGCGCCGGCGCCCGAGCATCGGCCGCGACGGGCGGGGCTGCAGCCTCGACCCGGTAGACCGGCGCGGGGGCCGGCGGCGCCTCCTGCGGCGCCCGCACCAAGCGCACGGTCAGCTCGTCATCGTCGCCGTATTCCCGCGAGACTTCGATCTCGGTGAGATCCGCTTCTCGCAACAGCTCCGCGAGCGCGCGGATGAAGGCCACGTCGCGGTCGGTTATCTCGCTCATTCTATCCTCCGCGCCCCCCGGGTTCTTGTTGTTCGGGGCGTCGGGCCATGGCCCACCCCGGGCGCTGCCGCAGAGCACCATAGCGGCGCGAAGGTGATCCGCCAAGCGACCCCCATGCAGAGAGACGCTCGGCGGCAGCTCTTAGTTCGCAGCGGTTTCGCGGGCGGCCTCGACGGTGGCCATCATCTCCTCGAACTGCATCAGGCCGCGCACCACCTGATCGCCGATCACGAAGCTCGGCGTGCCCGAGAGGTTGAGCGCCTGGGCGAGGGCGAAATTCGCCTGGAGCACCGTGTCGATCTTGTCGCTCGCCGCCAGCGCCTTCAGCTCACCCACGTCGTAGCCGATGTCCTTCGCGATCCGATAGGCGGTCACTTCGGTCAGATTGCCCGGATGGCTGAGCAGCGCGTCGTTGAGCTCGCCGTACTTGTCGGGATCGATCTGGAACGCCGCTAGTGCCATTTTGCCGGCAGTGACCGAGTCCGGCCCGAGGATCGGGAATTCCTTGACCACAAGGCGCACATTCGGGTCGGCCTCGAGCACCTGCTTCACCGTCGGATGCACACGCTTGCAGAAGCCGCAGCGATAGTCGAGGAACTCGACGATCGTGACATCGCCGTCCGGGTTCCCGGCGACGTAAGAGTTCGGATCGGCGAAGAGCGCCTCGGCGTTCGCGGCGATCAGATCAGCATCCGCCGATTGCGCCGCCTGCTCGCGCCGGTCTTCGAGGATCTGGATGACTTCGAGGATAATCTCCGGGTTCTCGAGCAGATAGGCGCGGATCTCGCCATGGAGCTGGGCGCGCCCCGCATCGGTCAGTCCCTCGAGGCGAAGGGGCTCCTCTTGCGCCGCAGCGGCGAGGGGCAGGACGACCACGGGCAGTGCGGCGGCGAGGCCGAGCGCTGCGGCCAAGAGGCGGGGGACGGCGTTGAAGCGGATCATCTGGCGTACTCCATGCGGTTTCTAGGGGTGCGCGGGGCCGGCATGGCCCGGCGGGTCAGTTGTCGCCCGTATCGAGCGCGAGGATGTCTTGGGCCCGGAGCCAGGCGGGGCCGCCGCGCGGCAAGATCGCCGAAGCCCGCTTGGCCATGAGCACCGCGTCCTCGGTCCGGCCCTGCAAGGCGAAGCGTTCGGCGGTGGCAAGCGTCGCCATGCCCTGGTCGCCCGCCCGGGAATAGGCGGTGGCGAGATCCCGGAGCGCGGCCGTGTCGCCCCGGTCCTCGGCGCGGGCCTCTTGGAGAACCGCCAACGCCTCGCGATCCGCGTCAGTCCGGTCGAGGGCGAGGAGCGCGCGGCCGAGCCCGGCTTTGAGGAGCGGTTCATTCGGCGCCGCGCGGACAGCGTCGCGATAGGCGGGCACTGCCGCCTCCGCCCGGCCCGATTCGTGCAGGATCTGGCCCTTGAGTTCGAGATAAAACGGATCGCCCGGACGAAGCGCCAACAGCCGGTCCATCGCCGCGAGTGCCTCCCTCGGCGCCGGCAGCCGGTGAAGCGCGATCGCCTTGCGATAAAGGGTCACCTCGTCCTCGGGCAAATCCTCGATCCGGTTGAGCACCCGATCCGGCCGGTCGAGAAACCCTTCGAGCTTCGCCCGCATCCGCGCATACCAATAATCTTGTTCCGGTCGATCCGGATAGATCCGATTGCCGGCCTCCTGGATCTCCCGTTCGATGAGCAACATCCGCTCGGTGGAGAGGGGGTGGGTCAAAATGTAAGGGTCCGTATTGCCGACCGCGAAGACCTCCTGCCCGCGGAACCGCTCGAGCACCCGGTAAAGCCCCTCCGGATCGATCTGCGCCGCCTCGAGATACCGGAGCGCCGCCTGGTCGGCCGATGCCTCCTCGCCGCGGTTATAGCGCAGGATCGCCCGTTGGATCGCACCTTGCGCGCCGGAGCCGAGCGCGATCCCCGCCTCGCCGCCGCCCGCGACGCCCGCCGCGATCCCAGCCAACAGCGCGATCAGCGCCGGGCCCTGGGCATTGCGCAGATTGATCATCCGGCGCGTCTGATGGCCGCCGGCGATGTGACCCGCCTCGTGCGCGATGACGCCGAGCGTCTCTTCCGGGCTTTCGAGCTCGATGAGGAGACCCGTGTGCAGGAACATCCGCGCGCCGCCCGCGACGAAGGCGTTCAGGCTGCGGTCATTAACGATATAAATCTCGACTGCCTCGGGGCGGAGCCCAGCCGCCCGGAAGATCGGATCGGACATCCGCGAGAGCGTGCGCTCGATCTCGGCATCGCGGATAAAGCCGATGCGCTGCGCCTCTGCCGTGCCGGTTGCGATCGCCGTGACAAGCGTGCAGAGGGCGGCGATCCGGCCGAGCCGGCCGCACGCGCGCCTCAACGGGGCAAAGATGTGTGCCATGTCGCCTCCGCGCCGAACTCGGCCCGTCCATTGAGCCTCGCTACAATACCTAGGCGCGTCAGAGCAGGAAAGGAACGCCCTCGTGAAGTTATCCAAACGGGCCCGGATGGCCCCCTTTCATGCGATGGACGTGCTCGCGACGGCGGTCGCGGCGGAGGCAGCGGGGCGACGGATCCTGCATCTCGAGGTCGGTGAGCCCGGCACTGGGGCGCCGCGCGCGGCCCGCGAGGCGGCGGCCCGGGCGCTGTCCGAGGCTGCGCCGCTCGGCTATACGACAGGCCTCGGGCGCGCGGATCTCCGTGCCGCGATCGCCCGGCTCTACGGGGCGAGGCACGGGATCGAGTTGCCCCCCGACCGGGTGGTCGTAACCTCCGGCTCCTCGGCCGCCTTCAGCCTCGCCTTCCTCGCGCTCTTCGACCCCGGCGACCGGGTGGCGCTCGGCGAACCCGGATATCCCTGCTATCGCAATATCCTGAGCGGCCTCGGCGTCGTCCCCGTCGGCATCCCCACCGGGCCCGAGACGCGCTTCCAACCGACGCCGGCGCTTCTCGATCGGGCCGGCCCGCTCGACGGGCTCCTGATCGCAAGCCCCGCAAACCCCACCGGCACCGTGCTCGACACGGCAGCACTCGCCGCGCTCGCCGCCTGGTGCCGGGAGCGCAACGCCGCCTTCGTCTCGGACGAGATCTACCACGGCATCGGCTTCGGAGCGCCGGTTGAAACCGCACTCGCCCATTCGGAAGAGGCCATCGTCATCAACAGCTTCTCGAAATATTGGGGGATGACCGGCTGGCGGATCGGCTGGATGGTCGTGCCGGAGCGGATGGTGCGCCCCGTCGAGACGCTGGCGCAGAACCTCTTCATCTGCGCGCCGCATGTGTCGCAGATCGCCGCACTCGGCGCGTTGTCGGCAGAGGGCGAGGCCGAGGCGGCCGCCCATGTACCGCGCTATGCCCGAAACCGCGACCGGGTGATCGAGACCCTCGGACGGCTCGGGTTCCGCGAGATCGCGCCGGCAGACGGCGCCTTCTATGCCTATGCGCGCTTGCCCGAAGCTACCGGCGACAGCAGCGGCTTTTGCGCGGCGTTCTTGGCCGAAGAGGGGGTGGCGATCACGCCGGGGCTCGATTTCGACCCCGTACGCGGCGCCGAGACGGTGCGGTTCTCGTTGGCCGGGGCCGAGGACGCGGTAGCCGAGGCCATGCTGAGGCTCGAGCGATTTCTCACCCGCCCATGAGGGGGCGGCGCCCCGGGGCGCCCGCAGGCGCGCCGAGGCCACTCGGCGATCGGTTCAGAACCCGAAATTCCACCAACCGCGGCGCTTCGACTTTTTCTCGTCCGACAGCTCCGTGGCAGTCGACGGTTGAGACGCGCTCGAATGCCCGGTCGGAGGATCCGAAGGATCGCCTTCCCCCGTCCGGGCCGCACCGTTTGCCTCCGTCACCTGGTCGCTCTCGTCGACGATATCCGACACCTGCGACCCGGCCTCGGGGGCGGGCTCAGGCACACTCTCGGGCAGCACGTCCGAAGGCGGTTCGGACGGCGTCGCTGCGGCCTCGGCCGAAGGTGCATCGGCCGTGGGGCCGGCTGCCGAAGGCGCGGTTTCGCCGGCGACCGCCACGGCTTCGGGCGGGGACTGCGGCTCGGCCGGTGCCGAGGGCTCCGGCATGTGCGCGCCCGTCGGATCGGTGCCCGTCGGATCGGCGCCCGTCCCATCTTCGCTTATGCCATCGGGGCCCGTGCCTTCGGCGCCCGTCTCGACCGCAACGGTCTCGGCCGCAACCTCGGCTTTTTTGCTTCGGCTTCGCCGGGGGGCGCTTCGCGTCGTCTTCCGGCGCGGCTTCGCCTCGGTCTCGGAAGGCTCGGCGGCGCTGCTGGCATCTGCGCTCGGGACGGCCTCGTCGGTGGGGGCCGGCACCTCGGCGCCCTCGGTCGCGGCAGCATCGGTCGCGGCCACATCGGTCGCGCCCACGTCGGTCGTGGTGGCCGCCTCTGACCCGGGCGTCCGGTCCCCTTGGGCGTCCGGCGCATCGACTGCCGGCTCGTCCGAAGCGGGCTCCTCGGACGAGGGGCGAGGGGCCTCGTCCGCCGCGCTCTCTTCCGACAGATCCCCGGCGTCCGGCCCTGAGCCGAGTGCTCCGGCGCTCTCCGCCTCCTCCGCCGGACCGCGGCCCCGCCGCCGACGACCGCCGCGCTTGCCGCGGCGCCGGCGCGCCTTGCCGTCCGCATCGGTGCCGTTCGTCTCGTCCTCGTCGTCCCGGCGGGCCTGTCCCGCGCTCTCGGCCTGGGCCTCGGCCTTGGGCTCGACGGGAGCCTTTGCCCGGGTCTCGCGGCCTTCGGGAGCACGCGCTTCGGACCGGCTGTCCGCGCGCCGCTCGCTCCGCCCGTCCGGCGCCTTGGCGGGTGTCGCGGCCGGTTCCGCCTCGGCCCCGCGCGCCGCGCTCTCGGCGGTGATTACCGTCGCGTCGTGCTCGTGCACGGGCGCCGCCGCCTTGCTCCGCTGCACCTGATAATCTGGGCTGATCAACAGCGGATCGCCGAAGATGTTGATCCTTAGGCGATGGCGCTCCTCGATCCGCAACAAATGCGCCCGTTTGCGGTTGATCAGGTAATTGGCGATGTCGATCGGCGCCGTCACCGTGATCTCCGCCGAGCGCTCGCGGACACCCTCCTCCTCGACTTCGCGCAGGATCGCGAGCGACAGGCTGTCGTCCGAGCGGATCGCGCCTGTCCCGTGGCAATGCGGACAGGGTTTCGTCGACGCCTCGAGCATGCCGGGCCGGAGACGCTGACGCGACATTTCCATCAGACCGAAGGCCGAGATCCTGCCGATCTGGATGCGCGCCCGGTCCGCCTTCAGCCGTTCCTTCATGCGCTTCTCGACCGAGCGGTTGTTCCGCCCTTCGTCCATATCGATGAAGTCGATCACGATGAGCCCGGCGAGATCGCGGAGCCGCAGCTGCCGTGCGACCTCGTCGGCCGCCTCGAGATTGGTCTTGAGCGCGGTGTCCTCGACCGACCCCTCTTTGGTCGACCGGCCCGAGTTCACGTCGATCGCCACCAACGCCTCGGTGATCCCGATGACGATGTAGCCGCCCGAGCGCAATTGTACGACCGGCGAGAACATCGAATTCAGGTAGCTCTCCACCTGATACCGGATAAAAAGCGGCACGCTTTCGGCGTATTGCTTCACGTTCTTGGCGTGGGACGGCATGAGCATCTTCATGTAGTCCTTGGCCTCGCGATAGCCGTCATCGCCTTCGACCAGCACGACTTCGATGTCTTTAGAGTAGATATCGCGGATCGAGCGTTTGATCAGCGATCCTTCTTCGTAGATCAGACAGGGTGCGATCGACCGAAGCGTCAATTCGCGGATCTGTTCCCATTGGCGAAGCAGAAACTCGTAATCGCGGCGGATCTCGGGCCGAGTGCGCTCGGCGCCGGCGGTGCGCACGATCAGGCCCATACCTTGGGGCACATCGAGCGCGTCGACGATCTCACGGAGCCGTTTGCGGTCGACGGCGTTCGTGATCTTGCGGCTGATCCCGCCGCCGCGGGCGGTGTTCGGCATCAGCACGCCGTAGCGCCCGGCGAGCGACAGATAGGTGGTCAGCGCCGCGCCCTTGTTACCGCGCTCTTCTTTGACGACCTGCACGAGCAGGATCTGCCGGACTTTGATCACGTCCTGGATCTTGTAGCGGCGCTTGCGGATGAACGTGTCGCGGACGACGTCTTCGCGCACGTCCTCGGCGCCGGTGGGCTCGAGCACCTCTGGCGCCTCGGCGGGGGTATCCTCGTCGGGCTCGGTCTTGGCCTTGGCCGTGCGGCGCCGACCGCCGCGGCTTCGACCGCGTCCCTTGGCGCCGTCGCGGGCCTCGCCGTCCGCGTCGTCGCTTGAGCCGTCGGGCATGTCGTCGCCGGCCGCGTCGTCCCGCTCGGCAATATCGCCGGTCACGCGCTCCTCGCCGAGCCCTGCGCTCTCGGCCACCGATTTCGGGCCGGTCGGCGTGTCGTTGGGGCCTGGTTCGGAGGCGGTCTCTGTCGCTGTCTCGGCAGCGGGTTCGGGCGCCGTCTCTGACGCTGTCTCAACCGCCGTCTCTGGCGCAGGCTCTGGCGCCGTCTCGGCGTCGGACTTCGGGGCAGGGCCGTCGGGCGCCAAATCCGGCGCTGCAGCGTCCGGCGCCGCGCCTTCCGCCTGCGCGGATACGGGCTCCGCCGCCTCCGCGGATACGGGCTCGGCCGCCTCCGCAGAAACGGGCTCAGCCGGCGCGACCGAACTGGGTTCCAAGGCCTCTGCGCTCTCTGCGTCCGCGGCTTCGATGCTTTGAGGCGTCGGCGCCGGGATCGGGGCGTCTTGACCAGGGGCGGGCAGGGCGTCGGTCCCGGCTTCGGCCACGTCGGTCACCTCGAGACCCTTTGGGCTTTCGACCGGTCCGGGGGTCTCCGCGCTGGTCTCGGTCTCGTCTCCAAGATCGATGACTTCGAGCCCTGACGCCGCCTGCCCGCGGGTTTCGCTGCGCCCTGAGGTCCGTTTGCGGCCCCGCCGGTTCCGCTTGGCCGACGCATCGGCGCTCTCGTCGCCCTCGTCGCCGCTTTGCGTCGCGGGTTGAGGGGGCGCGGGTTGGGCGCTTGTCTCCGCTGGTTGGCCTGAGGCGTCCGCACCTGAGCCGCGCGCGGATCTCGACCGACTGCGCGTGCCCGAACTCTCGGACCCGTCGGCGGATTTCCGGCTTCGGCGCGGCCTCTTCGGCGCCTCGGCAAGATCGGCGCCCTCTTCCTCGCGGGCCTGAGCGCGTTGGGCGCGCTCTTCCTCTTCGATCAACGCTTCGCGGTCGGCAGCCGGGATCTGATAATAATCCGGGTGGATCTCCGAGAAGGCCAAAAACCCGTGCCGGTTTCCGCCGTAATCCACAAAAGCCGCTTGCAGAGACGGCTCAACCCGCGTCACTTTCGCCAGGTAAATATTGCCGGCCAACTGCCGTTTATTGATTGACTCAAAGTCGAAGTCGTCGACCTTGTTTCCGTCCAGCACCACCACCCGGGTCTCCTCCGGGTGGGTGGCGTCGATCAACATATGCTTCGCCATGCCTTTGATGTGTCGGGCGAGGCGCCGCGTCGCGCGCGCTTATCCTCAGATTTGCGCGGGCGCCGACCTTCTCGTCAGCCCGCCATTTGGTTGGGGATGCGCGTCCCTGCGTCGGCCGCGTCCGCGATGTCGCATCGTGGAGAGCCCACCCCCACGACGCCAAATCCCGCGGCGCGCGAGCGGCGCGGGCGGCGGCGTGGGAGACGGTGGAGCGCATCAAGTCTTAATCCTAAGAAGGGCGATCCCGCGGGCTACAGCCGCGCGCATCGTCCCGGTGCGTCTGGGCGCCGATAGTCGCCGTAGGGAAGCTGTGGGCCCCCGGCGGCCGGCGCTGATGGTTCCGCTACCGCCAACGCGCTGAAACGGCGTGGGCGATGTCTTCCTTGCGGAGCGGCGGCGGCGCGCCCGGAGGATCGCCGCGATGGAATGTGTCTGGAGGAACCCTGCCGGCTGTCTTAGCGCCGCGACGGATCTCCTCGATGGTGACGTTAGACGTCCGTCGTCCCGCCCGCCAAGTCCATTTTTCATCGGAGAGGAAATTTTCAGTAAACGTTTTCGGGCCAATCTTGGAACCAAGCGTGGGCGACGGCGAGGCTGGAACCGGTGCGACGCGGGGCAAGGATCGAACGCCCGCCTTGTCGCGGTCATACTGTTGGGGTGATCCATGGGAACTGGCGTAGATGGCGGATTGAAGCGGTGCGGCGTCTCAAACCAATGATCATACACGGGAAATTCGGCGCTGTGCGGCCTTGGGTCGGCCGTCTCCTCGCCGTGGCGGCCCTGGCGCTCGGCGTCTCCGGCGGGTCCGCCGCGGCGGAGTTGGCCCCGCTCGAGCCGGCGACCGCGCCCGCCTTCGCCGCC
>JBHJGX010000045.1:0-16022 GCA_050331395.1 Paracoccaceae bacterium
CGGGATCGCGTCGCCGGATCAGAGACGGCCCGGGTGGGTGGGGCCCGTGGGGCCCTGTCGCACCGCCGCCTCGGGTCGGGGCGCAGGCGAGATCATTCTGCCGCCGCGGCCGTGTCGAGAAACCCGCCCGACTGGCGCTGCCAGAGCCGGGCATAGAGCCCGCCCGCCGCGAGCAGCGCCTCATGCGGCCCGTCCTCGATCACCCGGCCTTCGTCGAGCACAACGATCCGATCCATTCGCTGGATCGTCGACAACCGGTGGGCGATGGCGATCACCGTCTTGCCGCGCATCAATTCCTCGAGGCCCTCCTGGATCGCTGCCTCGACCTCGCTGTCGAGCGCAGACGTCGCCTCGTCGAGGATCAGGATCGGCGCGTCCTTCAGAACCGCGCGGGCGAGTGCGATCCGCTGGCGTTGCCCGCCCGAAAGCCGCACGCCCCGCTCGCCCACATGCGCCTCGAGCCCCGACCGCCCGTCCTGGTCCACGAGCCCGGGGATGAAGCTCTCCGCATGCACTTTCCGCGCAGCCTCCCAGACCTCGGCATCCGTGGCATCCGGCCGGCCATAGCGGATGTTCTCCCGGATCGAGCGGTGGAGGAGCGCCGTGTCCTGGGTCACCATGGCGATCTGCGCCCGCACGCTTTCTTGACGGCACTTTGCGAGATCCTGCCCGTCGATGCGCACCCGTCCCGCATCCGGATCGAAGAACCGGAGCGCGAGGTTCACCAGCGTCGATTTTCCCGCGCCCGATCGCCCGACGAGGCCGACCCGCTGGCCCCCTTCGATCCGCAGCGTCACCTCATGGAGCCCGCCCGCTTTCCGCCCGTAGGTGTGGGTGACCCCCTCGAAAGCGACCGCGCCTTTCTCGAGCGTCAGCGGCCGCGCATCGGGCGCATCCTTCAGCCGGAGCGGCTTCGAGACCAGATCCATGCCCTCCTGCACTGTGCCGATATTCTGAAAGAGCATCGAGAGTGACCACATGATCCAGTCGACCATGCCCGTCAGCCGCATGACGAGCGCCGCCGCTGCCGCAATCGGCCCGACGGTGATCGCCCCCTCGGCCCAAAGCCACACGCCGTAGCCGACCACGCCGCCGATCAGCCAGATCGAGAGCGCCGCAAGGATGATCGTCAGCCAGGTGTAGAGCCGGGTCTGGGCATGGAAGACCCAGCGGAACTCTTCGATCGCCTCCTTGGCATAGGCGTCCTCGCGCTCGGCATGGGCGAAGAGTTTCACCGTCTGGATATTGGTGTAGCTGTCGACGATCCGGCCCGCGAGCGTCGAGCGCGCCTCGGCCACCGCCTTGCCGGCCCGGGTGATCCGCGGCACGAACCACCAGGCGGTCAGCACCACGCCTGCGAACCAGATCAGCAAGGGCGCGAGGAACCGCAGATCGGTCTCGGCCATGATGATCGCCGCTCCGACGAAATAAACGAAGACGTACCACATCTCCTGCGCCACCTGATGGACGCTGTCGTTGAGCGCCGGGGCGAGTTGCAGCTGCTTGTTGGCGATCCGCCCGGCATAGTCGTCGGTGAAGAACGAGAGCGACTGGCGCAGCATCTTCCGGTGGGTCCGCCACCGCACCAGCGATCCCATTGGAGCATAGAAGCCCTGGCCCGAAACGAAGCTCTCGGCAATGACCGACAGGGGGCGGATGAGAAAGACGACCACGACCATGGTCACGAGCGCGTCCCAATGCTCGTCCAACAGCGCGCCCGGCTCGGCCTCGTTCAGGATATCGACGAGCTGGCCCGCATAGCGCAGCATCAGCGCCTCGGCGATCGCGAAGATGAGCCCGAGCACCATGGTCGAGGCGAGGACCCAGCGCGCCGGGCCGAGAAAATGAAGATAAAACGGGATCAGCCGGTTCGGGACCTCTCGGGTCTCGTCATAGGGCTGGTATGGATCGATCAGTGTCTCGAAGAACCGGAACATCGGGGGCCTCGTCCGCAGGGCGGGTCTCGGGGAACAAATGGGGCGGGCGCCTCGTCCGGGGCGGACGAGGCGGAAAAAAAGTGCGTGGACCCGCGGGCCACCGCCTCAGGCTTGGATGGACATCGGATCCTCCGTCGGTATGGCCTTTACTATACACCGAAGGTCGCACCCGGTCCAGCGCCCGCGTGCCGCTCGGCGATCGACCGGCGAGACGCGATCGCTCGAAAAAATTTTCCTGAAGCTGCATCCGAACGGCATCCTGGCGTGTCTTACGTGTCGAGGGCCGGGGCGATGTACCTCGTATGCTGCTGCGCGAGCCGTGTCTGTGGCTCTGCCCCGTCCCTCGCTCTCTCCCCCACTAGGACGTCGCGCGATGTCGCGAGGAGACGGATGCGGTGCCGGTTGCGTGTCGCCGCCGGCTTGCGTAGCCAAAGAGGGCCGCCTGAGGAGAGGCACCGACATGTCCGACACCGCCGCCAACGACGCCCCCCGCGCCCACCGCGCCACCGAACCCGGCGAAATGACCGCCGAGAAGGCCCGCGCCGCCCACTGGTTTGCCGAGCTCCGCGACCGGATCTGTGCAGCCTTCGAGGCGCTCGAAGACAGCCAGACCACGGGTCCCCACGCCGATCTGCCGGCCGGGCGGTTCGCGCGCCGCGAGACCCGCCGGGCGGGCGAAGGCGAGGGCGACCAGGGCGGCGGCGTCATGGCGGTGATGCGGGGCGGGCGCGTCTTCGAGAAGGTGGGGGTCAACGTCTCCGACGTCTACGGCGCCCACGGCGCCCAAGCCCAGCGCTCGCTGACGGCACGCAAGGAGATCCCCGGGCTTGCCGAGGATCCGCGCTTCTGGGCGTCGGGCATTTCGCTCGTTGCGCATATGCGCAGCCCCAAAACCCCAGCCGTGCACATGAACACCCGGATGTTCTGGACGCCCGGCGCCTGGTGGTTCGGTGGCGGCTCGGATCTCAATCCGATGGTGGAAGTGCCCGAAGACACGGCGTTTTTCCACGGCGTGCTGCAAGCGGCCTGCGACCGGCATCACGCTGACTACTATACCCGCTACAAAGCTTGGGCGGACAAGTATTTCTTTATCAAGCACCGCGGTCAGGCGCGCGGTGTCGGCGGCATCTTCTACGACGACCATGCGACCGGCGATTGGGAGGCGGATTTCGCCTTCACCCAGGATGTCGGCCGGGCGTTCCTCGATGCGTTCCTGCCGATCACCGAGCGCCGCCGCGACGAGGCTTGGAGCGAGGCCGACCGCGCCTGGCAGCTCGAGAAGCGCGGGCTCTATGCCGAGTTCAATCTGGTCTACGACCGCGGCACCCGCTTCGGCCTTGAGACCGGCCACAACCCTGAGGCCGTGCTGATGTCGCTCCCGCCCGTCGCCACCTGGCCCTAAGCGCGGCGCGCCGCCGCGGCGCGGTCAGGACGGGCGCCGCCGCGCTGCGATCCCCAGCCCGACGAGCCCGAGCGCGAGGAGCGGCAGAGCCGCCGGCAGGGGCACATCGGAAATCGTGTCGAAAGTGAGCCGGAACACCCCGGCTTCCGCCAGATCCGCTTGCCCGAAGCCGATGATCTCCCAATCCGGGTTCGGTCGGATCAGCAGATGGATATACCGGCTGTTCGGCTCGTCCGGATGGGTGCCGGAGCGGCGTTCTTGCACGGACGGGTTTTCAACCGCGTCATCGAAGGCCAAAACCTCAGTGGGTGCGATGCCGTTGCAGGCCGCGATTTCGCATTCGAGCCCGATCTTGATGAATTTGAACGGCAGCGGATCGATGAAGTTCGGTAGGAAGAACAACACATTCTCGTCGTTGTCTAAATCGGCAAAAGGCGTGCCGTCCGCGTCGAAGGGCTGGTTCGCGAAAAGCGGGAAGGTGCTGTTTGCGCCGGTCTCGAAGGCGGTGAGCTCGTAGCCCGCGATATTGGAAGTCGTCCGTTCGAATTGGGCGAATACCGTGTTCGGTTGGCCGCGGAAGTCGGGGACCGATGAGGCCGCGGTGTGGTGAGCGGGAAGGGCGAGAAAGAACGCCGCGAGCGCGGCGCGGACGGCGAGGGCGGATGGGCGGGCGGTCATCGGCGTTTCCTCCATAGTTTTCGATTCCACCAGGTGGAAAATATCAGAGTATCGTGAAATGCACAAAGCCCATTTGCGGACGCCCTTGCCTGCCGAAGTTCCCGCGCGCCGGACGGTCAAGGCCGCTTGCACCTGCTCTGGACCGGTGACATCGTCCTCAGTCGGTCCAGTGAGCGGCCCGGCATCCAGGGAGGGCGCGGTGCGAAAATTCCTCGCGGTGGTCGACGAGACGCCGGAATGCGCGCAGGCGATGCGCTTTGCCGCCCGGCGTGCGCAGAACACGGACGGCATGGTCACGCTTCTCTACGTGATCCCGCCAGAGGAGTTTCAGCACTGGGTCGGCGTGGCCGAGGTCATGCAGGCCGAAGCGCGGGCAAAAGCCGAAAAGCGACTGACCGATCTGGCAGGTGAGCTGAAAGCGCTTGCCGGGCGGACGCCGGAATTCGTCATCCGTGAGGGCAAGCCGGCCGACGAGGTGCTCGCGACCATCGACGACGATCCCTCGATCAGCGTGCTCGTGCTCGGCGCCGCCGAGGGCGACGGCCCGGGGCCCCTGGTCAGTCAGTTCGCGACCAAGCTCGCCGGCCGCCTGCCGATCCCGGTGACCATCGTGCCGGGTGGCCTCAGCCTCGAACAGATCGACGAGATCTGCTGAGCGCCGCGACCGGCGGGCCCCAGGTCGCCGCAGCTCCGGGGGCAGGGCTTTCCTTTGCCCTCGGCATCGGCCATTCTGGCGAAAAGGCGGCGCCGCTCCGGCGAAGACCGCATGACGCCTCCGGGAGGGCGCGCCCATGACTATCGAGCTTTGCGTCTTTGACGCCTATGGCACCCTATTTGACGTGGCGGGCGCCGCGCGGAACGCGGCCGCGGAACCCGGCGGCGAGGCGATGGCCGAAACCTGGCCCGCGATCGCCGAAAGCTGGCGGCGGAAACAGCTGGAATACTCCTGGCTTCGATCGGCCGCGGGCGTCCATACCGATTTCTGGAGCGTGACGACGGACGCCCTCGATCACGCGCTCGAGACCCACGGCGTGGCCGAGACGGTGCTCCGCGCCCGCCTCCTCGATCTCTATTGGCGCCTGCCGGCCTATCCGGAGGTGCCGGCGACGCTCGCGGCGCTCAAAGGGTCTGGGAAGGCGACGGCGATCCTCTCGAATGGGTCGCCGGCGATGTTGTCGGGCGCGGTCGAGAGCGCCGGCATCGGCGACCGGCTCGATGCCGTCCTCTCCGTCGAAGCGGTCGGCCGGTTCAAGCCCGCGCGCGAGGTCTACGATCTGGTCGGCCAGCACTTCGGCGTGCCGCGGCGGGCGGTGCTCTTCGTCTCCTCGAATGGCTGGGACGCGTGTTTCGCCGCCGCCTACGGCTTCGAGACGGTTTGGGCGAACCGCAAGGGCGAGCCCGTCGACCGGTTGCCCGGACGGCCCGCCCACAGCGTCGCCGACCTCTCCGGGATCCCCCAGCTGGCAGGCGCGGCATGATCGCCGAGCAGTCCCCGGTCGAGGCCGCGGCCATGCAGGGTGTGCCGGGTCGGCCGACGGTCGACAGCGCCACCGGGGAGGCGATCCGCGTTTTCGAGGGCCCCGACGGCCGTCGCCTCGCCTATGCGGACACGGGCGGGTCCGGTCGACCGGTGCTCTGCCTCGCCGGGCTCACTCGGAACATGCGCGACTTCGCGCCGCTCCACGATCATCTCGCACCTGGCACCCGGGTCATCCGCCTGGACAGCCGGGGGCGCGGCGCCTCTGAACGGGCGGCCGATCCGAACCATGAATATGCGATCCCCGTCGAGACCGGCGACGTCCTCGCGCTCATCGCCCATCTCGGTCTCGAGCGGCTGAGGATCGTCGGCACCTCGCGGGGCGGGATCCTCGGCATGGCGGTCGCAGCGGGTCGTCCGGGCCTCGTCGAGGGGCTCGTGCTGAACGATGTGGGCGCGGTGATCGAGATGCGCGGCCTGCTCCGGATCTTCGCGACGCTCGGCCGCCCGCCCCGGGGCGAGACCTTCGAAGACGCGGCCGCCGAGCTCGCCCGTCAGAACGCGCGCGAATTCCCCGACGTGCCGCCCGCGCGCTGGCTCCAGCACGCCCACGCCCTCTATGACGACGCGGACGGGCGCCCGGTGCTCTCCTACGACCCGAAGCTGCGCACCGCCACGGCGGCCGCCCTCGACATGGAAGCGGCGACGATCACGCTCTGGCCGCTCTTCGAGGGGCTGAAGGCGATCCCGGTCTTGACCCTTCGCGGTCAATTCTCCGATATTCTGTCGCAATCGACGCTCGCCGAGATGGCCGCCTGGCATCCCGACTTCGAGGGCGTCGAGATTCCCGGACGCGGCCATACCCCCTTCCTCGACGAGCCTGCCGCGCTCGAGGCAATAGACAGGTTCCTGGAGCGCACATGACGTCAATCGACACCGCCGAAGCCATTACCCTCCGTGACGTCCGCTCGGCGCGGCGGCGGGTCGAGGGGAATGCTCTGATCACGCCGATCCTCGAGAACCCGTTCCTGAACGAGATCGCGGGGCGGCGGGTGCTGATCAAGGCCGAGTGTCTTCAGCGCACGGGCAGTTTCAAGTTTCGCGGCGCATGGTCGGCGATCTCGGCGCTGCCCGAGCCGCAGCGCGCGCAAGGGGTGATCGCCTATTCGTCGGGCAATCACGCTCAGGGCATCGCGCTCGCGGCGAAGCTGCATGAGGTCCCGGCCGTCATTGTGATGCCGAACGACGCGCCGGCGCTCAAGGTGGCGAACACCCGGGCCTACGGCGCGGAGGTCGTGCTCTATGATCGCCCCGGCGGCGAGAGCCGCGAAGAGACCGGCACGCGACTGGCCGAGGAGCGCGGGCTGACGCTGATCCGGCCCTTCGACGAGCCTCAGGTGATGGCCGGGCAGGGGACCTGCGGGCTCGAGATCGCCGGTCAGGCCAGGGCAATGGGCGTGAGCAAGGCGGATGTGCTCGTCTGCTGCGGCGGCGGCGGGCTCGCGGCGGGCATGGCGATGGCGCTGTCGGGCGAGGCGCCCGGGATGCGCGTGCGCCCCGTCGAGCCGGACGGGTTCGACGATGTGACGCGGTCGCTTGCGGCGGGGGAACGGCTCGGCGTCGAGGCGCCGCCCGCCGACGCGGTCTGGGACGCGATCCTCACGCCGGCGCCGGGGGAGTTGACCTTCCCGATCCTCCAGCGGCTCGCAGGGCCCGGGATCGTGGTTAGCGAAGACGAGACGTTTCGGGCGATGGCGCAGGCCTTTTTGCGGCTCAAACTCGTCGCCGAACCGGGTGGCGCGGTGGCGCTCGCGGCGGCGCTTTTCCACCCGGATTCGGTCGAAGGCCAGGCCGTCATCGCCGTGATCACCGGCGGAAACGTGGACCCCTTGGTGTTCCGCCGGGCGCTCGACACACTCTAGCCCCGCCTTCGCAGGGCCGGCCCGTCCGGGCGCCGGCCGCACCCCACCCCGTCAGCTGCCGAGACCCAAGCGCTTGAGCGCGCCAGAGAGCAGGCTGAGCACGAGCACGCCGCCGATGCCGAGAAGCGGCCACCGAAGCTCGGTCAGCCAGGGACGGAGCGGGCGAAGCGTCTCTTGCCCGGTCCACTGGTCGATCCGCGCAAAAGCCGCGTATCCCGCATAGGCCTCCCACGCGCCCCAAGCCAAAGCCGCCACCAGCGCCGCCCCTGCGGCGCGGGCCCAGACGGGCGGCATCGGCGCGTCGGCCCCGCCCCCGCTCACCGGGCGCGCCTGACGCTGTCGGGATCGGCCTCAAGGATCGGAAGATCGCCGCGCAGGCGGACCCGGCCTTCGATCTCCACGAGCTCGCCGACCCGGTCGAGGAACCAAGGCGCCGGCGGCGTCCCGTCCGCACCGCCGAGCATCAAGAAGGCATGGCCCTCTACCGGGCCTGCCAGCGCGACCACGGGCGGCACGCCGCCCACCAGGCAAAGATTGGCGCAGGCCTTGTGCGCCAGGCCGCGGCCCGGCCGCATCGCGCCCGAGAGGCACTTGCCGTCGCAGATCTCTCCGGTCACCCGCCAGCGGCCGAGATCCTGGTCCTCGGGCGGCTCCGCGGCGACCTCGGCCGGGGTGAGCCCCGCCTCTCCGCCGCGCAATTGCAGCATCACGAGATCGCCCCGGGTGAGCAGGATCCCCTCCGCGCGAACCGCGCGCCCATCAAGTGGTTCGGCACGGTCCTGCACCCCCCGCTTGCCGCCGCCCGAGAGCATCACTGTCTGCCCCGCCGCGAGCGGCCCCGCGGGGGCGGCGAGCGTCACCGTCGGATAGGGCCGGGCGCGGAGCGTGCCCTCTATGCTCACGCGTCCCAGATCCCAGCGAAAACTTCCGCCGCCCGGATCGTCCTGGGTCGAGGAGACCGCCAGCGCAAGCCCTGCGAAGACCGCAAGAAGCGCCGCCGCCACGGCCGGCAGGAACCGTCTCAATCCCGACGGCAACCGGTTGATGTAGCCCACGAAAAACGTCTCGGGCGGTGGCGGCTGCGGGCTCACGATGCGGTCTCCGGCTCGGGGAGCGGCACGCCGGGAAGGGCGGTGCCCGGCGGGTTCGGCTGCGGATCGATCCAGAGCGCGCCGTCCTCGATCTTCAGGCGATAGGTCGGCACCCGCTCGGTGAAGGGCGCGGGCGAACATCCGTCTTCGAGCCGATATTGGAACCCGTGCCACGGGCAGGTCACGAGACCGCAGATCACCCGCCCCTCGCCGAGGGGACCGTTCTGATGCGCACACGCATTCGAGAGGGCGTGGAACCGGTTTTGGTGCCGAAAGACCGCGGCGCGATCGCCCGAGGGAAGCGTCACGGCTCGCCCCGTCTCCTCGGCGATCTCCTCGGGGCGCGCGACGCGGACCCATTCGGCCGGGGAGGGCGGCTGAGGTCGCCGCGCGGCCGCTAGATGAAGCCCGACAACCGCAGCCACCGAAAGCCCGACCGTCATCGCGAAGACCGGGTTGTCCTGGTCCTGCAGCGCGCCGAGGGCCACATGCCCCACCACCGCCGCATAAGCGAGATAAATAAGCCCGTGGAGGCGCTTCCAGACCGGCGGCGTGAGGAACGAGAGCCAGAAATCATGGCTCGTCGCCGCCAGCACCGCGAGGATGAGGAGCGCGAGGATGCCGAGCGCCTCGAACGGGAAGCCGATCAGCCGGCCAAAGCTTGTGTTGGCGCCGAGAAGCGCGATTTCGGCCTCGATGGGGGAGAAGGCGAAATACCAGTCCAGCACGAAGCCCGCGTGTGTGAGCGCGACGAGGCAGGTCAGCACGCCGAAATGGCGACGGTTGTAGAGGAGCGGCAAAAACCGCCGATCGAGGCGCGCGAGCGGCCCGATGCAGAGGATCGCCGTCAGCATGTAGAACGCACAGGAGCCGGTCGCGCGCATGCGCTGGATCTGGGTATCCGTGGGCAAGGTGGCGTCGGACCAAAGCGGCGCGACATGGAGGAAAAGCCCGAGATAAACCCCGACGAGGAGCACCAGCACCGCGTCGTAGATCCATTTCGCGCGGGTCCACTGGACGGGGGTGTAGATCACGCTCACGGCCGGGGCTCCTCGGGCGGGGCAAGGCGTTCGGCCGGGCGCTCCAGAGGGCCGTCTTGGCGGAGCACAAGCGCACCGATGAGGATGAGCGGCAGCGCCACCCCGAGCAGCCGCCAGGCCCGGCTATGCGCCCCGAGCGGCGGGCGATGTCGGGCGAGGAGCGCCTCGCGCGTGCCCCCACGGCCCGTCTCGAGCGCCCACCAGCGCCAGAGGACGAGCGGCCAGAGCAGCACGAGCCCCGGGATCAGGAGCGGCCTGAAGGCATAGGCACCGCGGGCATTGGGCTCGACCCGGTCGATCCCTACGGCGAGAAAGGCCGCCGCCACGGCGAGACCGGCATAGGCATAGCCGAGCGCCGCCGACCAAACCGCCTCAGCCACCGCGATCGCCGGAATGTCGAGCATCGCCCCTCCAAAACTCACGACCCCGTTCTAGATCGCCGGCCCCGTGCGCGAAACCCGAAATCCCCTCACTCGGATGTGAAAGGCGCCGCTGCCGGAACCGCGGGGTCAGGCCCCAGGACATGCGCCGTGCCCCAGGCTTCGAGGGCCTCGAGCGCCGGCAACAGCGTCCGACCCCGCTCGGTCAGGCTGTACTCGACCCGCGGCGGAATCTCGGCAAAGACCTCACGGTGCACCAGCCCGTCCGCCTCGAGCTCGCGCAGCTGGTTCGTCAGCATCCGTTGACTGATCTTCGGAAAGAGCCGGCGCAATTCGTTGAACCGCTGGGTCCGCTCCGCGAGCCGGTAAAGGAGCGAGCCCTTCCACTTGCCCCCGATCAGATCGAGCGCGGCCTCGATGGGGCAATCGACGTAATCGCGATGGCGCTGCTTGCGGGTCACAAAGCGCTCCCTGGGTGCAATAATGGTTACTAGGATCAAAATTACTGCCTTCTTCCCTTTTTGAAAGGCCTCGGCGATCACGGGCGCATCCGACCGGTTACCGAAACAGGAGGCTCCGATGCCCGAAACCGTATCCGCCGAAGTCACATGGCTCGCTGCGACCGCGCTTGCGACCGCACTCATGTGGGTCCCGCATATCCTATGGCTGATCGGCCGCGACGGCCTGATCGGCGCGCTGATGGATGGCGAGCACGATATCGCGTATTCGACGCCCTGGGCGGCGCGGGCGCACCGCGCGCACCGGAACGCGGTCGAGAACCTCGCGGTCTTCGCGGCGCTTGTGCTGGCGGTAGAGGCGAGCGGGACGCATGATGCGCTGACCGCCGCCGCGGCGGCCGCCTTCTTTTGGCTGCGCCTCGGGCATTTTGCCGTCTATGTGGCAGGGTTGCCGGTGGTGCGGACCGTGATCTTTTTTGCCGGCGTCGGCTGCCAGTTGATCCTCGGGCTCACCGCGCTCGGGCTGGTCTGATCCGCCCGGGCAAACTCGGGACGGCTGCCCCCCGCCTTTCGACCCGATGCGCGCCGGGGCCGATTGCATCCGCCCATTCGCCCCGCCCGGGCGACGCGCCGGCGACGAACGCTTTGGCGACGGGCCGGCCCCGGGGCGGGCCGCCGCGCGGAGCGCGCTTGCGCGTGAGCACGGTCGGCGGATCATGTGAGGCGCCCGTCGGGGCGCCTCTCCGCCAGGTTACGCCCGGTTGAGGGGCGCGCCCTTTCAGCCCGTTCGGAGATCGGGCGGCACCGCCGCGTCCGCAATCAGCGCCACCGCCTCTTCGGCCGGGATCACCTTCTGCCCCTGTTCGCCGAGACGGCGGAGCGCGACGGTGCCCGCTTCCACCTCCTGCCGCCCGACCGCGAGGATGAAGGGCACCGCCTGGGTCGAGTGCTCCCGCACCTTGTAGTTGATCTTCTCGTTTCGCATGTCGCCCGCCGCCCGCAGCCCGCGCGCCCGCAACTGCTCGATCAGCCCCCCCGCATAACCGTCCGCATCCGAGACGATGGTCGCCACCACCGCCTGCACGGGCGCGAGCCAGACCGGGAAGCGCCCGGCGGTGTTCTCGATCAGAATGCCGAGAAAGCGCTCGAAGCTGCCGAGGATCGCCCGGTGCATCATCACCGGCCGTTTCCGCGCCCCGTCCGGGGCGACATATTCCGCATCGAGCCGCTCGGGCAGATTGAAATCCGCCTGGAACGTCCCGCACTGCCACTCGCGGCCGATCGCATCCGTCAGCTTGAAGTCGAGTTTCGGGCCATAGAACGCGCCTTCGCCCGGGTCGACCGTATAGGCATTCGTCACCTTGCGGACCGCGTCCTCGAGCGCTTGTTCGGCCTTGTCCCAGATCGCGTCCGACCCGACGCGCTGTTCCGGCCGAGTCGAGAGCTTGATGTCGAACCGCTCGAAGCCGAGATCGCGGTAAACCGAGCCCAAAAGCTCGATGAACTTGGCGGTCTCGCTTTCGATCTGGTCCTCGGTGCAAAAGATATGCGCGTCGTCCTGCGTAAAGGCGCGCACCCGCATCAGCCCGTGCAGCGCGCCCGAGGCCTCGTAACGGTGGCAGGAGCCGAATTCGGCCAGTCGCAACGGCAGGTCGCGATAGCTTTTCAAGCCGTGATTGTAGATTTGCACGTGACCCGGGCAGTTCATTGGCTTGAGCGCGTTCACTCGTTTCTCCTGGGCGTGCTCCTCTTCGACCTCGGCGATGAACATGTTCTCGCGGTACTTGTCCCAGTGGCCGGACTTTTCCCAGAGCACCCGGTCGATCACCTGCGGGGTCTTGATCTCGCGATACCCGGCCGCGGTCAGGCGGCGGCGCATATAGTCCTCGAGCGCGCGATAGATCGTCCAGCCGTTCGGATGCCAGAAGACCATGCCGGGCGCCTCCTCCTGCAGGTGGAAGAGGTTCAGCTCACGACCGAGGCGCCGGTGGTCGCGCTTGGCCGCCTCCTCCAGCATGTGCAGATGCGCCTCGAGATCCGCCTTCGTCCGGAAGGCGACGCCATAGATCCGTTGCAGCATCTTGTTGCTGCTGTCGCCCCGCCAATAAGCGCCTGCGACCGACATCAGCTTGAAGGCGTCCGCGGGCACCTGGCCCGTGTGCTGAAGATGCGGCCCGCGGCAAAGATCCTGCCAGTGCCCGTGCCAATACATGCGCACCGGTTCGCCCTCGGGGATCGCCTCGACGAGTTCGACCTTATAGGTCTCCCCCGTCGCGCGGTAATGCGCGATCGCCCGGTCGCGGTCCCAGACCTCGGTCTTGACTGGATCGCGCGCCGCGATGATCTCGCGCATCTTCTTTTCGATGGCGGCGAAGTCCTCGGTCGTGAAGGGCGCGTCGCGGTCGAAGTCGTAATACCAACCATGCTCGATCACCGGTCCGATGGTGACCTTGGTCTCGGGCCAGATCTCTTGCACGGCGCGGGCCATGATATGGGCGCAGTCGTGGCGGATCAGCTCGAGCGCCTCCTGGTCTTTCGCGGTCACGATCGCGATGGCGGCGTCCCGCTCGATGGGCCGCGAGAGATCGTCGAGCGTCCCGTCGATCCGGGCCGCAAGGGCGGCTTTCGCGAGCGATTTCGAGATATCGGCCGCCACCTCGGCCCCGGTGGTGCCGCGGGCGACCTGGCGCTCGGCTCCGTCGGGCAGGGTGAGGGTGATCATGTCGCTCATCGGTTAGGTCCCTTTTGGGGTTGAAGGCAAAGGCCGGGCCTGCATCGCCAGCACCCCGGGGGGTGTCAAGCCTGGCATCCGGCTGAGACGCCCGCGGCGCTCAGACGAAGAGGAGGAGATCCGTGCGTGTGCGCCGCCAGGCGGGGTCCTCGGCGCCGAGCGGGATCGCCCGGCAGCGGGCGAGATCGTCCGGTCGGTCGAAGAGAAACGCCCGGTAGCCCGCCTCGAAGAGCGGTGCGGGCACATCGGCCCGGGCGATGCCGTGGGGGGCGAGGAACTTGGCCTTATGGAGCTCGAGCATGACCGCCGGCCGGGCCCGGACCAGGGTCTCGCGGGCGCCCGACAGCACCTTTCCCTCGGCGCCGTCCACATCGATCTTGAGAATGCCCGGCGCGCGCCCGCGCTCCGCGACGAGGCTGTCGACCGTGTGGATGGGCAGGCGGATCTCCCTCAGGCGGTCGCGTCCCGGCCGGCCGAGGAGGCGGAACTTGAGCCGGATCCAAGGCGGATCGCGATAGGCCGAGGCGGGCGGGGGGCGCTCGAACATTTTGGTGACCGAGTACCATACCGGCCGCTCGCCCCGCGCCTCGTCCGAGAGCCCGGCGAGCATCGCCTCCATCCGCCCGGCCGCCCCGATCGCCTCGGCCCGCGCCCGAAAGGCCGCCACATGGTCGGGGCGCATGTCGATGCCGAGCGTACGGATCTCCGCCCCGGGATAGCTCGCCGCGAGCGCCGAGAAATAGCCCTCCGCCGCGCCGAGATCGAGGAACAGCGTCGGCCCGATCCGGTCGGCGAGAAAGTCGAAGAGCGCGGTCGCCACGGGCTCGTAGGCGTCCGATACGGGGCGGAGGCGCCGCCGCGAGAGCCGGGTGTGCCAGGGAAGGGGCGGCCGTCCGGGCAAGAGGAGCCGCGCCGCGCGCCCTTCGGTCTCGACCCGGTAGTCGTAGGCGCGCAGCCAGTCCTCGATCTCGCCTGCGAGCGTGCCGGCGCCGAGCCCCGCATCGCCGAGACGCGAGACCAGCCGCCCGCCTGCCGGTTCGCTCAAAAGGAGACCCCGAAGCTCCGGCCCGCCGCGTCCTCGTAAACCGAGATCGTCGCCCGCTGCATCGCCGAGATCGTATAGCGCGCATGGATCCGGGCCCGCGCCGCAAGGCCCATCCGCGCCCGGTCCGACGCATCGAGGGTGAGCGCGCGGTCGAGGGTGTCGGCGAGCGCGGCGATGTCCTCGGGCGGGTAGAGCCAGCCCGATTCGCCATGCACGACGGTCTCCCGGGCGCCGCCGTGGTCGGTCGCGATCACCGGCCGCCCCATCGCCTGCGCCTCGACGACCACCCGGCCGAACGCCTCCGGCTCGACCGACGTCGAGACCACAACGGCCGCGATCTTGTAGGCGGCGGCCATGTCCGACGAGCCGCCCGTCAGCCAGACGTTCCGCTCGAGCCCGAGCGCGCGGATCCGCGCCTCGATCGCACGGGCATAGGCCTCGTCGGTCGCTTCGCCGACGATCAGGACGACGAAATCCGGGCCCCGCCGCTCGCGGAGAAGATGTGCGGCCTCCACCATCCGGTCCTGGCCTTTCCACCGGGTCAGCCGCCCGGGCAGCATGACGACCGGACGCGGATCGTCGAGGATCCCCCACGCCTCGGCGAGCTTGACCGTGCGCTCATGCCCCACCGCGTCTTCGGAGAAGACGGCGATATCGGCGCCCCGCGGGATCACGACGATCTGGTCTTCGGGCACGCCGTGGCGGTCGACGATCAGATCGCGGATAAAGGTCGAGATCGCGATCACCGGGCGGCCCTTGGCCATCACCGAGTTGTAGAGCCGCTTGAAGGGCAGCCCCTCGGTGTAAGTCCCGTGATAGGTGGTCAGGAAGGGCGTGCCCGTGCGCCGCGCGGCCCAATAGCCGCTCCAGGCGGGCGCTCGCGACCGGGCATGGACGAGATCCACGCCCTCCTCGCAGATCAGCCGGGCCAAGAGCCCCGCGTTCTGCCAAAGGCTGAACGGGTTCTTGGTGGCCATGTTCATCTGGAAGATTTGCGCGCCCGCGCGGGTGGCGCGCGGCAAGAGCGTACCCCCTTCGGTTGCCACGAGAGCCCGGCCGCCGGCGCCGACGATCGCCTCGACGATCTCCAACGTGCCGCGCTCGACGCCGCCCATATCGAGACGCGGCACCAATTGCAGCACGGTCAAAGGCCGGTGCTCTTTCTGCGCCTGGCGCAACCGGCTATGGTCCTCGGCACTGAGCCCCGAAGATGAGGACGACGCCGACATGACCGCTCCGGAGTTCTTCGACCGCGCTCCCAACTTGCAGATCGCGTACCACAGACAGGCGGGCGAAGGCGATGGGGCAAACCTCCCGGGGGTGGTTTTTCTCGGCGGCTTCCGTTCGGACATGACCGGGACCAAGGCGGTCTTCCTGGAAGCATGGGCGCGGGAACGGGGCCGGGCCTTCCTGCGCTTCGACTATTCCGGGCACGGGGCGTCGGACGGACGGTTCGAGGAGGGCACGATCGGGCAGTGGGCGGGCGACGCGGAGGCCGTTCTCGAGGCGCTGACGGCTGGGCCGCAGATCCTCGTCGGGTCGTCCATGGGCGGCTGGATCGCGTTCTTGCTGGCGCGGGCGCGGCCCGAGCGGGTCGCCGGCATCCTCGGCATCGCAGCGGCGCCCGATTTCACCGAGGATCTGATGTGGGCCCGGATGACCGAAGAGACCCGCAGCCGGCTGATGACCCTCGGCCGGATCGAGGAGCCGTCGGACTACGACCCCGTGCCCACGCCGATCACGCGCGAGCTGATCGCCGACGGGCGGACGCATCTCGTGTTGCGCAGCCCGCTCGGCGTCGAGGGGCCAGTCGGGCTGTTGCACGGCACCGACGACGGGGACGTGCCGGCCGAGCGGCTTC
>JBHJGX010000046.1:0-16744 GCA_050331395.1 Paracoccaceae bacterium
GGGGCCCGGCCGGGCCGCGTGGGCGAGTTCAGGCGCCGCCTTTCGTCGCCCGCGCCAGCGCCTCGAGCTTGGCCATCGCCGCTCCGGAGGCGAGGCTCTCGCGCGCCTCTTCCGCCCCGGCTCGCAAATCCCGCGCCCGCCCCGCGACCACGAGCGCGCCGGCCGCGTTCAACACCACCGCATCCGCATAGGCCGACGGAACGCCCTCGAGCACCGCCCGGAAAGCCGCCGCATTCTCCTCGGGCCGGCCGCCCAAGATCGCCTCGAATGGGTGCACGGGCAGCCCCGCCTCCTCGGGATGCACCTCCCGCTCGGCGATTTCGCCGCCCGCGAGCGTCACCACATGGCTCAGTCCGGTGATCGAGAGTTCGTCCGTCCCATCGCCGCCATGGACGAGCCAGGCCGCCTCGGAGCCGAGCGCCCGCAGCGTCTCGGCCATTGGCCGGATCCAGTCGCGGGAGAACGCGCCCGTCAACTGCCGGGCAACGCCGGCCGGGTTGGTGAGCGGTCCCAGAATGTTGAAGATCGTGCGCGTGCCGAGCTCGGCCCGCACAGGCTGCACATGGCGCATCGCCGCATGGTGCATCGGCGCCATCATGAAACAGATCCCAGTCTCTGCGAGGGCGCGCGCGGCGACCTGGGCCGGGACCATCACCTCGACCCCCATGGCGCTCAGCACGTCGCCCGCACCCGAGCGCGACGAGAGCGCCTTGTTCCCGTGCTTGGCGACCGGGACGCCCGCGCCCGCGACGACAAAGGCCGCCGCCGTCGAGATATTGAGCGTGCCCTTGCCGTCGCCGCCGGTGCCGACGATGTCGATGGCGCCGGGCGGCGCCGCGACCCGCGCCGCCCTCGCCCGCATGACGCTCGCGGCCGCGGCAATCTCGGCCACCGCTTCGCCGCGGGTCCGGAGCGCGATCAGGAACCCGGCGATTTGCGCCGGGCTTGCCGCGCCGCCCATGATCGCATCGAAGGCCTCCTCGGCCTCCTCCCGCGACAGAGGTCGGTCGGCGGCCATGCCGATCAGCGGCTTTAACCGGTCGCTCATGCGGGCGCCCGGTCGCGCACGGTCACCCCGGCCAGACGGAGGAAATTGCCGAGAAGCGCGTGGCCGTGTTCGGTCGCGATGCTCTCGGGGTGGAATTGCACACCGTGCACCGGTCGCGTCCGGTGCTGGAGACCCATGACGACGCCGGACTGGGGCCGCGCGGTGGCGACAAGCGCCTCGGGCAGGTCCGCCGCCACCGTCAGCGAATGATACCGCGTCACCTGGAAGCCCTGCGGCAGCCCCTCGAAGACGCCGGTCCCGCTGTGGCCGAGCGTCGAAAGCTTCCCGTGCAGGATCTCGTGGCAACGCTCGACCCGGCCGCCGAAGGCCTGTCCGATCGCCTGGTGGCCGAGGCAGACGCCGAGGATCGGCAGATCCGGTGGCGCCCGGCGGATGAGATCGAGACAAATGCCCGCCTCATCCGGGGTGCAGGGCCCGGGACTGAGGACGACCGCCTGGGGCCGCGCCGCGAGGGCCGCGTCCGCGCCCACGGCATCGTTCCGGACGACCTCGACATCGCCGCCCAGCTCCCCCAGATAATGCACGAGATTGTAGGTAAAACTGTCGTAGTTATCGACGACCAGGATCACAGCGGTCTCCTCGTGGATCCGAGCGGGTGCGGGCACTTTACCCGCAGTGTGCTTGCGCGAAAGGATTCCGCAGGACTATAGTGCCGTCAAGCGGTTGGCGGGCGTTCCGGAGTTGGCGCGTAGGTCGCTCGGGAAGGAAATTTGGGGCTCAGTATGGCGAGACGCGCACGTCAAAAGAAGTCCAAACGCAAGAGCGGCGGTTTTCGGTTCATCCAGGGGACGGTGCTGGGCGTGCTCGTCTTCGGCGGCGGCCTCTCGGCGTTGTCGATCCTGTCGCCGCGGATCGGGCCGGTGGCCGTGGTCGATAACCGGGAGGTCGACGCGGGCACCCCGCTCGCCCAGACCCAGCCGACCGTTCTCGCGCCCTCGCCGCTCGATCAAGCGACCGCGGAGCTCGACCGCCCGGGCACGGCGCCGGCACCGGCGCCCTTCCAACCGGCACGTCCGCTCCCGCAGGCGGCGACGGACGGCTCGGACCTACCGCAGATCGACGACGATGTCGCCACGCTCCCGCCGGAGATCGGCGAGCTCGGCGTGCCCGGAAGCGGGCCGCGCGAAAGGGCGCCGGAGCCGCAGGTGGTGATCCCGGCGGGACCCGGCACGCTCGCCCTCGACGGCCCGGCGCTCCAGCTGAACGCGGTGCCCTTCGAGGCGGAAAGCGCCACCCCGCTCGTCTCGGTGATCCTGCGAAATGCGGGCGAAAGCTCCCTCGCCGTCGAGACCCTGTTGTCGCTGTCCATGCCGCTCACCCTCGGCGTCGCCGCCCAAGGGGACGACGACGTGGCGCTGGCGGCCGAAGCCAAGCTCGCCGGCTACGAAGTGATCGCCGAGTTGCCGATTGCCGGACAAGGGGATCAGTCCGAAGCGGGCATCCTCGCCGTCGGCATGAGCGATATCGACGTGGCGACCGTGGCCGAGACCCAGCTCGGCCGTCTCTGGATGGCGGTTGCGGCGACCGGCTTGCCTAAGTCAGGCGTGACCGTCTCGGACGACTTGGCCCGCGGGCTGATCGCGGTGCTCGGGAATTACGGCTTTGCCTATGTGAGCCCGCAGTCCGAACCGGATATCGCCGCCGAGACCTTTGCGACGGCCTTTGGCGTGCCCTATGCCGGCGAAGCGCTTTCGTTGCCCGAAACGGCCGATGCGGCCGAGGTCTATGCGGCGCTCGAACGCGCGGCGGGGAATGCGCAAGTCGACGGGACGGCGATCCTGGCCGGTCCGGCGACCCGGGCGATGCTCGAAGGGTTGCTGCGCTGGGGTCTCGAGCAGGGCGGCCGCCAGGCGCGGATCGCGCCGATTTCTGCAATCATCGCCCGACGTTCGACGAACTGAGCCTGGCCACGCCCCGCGCGACCGGGCCCCACCCGCCCGGGCCGTCACTTGGCCAGGCCGCGGGCATTGCGCTCCCCCCCGGCCCGGGTCGCGCGGGGCCGTCCGGCTGCCATCGGTCAAAGCGGCCGCACGGAAGGATCAGTCCACCGGCGTGAAACTCTCGCACCGCGCCCGCTCCCACCGGAGCGCATAGTCCCGCACCACCTCCGACGCATCGGCGGGGATCGGCCCGCGGAGCACGCCTTCGGGCAGAAGCGGGAAGGCTTCCTCCCCGTTCACCGTGCTGCCGTCCCGGCGCCGCAGCATAAAATGGCGCGGGCGGAACTCGGACGGGTGCGAGAGGCCCGCCGCTCCGGTCATCTCGGCGACGGCCTTCAGGGTATTCCGATGGAACCGCGCGACGCGCTCGGATTTCGTCCCCACATCGATGGCGCGGGCCCGGAGCGGGTCTTGGGTCGCCACGCCGACCGGGCATTTGTTGGTGTGGCAGGCCTGCGCCTGGATGCAGCCGACGGCAAACATGAAGCCCCGCGCCGAATTGCACCAATCGGCGCCGAGCGCCAAGGTCCGCGCGATATCGAACGCCGTGACGAGCTTTCCGGCGGCGCCGAGTTTCACCCGGTCGCGGAGGCCGGCACCGCGGAGCGCGTTGTGCACGAAGCTCAAGCCTTCGACGAGCGGCATGCCGATATGGTTAGCGAATTCGAGGGGTGCCGCGCCGGTGCCGCCTTCCGCGCCGTCTACGACAATGAAATCGGGGACAATGCCGGTCTCGAGCATTGCCTTGACCATGCAGAGGAACTCGCGCCGATGGCCGATGCACAGCTTGAAGCCCACGGGTTTGCCGCCCGAGCCGTCGCGAAGCCTGGCGAGGAACGCGCAGAAATCGCGCGGGGTGGAGAACTCGGCATGGCCCGCCGGCGAGATGCAGTCCACGCCCATGGGGATGCCGCGCGCCTCGGCGATCTCGGGCGTGATCTTTGCGGCCGGGAGCATGCCGCCATGGCCGGGTTTCGCCCCCTGGCTGAGTTTGACCTCGATCATCTTGACCTGGGGATTGGCCGCCTGCTCGGCAAACCGCTCGAGGGAGAACCGCCCGTCCGCATCGCGGCAGCCGAAATACCCCGTGCCGATTTCGTAGATCAGATCCCCGCCGCCCTCGCGGTGATAGCGGGAGATCCCGCCCTCGCCGGTGTCATGCGCAAAGCCACCCATTCGGGCGCCCGTATTGAGCGCGAGGATCGCGTTCGCCGAGAGCGAGCCGAAGCTCATGGCCGAGATGTTGTAAAGCGAGGCGGCGTAGGGCTGGCGGCAGTCCGGCCCGCCGATGGTGATCCGAAAGTCCGCGTCTTCGATGTGGCGCGGCATCACCGAGTGGGTAAGCCACGAATAGCCCGGCTGGTAGATTTCCTCGCGAGTACCGAAGGGGCGCTTGTCCTCGACCCCCTTTGCCCGCTGGTAGACGATCGAGCGCTGCTCGCGAGAGAAGGGCAGCTCGTCCTCGTCGCCCTCCAACAGATACTGCCGGATCTCGGGGCGGATGCCTTCGAAGAGAAAGCGCATATGGCCGAGCACCGGGTAATTCCGCAGGATCGCGTGGCGCCGCTGCGCCAGGTCGTAAACGCCGAGCCCGGCAAGCCCGATGAAGGCGACGCTCGGGATCCCGAACCAGTCGGACCAGGCGAGACCGGCTGTGCTGACAACCGCAAGGACAACAATCGCCCCGAAAAAGAAATATCGCTGCATGGCTCACCTGCTCGCCGCGTTTGCGATTGGTGTACGCCGAATCTCCCGCGCGCCCTCATGGACATATTGGCACGGGAGCCGCATCCGCGTGAGGCGCTGAACCGAATTCCGGCCTGTGGTATCATCGATTCGTGTTACAACGAACGGGGGAGCCATGCTGAGATCGATCCTGACCGCTGCTCTAATGCTCGGCTGGGGAACGGCCGCGAAGGCCGTTGTCATGCCGACGATCTTGAGCGATGGCGTGACCGTAACCGAGACCGCCACGGCCTTTACCGACGGCTTGGCGAACGACGCGAATTGGTTCGTGTTCACGGCCTCGGACGCGGCGTCGGTCACGCTCACCTTTACCGAGCCGAGCGCCGGGCTCGACCTCTCGGCCTGGCTCTTTGCCGGCAATGTCACGGGCGTTGATTTCGGATCGACGTTTGACAGCATCCGGCTGTCAGATTTCGAAACTGCCGCGCTCGGGGACATGTTCGTGGGGCTCGAACTGATCGCCCGGAGCGACGATGCGACGCCGGCGGTGAGCGATTTGCCCGCTTTCTCGTTCACGCCGAGCGGGTTCGGGATCTTCTCGGTCGCGGTCGGGACAGAGACCGACCTCGGCGGGACCTTCACGATCACGGCCGACGGCGTGCGTCCCTTCGACGCCACAGGCGGCGGGGGCGGCGTGGCGATCCCGCTGCCGGGAGCCGGCTTGTTGCTCTTGAGCGCGCTGGCCGCGGTCGGCGGCATCACGCAAAGGGGCAGATGCCGCAGCGCATGAGGGCGGGGGCTTACCGACCGGGCAGGCCCCCTCGCAAGGCGAGCCCGCCCCTTGCGATTCAGCTCCGACGGCGGCGCCCCATCAAGCCCAGACCGCCGAGAGCGGGGATCAGCAACAAGAGCCGGGTGTTTTCGCTTCCGCTCGAACGCAGCCCGAAGGACATCGACTTGATGAAATCGACAGCAAAATTTCGCTCAACGTGAAAGTATCTTGCACCGATGACCTCGGGCGAGAAAAAGGCAAAGCTGTTGATGCCCTCGGGTTCGGCGTTACCGATGGCAGGCAAATCGGGGGCGCGGCCCTCGCCCGGATTGCGCGAAACCTGGCCGCAGACATTGTTGATCCCAGCCCCGACGCTCGGGCGGGGCGACGGCGGCCCTTCGGCGCGGCGGCTTTGCCATTCGACCAATGTGGCGGCGACGCCCTGATCCTGCGTCTGGCCGACCGCCGCGTCTCAATAGATGTCTCAATAGATGAAGTCTTCGCGATAGCGATGCTCGACGCGGCGACCGTCTCGGCGATCCCTGTGACGATGCCCCCGGCTGCAACCGCCCAGGCGGCATTTCCTCTTACAATGACAACCTACTGCCATCCGCTGCCATCAAGCGAGGATGACAGAGACCGCGGGCCCGAGGCACTCTTAATTCCAAGAGGTGTCGAATACACCTCAGCCCAAAGAGAGCCGCGTCAGTTGAAATTCCGCGCGATGGCAGCCGCGTGCATCAGCGACTTGGCCTTGTTCTCGGTCTCTTCGAACTCGCCCTCCGGCGTGCTGTCGTGGACGATGCCACCGCCCGCCTGCACATAGAGCCGGCCGTCCTTGACCACGCCCGTGCGGAGCGCGATGCAGGTGTCCATCGTCCCGCCCGCTCCGAAATAGCCGACGCCCCCCGCATAGACGCCGCGTTTTTCGCGCTCGAGCTCGTCGATGATCTCCATCGCCCGGATCTTGGGAGCGCCCGAGACGGTGCCCGCGGGCAGTCCGGCGAGAAGCGCCGACAGCGCGTCGTGGTCCGCGCGGAGCCGGCCGACCACGTTCGAGACGATGTGCATCACATGGGAGTATCGCTCGACCGTATAGGTCTCGGTCGGACGCACGCTGCCGATTTCGGCGACACGGCCCACATCGTTGCGGCCGAGATCGAGGAGCATCAGGTGCTCTGCCCGCTCCTTGGGGTCGGCGAGGAGGTCTTCCTCGAGCTGCCGATCCGCCTCGGGCGTGGCCCCGCGGGGACGGGTGCCGGCGATCGGGCGGAGCGTGACCTCGCCGTCGCGGACCCGAACGAGGATCTCTGGGCTCGCGCCCACCACCTGGAAGCCACCGAAATTGAAGAAGAACATGTAAGGCGACGGGTTCGTCCGCCGGAGCGCGCGATAAAGCGCAAAGGGCGTGACCTCGAGCGGCAGAGACCAGCGCTGGGAGAGCACGACCTGAAAGATGTCCCCGGCGGCGATATATTCGCGCGCCCGGTCGACCATGGCGAGGTAATCCGTCCGCGGGGTGTTCGACTGCGGATCGAGCGCGCGGAGCGGGCCGTCGGGCACCGGGCTCGCGGCGGCGCCTTCGAGCGGGCGGGCGAGCCGTTCGAGCGCGTCGGCAAGGCGGCGCTCGGCGGCCGCATGGGCCCGGTCGGCCGGCACCGCGGGGTCGTGCCAGACCGGGGCGACCAGCGTGACCTCGTCGCGGATGTTATCGACGATCGCGATCACGGCCGGGCGCAGGAACGTTGCGTCGGGGAGCCCCAGGGGATCGGGATTGGCCTCGGGCAAACGCTCCACGAGCCGGATCATATCGTAGCCGAGATAGCCGAAGAGCCCGGCCGCCATGGGCGGCAGCCCGTCGGGAAGCTCGATCCGGCTCTCGGCGATCAGGGCTCGAAGCGCCTCGAGCGAGGGGAGCGCATCGGGCTGAAAACCTGCGCCCCGGTCGGTCTCGGATTGCGCGCCCCGGCAGCGCCAGACGAGATCGGGCGCAAAGCCCACCACGGAATAGCGCCCGCGGATCTCCCCGCCCGTGACGGATTCGAGCAAAAAGCTGTCCCGGCCCGTCTCGGTCAGCTTGAGCATCAGCGACACGGCCGTATCGAGATCGGCGGCGAGCCGGGTGGCGAGCACTTGGTTCCGGCCCTCGGCATAGGCGCGGTCGAAGGCCTCCCGGCCTGGGGTCAGATGCATCGGCCTCAGCCGCCCCCGCCCATCTGCGCGCCGAGACGCCGGAAGACCTCCTCGACGGCGCCGGCGTTGATCTCGGTCGGATGGCCCGCCATGAGCGCCCGGGTAAAGTATTCGGCTTCGTCTCGGAGCATCGCCTGGCCGATCTCGGCTTCGAGCCGCTCGGAGATCTGCGCGAGATCCTCCGGCGGCACGGGCACGATCTCGGTCAGTTTGGCGAGGATGAGGCCCGAGCCGTCGGGTGCGCGGGCAGTCGCGACCGTGCCCTCGTCGCCCTCGAAAAGCCGGTCGAGGAGCGGGTCCGGCAAGGCCTGCGGAGCCTGACCGCGGGGGAAGGGCAGATGCTCCGTCGCGGCGAGCCCGAGGCGTGCGGCGAGATCCGCGACGCTCTCGCCGTCTTCGAGCGCGCGGACATGCTCGGCTGCCACGTCTTCGAGAGCCTCCAGCCTGGCCTCGGCCGCCCAGTCCTCGGCGACCCGATCGCGGATCTCGGCAAGCGGCGGCACGCTCGAGGGCGCGATTTCTTCGACGAGCACGACGAAGGCGCCGCCGGCCGGAGTTTCGACGATCTCCCGCTCTTCGAAGTCGAGCGCGGCGAAGACCTCGTTCCGGAACGCCTCGGTGCCGGGCAAGTTGAACGCGCGACCGCCACCCGAGATGCTGCCGTCGCGGGCCAGGCCCTCGAAGCTGCGGAGCTCGAGCCCGACCCGGCCCGCGATCTCCTCAAAGCTTGCGCCCGTCGCCCGGGCCTCTTCGATGGCGTTGGCGAGGCGGCGCGCCTCTTCGACCGCGGCCACTTGGGCGAGCTCCTCGGCGATGCGATCACGCACCTCCTCGAGCGGGATCACCCCGCCGAGGGTGACCGCGGTGATCTCGATGAGCACCGGGCCCGCCGCGGTCTGCACGGGACCGACGATCCCGGGCTCGGTCTCGGCAAAGACGGCATCCGCCGTCGCGTCCGGCAGATCGTCCCGGGTGACCGTGCCGAGCGACAGATCGCCGGGATCTTCGCCGAGGCGCCGGGCGAGGTCCTCAAAGCGCGTCTCGCCCGAGCGGACCTCTTCGGCGAGGGCGCCGGCGCGGTCCCTTGGCAGCGGCAATTGCGAAATCGTCCTGCGTCCCGCGCGGGTATAGCGCGCCTCCGACGCCGCATAGGCCGCTTCGATCTCGGCCATGCTCGGTGCCAACTCGTCGGCCAGACGGCCGATCTCGGCGTGGAGATACTTCCCCGAGCGCCGCTCCGGCTCCCGGTAGCGCTCTTGGTTGGCTGCGTAATGGTCGGCCAGCGCCTCGCCGGAAGGGGGAGGGGGCGCGTCAGCGCGCTCTGGCGGCAACACGGTCAGCTCGACGCCCCGGCGCTCGGCCCGGTGGGCGGCGATCCGCGGGACGAGCCCCGGCGGCAGCTGCGGCCGGGACAGCACCGAGCCGAGCACGAGTTCGCGGCCGATCTGGCTCCGCACCAGCTCCTCGTACTCGGCCGGGGAAAACCGGCTTTGGGCGAGGGTGCTCCGATAACTGAGCTCTGAGAACTGTCCACCGGACTGGAAATTCGGGTCGGACGTGATTGCCTCGGCGACGGCCTCGTCGGAGGCGGCGAGCCCCAGCCGGTCGAGTTCGGCCCGGAACGCCGCGTCGCGCATCAACGCCTGGAGCACGCTCCGGTCGAAGCCGATCTCCCGCATGTCGGCAAACGAGATCGGCCGTCCGAGGCGGCGGGTGAGCACGATCCGCTCGCGCTCGAGCGCGTCCGACAATTGCTGCGCGGTCACCTCTTCGCCGCCCACGGTCGCCACGGCGCTGTCGAGGCGGAAGGAGAAAACGTCGTTGAGGCCCCAGACGGCGAAACTCGCGATCAAGAGCAGGATCAGACCCTTGGCGAGCCAGGACTTTGCGCCGCGCCGCATCCATTCGAGCATGTTCGCCTCCGGTCGGTCGCTATTCCCTGTCTCCTAGCGGGCGCGCAAGGTGGCGGCAAGCCTCGGGCCGGTCAGCTCCTTCGCGCGGTGAAGGCGGCGAGCCGGCGGCCCATCTCCGAGATCCCGTCCGCATCCGCATTGGCAAACGCGATCCGGAGTGCCTCCGCACCGAGCGGCCGCCCATCCGCGCCGGTCCCCTCGGGCATGAACATCGTGCCAGGCAGCACGAGAAGCGCTTCTTCGGCCAGGAGCGCCCGGGCGATCCGGTCCGACGGTTCCGCGAACGGGTGCGCGGCATAGGCGAAATAGGCCCCCGCCCCGAGGAGCCGCCAACCGGGCAGCCTCGCGAACGCCTCTTCGACCGCCCGGCGTCGGGCAAGCACCTCGGCCCGTTCTCCCGCCACCCATTGCGCGAGCGTCTCGAGCCCGGCAAGCGCGGCGATCTGGCCGGTCCGCGGCGGACAGATGGTGACCGTGTCGAGGAACTTCTCCGCCTCGGCGAGCAGGCCCGCCCCGGCAATGAGCGCACCCGTGCGGTGTCCGGTGAGCCGGAACACCTTGGAGAAGCTGTAGAGGTGGAGGAACCGGTCTGCCCAATCGGGCCGGGCGAAGAGCGTATGCGGCGCGCCGTCCCCGGAATGGAAGTCCCGGTAGGTCTCGTCGAGAATAAGGCCGATCCCGTGCTCGGCGGCGAGGTCGAGGAAGGCATGGAGAAGCGTGTCCGGATACTCGACCCCCGTCGGGTTGTTCGGCGAGACGAGGGCGATCGCCCGGGTACGCGGCCCGATCAGCGCCCGTGCCGCCTCCGGGTCGGGCAGGAGCGCGTCGCTGACCGGCAGCGGCACGGCCTCGATGCCGGCCATGTCGAGCCACATTTTGTGGTTAAAGTACCAGGGCACCGGCAGGATCACCGCGTCGCCCGGCCCGGCGAGCGTCGAGACGGCGACGCAGAAGGCCTGATTGCAGCCTGCGGTGACCGCGACCTGGTCGGGCGCGACCCGGCCCCCATAAATCCGGCTCCAATCGGCCGCGATCCGGGCGCGCAGACCTGTGTCGCCAAGAACGGGGCCGTAGAGATGCGCCTCGGCCGTGCCCGTCAGCGCGTCGGCCATGGCCCGGCGGAGGCTCTCGGGCGGCGGATCCACCGGGGCCGCTTGGCTGAGATTGAGGAGCGCGCGCCCGGCGGGCAGCGGTGTCTCGTCGAGCCAGCGCCGCGCGGCCATCACGGGCGGGGCGAACACGCGGGCAAGCATGGGGTTGGGGGCCGGGATGGTCATTGGCCGAGCTTAGGGGGCCGCGGCCGCGAGGAAAAGAGCGCCCGAAAGGAATGCACGCCCTAATGGAACGGACGCTCTAAGGGAACGGGCAGCTTGAGGGAACAAGCACCAGGCGCCGTCCCGGGCGATCAAGGGCGGATCAGGATCTCGCCGAGAACCGCTGCCCGGCCTTCGGCCGCGGGCACGATCACGAAGATTTCACCGGAGGCGACGCCGCGGCCTGTGAGCGCGGTGATATTCACCTGATGGGTCACGAGCATCAGCCGCTCGGACGGGTCGCGGGCAGCGAGATAAGCCCTCAGCGCATCGGTCTGGGCGCGCCGGCGGTGCCGGGCCTCGAAGAACGAGTTGAGCGCCGGCAGCTCTTCGACAGGGCCCGCACCGAGGAGCTCGGCCGTCTCGCGGCAGCGGCACCACTGGCTGGTAAGCACGCGGTCGAAGGCGATCCCGCGGGCCCGCATTTCCGCGCCGGTACGCCGTGCCTGATCCCGGCCGCGCCCGTCGAGATTTCGCTGGGTCGCGCAGTCGCCAAGGCGGAAATGCGCCGGATCGCCGCCGCCGGGGGCAAGCGCATGGCGCATCATCGCGACCGCGCCTGGGCGGGCGAGCGCCGCCCAGGCGGCGTCTTCTGACCGGGCAAATCCCGGCAGGAGGCCGAGGCTCATCAGCCCGAGGCCCGTCATCGCATCCCGCCGCGTCGGTCCCATCGCCTGCTCTCCGTCATTCAACTCGCCCGGAACATGGCAGCATGGGCGCACCTGTCCAGCGCTCCGCCCACCCGCAAGGCATTTTGCCCCTCACCGCCCGATCGCGCCCCACGCAACGCGGTGAGCGGAGGGCACCAGGCTTAAAGTGTGGGCGCCTTGCCGCCTCCCGCGGCAGGTCGAGCCGGGTGCGATCTCCGAGCCCGCCGCGGGACAGTCGCCGCAACCGAGCCCGATGTCCGCGCGGCGGCCCGGCCCAAAGGGCCGGCGTCCCGCCAGGGAGGTCGGGCCGCGGGAGCGCGCCGGAAAGGTCAGCCCGTCATCGCGCGCCGAACCGGGCCGCGCCGGATGCGACGATCTGACCCTGGAGCGGCTCAGCGATGCGCGCGGTCCTAGCCCCGGATCAGCAAAACCGCCTCGGCTATCTTGTCCGCGATCACTTGGCCGCCCGTCAGGATCGCGATGTCCTGGAGCATCGCCCTGCGCCGCCCCGTCTCCGTTGTCGTCTCCGGTTGGGTCAAAGTCCCGGGCTCCGATGCCATCGCCGCGCCCTCCACATCCTCGGCGATGATCAAGAGCGGCTTACCGGTCCGGATCAGGTCCTCCTCCGATCTCGTTTGAGACAGGGGCTGCAGACCCAGATCGCACGCGTCCCCGAGGGTCGCGTAAGTCGCTCCGTCGGGTCCGGTCGGATCGTCGAAAAAGTCCATCGGGTTCTCCTATCGCTGGCCACGCCCGCTCCCGCTCTGCCCTCTATCGCCCGCCGGCGCCCGCTCTGGGGTGACGCGCGTCACACGGCCCGTCCGATCCTGCCTCCCTTGACCGCAGGCCGAGCGCGGGCGACATCCGGCTGATGGCCGAGCCTCCGATCCTCACGCTCACAGATATCCGCCTCGGCTGGGGCGGCCGCCCGCTCTTTGAGGGGGTGACGCTGGCCGTCGGCCCGGGCGAGCGCCTGGCGGTCGTCGGCCGGAACGGCTCGGGCAAGTCGACGTTGATGAAGGTCATGGCCGGGCTGAGCGCGGTGGATACGGGCGCGCGCTTCGTCAAACCCGGCAGCCAAGTCGCCTATTTGCCGCAAGACCCGGACCCGACCGGCTTCGCGACCCTCGGCGACTATGCCGCCGCCGAACTCGACGAGGCGGAGCGCTGGCGGGCCGAGGCCGCGATGGACGGCCTGAAGGTGCGCGCCGACGCGGATCCTGCCGCCGCTTCGGGCGGCGAACGCCGCCGCGCCGCGCTCGCCCGGTTGATCGCCGGCGACCCGGATCTGATGCTGCTCGACGAGCCGACCAACCATCTGGACATCCAGGTGATCGAATGGCTCGAGGACTATCTCTCCAGCACGCGGGCCGGGTTTGCGCTGATCTCCCACGACCGCACGTTCCTCTCGAAGCTCACCCGGGCCACGCTCTGGGTCGATCGGGGCGTGGTGCGCCGGAGCCCCGAAGGCTTCGCCGGCTTCGAGGCGTGGCGGGACAAGCTGCTCGAGGACGAGGCCCAGCAGCAGCACAAGCTCGATCGGCTGATCAAGGAGGAGGCGCGCTGGGCGGTCGAAGGGATCTCGGCGAGGCGCACCCGCAACCAAGGGCGGCTCCGGCGGCTCGCGCAACTCCGCGACGAACGGCGCGCACAGATCCGGGTGCAAGGCACCGCGGCGATGGCGCTCGAAGGCGCCGGGCCGACGGGCAAACGGGTGATCGAGGCCGAGGGGCTGGCGAAACGCTTCGACGCACGGACGATCCTCGAGGGGTTCTCGCTGCGGATCGCGCGCGGCGAGCGGGTGGCGCTCGTCGGGCCAAACGGGGCGGGCAAGACGACGCTCCTCAAGATGCTGACCGGCGAGGTCGCGCCCGATGCGGGCACCGTCCGGCACGGCGCCAATCTCGAGATGGCGGTCTTCGATCAGCAACGCGCCGCCCTCGACCCGAACGCCTCGCTCTGGGAGACGCTGACCGGCGACGCGGAAATCGGGGTCAAGGGCGCAAACGACCAGGTGATGGTGCGCGGCCGGCCGAAGCATGTGGTCGCCTATCTCAAAGACTTCCTATTCGACGAGCGCCAGGCGCGGGGGCCGGTCTCCGCGCTTTCGGGCGGCGAACGGGCCCGGCTCCTGCTCGCGCGGATCATGGCGAAGCCGTCGAACCTGCTGGTGCTCGACGAGCCGACGAACGATCTCGACGTGGAGACGCTGGATCTCTTGCAAGAGCTTGTCGCGGAGTTCGACGGGACCGTGCTTCTCGTGAGCCACGACCGGGATTTCCTCGACCGGGTGGCGACCACGACCGTGGCGATGGAGGGCGACGGGCGGGCGACGATCTATGCGGGCGGTTGGACGGATTATCGTGCCCAGAAGGCGGGGGCGGAACGCGACGACGCGCCGCCCAAGCCGCGCGCGAAGCCGAAGTCCGAGCCGAAAAGACCGTCCCCCGCGCCTGCCGCCAAGGCGAAGCCGGCGGGGCCGAAGCTCTCTTTCAAGCAGCAGAAGCGCCTCGACGACTTGCCCGCGGAGATCGCCCGCCTCGAAGCGGAGATCGAAAAGCTGGCGGGGCTCCTGTCCAATGCGGAGATCTACGAGACCGACCCCGCGAAGGCGATGAAAGCGACGGCCGCGCTCGAACTCCGCCAAGAGAAGCTGTCGGCGGCCGAGGAGGAATGGCTCGAACTCGAAGCGCTCCGCGAGACGCTCGCCTGAGGCGGGCTCACCACCGTGCCATCGGGTGCCCGCGCGTTGCCGGCCGCTCGGCACCCGGCGTCGGCATCCCCGCCTCGGCGAGCACCGCTGCCTCCTCGAGGATCTGATCCTCCGCCGAGAGGCCCTTGATCGGCACCCGCCCCATCTCAAGCATCATCGGCGCGGCAAGCGGCGTCACCCGGTCCGCCGCCACATGGCGGATCCGCCCGCCGGCTCGGTCAATCATCTCTTCTATACGGCCGAAATCGACCAGACCGCGCATCGCCTCCGCCCGAGTGATCTCGAGGAGCAAATGCTCGGGATCGTATTTCCGGAGCGTGTCGTAGAGGATATCCGAGGAAAAGCTCACCTGCTTGCCGGTTTTCTTCTTGCCGGTTACCGTGCGCTCCAACAGGCCCGAGACGATGGCGACGTTGCGAAAGGTGCGCTTCATCACCTGGTTCGCGGCCAGCCAGTCCTCGAGCCCTGCCAAGAGCGGCCGCGTGGTCAGGAGCCTGGCCGGATCTTCGACCCGCCGGAGCCCCCAGAGCATCACGGAATAGTCGCTCGCCACAAAGCCGAGCGGGGCGAGCCCAGCCTCTTCCATGCGCTTCGACAGGATCAGCCCCAGGGTCTGGTTCGCGTTCCGCCCGGCGAATGCATAGATCACCAAGTGATTGCGGTCGCCGCGGGGGAAAGTCTCGCAAAGCAAACTGTCGGGCGAGGGCAGCTCCGAACGCGCGTGCTGGAGTTCGAGCCAATCGCGCACTGGCCCCGGCAGCGCATGCCACTCGGACGGCGTCGAGAGCATCTCCATCACCCGGTGCGACAGCCGGACCGAGGTCGCGAGCTTGGTCCCCATGAAGACGGCGATCTTCGGCTCGCGGCCCTCGGCGGGGGAGACGTTGATCATCAGCTCGCGCGTCGATTCGTAGCGCACGACCCGCCCGCCGATCAGAAACGTGTCGCCGGGCAAAAGCGTCGCGGCAAAGGCCTCCTCGACCTCGCCGAGCTTGGGACCGCCGCGTTTGCCCATATGGACGCTCACGGTCTCGGGCCCGACAATGGTCCCGGCGTTCATCCGGATGCGCTGGCCCTGGCGCGGGTCGCGGAGCCGCCAGGTGCCGGGCGGGGTCTCGATGAGACGTTGCCACTGGTCGTAGGCGCGCAGCGCGTATCCGCCGGTCGCGCAAAACGCGAGCGCCCGGTCGAAGGCCGCCCGCGAGAGCCCGGCATAGGGCGCGGCCCGGCGGATCTCTGCGAAAAATGCATCGGCCTCAAAGGGGCCGCGACAGGCGCGGAGCAGAATATGCTGGCAGAGCACGTCGAGCCCGCCCTCGGGCAGCGGATCGCCGTCCAGACGGCCCGCGCGCACCGCCTCGAGCGCGGCGAGGCATTCGAGCACCTCGAACCGGTTCGCCGGCACGAGCACCGCTTTCGACGGCGCATCGTAGCGGTGATTGGCCCGGCCGATCCGCTGGACGAGGCGTTTGACGGCCTTCGGCGCCCCGACCTGGACGACGAGATCCACATCGCCCCAGTCGAGCCCGAGATCGAGGGACGCGGTCGCGACCACCGCCCGGAGCGCGCCCTCGGCCATCGCCGCCTCGACGCGGGCCCGCGCCTCGCGCCCGAGCGAGCCATGGTGGAGCCCGATCGGCAGGGCATCGCGGTTCTCCGCCCAAAGCGCCTGCAGGAAGAGCTCGGCCTGGGCGCGGGTGTTGATGAAGACAATGGTCGTCCGGTGCGCGCGGATCAGCTCCATGACCGCCGCCGCTGCATAGCGCCCGCCCTGCCCGGCCCAGGGCGGATCGCCCGCATCCTCGAGCATGGTGATATCCGCAGGCGGGCCCGGATCGGCCTCGTGGATCACGGCGCCGGCGCCGGTCCAGTCGGCGATGGCGCGGGGATCGTCGACGGTCGCCGAGAGCGCGCGGCGGCGGTGCCGGGGCGCGATGCGGTCGAGGGCGGCGAGACCGAGGGCGAGCTGATCTCCGCGCTTCGTGCCCGCAAGCGCATGCACCTCGTCGATGATCACATGCGAGAGGCCCGCGAAGATCCGGGGCGCGTCCTCCCAAGAGAGCATGAGCGCGAGGCTCTCGGGCGTCGTCAGCAGGATATCGGGGGGGTCGGCGCGCTGGCGCTTGCGGGCATGCGCGCGGGTGTCGCCGGTGCGCTCTTCGATGCGAAGCGGGAGGCCCATGTCTTCGACGGGGCGCCGGAGGTTCCGTCCGATATCGACGGCAAGCGCCTTGAGCGGTGAGACATAGAGCGTGTGGAGCCCCGAGCCGGGCCGGGCGGCCAACTCAACAAGGGAGGGCAGGAACCCGGCGAGGGTCTTGCCGGCGCCGGTCGGCGCGATCAAGAGCTGGGCCCGCGCCTCGGAGGCGAGGAGGGCGAGCTGGTGCGGGTGGGGCTGCCAGCCGCGCGCGGCGAACCAGCCGGCGAAGGGCTCGGGAAGCGTCGTCATGGGCACGAAGATAGCGGAGGCCGGCGACGCGGGAAGCCTTTCGGGG
>JBHJGX010000047.1:0-9179 GCA_050331395.1 Paracoccaceae bacterium
CGTGCACCGAACCGGGGGTCGGGAAGCTCGGTTGCGGCGAGGCCGGGAGCGGCCGGGCAACCGGCGCTTCGGGGGGGCTTTGGTCGGTCATGGCGAAGCTCCGGACGGAGGGCGGACGGCCGCTGGGGCTTAGCATCCGAGCCTGCCGCTGTCATCGCCGAGGGCGCGATCCGCGTTAGCTGCCGCCCGGTTCCGGGATCAGGAAATTCCCCCGCAACATGGCGATCGGCCGGGCGCGCTCGTCCTGCCAGGCCTCGACATGGAGATGCGCGACCCGACGGCCGGACTTCTGCACCCGCGCGCGGGCGAAGGTGTCGCGCGCCCGGCCAGAACGGAGATAGTCGACGGTTATATCGATCGTTTTCGGATAAGGTGGAAACCGCCCCTCGGCCAGCGCCTCCGCATCGACGCCGCCTTCCTCGAGGACCCCGAGTGCCTGGTCCCAGGCAAGCTGCATGAGCGCGGTGATCTCGAGGAACGCGCCGGTCGCCCCGCCATGGAGCGCGGGCAGAAAGGGATTGCCGACGAGCCCGTCGCGAAACGGCAGCCGGGCGGTCATCTCGTCGCCCAGCCGGTCGAAACGCACGCCGAGAAAGCGGTTGTAGGGCACGGCTTCGGCGAGCGCCGAGAGGATCGCGTCGCGCTCGGCCTCGCGGCGGGTGTTCACGGGGCGGCTCCCTCTGCCCGGGACGGACGATCGGACGGGCGGTCGAGCATGAAGGCCCCGGCGGCCGAGGCGACCGGGTCGGCCGGGTCTTCGTGGTACGCGACGGCGCGGGCAAAGCCGATGGCCCGGGTCAGCCGATAGCACTCGGCCCAGGCGAAGACCGCGAGCCCGCGGGTGGCCGGGCGCATATAGTCGATGCGCAGATCGAGGGTTGCGGTCGCCTTCAGTTTCTCCCGGACCGCCATCACTGCCGTGCCGCAGGCCGTGTCGAGAAGCGCCGTCACCACGCCGCCATGGAGAACGCCGGTTTGCGGATCGCCCACCAGACGCTCGGCATAAGGCACCGAGAGGATCGCCACCCCGTCCTCGGCCAGGTGCAGCCGCATGCCGAGTTCGTGACTGTGGGGAAGCCCGGAGAGAAGCTCTCCGTCGGGGTTGGCCGTTGCGCCGGCCCGCATCAGGCGACCGAGCCGGTCGATCGCGTCCTCCCCCGTCATGTCGCTCATGGCATCGCCTCCCGACGCGCCCGTTAGCACCGCCGCGACCCCGGGGAAAGGCCCTCCGCCCGGGGCGCGCGCCCGCCGCAATTGACCAAGGCGGCGGGCCTACCGATATCCCAGCCAAGACAAGGAGGCCCGGATGTACGACCCCACGCCCCGCCTACGCGACTACCGCTTTGTGCTGCACGAGACGCTGAAGATCCACGAGGAGACGGCGATCGAGGGTTATGACGCGCTCGACGAGGACACGACAGCGGCGATCTTGACCGAGGGCGCACGGATCGCCCGGTACGTGCTCGCGCCCCTTAATCAGCCGGGCGACCGGCAGGGCTGCCGTCTCGAGAACGGCGTCGTGCGCACCCCCGACGGCTATCCCGAAGCCTGGGGCGTCCTTTGCGAGGGCGGCTGGCCCGGCCTCGAATGCGACCCGGAATTCGGCGGGCAAGGGGTGCCGTCGCTCATGGGCCTCGCCGTCGGCACGCTCAAATCCGCCGCCAATATGGCCTTCATGATGTATCACGGGCTCTCCCACGGGGCCTACTGCGCGCTGCACGCCCACGGCACCGAGGAACAGCGGCGGATCTACCTGCCGCCGCTCGTCTCCGGGGCGTGGACCGGCACGATGAACCTGACCGAACCGCAATGCGGCACCGATCTCGGACTGATCCGCAGCCGGGCCGAGCCGGGCGAGGACGGGAGCTGGCGGATCACCGGGCAAAAGATCTGGATCTCGAGCGGTGAGCACGATCTGGCCGAGAATATCGTGCATCTCGTCCTCGCCCGGCTGCCCGAGGCGCCCGCGGGCACCAAGGGGCTGTCGCTCTTCGTGGTGCCGAAGTTCCTGCCGAACCCGGACGGCACGCTCGGCGCGCGAAACCGGCTCGCCTGCATCGGGCTCGAGCATAAAATGGGGATCCACGGCAACGCGACCTGCGTGATGGACTATGACGGTGCCACCGGTTGGCTGGTCGGTGAGCCGCATAAGGGCCTCCGGGCGATGTTCACGATGATGAACGACGCGCGGCTTCTGGTCGGCATGCAGGGGCTTGCGGTCGCCATGGCCGCCCAGGGGCGCGCCGCCGACTTTGCCCGCGACCGGCTCCAAGGCCGCGCCGTCACCGGGGCGGCCGAGCCGGAGAAACCCGCGGATCCGATTATCGTGCATCCGGATGTCCGGCGCATGCTGATGGAGCAGAAGGCGTTCGTCGAGGGCGCGATGGCGTTCCTCTCCTGGGCGGCGCTCCTGTTGGACGCGGAAAAGCGCCACGCCGATCCGGGCGAACGCGCCCGCGCCGGCGATATGGTCGCGCTCCTTACCCCGGTTGTGAAGGCGTTCTTGACCGAAGAGGGCGTCCGGATCACGCAATCCGCCCAACAGGTCTTGGGCGGTGCGGGATATGTGGAGGATACCGGGCTGGCGCAGTATCTCCGAGACGTGCGGATCACGACCGTCTACGAGGGCACGACAGGTGTCCAGGCGCTCGATCTGGTCGGACGCAAGCTCGCGATGAACGGCGGCGCGCCGATCCGCGCCTTCTTCGACTATGTGAAGGGCTATATCCGCGAGAACGACGATGACCTCGCTCTGGCCCGCGACTTTCTCGAACCGCTCAAATCCGCTTCGAAGGATTTGCAACAGGCGGCGATGTATTTTCTCCAGGCCGGCATGAAGAACCCGAATGCCGCACTGGCGGGGGCGACGGATTTCCTGTTCCTCTTCGGCCATGTTTGCATGGGGCTCTCCTGGACGCGGATGGCCAAGACCGCACGGCGCGCGATCGAAGCCGGGGCCGAGGGGGCGGAGCGGGATTATTACGAGGCCAAGATCACCACCGGGCGGTTTTACATGAAACGCCTGTTGCCCGAGACGAAACTTCGCCTCGCACGGATCGAGACGGGCGCCGAGCCGGTCATGGATCTGCCCGCGGCCGCCTTTTGAGCGCGGGCCTCGGGTCGCCCGCATCAAGATGCGGTCGACCTGAGGCGGGCCCGGCATTTGCTTGGGCGTCCGGGTGGGTTAGGCTCGCAGCAAAGTCAGAGGACGGAGGGACGTTTGGCCGAATTCCATCTTTATGGGTATGCCGAATCGGGGCCGTGCTACTCATGTGCGCTCCTCCTCTCGATGGCCCGTGCCGAGTGGGCCCCCCGCTTCGTCGATGGCTTTGCCGGCGAGACACGGTCCGACGCCTTCCTTGCGCTCAATCCGATGGGAGAAGTCCCCGTTCTTACGCACAGGGGCGAGCATATCACCCAGTCGGGCGCGATCCTGGATTATCTGTCCGCGCTTTTCGGGATCTGCGATCCGGGGCGCGAGAACGGCCGAGAAGCGCTCCGGTGGCTGCTTTGGGACAATCACAAGCTTTCGGGCCAGCTGGGCGTTTGGCGATATCTCCTGAATTTCGCGCCGGCCGACGCCCGAGACCCAGCCGTGATCGCGTTCGTCGAGGAGCGGGCCCGGCGCGCGCTCCACGTGCTCGACGGGCATCTGGCGGATCGGCGATGGATCGCCACCGATTGGCTGACCACGGTCGATCTCTCTTGCGCCGCGTATCTGTTTTTCGACGACGAGATCCCCGTCGATTGGGGAGGTTTGCCGAACATTTCCGCCTGGAAGGATCGGATCCGGGCAGAGGACGGCTGGGCGACCCCCTACGACCTCATGCCTCGAAATGCGGGGCGCGCGGCGGAGGCGATCACGTGAGTGCAGCCAAGACGAAGCGTCTGCCATTGCCGAAGCGGTTCAACGCCGCGCCGACCGAGGCGGCATATGCGCGCTTGCGTGCGCTCAACGAAGCGCATGGCCTCGGCAACAACTACCTGTTGACGGTGCTCCTCGAACGCCTCGATGACTATGCGGACCCGGCCGCGCTCGACGCCGTCTTTGCGGCCTTTATCGCGGAATACGGGACACCGGCTGCGCGGCAGAGGGGCGCGACCTCTCTTGAAGAGGGAGGCCACCAATGAGAGACGCCGCTTATCCCATCCCGCGGGACGCACGCGCCGGCCCCGTCGGACCGGGCCCCCGTCCGCGGGTCCGTCCGTTCCCGGGGCGCACGCCACAGATCGGGTCGGTCGTCGAGGCTCGTCCGACGGCGATAGGTGGCATGACCAACGGAAAGGCGGAAGAATGACCGACGCGTTTATATACGACGCCGTACGCACGCCGCGGGGCCGCGGCAAGGCCGATGGCGGGCTGCATGAGGTCACCGCGCTCAGGCTCTCGGCCGGAGTGCTGACGGCGCTCGAGGAACGCAACGGTCTCGACACCGCCGAAGTCGAGGACGTGATCTGGGGCTGTGTCACCGCGGTCGGCGAGCAAGGCGGCGAGATCGCTCGATCGGCGGTTCTCTATGCGGGTTGGGACGAGCGCGTTCCCGGGCTCCATATCAACCGGTTCTGCGCGAGCGGGCTCGAGGCGGTGAACCTCGCCGCCAACCAGGTGCGCGCGGGCGTGGGCGATCTTTATGTGGCCGGCGGGGTCGAGATGATGAGCCGGGTGCCCATGGGCTCGGACGGCTTCTCGATCGGCGTCGATCCTTATCTCGCGCTCAAGAGCTATTTCGTGCCGCAAGGCATTGCCGCCGACATCATCGCGACCGAGTACGGGTTCTCCCGCGACGACGTCGATGCGTTCGCCGTCGAAAGCCAGGTCCGCCCCGCCCGCGCCAGGGAGGAGGGCCGGTTCGCCAAGTCGGTCGTGCCGGTCCGGGATCAGAACGGGATCGAGATCCTCGCGCGCGACGAGCATGTGCGTCCCGGAACCGACATGCAGTCGCTCGGCGCGCTCAACCCGTCCTTCAAGGCGATGGGCGAGCAGATGCCGGGCTTCGACGCGGTGGCGCTTTTGAAGTACCCGCATCTGGAGCGGATCGAGCATGTCCACCACGCGGGCAACTCCTCGGGGATCGTCGACGGGGCGGCGGGCGTGCTCGTGGGCTCGCGGGCGGCGGGCGAACGGCTCGGTCTCCGGCCGAGGGCGCGGATCCGGGCGACGGCGCGGGTCGGCTCGGACCCGACGATCATGCTGACCGGCCCGGTGCCCGCGACCGAGAAGGTGCTCGCCGCGGCCGGGATGCGCGCGGCGGATCTCGATCTAATCGAGGTGAACGAAGCCTTCTCGTCGGTGGTGCTTCGGTTCCTCCAGGCCTTCGGCGCAGACCCGGAGCGGGTCAACCCGAACGGCGGTGCAATCGCGATGGGCCACCCGCTCGGCGCGACGGGGGCGATGATCCTCGGCACGCTCCTCGACGAGCTCGAGCGGAGCGACCGGACGACCGGGCTCGCCACGCTTTGCGTCGCCTCCGGCATGGGCGCCGCCGCGGTGATTGAACGGGTATGAGCGAGATCGAGGCCTTTCTCCTCGCCCAGCACGCGGCGCGGGAGCGCGGCGACCTCGACGCGGTGGCCGCAGGGTTCGATCTGCCGTGTGTCGTCGTCGACGGGCGCGAGACCCGGGTGATCCCCGATCGCGCGGGCCTTCGGGCTTTGATCGCGGCGGGCGTTGAAGGGATCGCGCGGATCGGCGGCACCGGCAGCCGGCGGCAGGTGACGCTCGTCTCCGACCCCGATGCCGCCGTGGTCACCGCGTCGGTCAAGGATCTGATCCACGACGCGTCCGGCGCGCCACTCGGCACGTTCCGCGCCTCCTATGCGATCCGCCGCGATCACGACGGTCCGCGCGTCGCCGTCCTGATGATCGACGCGGTGCCGGGAAATTGCTGCGTTCTGACCCGTCCGCTCACCGAACTCGCCCGCTAAGGAGGCTCCATGCCCAAGATCGACCTTGCGACCGCACCGCGCCGCATCGGCATCGACAGTTACCCCGAGCCCTTTCGTGGCCGCTGTGCCGGCGTCGAGCGGGTGCTCCTGTCCCGGGCGGCGGGGCTCGAGGCGGTGGGGATCAACCTCGTCACGCTCGCCCCCGGCCAGATCACCGCGATCCGCCACTGGCACGAGCGCGAGGACGAGCTCGTTTTCGTCGTCGCGGGCACGGTCGAGCTGATCAGCGATGCGGGCGCCGAGACGCTCGGCCCGGGCAAGGCGGCGGGCTTTAAGGCCGGCACGCTGGACGCGCATCATTTCGTGAACCGGGGCGATGCGCCGGCGACGCTCCTCGAGATCGGCCCGCGCCTGCCGGACGAGCGGGTGCATTATCCGGACGACGACCTCGCCCTCGTGCGGACCGAGGGCGCCAGCCGGTTCTACCGCCGCGACGGGACCGAGTACTGAGCCGATGCCCAAGATCGACCTCGCCGCCGCACCCAAAACACGGGGATCGGACTATCCGCCGCCCCATGGCGCGCCCTTTGCCGACCGGCTCCGGCAGCGCCTCGGCGATGCGGTGGGCCTCACGCAATTCGGCGTCAGCCTGACCGCTCTGCCGCCTGGTGGCGTCTCCTCGCTCCGCCATTGGCACGAGGTCGAGGACGAGGCGGTCTTCGTGCTCTCGGGTGAATTGATCCTCGTCGAGGAGACCGGCGAGACGGTGCTCGGTCCCGGCGAGGCGGCGGGCTTCAAGGCGGGCGTCGCGAATGCCCATCACTTCATCAATCGCGGGAGCGCGCCCGCGACCTATCTCGAGATCGGCAGTCGGCCCGCGGCCGACCGCTGCCACTATGCCGACGTCGATCTCGTCGCCCATGATGCGGACGGCCGGAGTTGGTACACCCGCCGCGACGGCACGGCCCTCACCGAGCCCGAAGACCGCTTTCCGTGATCTGCGGCCGCATTGCGGGCCGGCCGACCCACCCCGAACCCAAGGCAGGACCCCCATGACCGAGATTTTCCGCCTGAGCGTCGAGGACGGCATCGCCACCATCACCTGGGATCTGCCCGACGCCTCGATGAACGTGCTGACCCTAGAGGGGATGCGCTCGCTCGACCGGGCGCTCGATGCGGCGCTCGGCGACGCGGCCGTGCGCGCGATCGTGCTGACCTCGGCCAAGGCGGAGTTTGCCGGCGGCATGGACCTCTCCGTGCTCGCCACGCTCAAATCCGAGGCCGCGAAGACCGAGCGTCCCGCCGAGACCGTTTTCGACTTTGTGATGGATCTCCACCGGATCCTGCGCAAAATCGAGACGGGAGGCGCGGATCCGAAGACCGGCGCCGGCGGCAAGCCGACGGTTTGGGCCGCGCCCGGCACCGCCGTCGGCATCGGGCTCGAGCTTGGCCTCGCCTGCCACCGGCGCATCGTCGCCGACCGCTCCGACGCCAAGATCGGTTTGCCGGAGATCAAGGTCGGCCTTTTCCCCGGTTCGGGGGGCACCACGCGGCTCGTGCGCATGCTCGGGCTGATGGGGGCAGCGCCCTATCTTCTCGAGGGCAAGACCCCCGATCCCGCGCGTGCGAAATCGGCCGGGCTCGTCGACGAGACGGTCGCGCCGGACACACTTCTCGAGCGCGCCCGTGCCGCGGCGGAAGAGCTGGCCGGCACCGATATTCGCAAACCCTGGGACCGCAAGGGCTTTAAGATGCCCGGCGGCGCACCCTATACCCGAGAGGGCTTTGAGCTTTTCCTCGGCGGCGTCGCGATGACCCACGGCAAGAGCCAGGGCGTCTATCCGGCGGCAAAAGCCATGCTCTCGGCGATCTACGAAGGCGCCCTCGTGCCCTTCGACACGGCGATTCGGATCGAGGCGCGCTGGTTTACCCATGTGATCCTGGAGCCGACGGCGGCGGCGATGATCCGCTCGCTCTTCCTTAACAAGCAGGCGCTCGAGAAGGGCGCGGCCCGGCCGGGCGGTGTCCCCGACCGGCGGGTGCGGCGCCTCGGGGTGATCGGCGCGGGCATGATGGGGGCGGGTATCGCCGAGGTCGCTCTGGCGGCCGGGGTCGAGGTCGTGTTGCTCGATCGGGATGCGGAGGCCGCCGAGGCGGGCCGGGCCCGGGTGAACGCCGCCTTCGACGAGGCGGTTGCGAAACGCCGGATGAGCGGCGCGGCACGCGACGAGGCGCTCGCCCGGTTGACCCCCTCGGCGGAGATGGCCGCGCTCCGGGGCGCGGATCTCGTCATCGAAGCGGTTTTCGAGGACCCGGGCATCAAGGCGGATGTGCTCGGCCGCGCCGCCGGCGAGCTCGGCCCCGACGCGATCCTCGCCACCAACACCTCGAGCTTGCCCGTCAGCGAGCTCGCCCGCGCGAGCGCCGACCCGACCCGCTTCGTCGGCATTCACTTTTTCTCCCCGGTCGCCCGGATGCTCCTCGTCGAGATCATCCGCGGGCGCGACACCGGCCCCGCCGCCGTGGCGACCGCGCTCGATTTCGTCCGGCAGCTGCGCAAGACCCCCATCGTCGTCAACGACGCCCGGTTCTTCTATGCGAACCGGTGCATCCTGCCTTACGTCTACGAAGGCGTGATCCTGGTCACCGAGGGCGTGCGCCCGGCGCTCGTCGAGAACGCCGCGAAGGCCATGGGGATGCCGGTCGGACCGCTCCAGCTGGTCGATGACACCTCGCTCGAGCTCGGGCTCTCGATCGTCAAGGCCACCGCGGCGGCGATGGGCGAGGCCTATCGGCGCACAGGTGCCGACGATCTTCTCGAGGAGATGGTGATCCGCCGTGGCCGGCTCGGGCGGAAATCGGGTGCCGGGCTCTACGACTACGACGCGCGCGGCAAGCGCACGGGCCTTTGGCCCGGGCTCAGCGAGATCTATCCGCTGGCGCGGGTGCAGCCCCCGGTGGCGGCAGTCCAGGAGCGGCTGCGGCTGGTGCAAGTGCTCGAGGCGGTCCGCGCGCTCGAGGACGGCGTGCTAAGCGACATTCGCGAAGGCGATGTGGGGGCAATCCTCGGCTGGGGTTTCATGCCGTGGTCGGGCGGGCCGTTCTCGTGGATCGACCGGGTGGGGGCGGAGACGGTGCGGGCCGCGGCCGAGCGGCTGGCGGCGACCCATGGGGAGCGCTTCGCACCGCCCGCGCTCTTGGCCGACATGGCCCGGTCGGGGACGGGGTTCTACGAGCGTTTCGCGCCGGCAGCAGCGGCCTGACGGGACACCTTGCGCACCCGGGGGGGCACC
>JBHJGX010000048.1:0-20481 GCA_050331395.1 Paracoccaceae bacterium
ATCAGAAAGAGCGTCGCACCCGTGGCAGGCGATCGATCCGAAAGCGCGCAAGCCGGCGAGCGTTACGCCGCTGCGCTGTTTGAATTGGCTCAAGACGGCGGCGCGCTCGACGCCGTGGCGGCGGACCTAGACCGGTTCGACACCGTCTTGGCCGAATCCGAGGAGCTGCGCGCGCTGCTCGCCAATCCGGCGTTCGCCGCGTCCGACAAGGCGCAGGCGATCACGGCCGTCGCCGAAAAGGCCGGGCTGAGCGGACTGGCGTCGAAGTTTCTGGGCACGCTGGCCGCCAATCGGCGCGGGTCGGCGGTGGGCCAGGCCATCACAGCCTTTCGCGAACGCGTCGCCGCCCACCGGGGCGTGCTGACGGCTGAGGTCGAAACCGCCCGCCCGCTCACCGACGGTGAGCTCGGCGGCGTGAAGGACGCGCTGCGTCAGGCCTTGGGCCGGGACGTGGACGTGACGGCGCGCGTTGCGCCGGAGATTTTGGGCGGACTCGTCGTGCGCGTCGGCTCGCGCATGTTCGACAGTTCGCTGCGCACACAGATCGACGGACTCGTCGGCGCAATGAAAGGGGCGTGATCGCATGGCCATCGCCGCGGCGGAAATTTCCGCCATCCTCAAAGAGCAGATCCAAAACTACGGCGCCCACGCGCAGGTGGCCGACGTCGGCCGCGTGCTGTCGGTCGGCGACGGCATCGCCCGGGTTTACGGCCTCGACAAGGTGCAGGCCGGCGAGATGGTCGAATTCCCGAACGGAATTCGCGGCATGGCGCTCAATCTCGAAAGCGACAATGTCGGGATCGTGATTTTCGGGTCCGACCGGGACATTAAGGAAGGCGACACGGTCAAGCGCACCGACACGATCGTGGATGTGCCGTGCGGGAAGGGTCTGCTCGGGCGCGTGGTCGACGCGCTCGGCAACCCGATCGACGGCAAAGGTCCGGTGATGTTCGCAGAGCGGCGCATCGCCGATGTGAAGGCGCCCGGGATCATCCCGCGGAAATCCGTACACGAGCCGATGGCGACCGGTATCAAGGCGATCGATGCGCTGATCCCGATCGGGCGCGGTCAGCGCGAGCTGATCATCGGCGACCGGCAGACCGGCAAAACCGCGGTCGCGCTCGACGCGATCTTGAACCAGAAGAACTACAACGACGTCGCTGGCGACGACGAAAACAAAAAGCTCTACTGCATTTACTGCGCCGTCGGTCAAAAGCGCTCGACAGTCGCGCAGTTCGTCAAGATCCTTGAGGACAAGGGCGCGCTCGATTACTCCATCGTGGTGGCTGCAACTGCGTCAGAGCCGGCGCCGATGCAGTACCTTGCGCCTTATGCAGCGTGCGCCATGGCGGAGTATTTCCGCGACAACGGCATGCACGCCCTGATCATCTTTGACGACCTGTCGAAACAGGCCGTAGCCTATCGTCAGATGTCGCTGCTGCTCCGCCGCCCGCCGGGGCGTGAGGCTTATCCAGGCGACGTGTTTTACCTGCACTCGCGTCTTCTCGAGCGGGCGGCGAAGTTGAACGAAGACAACGGCAGCGGGTCGCTCACAGCGCTGCCGATTATCGAGACCCAGGCAGGCGACGTGTCGGCCTTTATTCCGACCAACGTGATTTCGATCACCGATGGGCAGATCTTCCTTGAGACCGGGTTGTTTTATCAGGGCATCCGCCCCGCGGTGAATGTCGGCCTTTCGGTCAGTCGTGTGGGCTCGTCCGCACAAACTAAGGCAATGAAATCGGTAGCGGGCAAAATCAAGCTCGAGCTCGCGCAGTATCGGGAGATGGCCGCTTTTGCGCAGTTCGGATCCGACCTCGATGCGGCCACTCAAAAGCTCCTCAACCGTGGTGCGCGGCTCACGGAGCTTTTGAAACAGCCGCAGTATTCGCCGCTTACGAACGCCGAGCAGGTGTGCGTGATCTTCGCCGGCACGCAAGGCTATCTTGACGACGTGCAGACCCGCCGTGTGGTCGAGTTCGAAGACGCGCTGCTGACCGAACTTCGGAACAACCATAAAGATCTGCTCGACAATATTCGCGATCATGACCGGAAGGTAGAGGGCGACCTCGCCGACCGCATCCGTAACGTGGTCGAAGAGGTCAAGCGGACCTTCGCCTGAGGGCGGGGGTTAGCCGGAGGACGACGGCATGCCGAGCCTTAAGGATCTCAAGAACCGGATCAATTCGGTTAAGTCGACGAGGAAAATCACCTCGGCGATGAAAATGGTGGCCGCCGCCAAACTGAACCGTGCGCAGGAGGCCGCCGAGAGCGCGCGGCCCTATGCCGAACGGTTCGACGTGGTCGTCGGCAATTTGGCGAAAGCGACGAAGGATAGCCCAACCGCACCCCGATTGATGGTCGGAACTGGGAAGTCGGACGTGCATCTCTTCGTGGTGGCCACGGCCGAACGCGGGCTCTGCGGGGGCTTCAACAGCCAGATCGTCCGCCGCGCGCGTGCTGATATCGATGCGGCCATCGGTCAGGGCAAAACGGTCAAGATCCTGACCGTGGCCAAGAAAGGCCGCGATCAGCTCCGCCGCGACTACAGTCAGTACTTCATTGGTCACATCGACATGACCGACGTAAAGCGGGTCGGCTACACCGATGCGCAACGGATCGCCGAAGAGGTACTCACGCGGTTTGAGGCGGGCGAATTCGACGTAGCAACGCTTTACTACAACAAATTTGTGTCGGTGATGAGCCAGATTGCGACAGCGCAACAAATCGTTCCGATAGACCTTAGCGCCTATGAGGCGGAGGCCGAGGCCGAAGGGGCGCTCCCCGATGCTGGGTACGAGTACGAGCCCGAGGAAGAAGAGATCTTGCGTGATCTTCTTCCGCGGAACTTGGGCGTCCAGATATTCCGGGCACTGCTCGAGAACGCCGCCTCTGAGCAGGGCGCACGCATGGCCGCCATGGACAATGCGACGCGGAATGCGGGCGAAATGATCGACCGGCTCACAATTCAGTACAACCGCTCGCGCCAAGCGGCGATTACCAAGGAACTGATCGAGATCATCTCGGGGGCCGAGGCGGTCTGATGCGGTGGCTGATCGCCCTCGTCGGTCTGTCCGCGCTCGGTTACGGGGCCTGGCCCTATGCGTCGCTCTACCAGTTGTCCGGCGGCTTTCGGGACGGCGATGCGGAGGTGCTGGAGGCCCGGATCGATTGGCCGGCGTTTCGGGCATCGGTAAAGGCGGATGTCGAAGCGGCGATGCTCGCGCGGATCGAGCGGCTCGGCGACAGCGGTGCCGCAGCGATCGGTCGTCAGGCGGCGGCGAACCTTGCGCCACGGCTCGCATCCGAGTTTGTCGAGCGGTTCGTTACCTCAGAGCAAGTGGCGCAGCTGGCCCGCCGGGCCGGCACCGAGGCGGAGCCGGTCGCAGAGACCGAAACGGCACCGAGCGCGCCGCCGGCCACTGAAGAGGCCCCCCGCACCGGGGCGTTCGGGCTTGTCGAAGGGCTCGCCCGCGAAGCGGGGGTCGACGCGGGACGGGCGCTCGATCTGGCGCGCGGGGCGGCGGATGCGAGCGGGCTCGGCGATGCGCTGGCGCCCGGGGTCGAGTTGCCGGAGCCTACCTTGCCTGAGGGCCTCGTGGATGCGCCGCTCGACGCGGTTGCATGGGCGTTCTTCACGGGACCGACCAGCTTCGAGATAGAGTTGCAAAGCCCCGAGCTCGGGCCCGGAAGCGCGCGCCTTACGATGGCGCTGCAGGATTTCGGTTGGAAAGTGATCGCGATTGACCTGCCGGAGACCTGGCTCGGCGACCCGGCCGGCTGACGCTGCGGCAGAGAATGTGGAGGGACTGAGATGACCCAAGCCGTCGGAAAAATCACCCAGGTGATCGGCGCCGTCGTGGACGTGAAGTTCGATGGCGACCATTTGCCTGCGATTCTGAACGCGCTCGAGACCGAGAACCGCGGGCAGCGGCTGGTGCTCGAAGTGGCGCAGCATCTCGGCGAAAACAGCGTACGCGCGATCGCGATGGACGGCACTGAGGGGCTCGTGCGTGGACAGGACGTGAAGGACACCGGGCAGCCGATCGCCGTGCCGGTGGGCCGCGCGACGCTCGGGCGCATTCTGAACGTGGTCGGCGAGCCCATCGACGAAGGCCCGGCCGTGCAGTCCGACGAGACCCGTCCGATCCACCGGCCGGCGCCCGACTTCATGTCGCAGTCGACGGAAGCGGGCATCCTCGAGACCGGGATCAAGGTGGTCGATCTGCTCGCGCCCTATGCCAAGGGCGGGAAAGTCGGCCTCTTCGGCGGCGCCGGTGTGGGCAAGACCGTGCTGATCCAGGAGCTGATCAACAACATCGCCAAGGGTCACGGCGGTCTGTCGGTCTTTGCCGGTGTCGGCGAGCGGACGCGCGAAGGCAACGATCTCTATTACGAATTCATGGATTCGGGCGTTATCAACAAGGATAACTTGGCGGATTCGAAAGTCGCGCTCGTCTATGGCCAGATGAACGAGCCTCCGGGCGCCCGGGCGCGGGTGGCGCTTACGGGTCTGACCCTGGCCGAGCAGTTCCGCGACGAGTCCGGTTCCGACGTGCTGTTCTTCGTGGACAACATCTTCCGGTTTACGCAGGCGGGTTCGGAGGTGTCGGCGCTTCTCGGCCGGATCCCCTCGGCGGTGGGCTATCAGCCGACGCTTGCGACGGATATGGGCGCGCTCCAGGAGCGGATCACCTCGACGCGGCAGGGCTCGATCACCAGCGTGCAGGCGATCTACGTGCCCGCGGACGACTTGACCGATCCGGCGCCGGCCACCTCCTTTGCCCACCTCGACGCGACGACCGTGCTCAACCGTTCGATCGCCGAATTGGGGATTTACCCGGCGGTGGATCCGCTCGACTCGACAAGCCGCATCCTCGAGCCGGCGGTCGTCGGTAAACAGCACTACGAGACCGCACGGTCGGTTCAGTCGATCCTTCAGCGCTATAAAGCGCTCCAGGATATCATCGCGATCCTCGGGATGGACGAACTCTCCGAAGAAGACAAACTGACCGTGGCCCGGGCGCGCAAAGTCCAGCGTTTCCTCAGCCAGCCGTTCTTCGTCGCCGAGGTCTTCACCGGATCGCCGGGCGTCTATGTTCCGGTCGACAAGACGGTTGACGGCTTCCGGCGCCTCGTCGACGGCGAGTTCGATAACCTGCCAGAGGCCGCGTTCTATATGGTCGGCGACATCGACGCGGCGGTGGAGAAAGCGCAGAAGATGGCAGCGGAAGCGGCGTGAGCCACGGGCAGAGCGAGCAGGGGAGGCGAGCTTGAACGAGATGACCTTCGAACTGGTGAGCCCCGAGCGGAAGCTTGCCTCCATGCAGGCACGTTCGGTGCGCATTCCGGGCATGGAGGGAGAGCTCACCGCCATGCCGCAGCATGTGCCGATGCTGACCACGCTGCGGCCCGGCTATGTGATCGTCGAAGGCACCGGGGAGACGCGGTTCTTCGTGACCGGCGGCTTTGCCGAGATCACTCCCGAGGTCGTCGCCGTCGTAGCGGAAGAGGCGGTCGAGGCCGAGAAGGTCACGGGCGAATGGCTCGACGGCAAGGTGAAGGCGGCCGAGACCGCCCACGAGGAAGCGGGCGAGGATCGTAAAATCGCCACGTTGCAGACCCTCTACGATTATCGGGCAATTCTCGAGGGCCGGGGTGCGCCCTGATCGGGCTCATCTGACCACGCGGCGGGGCGCCGGATGGCTCACCGTCGCCTGCGTGGTCGCTGCGTGCACCGGCTCGAACGACAGCACGCCGGTGCCGATCGAAGAGCGCACGACCTCGCCGCTCACTGCCGCCGAAGCGCGCATTTTCCTCAGAGACTCGACGCTCTCCCAGGCGGGCGAGGATATGGTTCGGCACGTTTATCTGCGCGACGACGGCAGCATGACCGGGCTGGCGATTAACCCCAAAGACAAAGGGCGGCTTCGCGTCGAAGGGCGCTGGATTGTGGCCGAAGACGGCCGCTTCTGTCCGGTTTGGGATGGCCCCTGGATCGAGGGGGCCACGGGGTGCGCGATGGTGTTCCGGTATGGCGACGACTATGTGTTTGCCTTTACCGAAGGCGAAGAGCCCGTCGATATTCGCCGGACGCGCGTGGCCGGGAACGCGCAGAAGCTCTGAACTGCAAGACGGGCGGTGTCCGGCTTAGGCGTCGGGTCTCGATCCGTCCCACCGCAAGAGATCGGCAAACTCCGCGAAAACCCGGTCATAGGTGTCGCGCTTGAACGGCACAATCCGGTCGAGCAGATCGTCGGGACGCATCCACGCCCAGGTCCGAAATTCGGGCTCGTCCGTGTCGATCCGGATCTCGGCGTTCGTGCCCAAGAAACTGCATGCGAACCAACGCTGTGTCTGACCGCGGTATTGACCGCCCCAAAGTCGACCGATCAAATGCGGGGGAAGATCGTAATTGAGCCAGTCTCGGCTCTCGCGCAACACCGAGACGCGATTGGGTAAGACACCGGTTTCTTCTTGGAGCTCCCGGAGCGCAGCTTGGACGGGAGTCTCACCGGGATCGATCCCGCCTTGGGGCATCTGCCAGGCGTCGAGGGTCGAGTCGATGCGTTGTCCCGCGAAGACCTCGCCCTCCCGATTGAGGAGCACGAGGCCCACGCAAGGCCGAAAGGGGAGAGCGGCGATCTCAGCCTGTGAGAGCCCCGACACCGCGCGCCTCCCCGCGTCCAATCAGCGACCGCGGTTGTAGATCGCGAGACCGCTCAAGAGATCGAGCGCATAGGCGAGCTGGAAATCTTCCGCCCGGAGGTTCGCCGTCGCCTCGTGACGGGCCCGCTCCTCTTCGAGTTGCTGACGCTCTTCGTCGGAGAGCTCGTTCGACAGGCTGCCGCGCAGATCCGCTTCGGAGCGGAGACGGCGCTGTTGGTCATCCTCCGCCTCGGCAATGCGGCGTTCTTCGACGAGGATGTCGGGCTCGATGCCGAGCGCCTGGATCGAGCGCCCCGACGGCGTGTAATAGCGGGCAGTTGTCAGTTTCATCGCGCCCTTGTCGCCAAGGCGCATGACCGTCTGGACCGATCCTTTGCCGAAGCTCTTGGCGCCGACGACAATCGCGCGGCGTTGATCCTGAAGCGCGCCCGCGACGATCTCGGATGCCGAGGCGGAGCCTTCGTTGATGAGCACGACGAGTGGTTTGCCATCGGTGAAGTCGCCGGGTTGGGCGTTCCGCCGGTCCGCCTCCTCGAGATTCCGCCCGCGCGTGGAGACGATCTCGCCTTCCTCCAGGAAGGTGTCGGCGACCGATATCGCCTCGCTCAACAGACCGCCTGGGTTATTGCGCAGATCGATCACATAGCCCTGGATCGCGTCTTCGCCGATCTGTTCTCGGACTTCGCGGATGGCTTCTTCGAGGCTGTCGGTCGTGTTTTCGTTGAATGTCGTAATCCGCAGCACGCCGATATCGCCTTCGACCCGCGAACGAACCGCTCGGATCGTGATGATGTCGCGGACGATGGTCACATCGAATGGTTCTTCTTCGCCTTCGCGGCTGACGGTGATCGTGATCTCGGAGCCGACGGGGCCGCGCATCCGCTCGACCGCATCGGAGAGCGTGAGGCCGAGGACCGATTCGCCATCGATATGCGTGATGAAGTCGCCCGCCTCGAGCCCGGCATTCGCCGCCGGCGTGTCGTCGATCGGCGCGACGACTTTGACGAAGCTGTTCTCCATGGTGACTTCGATGCCGAGACCGCCGAACTCGCCCTTGGTCTGCTCGCGCATGTCCTCGAAGCTTTCGGGCGCGAGATACGAGGAGTGCGGATCGAGCGAAGCGAGCATGCCGTCAATCGCCGCTTCGATCAGCTCCTGCTCGTCGACTTCCTCAACATAAGCGCTGCGGACGCGCTCGAAGATGCTGCCAAAGAGATCCAGATACTCGTAGGTGTTCCGCGCCGAGTTCTCTTGGGCGAACGAGGTTTGGGCCACGTGCGGCAGGATTGCACCGACGGCGGTGCCTACCAAGAGTGCCAGAACTGTATTGCGCATGTGTTGGGGCCTCACTTGCCTGTTGTCACGAACCAGGGCGCGGGATCGATCGCCACGTCGGCCCGGCGGATTTCGACGTAAAGTTTCTCCGTCGGGATTGGACCGGCCTCGCCGCTGGCTTCAAGAAGAAATTCCTCGCTTGACGGCAGAGGGCCGCCGAGATCGCCGATGGGCTCGCCGGCCAGCACGGTCTCGCCGGCCCGACGCCCTGAGTATGCTAGCCCGGCAAATACCATGAGCCACCCCTCTTGGGGCTCTAGAATGACCACTGTTCCCATGTCCGTGATCGGCGCGGCAAATCGCACGGTTCCGTCCCAGGGGGCGCTGACTTGGGCATAAGCCGGCGCCGAGAGCGTCAGGCCCTGCCCGGTGCGGCCCCAGGGATCGACGCCGCCGAAGACACCGGCGATCCTGCCTGCCACCGGCAAGGGCAGCTTGCCGCGCTGGTCGACGAACTGGGCGGCGCCGGTGTCCACGGGCAGCGTGGCTTCGAGCGCAAGGGCCAGCGCGTCGAGGGAGCGGGCGCTTTCCGCGGCGAGGGCCGCTTGGGCGATCACCGTCTCGCGGCTCGGCGCGTCTGGCGCGTTTCGTTTGGCGCGGAGGCTTTCGCCGCGAAGCGCTTGCAGCGCGGCGAGGGCGGCCTTGGCTTCGCGTCGCGCTGTCTCCTGGCGGTCGCGGAGCCGTCGCAGGCCTTCGAGGCGGGCAGTGAGGCGCGAGGTGGCGCGCTCGAGCTCGGGGACCACTTCGGCCAAGAGACCGACGGCGCGCGCGGCTTTGAGCGGTCCGTCCGGATAGACGAGGAGCGCCGAGCGGGGGGCCCGGGCGAGCGATTGGAGTGCGCCGAGCAAAAGCTGGTAATGCCCGCGTTCGGCGTTCAGCCCCTCGATCAGACGACGGTCTTCGGTCGCCATCAGCCGCAACCCCGCCCTCAGAGCGGCGAGGGCCGCCTCGTGGGCCTGGATGCCCTGACCGAGCGCCTGGAGACGCGACCGGCGCCCGCCGGCTTGCGAGAGGGCGGCCTCGGCCTCGGAGAGAAGGGCACGCGCCTCGGCGATGCGGGCCTGGGCGCCCGCCGCGGCTGTCGAAGTCGCGACATCCACGGCCCCGGCCGGACCGGCGAGAAGCCCCGCCAGAAGGAGCGCCGCGGTCCGTCTCACGGACCGTCCTCGAGAAGCGAGCGGCCGGTCATCTCGGCCGGTTGCGCCAGCCCCATCAGCGCGAGCACCGTCGGGGCGAGATCGGCGAGGCGGCCATGCGCAAGCCGGCGCGCGGCACCGGCGCGGAAATCGACGAGGCTGACGGGCACGGGGTTCGTCGTATGTGCGGTATGCGGCCCTCCGGCGGGATCGGTCATGCATTCCGCATTGCCATGGTCTGCGGTCAGCAAAAGCGCGCCGCCCGCATCCTCGACCGCGGCGAGCGCGCGGCCGAGACAGCGATCCGCGGTCTCGCACGCACGGATGGTGGCGGCGAGATCGCCCGTGTGCCCGACCATATCTGGGTTCGCGAAATTTACCACGATCAGAGGATATCGCGCCCGGATGGCCTCGACCAGCCGGTCCGCGACCTCCTCGGCCGCCATTTCGGGGGCGAGGTCATAGGTGCGCACCTTTGGCGAGGACGGCATGGCGCGGTCTTCGCCCGCAAAGGGCTCTTCCCGGCCTCCGTTCAGGAAGAACGTGACGTGGGGGTATTTTTCGGTCTCGGCGAGGCGGAATTGCGCGAGGCCCTGTGCGGCGACCCATTCTCCGAGCGTGTTCGCCAACGCCTCAGGCGGGAACATCGCCTCCATCACCCGGTCGAGTGTGTCCGAATAACTCACCATGCCGAGAGCAGGGCCGAAGCGCGGCACGCCCTCGCATCGGGGGATTTCGGACGCCGCTTCCGTCCCGTCGTCGAGGAGAGCGCCGAGGATCTCACGGACCCGATCGGCGCGGAAATTCGCGCAGAAGAGCCCGTCTCCCTCGGCGACGGCCACGCATCCGTCCGGGCCGACGATCCGGGTCGGAGCGATGAACTCGTCGGTCTCGCCACGGGCTCGCGCCGCCGCAATGGCCGTGCGCGCGTCGGGCGCCTCGTACCCGGCACGCCCTTCGATGCAGCGGACCGCAGCGGCGACCCGGTCCCAGCGTTTGTCCCGATCCATGGCATAGAAGCGGCCCATCACGGTCGCGACCCGGACGGCGTCAAGATCTCCGATCTCATCGAGAAGAGCGGCGACCTGGGCATCTGCGCTCTCGGGGGCCACGTCGCGCCCGTCTGTGAAGAGATGGAGCGCGACCGGCACGCCCCTCTGGACGAGCGCGCGGGCGGTGGCCGCGATGTGGCGCTGGTGGCTGTGCACGCCGCCGGGGCTGGCGAGGCCAAGGAGATGCGCGCGATTGCCGGTCGTCCGGAGCCGGTCCGCAAATCGCAGCAGCGCCGGGGTTTCGGCGAAGCGGCCGTCGCTTAAGGCGCGGTCGATCTTCGGCAGGTCCATCAAGACCACGCGCCCCGCGCCTATATTGGTGTGGCCCACCTCGGAGTTGCCCATCTGTCCCTCTGGCAGCCCCACATCGGCGCCCGAGGCCGAGAGCGTCGCCGACGGGAAGCGTGCGCGGATACGGTCGAAGACCGGCGTGTGCGCGAGCGCGACGGCATTGCCTTCGCGGCGGTTCGACAGGCCCCAGCCGTCGAGGATCGAAAGCACGACCGGCGCACGATTTGGGGAATGCTGAGCCATGGCCTCTAGGGGTAGGAGGGTTTCCCGCGGCGCACAAGGCGCTCTTCAATCTCGGTGATATTGCGTCTTCGCCAGGATCGAGACGGCACGAAACAGTTGCTCTGCCAACATCACGCGCACGAGGCGATGGGGCCAGACCATCGGCCCGAACGAGAGAACGAAATCGGCGCGGTCGCGGATCTCGGGGGTGTGGCCGTCCGCACCGCCGATCAGGAACGTAGCCTCCGGCCGCCCCGCATCGCGCCATCGGGCAAGCGTCGCGGCGAAATCCCGGGAGGGCAGTGCCCGTCCCCGTTCATCGAGCGCAACGCAGACAGCGGCGGCCTGAACCGACGCCAAAAGCCCCGCCGATTGGGCCGCCCGGGTCGCGGCTTTGCGCTCGTCGATCTCGACAAGGCCCGCGGGGCCGATCCCGCCGGGCCGGCCGGTCGCGGTTGTCCGCTCGAGATAATCGGCGACGAGCTCGGCCTCGGGCCCGCCCCGAAGCCGTCCCACCGCCGCGACGGTCAGCCGCACGCCCGCGCGGGCTCAGGCCCGGGCCGCGACCCGTGCCGTCCGGTCCGTCGGCGTCATCCACATCTTCTCGAGCTGATAGAAATCCCGAACCTCGGGCCGGAAGATGTGAACGATGATATCGCCCGCGTCGATCAGCACCCAGTCCGCCGCCTCGCGCCCTTCGATCCGGGCGAGCACGCCTGCGTCGTGCTTGAGCTTCTCGGCGAGCTTCTCGGCCAGCGCCGCGACGTGGCGACTGGAGCGCCCTGACGCGATCACCATGTGATCGGCCTCGTCCGATTTCCCGGCAAGCGGGATCGAGACGATGTCTTCGCCGGCGTCCTGGTCGAGCGAGGAAAGGGTGAGGGCGAGCAGCGCATCGCTCTCGAGGGCGTCCGGGCCCGATGCGTCGGGAACCGGGACGAGCATGTCCGTGGGCTGCACAGACTTGTGACCGTTGAGAATGGTGGTCCTCCGTTCGTTTCGGACCGGACGGGCCCAATGCCCACCGGCCGAAGCACTGGCACACTATCGGGGATATATGTCATTCGGGTGACATCGACCAGGGCAAAATGCAGCCGGACCGCCGCACGCGAATAGTCAGGCGAGATTTGTGCCGACTTGGCCGAGGCCGGGACGCTCTTGCCCGCTCGGGCGCGGATCGCCATCTCGCGCTTGAAACGGGGACGCCTCCCGGAGCCGACCGGCTGCGGCCATTCGGGGTCGAAACCAGGCCCGGATCACGCCCGCGCGAGCCGGCAGCGGAGCGGCGGCGTTCGTCCGTGTCAGCACATACGCCACCGAAGTGAGAGGAAACCGACATGCGTCCGAATTTCAGACCCCTCGTCTCGTTCGTCCTGGGCGTCGCGCTTCTGCCCGCGGCCGCTTTCGCCGAGACGCCCGGCCCATCCGCCGTCATGACCGACGGCCGCGGCATCCCGACCATTGCGCCCGTGCTCGAGCGCACCACCGATGCGGTCGTGAATATCGCCGTCGAACGCCAGGGCCGTGGCGCGGACAGCCCGCTCTTTCGCGATCCCTTCTTTCGCCGGTTCTTCGGTGGACCGGATCGCTTCGACGCCCCCGGGCGGCGGACGCTCTCGGCGGGCTCTGGCGTGATTGTCGACGCCGAAGCGGGCTACGTGCTCACCAATCACCACGTGGTCGAGCGCGCCGGCGAGGTTCGGGTCACCCTCAAGGACCGCCGCGAGGTCGCCGCGGAAGTGATCGGCAGCGATCCCGAGACCGACATCGCCGTCCTCCAGATCGAGGCCGACGGCTTGAGCGCGCTGCCGCTCGGCGACAGCGACGCGCTCAAGGTCGGCGATTTCGTCGTCGCGGTGGGCAACCCGTTCGGGCTCGGCCAAACTGTAACGTCGGGCATTGTCAGCGCGCTCGGCCGCACGGGGATCAACCCGGACGGCTACGAAGACTTCATCCAGACCGATGCGTCGATCAATCCGGGCAATTCGGGCGGCGCGCTCGTCACCCTCGACGGCAAGCTCGTCGGCATCAACACCGCCATCGTCTCGCCCGCGGGCGGCAATGTCGGCATCGGCTTTGCCGTACCGATTAACATCGCAAGCGCGATCCTCGAGCAGATCGTCGACACGGGCGCCGTCAGCCGCGGCCGTCTCGGCGTGACGATCCAGGACCTGACGCGCGATCTGGCCGATGCGCTCGATGCGAGGGCCCGCCGCGGCGCGGTGGTGGCCGAAGTTGCCCCAGGCACGGCAGCGGCCGAGGCGGGCCTTCGCCCGGGCGATATCATCGTCAGCGTCGACGGTGTTCAGATCGACGGGGCGGGCGATTTGCGCAACCGGATCGGGCTCGCCGCGCCCGGCACGCCGGTGCGGATTGGGTTAGAGCGGAACGCCGCGCGGCTCTTCGTCGAGGCGACCCTAGGGCGCGTCGATGACGGTCGGCAGGCAGGCGGACCGGCGGCACTCGGCGATCTCCCGCCCGCGCTGGCCGGTATCGAATTCGAGCCGCTCGGCCCCGGGTTCCCGGGCTTCGGCGACGTCGATGGGGTGCTCGTCACCGATGTCGCGCGTGGCTCGCCCGCCGCGATGGTCGGGCTCTCGCCGGGCGATGTTGTCACCTCGGTGAACGGGGCGCCGGTCGCCGATCTGGGCGCGCTCGGCGAAGCCCTCGACGGCGCGGGCCGCGTGGTGGCGCTTGGCGTCTATCGCGACGGGTTCGCACGTCTGGTCGTGCTGGCGGGCTGAGCGAAACGCCCGCGCGCGCGGTCACGGAAGCGCGTGGATCCGAACGCCCGGACAGCTCTCCCGCGCAATCTCGCAGAGATGGCGGTGATGGGTGAGATAGATCACCTGCCCGATGCCCGCCATCTCGGCGAAGAGCCGGAGCGCTTCCTCTGCGCGCATCTCGTCGAAGGTCTCCATGATGTCGTCGGCGATGAACGGCAACGGCTCGCGCGCGGCGGCGAGCGCGCGATAGCCCGCCAGGCGGAGCGCCAGATAAAGCTGGAACCGGGTGCCTTTCGAAAGCGCGTCGGCCGCCCGCGTGGCGCCGTCGGCGCGCCGGGCAAAGAGAAGCTCGCCGCCCTTCCCCGCTTGGGCGAGGAGACCCGCATAGGCCCCGTTGGTGATGAGCGCGAAGGCCCGCGAGGCCGCCTCGAGCATCTCGCTCCGATGCCGCTCGCGATAGAGGGCGAGCGCGCGCTCGACGGCGGCGAGACCCAGGCGCCGGGACAGATGCGCCTCCGCCTCGGCTTCGAGGGCGACGAGTTCGGTCTGCCGTTCGGCCGCGATCCGCGCCGCCCTATCGTCTCCACCGACCGCATCGAGCGCATCGCGGGCCGCCCGACGGTGCGCCGCCGCGTCGCGGGTTGCGTCGACAAGATCTGGAAGAGCCGCGGCGAGTGCGACCGCTTCGGCCTCCAGCGCCTCGGGTTCGGTGCCGGCGAGGCGGGCTTCGGCCGCCGCCAGATCCGGGGCATCGAGATCGGCCAAAAGATCGCCGATACGCTCGTCCCGGTCCGCGCGGACGCGGCGCCGCTCTGTGATCCGGTCGAGCGCCGTCCCCGCTTCGGCCAATGTGGCGACGCCGAGCGCCGCCGTCATCTCGGCGACCGCCTTCTCGAGGGCCGCCTGGTCGGTCTCGAGGCGGCTACCGGCCTCGATCTCGGCCTCGCGCCGCTTCTCGAGCGTCGCGCGCCGGGCGGCGTTCTCCCGGGCCTGGCGAAGGGCGGATCTCAGCGCGTGGCCCGTCCGCCCGATCGCCTCGGGGCCGTCGGCGCCGATCTCCCAACCAAGCACACGGGCGATCTCTGCGATTTCACCGGCATACCGGTCCCGGTCCTGTTCCATCGCGCGGATCCGGCGGTCGAGATCCATGCGCGTCCGCGCCGCCTCGGCCAAGAGACCGGCGCCATCGGCAAGCCGCGCCGGGTCCCCCGCGGCGTCTTCGAGCCAGGTGCCTGCAACGGTCGCGCGCCAGACTTCGGCCCACCGCTCGAGGGCGACCGTCTGTGCCTGCCGGGCCTCGGCGCGCGCGCGGCATGTCTCGCGACGATCCGCGAGCCCGGCCTGCCAATGAGCGTGCTCGGCCGCCGCGCGCTCATGGGCTTTGAGGAGCGCCTCGGCGCGCGCAACGAGCCGGGCGAGATCCCGCGGGAGATCCGCAGCCCCGAGCGCGCCCGCAAGCCCATCGGCCAATGTCGCGGCCTCGGCACGGGCGGCGGATCGGGCGCGGAGCGCCGTCTGATGCTCCGTTTCCGTGGCGAGCACCCGATCCCGCGCCCGAAGCCAGTCGAGGAAGGCCGCAAGCGACAGATCGGGTGGCAGGGCCACCGTCGCGCCGCACGCGCTCGCGGCAACGGCGGCGGCGATCTCGGCGGCGAGTGCATCGGCCGCTTCCGTCATCTCCGCCAGCGCCCGCTCGGCTGCGGCGTGGTTCCGGCCGGCGCGGACCACCGTGGCTTCGGCTGCCGACAGCGCCGCGAGCTCGCGGGCAGCGGCAAGTTGCCGGTCCCGGAGCGCATCGTCTTCGGCCAAGAGCGCCGCGAACGCCGCGAGCGAGGCGGCATCGAGACGGGTGCGGTGCTCGGCAAGGGCCGCATCGCGACGGGCGCGGATCTCGGCCGCGGCATCTGGATCGAGCCCGTGCACCGCTTGTCGGGCGTCCCGAAGCGTGGCCTCCGCCTCGTCGCGCTCGTCCCGGGCACGCCGGAGATTGTTTTCTGCCTCGGCCCGCGCCGCACGGTGCGCCCCATCCCGGCTCTGCCACTCCTCGAGCTGCCGCGGGCCAGGCACCGCCATCTGCGCCAGCGCGGTCACCGGACCTTGCCAGGGCCGAAGCGCGCACGCCTCTCCATCGCGGCGGGCTTCGAGGGCGGCGGCTTGCGCGTCGGCGGCGGCGACCGCAGCGAGGGGGTCGCGGTGGCGGATCCGCTCGAGGAGGGCGGCCGCCGTCTCGGGCTCGGCGAGGGCGGGGCCTTCAGCCGGCGGGGATCCGGCCGCCGCTTCGAGTGCCCGAGCGGCCGCACTTTCTTCACGACGCGCGGTCTCCAAAGCGAGCTGCAGCCGACTGTGCTCGGCGGCGAGCTCTTTCAGCCGGGCGATCCGATCCGAAGCGAGGGCCACATCCGCGTCCGGCCCACCGGCGCCCAAGTCCGCTGCGCGCGCGGCCGTCTCTGCCGCGGCCGTCTCCCGTTCCCGGCGCCGGGCCGGCAAATCGGCAAGCGCGGTCGCGAAGCGGGCCTCGAGCGAAGCGCCCTCGGCGGTTTCGCTCAGCGCATCGATGCGGGGGCCGAGATCGAGGAGATCCCGATCCGGCGTGAGCGCTTCGAGGTCGGCGTCCAACTGGGCGAGGGCAGTGTCGCTCGCATCGATCCGGGCCGCGAGCTCGGTCGCGGTCTCTTCCAGCCGACGTCGGCGGTCGGTCCAGTCTTCCGGAACCTCCGGCAGATCGGCAAGCTCGGCGAGCGTGTGATCCGCCCGGGCGATCCGAGCGAGGGCTGGGTGCGCGCGCCTCAGCCGTCCGATCTCCATGTCGCGTCCGCGCGCGGCTTCCTCGGCCTTCCGCGCCGTCTCATAGGCCACCTCGGCCGATGCCGCCCGCTCTTGGAGCGTCCGATAAGTCGAGGCGGAGAGATCCGCCGCCTCGCGCGCCGCACGCAGCTCTTCGAGGCGCTTTTTCGCATCGGCAAGGCGTGTCGTCCGCCCGCGCGGCCGGTGGAACGCGTCGAGCTCTGCGCGGATCTCGCTCAGCCTCTGCGAGAGGTCGCCGAGCCCCGCGCTCGCCGAATAGAGCATGCGGCCGAGTTCGCCCCGGCTCTCGAGGATCCCTTCGCCGCCTTTCTCGAGCGTGTCGTCGTCGAGCGAGAACATCGCCCGATAGCCGGCCCGGTCCACGCCCGCGAGAGTAGCAAGGAGGGGCGTTTCATCCGCCGGGCGATCGTCGCCATCGAGGAGCGATCCCTTTGCCTTTTTGATGCGCGCAAGGCGATGGAGCGCGCCGGCCGCCTCGATCTCCGCATCGATGCGCATGGCCGCATAGTCGTGCACGAAGTCGTAGCGGCTTTGCGCCTCGATCCCGAAAAGGAAATCGGTCCAGGCGTTGAAGACCGTCGACTTGCCGGCCTCGTTCGGGCCGTAGATCACGTGGAAATCCGGGGCGCCATCGGGGCTCGGGCCGAAATCCACTGCGAAATCGGTGAACTTGCCATAGCGGGTGAGACCGAGGCGCCTGAGCCGCATCAGTCGTCCTCCGACAGCGCGGGTTCGTCGCCGTCCGAGGCGAGGCGAGCCAGGATCTCGGCCGCCCCTTGGGCGGCGAGACGGCCCAGCCGGTCGGCGCGGTCGGTCTCTTGGCTGCCGAAGGCGTCGCGGAGCTCGCCCGGCAGGTCGCGGACGAGCGCCTCGGCGATCTCTCCGGCGCTCGCGGCAAAGCCCGGATCGGGCAACACATCGCGCGTGACCAGCCGTGCGAGTTCGCCCGCCGCCGACCCGGACGCAGCCCCGGGCGCCTCCTGTGGCGTGGTCGCTGCGACATCGGCCCGCTCGAGCCAGATCCCGGAGCCGGCGAGCGCCTCCCGGAGATCGGCCTCGACGAGGTCCCGGTCGCGGATCAGCCGCCAGGCCCCGTCGCCTTGGACATGAAGCCCGAGCCGGACGATCAGGTGCTCTTCGGGTACGTCCTCGGCGACGGCTCTGAGGGTCTCGAGCGCGGCCGAGATCGCCGCCCGTCGACCGGCCTCGGTGAGGGCGACGTCCACCCGTTCGAACCGGGCAAGCGCGACGCTGCGGGTCTCGAGCGCGACCGTCCCGTCGCCCGAGAGCGCGGCGAGCGTGACCGTCCGCGCGCCCGCCTCGCCGATATCGCGGCCTTGCGGGATGCCGGCCATGACGATCGCGGGGCTCCGCCGGTGGTGCATCGGCCGATGGATATGGCCGAGCGCCCAATAGGCATAGCCTGCCTCGGCGAGCGCGCTTTCGCTGACCGGAGCATAGGCGTCGTGCCCTTCGCTGCCGCCGAGGCTCGTATGCATGAGGCCGACCGAGAGCGCGTCCGCTTCGGGCGGGGCATAGCGGGGCAGCAGGCTAGTGGCGCAGGTCGGGTCGGCAAAGCTCACCCCGTGGACGAGGACATCGCGCCCGTCCGCCGCCCCGTCGAGGCGCACCGGGGCGTCCCGCGACCCGAAGACCGTGACGCCCTCGGGCCAGAGAAGCCCCCGGGTGGCGCGCGCACGGGCATCGTGGTTGCCACGGATCACAAAGACGCGGACGCCCGCGACAGTCGCCCGGGCGAGCTCCGAGACCAGAAACCGCGCAGTCTTGATCGAGGTCTGCGCACCATCGGTCAGATCGCCCGCAACAAGAAGCGCATCGCCCCGTTCTTCGAGGCAGAGATCCACAATCCGCGTCAGCGCGGCTCGGCTCGCCGTCGCGACCAACTCGGCAAGCGCCGGCTCCCGCAGCGCCAGGGACCGGAGCGGCGAATCCAGGTGCAGATCGGCAGTATGGACGAACCGGAACGGCATGACCCCTGCCCTGTCGCGCGCCTCCGCCGCCGAGGCAAGGGCCGGGGTTTGGGGCTGAGCGAAGTTTCGCCTTGTTGCGCCGCAATGGCCTGTCTACCGTCAGGCCGAGCGGGCCGCGATGAGGGGCGGGCGCTCGCCCAATAATGATGCACGACAGGAGAGACAGCATGACAGTTCTTCGGATGATGAGCGCGGGCGCCGTCGCACTTGCCATGGTCGCCGGACCGGTCGCGGCCCAAGAAATGACCTTCTGGCGGATCGGCACCGGCTCGGCCGGCGGCACCTATTTCCCGATCGGCGGTTTGATCGCCAACGCGATCTCGAACCCGCCGGGCTCGCGGCCCTGCGAGGAAGGCGGCAACTGCGGCGTGCCGGGCCTCGTGGCGATCGCCCAATCGACGAACGCTTCGGCGCACAACGTGACGGCAATCCAAGCGGGCCAGATGGAGGCCGGGCTCACCGGCGCCGCGACGCTCTATTTCGCGTATAACGGCGTCGAGAAGTTCGAAGACAACGCCAAACCCGACCTCCGCGTCATCGCGAATCTCTTCCCCGAGGATATGCACCTCGTCCTGCCCGAGGGTGCGACGCTCGACGGGCTCGGCGACCTGGCCGGCAAACGCGTCGGGATCGCCCAGGCGGGTTCGGGCACCCAGATCGCCGTCGAGTTGATCCTGGCCGAATTCGGCGTCACCCGCGACAACATGGACGAGGCCGAGCTCAACAACAGCCAGTCGGCCGAGCGCATCGCGGACGGACAGCTCGATGCCTATTTCTATGCCGCCGGCACGCCGGTCGCAGCGATGATCCAGCTCGACAGCACGAAAGGCATGGAACTTTACTCGTTCAGCGAAGAAGAGGTCGCGAAAGCGATCGAGGCCGTGCCCTATTATGTGGCCTCGACGATCCCGGCCGGCACCTATCCGGGCGTCGATTACGATGTGAACACGATCGCCGTCTCGGGGATCCTCGCGACGAACGCGAACCAGGACGAGGAGCTCATTTACAACGTGACGAAGGCGCTCTGGTCCGACACGGCGCGCAGGCTCCTGGACAACGGACACGCCAAGGGCAAGGTGATTACCCCGGACACGGCGCTTGCGGGCATCGACGGCCTCGGCGTGCCGCTCCACCCTGGCGCCGAGCGCTTCTATCGCGAGGCCGGCCTGCTCGAGTGAGCCCGTCCTGAGCTAAGTCTCGGCCCTTCCCGCCCGGGGAGGGCCATCGGCCATCCCGCATCGAGGGCAGCGTGAGCGACCAGACCAAACTCGACATCGAGGCCGCCGAGGCGCTCGAGCGCCAATACGACAGCGGGCTCGCCATGCGCCCGATCGCGCCTTGGCTGGCCAAGGCCTTCTATGCGGTCGCGGTGGTCTATGCGTTCTATCACTTCGTTGTCGCCGGGCTCGGCCTGCCGGTCGACTATTGGCATATGGGCATCCACCTGACGGGGCTCTTCTTTCTTGTCCTCACCGGGTTTCCGCTGCTGCGCCGCCTTGCCCCCGCCAAGGCCAGACCGAGCCGCTGGCGTCCCGGCGGCGTTCCGCTGACCGATTGGATCTTCGCAGTGCTCGGCGCCATGGCGTCGCTCTTTTTGGGGATGTCCTGGCTCGGTCTCGAGATCCCGATCCTCGGCATCGACATCCCCGAGCAGGCGCTCCGCCAAGGTGACCCGACCGATTTCGATATCTTCTTCGGGACGATCCTGGTGGTCGGCGTGCTCGAGCTCGCCCGGCGGACGCTCGGCCCGATCCTGCCCTGCATTATCCTCGTCTTTGTACTCTACGCCTTGCTCGGCCCGCATATCCCTGTGCAGATCCTCGCCCATCCCGGCGTCGACTGGCGGCAATTCATCAATAACATGTACTTCCCGTCGGAAGGGATTTTCGGCATTACGCTCTGGGTGGTCTCGACCATCGTCTTTCACTTCGTGCTTTTCGGCGTGATCGCCCAGCGCATGGGCCTCGGCCAGTTCTTCATCGACAACGCGATGATCGTCGCCGGTCGCTATACGGGCGGCCCGGCCAAGGTCTCGGTCGTCTCCTCGGCCTTCTTCGGCACGATCAGCGGCTCGTCGATCGCCAACACGGTCTCCACCGGCTCGCTGACCATCCCGAACATGAAGCGCATGGGCTATCCCGGCCATTTCGCCGGCGGCGTCGAGAGCGCGTCTTCGGCCGGCGGTCAGATCACGCCGCCGATCATGGGGGCGGCGTCCTTCATCATGGCCGAGTTTCTCGAGGTCCCCTACACG
>JBHJGX010000049.1:0-53277 GCA_050331395.1 Paracoccaceae bacterium
CGCGGTCCAGATCGGTCTGGCGCCCGCCGGCTCGGTCCTGCCGGAGGCGACGGACCGTGCGAAAGTCGTCGCTGCAGGCCCGAAGGGCCGCAGCGTCCGATCGGTGCGCCCCCCAGGATCAGCGCATGCCGCTCAGCATGCCTCGTGCACCGGCAAGTTCGCGCATTTTCTTTTGCACCTTTTCAAACGCGCGCACTTCGATCTGGCGGATCCGCTCGCGGCTCACCTTGTAGGTTTGAGAAAGTTCTTCGAGCGTCACCGGATCCTCGCGCAGCCTCCGCTCGGTCAGAATATGCCGTTCGCGCTCGTTCAGCCCGTCGAGCGCTTCGATCAACAGCGTGTGGCGCGCCTCAAGTTCCTGGGTCTCCGCATAAGCCATGGCCTGATCAGCCTCGTCATCGGCGAGCCAATCCTGCCACTCCGACGACCCCTCGCCATCGCCTTTGAGCGGCGCATTGAGCGAGCTGTCGCCGCCGCCGGAAAGCCGGCGGTTCATCGACACCACCTCGTCCTTGCTGACGCCGAGATCGGTGGCGATCTTCTCGACGTGTTCGGGACGCATATCGCCGTCTTCGAGGGCGCCGATCTTCCCCTTTGCCTTTCGCAAGTTGAAGAAGAGTTTCTTTTGCGCCGAGGTCGTGCCGAGTTTGACCATGGACCAGGATCTCAGGATGTATTCCTGGATCGCAGCACGGATCCACCACATGGCATAGGTTGCGAGACGGAAGCCCTTTTCGGGGTCGAAGCGTTTGACCGCCTGCATCAAGCCGACATTCGCCTCGGAGATCACCTCGGCTGTCGGCAGACCGTAGCCGCGATAGCCCATGGCGATCTTCGCGGCCAAGCGCAGGTGCGAGGTGACGAGTTTATGCGCGGCCTCCCGATCGCCGCGCTCCGTCCAGGCGCGGGCGAGCATGTATTCCTGCTCGGGCTCCAGCATCGGAAACTTCCGGATCTCGGCAAGATATCGCGACAGGCCCTGTTCCGGGGACGGCGCAGGAAGCGACGAATAGCTGCTTGACATGATCAGCATCCTTTGAGGTGCGGGTCCCGCCCGCGTTGCCCTTTAACCTATGCCGTCGGAGGTCCGGCGCAATATGTCGAGGAGTTGCGCCATATCGGCGGGCATGGGCGCATCGAAGGCTAGTCTTCGCCCCGTCCCGGGATGCACGAAACCAAGACGGGCCGCATGGAGCGCTTGTCGCGGGAAATGCTGAAGCGCGTCGCGGGTCGCCGGATCGAGCGTCGCCGGGCGCTGTCGGCTCCGCCCATAGATCGGATCGCCGATCAGGGGGTGGCCGATATGCGCCGCGTGCACGCGGATCTGATGGGTGCGGCCGGTCTCAAGTCGGCAGGAGAGGCGGGCCGCAACGCCGCGGCCCTCGCTGGAAAACCGTTCATCGACGTGAAGGTGGGTGACCGCACGCCGGCCGGCGGCGACAACGGCCATGCGGGTGCGGTCCGTGGGGTGCCGGTCGATCCCCGTCTCAATCCGGAGCCACCCCTCGACCAGCCGGCTCGGATGACGCGCATGGGCCGGGTCCGGGATGCGGTCGCAAATCGCCACGTAGCGACGATCGATACTGTGATCGGCGAATTGTTCCGAGAGCCCTGCCTGCGCGCGGTCGGTTTTCGCCACGACGAGCAACCCGCTGGTATCCTTGTCAATGCGATGGACGATACCCGGACGCGCAGTCCCGCCGATCCCGGGCAATCGGTCGCCGCAGTGGTGCAGGAGGGCGTTCACTAGCGTCCCGCGCTCGATCCCGGCACCGGGGTGAACGACCATTCCGGCGGGCTTGTCGACGACAAGAAGATCGGGGTCCTCGTGCAGAACGCAAAGCGGTATGGCCTCGGCGACGGGCGTCGCGGGCGCCGGCGGGGGGAGCCGAAGGGCAAACCGCGCGCCCGCCTTGACTTTTCGCGACGGGTCGTCGACGACACGGCCATTGGCATCGCGCACCTCGCCCGACGCAATGAGCGCCGCGATCCGAGATCGGGACAGACCGGCCTGCGCGCTGGCGGCAAGCGCAAGGGCTTTATCCAGCCGCAGGTCGCCGGCCAAGGTCTCAGGAACGGTCACATCGATGCGGTCTTGGGAGGGCAATGCGCCAGTGTCTGCAGAAACAGGGCGCGAGGGCATGGTCGGAGACGGGCCTTCCTGGGAAGTCGATGCGCCAGAGCCGCGTGGTTTGCGCATTTTGCGCTGGCTTGTCAGCACGCTATTGGTCGTCATGATTTGTGCGATGTTAGCGATCGCGACAGTGATTGTCACGGCGCTTGCAAGTGGTCCGCCTGGCTTTGCCGGGATGGCAATCGAGGCCGACGCGGTCCGTTTACCTGCAGGCGAGCGTGTTGTTGCCGTGGGCCGCGGTTCGGGCGAAGTTCTTGCGGTCACCGAAGATGCCGCCGGCGTCGAGCGGATCCGTGCTTTCGATGCCGAGACCGGCGCGCAGCGGTCGGTCACGCGGATCGATCGCGATTAGCCGGCGCGCGGATCACGCCGCGGCAATGCCTTTCGCATACCTCTGTGTCCGCGATTGCCGCGCGATCCAGGCGGGGACATCCCGCACGGGCATGGGTCGACCGATCGCGAAGCCCTGGAGATCTCGGCAACCGAGTTCAACGAGCAATCGCCATTCGTTCCGGGTCTCGACGCCCTCGGCGAGGCAGCCGATCCCGATGGTCTCGGCCAGTTGGATCATTGCCAAGGTCATCTTCTGAAGCTCCGGCTTCAGGTGAAGGTCGCGCACGAAGGAGCGATCGATCTTGAGCCGGTCGACATGGAGCCTCTGCAGGTTCGAAAGCGACGCATGTCCGGTGCCGAAATCGTCGAGGTCGATGGCGAAGCCGAGTTCCGAGAGCCGGGCGACATTAGCGAGGATCGGGTCGTCGTCCCGGTCGATCAGGGCGGATTCGAGCACCTCGATCCCCATGTCCTTTGGCGCGAGGCCGGCCCGGTCGAGGTCGAACAACAGCTGCTCGGCAATATCCGGGCGGCGCAGCTCCCGTGCGGTGACATTGAGAGCGATGCGCGGGATCTCGAGCCCATCCCGGCGCCAGCCCGCGAGCGCGGCGCAGGCCTTGGCGCTGATCGCCCGGGTGATGCGTTGGCCGAGATTGGCATGCTCTGCCACGTCAAGGAAGAAGTATGGCCCGAGCACGCCGCGCTCCGCATGCCGCCACCGAGCCAACGCTTCGAAGCCGACGAGCCGACCCGTGCGGGCATCGATCTGAGGCTGAAAGAACGGTTCGATCTGGTCGGCGACCAGGGCCTGGAGCAGGTCCTGTGCGGTCTGGCGCCGGATGGCCAATCTCTCGCGCATCTCGGTCGAGAAATAGGCGAGACCTTCGTCGTCGCGGGCACGGCTCCGCGCAATATCTGCATTTGCTAGGATTTTTTCGACAGGCTCATCCGGCGTTCCGCGGGCAGCGACGCCAATGACGGCGCGCAGCGTCAGGCGGTGACCGTCGAGATCAATCGACTGCCCGAGTCTGCGAAGTATCTCGACGGCGACTTCTTGAAGTTGCTCCGGGTCCGACCGGGTTGTGGTCGCGAGTACGAAGTCATCGGAATTGATCCGGGCGACGAATTCCGAGGCTAATGCGGTCTCCCGCAAGACGTTGCTGACATAGCGCAAGATCAAATCGCCGGTCTCCCAGCCGAGGGTCGTGTTGATCTCGTGAAATCCAAGGAGATCGACATGGATCACACCCAGCCCGCCGCGGCGCGAGCGCCGTTCGAGTTGCTGGACGAGAAAGGAGCGGTTGGCGAGACCCGTCAGCGGGTCGTATTGCATACTGTGGCGGATCTGGACGTTCGCGGCCATCAATGCGCGGGTCCGCCCTTGGCTCTCGCGCAAGAGCGGCCGGAAGGCGCAGACCCACTGCCGGAGCGCGACCACCACGGAAAGCCCTGCAAGGACGATCCCCGCGCCCTCGACCCTGGCCATGACGGTGTGGATCCGCTCCCGGTGATCTTCGATAAGGACCTGGATCTTGGGGCGCAGATCCCGTCCTGTAATTCTTGCGAGGCGCCGCGCGAGGCTCCGGCTCTCGGCCGTGCCGAGGGACGCACGCACCCGTTTCGAGAGCGAGAGGATTTCGCCGAGCCGCGCCGCGAGCCGTTCGGAGGCGACCGCGGCCGCCGCCGAGCCGCTTCCGGTCACCGCCGGCATGGGCCGGGTCGCGACCTCGATCGCAGAGCCGAGCGCGCTTTCCACCCGGCTGATCGTGCCGCGGGCGGTCATCCGATGCACGGGAGTGCCGGCCTGCTGGGCCGCCATCGTCTCAACCGCCAGCTTTTCCGAGAGGAGCTCGAGCCGTTCGAGCGCGGCGATCCGCCCGAGATGGGCGTCATAGCGGAACGCGACATAGTGGGCGCCGCCGTAGCCGATTGCGAGGATCGCGAGACTGAGCAGCAAGGTGGTCAGCATCGCCGTTCTAAGCCGGCGCCAAAGCCGTCGGTCGCCCGCCGTCGGGCCGCTATCTTGCGCCGCTGTCATGTCGCGACGATCCTGCGAAATCGTGAAGGAAAGGTTACTCCGGTTCGACGGATGGCCTCGGCGCGGCCGCTCGGGAGAGCCGGTCGTTGATCGCCCGGCCGATCCCGGCGTCGGGGATTTGCGAGACTGCAATGATCCCGCGCCCGCCGATTGCCGCGTCGAGCGCGCGCAGATGGGCGAAGAGATTGGCCGCCGCTTCCGACAGATCGCCACCGCGTGAGAGCGAGAGGGCGGGCCCGGTGACCCCGGGCGGCACGGGGCCTAGGGCGAGCCAGGCCTCTCCGGGGCGCGGTTGGGTCGCGGAGAGGCGGAGCCGGGCCCGGGGGGCGTAATGGCTCGCGAGTTGACCGGGGGCGCGCACCGGCCCGGTCTCCCCATCCGCTCGGACCGGACGGGCAAGCAACGCCTCGATCCGCTCTTGCGGGATCGCCCCCTGACGGAGCAGCCGGACCCCGTCGGGCGCGCAGGCAAGAATGGTCGACTCGATCCCAAGATCGGTCGGCCCCGCATCGATGACCGCCGCGATCCGGTCGGCGAGGCCCTCGAGCACATGCGCCGCCGAGGTGGCGCTGACCCGGCCAGAGCGATTGGCCGATGGTGCGGCAATCGGTCCGCCAAAGCCCCGCAGGAGCTCGATCGCGGTGGCATTGGCGGGGATCCGCAGCGCCACCGTCGGCAGACCCGCGCAGGCGGCGGCCGCCAGCCCCGCGCCCTCACGCCGCGGCACAACGAGCGTGAGCGGACCGGGCCAGAACGCCTCCGCCAGTCGCTCGGCCTCGGCCGAGAGGCGGCCGTACCGGGCCGCCTGCCCCGGCTCGGCCACGTGGACGATCAGCGGGTTGGTGGGCGGGCGCTCCTTGGCGCGATAGATCGCATCGACGGCCCCGGTCGAGCGCGCATCGCCGCCGAGGCCATAGACCGTCTCCGTTGGAAAGGCCACGAGCCCGCCGGTCCGCAAGATCTCGGCTGCGCGCCGGAGGCCCAATTCGTCGGGTTTCAGGCGCTGGGTCTCGGTCATCCGATCTCCCTGCCGCATCACGGGCCGTGAGGGCCGTCCTCGGCCGCGGATGGGCTGGCTCCGGGGCCGGATTACTGCTGGCGCCGATCTCCGGCAAGCTTAAGTTTGCAAGCACAGAACACATGCAGGGAGAACCCCATGGCTTATCGCGTGCCCATGGACGACATGACCGCGTTCGCCGACCTCGCCGGTCAAGCCGCGCTGGCGGAAACCGACCGCTTCGCCGAGGCGACGCCGGAGACCCGCGCGGCAATCCTCACCGAAGCGGCCCGGCTGGCCGAGGACGTGATCGCGCCCCTCGACCGGGCGGGCGACACCCATCCCGCCCGCCTCGAGAACGGGGTCGTGCGCTGCCCTCCGGGCTTTGCCGAAGGCTACCGGGCCATCGCCGAGGGCGGCTGGGTCGGCCTGCCCGCGGACCCGGAACATGGCGGCATGGGCCTGCCGCAGAGCTATGCGGTGATGGTCAACGAGATGCTTGCCGCAGCCTGCCTGTCGCTCTCGCTCTGCCCGCTTCTCAGCCAGGGCCAGATCGAGGCGATCGAGGCCCATGGCTCCGAGGAGTTGAAGCGCGTCTACCTGCCGAAGCTCGTCTCCGGCGCCTGGACGGGGACGATGAACCTCTCCGAGCCGCAGGCGGGCTCGGATGTGGGCGCCATCGCCTGCCGGGCCGAACCGCTCGGCGACGGGACCTATGCGATCCGTGGCGAGAAGATCTGGATTTCGTTCGGCGATCACGACCTGGCGGAGAACGTGGTGCATCTGGTGCTGGCGCGGCTGCCGGACGGCGCGCCGGGCACCAAGGGGATCAGCCTGTTCGCAGTGCCGAAGTTTCTGCCCGACGCCGAAGGCAATCCGGGCGCGCGAAACGCGCTTCGGGCGGCGCGCCTCGAGGAAAAGCTCGGCCTGCACGGCTCGCCCACCTGCGTGATGGAGTATGACGGCGCGACCGGCTGGCTCGTCGGCCCGCCCCATGGCGGCATGGCGGCAATGTTCACGATGATGAACAATGCCCGTCTCGGCGTCGGCATTGAGGGCGTGGCAATCGCCGAAGCCGCGACCCAGAAAGCGGCCGCTTTTGCCGCGGATCGCCGGCAGGGCCGCACCGCCGACGGCTCGGCGGCGATCATCGGCCATGCGGATGTCCGCCGGATGCTTATGACCATGAAGGCAGAGACCCAGGCGGCACGGGCGATCTGCTACGACTGTGCGGTCTCGATCGATCTGGCGCGGGCTGCGGCCGACGCGGAGACCCGCGCGCGCCACGCGGGACGGGCGGCCTTCCTCACACCGATCGCCAAGGCGTTCGGCACCGAGACCGGCATCCGCACCGCCGAGACGGGGCTGCAGATCCATGGCGGCGTCGGGTATGTGGAGGAAACAGGCGTCGCGCAACTCTATCGCGACGTGCGTGTGACGGCGATCTATGAGGGGACGAACGGGGTGCAGGCCATGGATCTCGTCGGGCGGAAGCTCGCGATGGACGAGGGCGCCACGGCGGAGGCGCTCCTCGACGAAGTTCAGGCGACGGCAGATGCGCTCGCAGAGGCGGGCGAGGCGGAGTTGGCCCGGCTTCTGGCCGCGGCCCGCTCGAAGGCCGGAGGCGTCACCCGCTGGATGCTCGACGCCACCGAGATGAACGACCGCTTCGCCGGCGCTGTGCCCTATCTGCGGATGATGGCGCTCACCCTCGGCGCGCATTCCCTCGCCCGCGCCGCGCTCCGCGATCCCGAGCGGCGGCCGCTTGCGGCCTTCTTCCTGGCCCAATGCCTGCCCCGCGCCCATGCCGACGCGCAAGCCGCCACCCAAGGCGCGGCTCCTCTCTACGCCCTCGATGCGGAGCGGCTGACCGCATGAGCCCTGCCCCCGGCGCCGCCGCGCTCTCGGCCCAGCACGGGATCCGGCATCCGTGGGCTGACGCGCCGGCCCCGGGCGAGGCGGTCGCCGTGGCCGCGGATATCCTCTGGGCGCGCCTTCCGTTGCCAATGGCGGGCCTCGATCACGTCAACGTCTATGCGCTCGACGAGGGCGACGGCTGGACGCTTGTCGACACGGGGATCGGCTGGGCCCGGGGACGGGCGGCGCTCGAGCGTCTCCGGGGCGGGCCGCTCGGCCACGGCCGCATCCGGCGGGTGATCCTGACCCACCACCATCCGGACCATGTGGGGCTCGCCGGCGAACTCGCCGCCGAGGGCGCGGAGATCTGGGCGAGCCGGGTGGCTTGGCTGATGGCCCGGATGCTCACGCTCGACGAACAGTCGGTGCCAACGCCCGAACAAGTGGCGTTCCGCCGCCGCGCCGGCGTCTCTGCGGAGGAACTCGACCGCTATGGCCGCGAACGGCCCTTCAACTTTGCCGATTGCGTGGCACCGCTCCCGCTCGGCTTCCGGGCGCTCGAGGACGGCGCCGAGCTCGAAGCGGCGGGGCGGCGCTGGCGCGTGCGCCTCGGCGAAGGGCATGCGCCGGCCCATGCGACGCTCTGGTCGGAGGACGGGCTCCTCCTCTCGGGCGATCAGGTGCTGCCCGGGATATCGCCCAATATCGGCGTCTATCCGACCGAGCCCGAAGCCGATCCCCTCGGCGGCTGGCTCGAAAGCTGCCACCGGTTCGCTGCCCTCGGGGCCGATCCTCTGGTGCTGCCCGGGCACCGTCTGCCGTTCCGTGGGCTCGGCGCGCGGCTCCGGCATCTGATCGATAACCACGAACGCGCGCTCGAACGCATCCTCGCGGCGCTGGCCGAGAGCCCGAAGACCGCCGTCGAGATCATGCCCGCGCTCTATCACCGGCCGATCGGGCCGGCGGAGTTCGGCCTCGCCCTCGTCGAGGCGGTCGCGCATCTCAACCATCTGGTGCGCCGCGGCGATCTGATCCGCGAGGAAGACGCCACCGGCGCGCTCCGCCACCGTCCGGCCTGAGCCGATCACTCCCAATCGATGAAGTCGAGAAACTCGACGAGCACCCGGTCCCAGGTCTCGACCGCGCCGATGAACGCCTCGGCCCGCATTCCAGCGCCGATGTAGACGTCGTAGCGGAGCCGCGGATCGCCCTCCGCATCGAGCACAACGGTCGCATAGCGCCGCTCGACGTGCCAGTCGTTCACGCGCTGAGGCGGCAACCCCTCCGCCAGGTCGAAGCCCGCATAGAACTGCACCGATTGGCAATTCCCCCCGGAGATACAGTCATAGAAATAGAGCTGCCAGACGACGTCGCCGCGGGCGCTCTCGATCATCGGGTCGCCGAGGCTGTCCTCGGTGAGAAGGGCCGGGTGGCCCGCCTCTTGTACGAGCGTCGCGATCACCTCGGGATCGGTGGCGTCGACGAGAGGTCCGGAAAGCCGCTCGATGAACCGGTCGAGGGACGTGACGGGCGGCCGGGCGATCGGCGGCGGCGGGGCGGCGTCGGTCGCCTCGCCCGATGCGGCGGACGCGGCGCGCGGAGCGGGCTCGGCCGTCTCCGGCGGATTGCCCACCGGAGGATCGACCGTCGCCAGCCCCGCGACCATTGCCAGGGTTGCGATCATTCTCGTCTCCTTGCGCGAAGGGCGCCCGAGCGGACGCGCACGGTGGCCTCGGGAATTGCGCTGGGCGGGGTCGCGGGGTAACCCTGTGACTCGTACATAAAAGACACGGGGAGGGGCCATGGTCGAGCACAAACAGGATCCGACCGAAAACCAGCGGATGTTCGACACTTTCATCCGCGCTTGCGTCGGCGTGATCGTCGCGGTCGCGGTGATCCTCATTTTCCTCGCCATCGTCGGCACCTGACCCCGACCGGGAGCGGCTCTGTCCGCCCCGCCCGAAGCCCCGCCCGAAGTCCCGATAATCGAGAAGAGAGAGCCGATGAAGATCGCTGTTGCGAAGGAACGCCGCGCGGGCGAGACCCGCGTCGCGGCCGTCCCCGAGACCGTCAAGAAATTCGCCAAACTCGGCGTCTCGGTGACCGTGGAGACTGGCGCGGGCCTCGCGGCCGATATGCCCGACAGCGCCTTCAGCGATGCGGGCGCGGACATCGCGCCGGATCTCGCCTCGGCCGCCGCGGGCGCCGATGTGGTGCTGAAGATCCTCCGCCCGACCGAAGACGAGATCGGCCACCTGGCCGCCGGACAAATGCTCTTCTGCTCGATGGCTCCCTATGCCGAGCCCGAGATCATGCAGGCCTGCGCTGCCCGCGGTGTCGACGCCTTCGCCATGGAGCTCATGCCCCGCATCACCCGCGCCCAGTCGATGGACGTGCTCTCGTCCCAGTCGAACCTCGCGGGCTATAAAGCCGTGATCGAGGCCGCAAACGCCTATGGCCGGGGAATGCCGCAGATGATGACCGCGGCCGGCACCATCGCGCCCGCCAAGGTCTTCATCATGGGCGCGGGCGTGGCCGGCCTCCAGGCGATCGCAACCGCCCGCCGCCTCGGTGCAATCGTCTCGGCGACCGATGTGCGCCCCGCGACCGAAGAACAGGTCCAGTCGCTCGGCGCCAAATTCGTCGCGGTCAAGAACGATGAATTCAAAGAGGCCCAGACCGCCGGCGGCTACGCCAAGGAAATGTCCGACGATTACAAGCGTCAGCAGGCCGAACTGATCGCCGACCACATCTCCAAGCAGGATATCGTGATCACCACCGCGCTCATCCCCGGGCGTCGGGCGCCGATCCTGGTGACCGCGGATATGGTCAAATCGATGAAACCGGGCTCGATCCTGGTCGACCTCGCCGTCGAGCAAGGCGGCAACGTCGAGGGCGCCGAGCTCGACCAGGTCGTCGAGACCGAGAACGGCGCGATGATCATCGGCTACGGCAACATGCCCGGCCGCCTCGCCGCCGACGCCTCCTCGCTTTATGCCCGCAATCACCTGAACTTCCTCACGCCGTTCATCAAGGACGGGGCGCTCGCCATCGATGACGAGGACGAACTGGTCAAGGGCATCCGCCTGACCAAGGGCGGGCAGATCGTGCATCCCAACTTCGCGGCCAAGGAGTAAGCCCCATGTCGGCCATCGACCAACTGAAAGAGGCGGCCGAGCAAGTCGGCGCCGCCGCGCAAAACCTCGCCGATCTCGCCGAACGGGCGGCCGAGCAAGCCGCCACCGCGGAGGGCGCTGCGGCCGCCGCCGCGGCCGGTGCGGCAACCCAAGGCGGGATCGACCCGTTCGTCTTCCAGCTCTCGATCTTCGCGCTGGCGGTGTTCGTCGGCTACTACGTGGTCTGGTCCGTCACCCCGGCGCTGCACACGCCGCTCATGTCGGTGACGAACGCGATCTCCTCGGTGATCGTCGTCGGTGCGCTGATCGCTGCCGGAGCGTCGGTCGCCGAGGGCGCCTCCGAGCTCACCCGGATCTTCGGCTTTATCGGCGTGGTCCTGGCCGCCGTGAATATCTTCGGCGGCTTCCTCGTGACCGAGCGGATGCTCGCCATGTATAAGAAGAAGGACTAAGCCCCCATGGAGAACGTCGCTGCATTTCTTTACCTCGTCTCCGGGGTGCTGTTCATCCTCTCGCTCCGCGGGCTTTCGCATCCGACGACGTCGGTGCAGGGCAACCGCTTCGGCATCGCCGGCATGTTGATCGCCGTCGTCACCACCCTCGCGATCGCGGCGCCGCCCGAGAGCAACGAAGCCCTCCTAAGCATTCTCGTTGCGCTCGCGATCGGCGGGGCGATCGGCGGGTACATCGCCCGCAAAGTGCCGATGACCGCGATGCCCCAGCTCGTAGCCGCGTTCCACAGCCTCGTCGGCCTTGCCGCCGTCGCCGTGGCCGCGGCTGCGCTCTACTCGCCCGTCGCCTTCAACATCGGCACGCCGGGCGATATCAAGATCGCCTCGATCATCGAGATGGCGATCGGCACGGCGATCGGCGCCATGACCTTCACGGGCTCGGTGATCGCCTTCGCCAAACTCGACGGACGGATGTCGGGCGCGCCGATTCTGCTGCCGAACCGGCACATCATCAACATCGCACTCGCGGTCGCCATCGTCGTGCTCGTCTATCAGATGATCACCACGCAGCAGACCGAGTTCTTCTGGGCGATCACCATCGCCGCCCTCGCGCTCGGCGTGCTGCTGATCATCCCGATCGGCGGTGCGGACATGCCCGTGGTCGTCTCGATGCTGAACTCATACTCGGGCTGGGCAGCGGCTGGCATCGGCTTTACCCTCGGCAACACGGCGCTCATCATTACCGGCAGCCTTGTCGGCTCCTCGGGCGCGATCCTCTCCTACATCATGTGCCGGGGCATGAACCGCTCCTTCGTTTCGGTCATTCTCGGCGGCTGGGGCGGCGATGACGCGGCCGCGGGCGGCGGCGAGGTCGAAGAACGTCCCGTCAAGCGCGGCTCGGCGGACGACGCGGCCTATATCATGGCCAATGCGGGATCGGTCATCATCGTGCCGGGCTACGGCATGGCGGTCGCCCAGGCCCAGCACTCGCTCCGCGAGATGGGCGACAAGCTGAAGGCGAACGGGGTCGATGTGAAATACGCGATCCACCCGGTCGCGGGCCGGATGCCGGGGCACATGAACGTGCTCTTGGCCGAAGCGAACGTGCCCTATGACGAGGTCTTCGAGCTCGAGGACATCAACTCCGAATTCAGCCAGACCGACGTGGTCTACGTGATCGGCGCGAACGACGTCACCAACCCGTCGGCCAAGACCGATCCGAAATCGCCGATCGCGGGGATGCCCGTGCTCGATGTCGAAAAGGCCAAGACCGTGCTCTTCGTCAAACGCTCGCTCGGCTCGGGCTATGCGGGCGTGCAGAACCCGCTCTTCTTCATGGACCAGACGATGATGCTTCTCGGCGACGCCAAGAAAATGACCGAAGACATCGTGAAGGCGATGGACTGACGTCTGACGTCTGACCTCTGACAACTGACGTCAGACCCCTGACAACTGACCGCCGACCGCCGACAACCGACCGCCGACACCTGAAGGCTCCTGCTCCGGCAGGGGCCTTTTTCTCAGGGCAGGCAGGCTTCGGTGCCGAGGTCTCGCCAAGCCGCATCCGCACGGGCGAGCGCATCGGGCAGGGGCAGCGCGGTCAACCGCCCATCCGCGTCCTCGGTCATCAGACCGAAGCGTTCGAGTTTTCCGACCGCATCCTCGATTTCGAAATCCACGTCGACCTCGAAGCGTTCGGTCAGCCAGGCCTCGATCCGCGCATCGAGGTCCGGCCGGGTCAGCGGCCGGTCGCTCAGATGCAGGAAGGCATAGGCGAGGAAGGCCTCTTTGACTTCGCTGTCCTCCGATGCTCCGACCAAATAGTCGAAAAAGCCCGCGTTATTGTTCATATTGTTGAAATAGGCGTTCTCGGCCACCTGCTTCTGGTATTTCAGCTTTTGCCGCTCGTATTTGACCCATTGGCGCATCAGAAATCCGCCGAGCGCGCCCAGTCCAGAAATCGCCGCCAGCGCTTGCTTGGTCTGATCGCCCTCCACACGGCCGGTGACGCCTAGGTAAAACCCGATCACAAGGAACAACACCGTCAGCGCCGGCAAGATGTTGATCAGGATCGGGATGCCGCCCATCAGCGCCGGCACGCCGAGGATCAGCTTGTCCTTGAGGCCCATCACCACCCGCGCGTTCGGGTAGAGCGTCTCGAGATCCGCATGGGGAATGTCGCGGAAGAGCTTGAGATAGATCGCTCCGGCGCGGAGCCGGGTGCCGCGGAGCCGCTTCGGCGGGATCTCGCTCAGCAGCGCTGCCAAAAACACCACATGGTCGTAGACGCGGACTTCGACCTGCTCGCGTTTGAGCCCGAACCAACGGCGCACCTCGATGGGCGTCCGGCGCCGACCGCGGGCATAGAAGCGCACCTCGTCGAAGACATCCCGCGGCACGCGGACTTGCGCGCTCACCCGGCCGGCCGCGTCGCGCTCGGTATGGATTTCCTCGGCCGGCAGGATCCGGAAATTGGCAGCGACGAGCGCCGCTTCGAGGGTCTCGACGAACCGCGCGCGGTCCTCGGGCGCGGCCGGGACCGCCCCCTCCCCCGGCTGGTCCGGATTGAAGCGGACATAGAGGTCCTTGAGCGCCTCCCGATCCTTGAAGAAGTCGATGTGGAAGAGAAGCGCAAGCCGTTGCGCGAGTTGGCAGAGGCCGGCGCGATCGCTCTCGGAGATTTCGGGCATCGCCGCGACGGCGTCGAGGATTTCGCGTTTGCGCAGCGGAATATAGCGCCCCCGGTCGGGGGACTCGTCCTCCGGCGGGGTGCGACGGGCGGCCGGCACGGGACGTTCCTCCGCGACAGGGTCGGTCTCGGCCTCGGCGGTCATCGGATCATTCGGCCGGGGCCGCCGTGGCGCTCTTGGCCCCCGATGCCGTCTCGCCTTTCACCCGCTCGCGCACCCACTGGATCACGAAATAGAGGAGCGGGATAAAGAAGATGCCGATCAGCGTGGCGAACAGCATTCCCGAGAACACGACCCAGCCGACGGACATCCGGCTCGCCGCGCCGGCGCCTTGCGCGATGATTAGCGGCGCCACGCCGAGGATGAAGGCGAGCGCGGTCATCATCACCGCCCGGAAGCGGAGCCGCGCGGCCTCGACCGCCGCGTCATAGGCCGTGAGCCCCTCCGCCCGACGCTGCATGGCGAATTCGACGATCAGGATCGCGTTCTTCGAGGCGAGACCGATGAGGAGCACGATCCCGATCTGGGCATAAAGGTCGAAACTGAGGAAGGGCAGGACGACGATCGGGATCATCGCCCCCATGGCGGCGATCACGACCGAGAGCACCACGGCGAAGGGGATCGACCAACTCTCGTATTGGGCGACGAGGAACAGGTAGGCGAAGGTGATCGCAAGCACGAAGATGAAGATGACCAGGTTGCCCGCCTCGAGCTGCTGCACCGCGGTCCCTGTCCAGGTGAGCACGTAGCCCTCCGGCAGCGCGCGCTCGGCGACCTCTGTCATCGCCTCGATCGCGTCGCCGGTCGAATAGCCGGCCGCGTTTTGGGCCTGCACGGTCGCCGATTGGAAAAGGTTATAACGCCGGATCGAGGTCGGCCCGAGCGTCGGCTCGACGCGCACCAGCGAGCGGATCGGCACCATCTCGCCGGTTTCGTTCTTGATATAGACCCGGTCGAGATCCTCGATCTTGGCGCGGTACTCGGGCTCGGCCTGGATCTTCACCCGGTAGACTTTGCCAAAAAGGTTGAAGTCGTTGACGAAGGACCCACCGAGCGCCGCCTGCAGCGTGCTGAAGACCTGGCTGAGCGGCACGCCGAGCGCTTCGGCCTTTTCGCGATCGATATCGAGGAAGAACTGCGGCACGTCGGCGGAATAGGTCGAGAAGACGCTGGTGAGCTCGGGCCGGCTGTTGGCCTCGAAAACGAGCGAGCGGACCGCCTGGCCAAGCTCCTGGGGCGTCCCGCCGCCGGTGTCCTGGATTTCCGCCTCGACGCCAGCGCTGTTGCCGAGCCCGGTGATCGGCGGCAATGGAAAGGCGAATGCGGTCGCCCGCGGATCCGAGGCGAGAATGCCGTTCACCTGCTGAAGGATGCGGAACCAGAGCAGATCCGGCGAGGTACGCTCGTCCCAGTCGTCGAGATGGACGATCACCAGCATCGAGTTCGGCGCCTGCCCCGAGAGGATGCTGAAACCCGCGACCGTCAGAACCCGGTTGACGCCGTCGACCTCGAGGATCCGGTCGGTCAATTCCTGGCCGAGCTCCTCGGTCCGGGCGAGCGACGCGCCGTCGGGGAGCTGCACATTGCCGAAGAAGACGCCGCGGTCTTCGATCGGCAAGAACCCGGCCGGCGCCGTGCTGAAGAGCCATCCGGTCGCCGCCACGAAACCGCCGAAAAGCACGAGCCCGAGGAGCGCCACACGCAGCAGTCGGCCGACGATGGCGCCGTAGACGTTCCGCACCCCATCGATGCGGCGGGAAAACCAGCCGAGCGGGCCGCGCGGCTCCCGCGTCTCGGCCCGGAGCAGGATCGCACAGAGCGCCGGCGAGAGCGTGAGCGCGTTGATCGAGGAGATCACCACCGCGACGCAAAGGGTGACTGAGAATTGGTTGTAGAGTTGACCGGTTATCCCCGGCATGAAGGCGACGGGCACGAACACCGCGAGGAGCACAAGGGTCGTCGCGACGACCGGCCCCGTCACTTCGATCATCGATTGGCGCGCCGCCTCGCGGGCGTCGGTCGCCCCCTCCTGGAGGAGCCGTTTGACGTTTTCGACGACCACGATGCTGTCGTCGACCACCACACCAATCGCGAGGATGATCGCGAAAAGCGTGACCATGTTGAGCGAGAACCCGGCAGCCAGGAGCACGGCGAAGGTGCCAACGAGCGACACGGGGATCGCGACGGTCGGGATCAGCGTGGCGCGCCAGTCCGCGAGGAACACGAAGGTGACCGCAACGACGAGGATAAAGGTGATGACAAGCGTCTCGACGACCTCAGCGATCGAGGCGCGGACCGCCTCGGTGCTGTCGTAGAAGACCTGATATTCCACATCGGGCGGGAAGCGGGGGGTTAGCCGGTCGAGCTCCTCGTAGATCGCGTCGGCGACCGCGATCGCATTCGAACCGGGCGACAGATAAATCCCCATCATCGCGGCTTCGTCATTGTCGAGCCGGGCGATCTGCGCGTATTGCTCGGCGCCGAGTTCGACCCGGGCCACATCGCCGAGACGCACGAACGAGCCGTCGGTCTCCGAGCGGACGATGATCGCCTCGAACTCGTCCACGGTCTCGAGCCGGCCTTGGGCAATCAGCGTGAATTGCAGTTGGGGTTCGGCGTCATAGGGCGGGTCGCCCACGGAGCCGGAGGTCGCCAGGATGTTCTGGCCGCGGATCGCGTCCGCGATTTCGCCCGTGGTGATGTCGAGCGCGGTCATCGCCTCGAGATCGAGCCAGACCCGCATCCCATAGTCGCGCGCGCCGAACTGGCTGACATTGCCGACGCCGTTCACCCGTGCAAGAGTGTCCTGAATATTGAGCGAAGCATAATTCGAGAGGAAAAGCTGGTCGCGCGAGCCCTCGGGCGAGACAAGCGCCACGACCATCGCGAGGTCCGAAGACTGTTTGCGGACGATCACGCCTTCATTGATCACTTCGGACGGCAGGCTGGAATTCGCCGCCGAGACGCGGTTTTGCACGTTGACCGCGGCGATGTCCGGATCGGTGCCGACGGCGAAGGTGACGGTCAGCTCGTATTGTCCGGTGTTCGAGCTCGAGGACGACATATAGAGCATGTCGTCGACGCCGTTCACCTCTTCCTCGATCACCGAGGCGACGGAGTCGCGGAGCACCGGCGCGTTGGCGCCCGGGTAGCTCGTGGTCACCTGCACCTTGGGCGGGGTGATTTGGGGAAACTCGGCGATCGGGATCACATTGAGCGCGATGATGCCCGCGAGCGTGATCACGATGGAGATGACCAGCGCGAATTTCGGCCGGTCGATGAAAAAGCCGGAGATCATGCGCTCAGTTTCCGGGGGCTTCGGCGGTCGAGCCGGCTTGGGTCGTGGCCTCGCTCGGGGCGACCTTACCGCCGGCGCTGACCTTCTGGATCCCCTCGACGATCACCCGCTCGCCGGTCTCGAGCCCCCCTTGGATGACCCATTTCTGCTCGACCTGGCGTCCGACGGTGACCCGGCGCTTCTCGACCGTGTCGTCACGGCGGACGACCAAGGCGAAATGCCCCTCCGCATCGCGCTGGAGCGCCTTTTGCGGGACGACCTTGACCATCTCAGGGTCCTTCACCCGGAGGATCATGCTCACGAATTGCCCGGGCAAGAGAACGCCCTCCGGGTTCGGAAAGATCGCCCGGCCCGTCACGGTGTCGGTGGTGCGGTTGACCGTCGGAGAGAGAAAATCGAGCTCCCCGCCCAGGTCATAGCGGGTGCCGTCCGCAAGCTCGAGGATTGGCTCCACGGTCGGGTTCGCCGGATCGAGCCCTTCCTTCCGCCGCTGCAGCATGACGTCTTCGCTCACCTGGAAGACCGCGTGGATCGGATCCTGCATGGTCACGGTGGCGAGCGCGCCGCTCGAGGTGTCGACGAGATCGCCGACCGAATATTCCGCCAGGCCGATCCGCCCCTCGATCGGGCTCACGATCTCGGTATAGGCCAGGTCGAGGCGCGCGGCGCGAAGGGAGGCTTCGGCGGCAAGGACCTTAGCCTCGGTCACCTTCCGCTGCGCATCGGCCTGATCGAGGGTCTCCTGAGAGTTGACCCCGCGCTCTACGAGCCGCTCGGCCCGGGCATAGTCCACATTGGCGAGGTTCAGATCCGCCTCGGCCGAGGCAAGTTCTGCTTCGCGCTGGGCAACCACGGCCTCATAGGGTTCCTTCTCCAGCACGAAGAGCACATCGCCCTTGGAAACCCGGCCGCCCTCCTGAAAGCGGCGTTCCTGGAGAAAGCCCGTGACCCGCGCGCGGAGATCGACGCTTTCGACGGCTTCGATCCGACCGATAAACCGAAATTCGGGCGCGGTTTCCTGTTCGACCACCGGAGAGACGATCACGGCGGGCGGGCCGCTTGGGCCGCCGCCGCCGGGTCCCGGTTGCGCGTGCAAGGGCGCGGCAAGGGCCGCGACCGAGAGAACGACTGCCAAGCTCACGCCGAAGCGCCGGATCGTGCGTTCCATGTCAAACCCTCCCCGCGCGGCCGCGCGTGTTTTCGCTCGCAAGGTCTCAGGCTCAGAGCCAGGGGGCAAGACGTTTTTGCCGGGCGGGTGTTTCTACCCGCCGGCGCGGCTCCGACATCGGCCCGACCTCGCGCAAGAAACGTGCGGAAATCCCCCGTTATAAAAATGACAACGAAACCGTGTAGCCAACCGGATGCGGCGCAATCGTCCGACACTCCGCCGCCCGCGATTTCTCAGGGGACAAATCATGACGCGCACTACTCTCTTCTGCGGGGCGGCGCTCGGCCTGTGGCTCGGAGCCGCGGCCTTTGCAGCCGACATCACCGTGGCCGACGACCAAGGCGTGACCGGCGCCTATCCGAACCAGCTCGAACTTTCCGAGCTCGAAGCCGCCGGCCACGCGCTCGATTTCACCGAAAACCCGGCGATCGGCGAGCTGAACGCCCGGATCCACGGCAACCCGGACAGCCTCCCGCCGGTGGCCGAGCGCCTGCCGGAAGAGCCGCTCGTGATCATGCCCTATGAGCAGATCGGCACCTATGGCGGCGTGCTCGACGGGCTTTCGAACGCGACCGAGGCCGGCACGTCCGACGTGCTTTCGCTCCGCCACGTCAATCTCGTGCGCTTCGCCGACGACACGCAAACCCTCGTGCCGAATATCGCCAAGGCGTGGGCGTGGAACGACGATTTCACCGTGCTGACGATCACGCTCCGGCGCGGCCACAAATGGTCGAACGGCGAGGCGTTCACCGCCGAGGACATCGAGTTCTGGTACAACGATCTGATCCTGAACGAAAATGTCTATGAGAGCACGCCGTCGGCCTGGCTTTGGGATGGCAAACCGGCGGAGGTGGTCGCGCTCGACGACGTGACCGTGCAATTCACCCTGCCGGTGCCGGCGCCCGGGCTCATGGGCCGCTTCGCGGTCTCCTACGCGCAGCCTTTCCAGCCAAAGCATTTCCTCGGCCAGTTCATGGAGAAACACGCGGCCGACGCCGTGCAATTGCGTGAGGACCTGGGCTTTGCCTCCGAGAGCGAGGCGATCAACTGGTTCTATGGCGGCTCCGACTGGAAGGACGTCCCCTCGCCGCTCCTCAAGGACGCCGAGCGCGCGATGCGCATGCCCGCCGCGGTTGTGCCCACCCTCGAGAGCCACATCGTCGTCGAGGACACCGCCCAAGGCCGGCGCATGGTCGCAAACCCGTTCTTCCACCAGGTCGACACGGCCGGCAACCAGCTGCCTTACATCAACGAAATCAACGAACTCTACGTCCCCGAGAAAGAGGTCCGGAACCTCAAAATCGTGAACGGCGAAGTCGACTATAAAATGCAGACCATGTTCCTCGCCGACTTCCCGCTCTACAAGGAGAACGAGGGGCAAGGCGATTACACGGTGCATCTGACGCCGACGCTCGGCGAAGAACTTTACTACGCCTTCAACGTCGACGATCCGGAATTCGGCGAGCTTTTCGACACCGTCGAGTTCCGCCGTGCGATGAGCCACGCAATCGACCGCGAGGAGGTGCTCGACCTCGTCTATCTCGGCCAGGGCCGTCCGATCCAAGCCACCCCGGCCGAGCCGGGTACGGTCGGTTTCCTCACCGAAGAGCATCTGACGGTCGCGACCGAATTCGATCCGGACCTGGCCAATCGGCTCCTGGACGAAGCCGGCGCCACCGACACGAACGGCGACGGCGTGCGCGAATGGAACGGCAAGGATCTGACGCTACAGATGTTCTACGCCAACCAGGGCGGTCCGGTTCGGGCGCACGAGCTTGTCCGCGGCTACTGGGAAGACGTGGGCGTGGTCGTCAACCAGCGCGAGATCTCCTCGGACGACTACCGCGCCAAGGGCCAGGCCAACGAGCTGACGATCTCGTCCTGGCGGAACGGCAACCGGACCGGCGTGACCCTCGCGCAGGACCCGTTCATGTTCTACCCGCCCTTCGGCGACCGCTGGCAGCCGGGTGTCGGCTTCGATTGGGCCGCCTGGCTCGAGTCGGACGGTGCGGCCGGCCGCGAACCGCCCGAGGCGATCAAGACGCTCTTCCAGCTTGCTCAGCAGTTCCAGGCGCTCGAGATTGGCTCGCCCGAGTCGAACGAGATTGGCAAGCAGGTTGCCGATATCCACGCCGAGAACCTCTGGAAGATCGGCGTTGTGGGCGAGACGATTACTCCGGTCGTGACGTCGAACAAGCTCGGCAACTTCAAGCCCTTTACTTCGGCGACCTATGATTACTACTGGGCATACCCCTACGCGCCGACACAGTGGTATCTCACCGAGTGATCCGGTCATCGGGGCGGGCTTTCGGGCCCGCCCTTTGCACATCGGGGGGGAGATGCTCCTATTCATTCTCAAACGTCTGATGGGGATGGTGCTGACCATGGTCGTGGTCTCGATCATGGTGTACCTGATCATGGAGCTTCCCCCGGGTGACTATGCCGAGCGCTGGGCCTTTCGAAAGTTCGGCACTGGCGGTCAGACGATCACCGAGGCGGATATGGAAGCCATCCGCGCACGTCTCGGCCTCGATGCACCGTTCTGGGAACGTTATTTCGACTGGATCACCGGCATCGTCTTTCATGGCGACTTCGGGCAGGCTTACGCATTCGACACTTCGGTAAATAACATTCTCGGGGACAAGTTCTGGCTGTCGCTTGCTCTTTTGATCACGACGCTGATCCTCACTTATGCGCTATCGATCCCGATTGGCATGTATGCGGCAGTCCGACGGTACTCGGCCGCCGACTACGGGTTGACAGTTTTCAGTTATCTGGGCCTTGCGCTCCCAAATTTTTTGCTCGCACTCATCCTCATGTATTTCGGGGCGATCTGGTTCGGCGCCGATATCGGTGGGCTTTTCTCCTCTGACTATGAGGGTGCGCCCTGGTCCGTGGCGAAGGCGCTCGATCTTCTTGCGCATTTGGTGATCCCTGCGGTCGTGCTCGCTTGGTCGGCGACGGCATTTCAGGTGCAGACCGTCCGGGCGACCATGTTGGACGAGCTCGACAAGCTCTCGGTCACGGCCGCGCGCGCCCGCGGCGTGCCGGAGGGCCGGTTGCTGGTCAAATACCCGGCGCGGCTCGCCCTCAACCCGGTCGTGAGCTCGATCGGCTTCGACATAAACCGGATCTTCTCCGAGCTGCCGGTCGTCGCCCTGGTCCTGACACTGCCGGAGATGGGGCAGCTTCTCCTCAAAAGCTTCCAGGATCTCGATACGAACACGGCGGGCGCGATCCTGCTGATCCTCACCTTCATCATCGTCTTCATGAACTTTGTGTCGGACGTGCTGCTTGCGCTGCTGGATCCGCGCATCAAGATGGCCGGAGGCTGAGATGACGGATTTGACAACAGGACCTGGCGACACGTCGAAAGAAGACGCAGCCAAGCTGAAATACTATACGGCCTCGCAATGGTCTCTGGTTTGGCAGCGTTTCAAAACCCATCGCATGGCGATGATCGGCGGCGTTGTCCTGTTACTATTGATTATCCTCGGTGGTTTTGCCGAGTTTTTCGGACCCTATTCGGCCACTGACCGCGATCGGGACTATGTCTACGGCCCCCCGCAGATCCCGATGTTCTGGGACCACAACGGATTTTCCGCCCAGCCCTTCCTGCACGGCGTCAAGACCGAGCGCGATCCGACGACGTTGCGAAAAATCGCAGTCATCGACCCGGAGACCCGCCGCTACGTGCAATTCTTTGTCGAAGGCGAGCGCTATACGCTCCTCTTCGGATTGATCGACAGCAATCTCAAGCTCTTCGGTCTCAGTGAAGGTAAGATCCATCTCTTCGGCACCGACGAGCTCGGTCGGGATCTCTTCTCGCGCACGCTCTATGCAACGCGTACCTCATTGTCGATCGGTGTCCTCGGCGTTTTGTTGTCGTTTGTCCTAGCCCTCGTGATCGGCGGTGTGGCCGGATATTTCGGCGGCTGGATCGACTATGGCGTTCAACGGCTCACCGAAATCGTACGCGTGATCCCGATCATTCCGCTCTTTATGGGACTGACGGCCGCCTTTCCGCGAGACTGGACGGCCGAGCAAGTCTATTTCGCGATGACCGTCGTCTTCGGACTGATCGGTTGGCCGACTTTGGCGCGCCGGGTGCGGTCGCAACTCCTCGCCACGCGCAACGAGGATTACGTCCTCGCCGCCCGGCTCTCGGGCGCGCGTCCGGGCCGGATCATCTCGCGCCACCTGCTGCCGTCCTTCACCAGCTATATCATCGTCGATCTGGTGATCTCGTTTCCCTACATGATCCTCGCGGAAACGGCGCTCAGCTTTATCGGCCTCGGTCTGCGCCCGCCCGCCGTCTCGTGGGGGATCTTGCTCCAGGAGGGGCAGAATATCCGCGCCATCGAGCAGGCCCCGTGGCTTTTCCTCCCCGCCGCTTTCGTGGTGATCGCCGTGCTTGCCTTCACACTGCTCGGCGACGGCCTCCGCGACGCGGCCGACCCTTACTCGGTGAAACGATGACCGACACCCTCGCCCCGGATACCGTCTGCAAGGTCGAGAACCTCGGCATCCGCTTCCGCTCGGACGAGGGGCTCGTCACCGCCGTCGACGGCGTGAGTTTCGAGGTGAAACGCGGCCAGACGCTCGGCCTCGTGGGCGAATCGGGCTCGGGCAAATCGGTCTCGACCAAGGCGATCATGCGCCTGCTGCCAAAGCACGCGATCCTCGCGCCCGAAACCCGGATGCACCTGCGCACCAAGGACGGCATCGTGGACACGGCCCAGCTCGCGCCCAACAGTGGCCGGATGCGCGCGGTTCGCGGCGGCGTGGTCTCGATGATCTTCCAGGAGCCGATGGCGTCCTTCTCGCCGGTCTACACGATCGGCAACCAGATCAGCGAGGCGATCCGCCTCCACAGGAGCGCCACGAGACGCGAGGCGCAGGAGATCGGCATCGACATGCTTGCCCGCGTCGGGCTCTCGAACCCGACGATGCGCTTCGATCAGTATGCGCATGAGCTGTCGGGCGGTATGCGCCAGCGGGCGATGATCGCGCTCGCGCTCTCCACACGGCCGCAGCTCCTGATCGCCGATGAACCGACGACCGCGCTCGATGTGACGATCCAGGCGCAAATCCTCGAGCTCATGCGCGAGCTGCAGGACGAGTTCGGCATGGCGATGCTGTTCATCACCCACGACATGGGCGTGATCGCGCAGGTCGCCGACGAGGTTGCGGTCATGTATCTGGGGCGGATCGCCGAGCGCGGCAGCGCCACGCGGGTGATCTGGGAGCCGAAGCACCCCTATACCCGCGGGCTGATCGCGGCGATCCCGTCGCTTGAGCGCATCGGCCAACGGCTCCAGGCGGTGCCGGGCGACATCCCGAGCCCGCTTGAACGGCCGACCGGTTGTCCGTTCCATACGCGCTGTGCCGAGCGGGTGCCCGGGCGCTGCGACACCGGGTTGCCGGCCGAGGCCGAGGTTGCCCCCGATCACCGGGTGGCCTGCGTGCACCATGCCTTGGAGGCCGCGGAATGACCGAGAAACTCGTCGAGGTCGCCGATCTCCAGGTGCATTTTCCCGTCGGCGGCGGCGGGCTCTTCGGACGGACGGGCGGCGTCGTGCGCGCGGTCGACGGGGTGAGCTTCACGATCGGCCGGGGCGAGACGCTCGGCCTCGTCGGCGAATCGGGCTCCGGCAAAACGACGATCGGGCGCGCGATCTTGCGGGCGACCGACCCGACCGCGGGCCGGATCGCCTTTCACACCCGCGACGGCAAGACCGAGGATCTGGTTGCGCTCCGGGGCGAGGCGTTGCGGCAGTTCCGCCGGAACATGCAACTGATCTTCCAGGACCCCTACTCGTCCCTCAATCCGCGGATGACCGTCCGGGACATCATTGCCGAGCCGCTCGAATCGCTCGGCGGCTATGGCCGCGCCGAGATCGACGCGCGGGTGCGCGACATCGCGGCCAAGTGCAAGCTCAATCTCGAGCATCTCCGCAGATTCCCCCACGCCTTTTCCGGCGGCCAGCGTCAGCGCATCTGCATTGCGCGGGCGCTCGTGACCCACCCGGATTTCGTCGTCTGCGACGAATCAGTCTCGGCGCTGGACGTCTCGATCCAGGCGGAGATTCTCAATTTGCTCGTCGATCTGCAGGCGGAATTCGGCCTCGCCTACCTCTTCATCGCCCATGATTTGTCGGTGGTTGCCCACATCTCGCATCGGGTGGCGGTGCTGTATGTCGGCCAGATCGTCGAGCTGGCACCGACGCGAGATCTCTTTCAGAAACCCGCGCATCCCTATACCCGAGCGTTGCTTTCCGCGATCCCCGCGGTGACCCGCGAGGCGACATTTCAGCCGGAACGGCTGCGCAGCGAGATCCCTAACCCGGCGAATGTGCCGAGCGGCTGTCGGTTTCACACCCGCTGCCCAGTGGCCATCGACCGCTGCAAAAGCGAAGTCCCCGCCTGGCGCGAGGTCGGCCCCGGGCACGGCGTCGCCTGCCACCTCGCGAACCCGTGAATTTGCGCAGGCTTTCGCGGAAAACGGGCGGTCCCGGGCCGATCTGAGGCCGCTCAGATCCGTTCTAACCATGGCGTTGCGACAACGTTCGCAGGTAAATCAAACCCTTCCGCGGTTCGCCGCACCTCGCGATGTTGGACAAGACGCCCGACACAGTGTACCTCTTTCATCCAATGGTTGTGCGGGTGTGCGTATGAGTCGGCGTCGGGCGGGGGTGCTCAGACCCGACTAGATGCGGTTTATGTTGACCTCTGCCCTGTCTTCGCCGTAATTCCTGGATGGGAACGGCGGTGTACGCGGCGTAGGTGTGTCTACGGCCGGCTTATGGCTTTGGACCACGTTCGGAGATCGGCGGGGCGGTATCGCCATCCGGACGAAGTTGAGAGGCGAGATGGGTCTGTGCAGCCGGCTGGGCTGACTTGGAGGGTGGAACAAGATGCAGACACTACGTCAATTTATCGGTTGCGAACGGGGCACGGCCACCGTCGAGTTCGTGATGTCTCTCCCGGTCATCCTGGCGCTCACGGTGATTGCGGTCGAGTACGCCGACGGTCTGATAACGCGTGAGGCGCTCGACGGCGCGCTCGACGACGCCACCCGGATCTTGTCTCGGGCGCCTCTCACGGTGACCGATAACGGAGGCAACCGAACGCTTGGCTTCTACAACGAGTTTTTGACCCAAGCGCAGCAATTGATCGCCGATCGAACCGGACGGGACTTCAATCAGGTGGTCTTCAACGCTAGTGCGGTCGAACTCAAATCAGATAATGTCGAGTATCGAACGACGCCAATCATCATCGTGACTGACGCGCGGATCGGGCTCGACCTTGGCCTCCTCAGCATTCTCAATACGTGGCTTTTCGCGGCCGACAGCAACCTGGCATCGGGCGACGGCAGCCGTTCAAGTGAGGTCGTGACCGGGTTGGTTATGATCGCGCGTGATCGCGCGCGATATCTCGGCGACAACCAACCTGGTGTGATTGCCTGCCCGCCGGGATCTGGTGACGCTTCTGGAATTTGCGAGGAAATCCTATGAAGATCGAAGCACAGTTTCGCAGCTTCGGTCGTGATGAGCGCGGCGCGGTCCTCATGGAATTCGTTACGATCTTCGGACCGCTGATCATCTTTGTCCTGTCGATCTGCGAAATCTTGATCGCATTCCACTTTTCGTCCGCTGCGCAAAAGAGTGCGCGGCTCGGTGCACGGATCGCGTCCGTCGAGGACCCGGTGCACGTGGGCGTACCAAGCCGAAACGTCCACAATGTCTCAGCGGGTGGCGTCGCAGGCTTGGCCTGCTTTCAGCCCTACTACGGAGATATTTGCACTGATCCCGGGCAGGTGTTCACCTGCGACGGAAAGGACTTGGTGAGGGTCGGGAACACTTGGTCGTCGAACGACCCCAGCTGCGACGCCGAGACGTTCATCCGGATCATCAACGAGGTTCAAAAGCTGAACGCCTATGTCACGCCCGATTTCGTGACTGTCTCTTACGTGTATCGGCAGTTGGGCTTTGCGGACGGGCCGTTTGTGCCTGAGGTCGTTGTTGAATTGCGTCGGCGGCAAGCCCCGGTTCAGTTCTTGTCCGTGATCGGGTTGCTAGAGCTGAGACCAGTGACCGCAAGCATGATCGCCGAAGATATCCTTAGTCGTGCAGAGACTGAGGCGGATGATGAGGAACCGGGCGCGAGTATCGACCTAACCAACCCGATCTAAATCCGTGCCAATAAGAGCTGCCCAACTGGAACCGACTGCTGCTTGAACCAAAAGCGAGGAAACCCAAAATGAGACTTCTGACGAATACGGATCGAAGCCAAGGCGCACCCGCAGGGCTCCTCGCTCAATTCACGCGGGACGAGCGCGGCGGTATCACGCTCTACATCGTGCTGATGGCAGTGTTGGTGACGGGTCTGCTCGGTCTGGTGATCGACAGTTCCAAGTCGTTCGTCGCCCACTCGAACATGCAAGACTTTGTGGATGACGTTACGCTTGCGGCGGCCAATGAGTTGAACGGCGAGCCGGACTCAATCACCCGCGCGACCAATATGATCAATCAGATGGTCGATAACGATCTTCTGACGAAATATACGACGGTCGGGACGATGGGCACCGGTGCCGACAATACGTTTAAGGTCGGGGATTTCTACTTCTTGACCGGCGAACCGGACTCGTCCAGCCGAACGCTTTTCATGGAGTCGGTCAAATCGCTGCAGACCACTGACCCTGCGCTGGCGACGCATGTTGTTGTGACCGCCGCTCAGCAGGAGCTTGACTTCGGCGCGCTGCAACTGGTGACGGAAAGCAACTACAGCAGCAGCGATATGCGTGGCCAGGAAGGTTACCGGCTTAATGCCTGGGCCTCCGGTACGCTCGTCAACAGCGATGTCTGCGTGCAGCCACGCCTCAGCATCTGCATTCCGTCGGGCGAAGACCCGGAGAGCTCCTGGACGCCCGGTCAACAGCTGCTGCTCAGTAAGAACCGCGGCGGCGAGTGGGCGACCGGTGAATACGGGATCATTTCCGATATCTCGGACGATGCCGATGAGACCTGCGCCGCTTATTCGGGCAGTGAACAGCTCGAGTGCCTCTTGGCCATAGACCAGCCGACTGGAAATTGTGGCCCGGCCAACGTGAACTTCGAAGGCGACGCGACGTCCCAGGAGTTCGCAACCGACAGCGAAGGCAACTTCGTGCTCGATAGCGACGGCAACCCGATCCTCTACAATGTGGACAATATCGACGTTTATTCGGCGTTGAACTCGCGCTTTGGCGTTTTCCAGCCGGACGCGGACGGTAACGTGCCGGGTTACCTTTCGTCGTCGAACGTCTCGCTCGACAAAAACCATATTACGGGTGACCCGCTGCTTTGCGATGGCACCATCGATGACGTGTCTTCGTTCACGCAGAGCCCGCCAGTTGACGAGTGCTTTGCCGACGCGACCTGCGATTACATCAGCACCGGTGCAATCACGGCCGAGGAGCTCGACCTCTACTTCGAGCTCGCACACAACATGGAGGTGCCGGACGGCGTCACGACGCGGTACGAAGCCTATCTCTATGAAATCGAAAACAATCTGCTCGATCCCGAAGGCGGCAACTCGGAAGGTCCGCGTGCCAGCTGCACTCCGAGCGGGGCCGACATTAAAGAGGCGAAGAGCGAGCGCCGTGTGATCGAGGTCGCACTCGTCGATTGCACGGGCATGACCGATGTGGTCCAGACCGACATCCCGGCTGTCGCCTATGCCGATGTCTTCCTGACGGAACCGGTCGATGCCGGCGAGAACTTCGAAGCCAACTTCGACGGAGAGGTCGTTGTGACGGGTTCCGATGGCACCCAACAGACGGTCGTCATGCAAGCTGGTGACATCCCGAACAGCACGCAGGGTCCTGCAACGATCGGTTCGTCGCAGAACTTCGACTTCTACGCCAACCAGGGTCTTCGGGTTTATGGGCTCGGGCGGAATGGTCCCGACCTTCCGATGCTGTTCGACAGTCAGAACCCAACCGGCGGCGACACCGACCTCGCCTCGGTCGGGTTCGGCAACGTGCTGATCCTCTCAGAGGATGGCGACGCGACCGATCCGGACGATCATGGACCTGGCGGTATGTTGATCTTCCAATTCGACGTGCCGACGAAAGTTGAGGACATCTCGTTCCTCGACGCCGACCAGGCAAACGAGCTGCTGCTGTTCAACTCGAAGATCGATCTCACGAGCTTGACTGATGGCACGTGGACGCAACCGAGCGATCTTACGAATACGTACACGCCCGACTATGTGATCGACATGCCGATCGTCGGCGACGGCGCCCACCGCACCATCGATGTCGCCTCGTCCTCCGGTTATCAGACCGCAGTGTCTGAGGGCACCATCGACAGCGACGGGATCATGACGCTGATCTACTATATGGATGGCTCGGGCGCGATCGACGGGATTACGTTCACCAACCCGCTGGCTCCGCCGGTTCGCAAGGACGAGATCTTGGTCGAGTTCCTGGAAGTGATCCCCGACGAAGATCCGCGCATGGGCTCCTACCCGACGCTCGTGCAGTAAGCGCTCTACAAACCGATTGAGAGGCCGGGCCGAAAGGTCCGGCCTCTTGCCGTTTTGGGCCCCGATGCGCATGCTTTGCCCGAGCCGCGTGCCGTCCCACCGCAGCCCCAACGACAGGATCGCCGATGACCCGCCACGATACGCTCGACCCGCATGCGGAAACCGTCGCCCCCGGTCTGCACTTCGGTCTTGGGGAAGAGCAGCAAATGATCGTCGACACGGTTCGGAGTTTCGTCGAACGCGAGATCTATCCCCACGAGGCTGAGGTGGAGCGCCGGGGCGAGGTCCCGCGCGACTTAGCCGACGAGATCAAGCGCAAGACGTTGGAGCTCGGGTTCTATGCCTGCAACTTTCCGGAAGAGGTCGGCGGCGCGGGCCTCGGCCATGTTGACTTTGCGCTGGTGGAACGCGAGCTCGGTCGCGGCAGCATGGCCCTGACGCATTTCTTCGGCCGACCGCAGAACATCTTGATGGCCTGCGAGGGCGAGCAGCGCGAACGGTATCTTCTCCCCGCGATCCGGGGAGAACGGATGGACGCCCTCGCGATGACCGAGCCGCAGGCGGGGTCGGACATTCGCTCCATGCGCACGACCGCCCGGCGCGACGGCGGCGATTGGGTTCTGAACGGCACCAAGCACTTTATTTCAGGCGCAGACCACGCCGACTTCGTCATCGTCTTCGTCGCCACCGGGGAAGATCAGACACCCAAAGGCCCCAAGAAACGGATCACCGCGTTTATGGTCGACCGCGGAACACCGGGCTTCGAGATCGCTCCGGGCTATGATTCGGTCTCACATCGCGGCTACAAGAACATGGTGCTGCGCTTCGAGGACTGCCGGCTGCCGCACGCACAAGTGCTCGGAGAGGTCGACGGCGGCTTTGCAGTGATGAACGAATGGCTCTATGCGACGCGTATCACGGTCGCCACGATGTCCGTCGGCAGGGCACGGCGGGTGTTCGACATGGCGCTCGCCCATGCGGCGGAGCGCGAGCAATTTGGTCAACAGATCAGCAAGTTCCAGGGGGTCTCCTTTAAACTCGCCGACATGATCACCGAAATCGACGCCGCGGATATGCTGACGCTGGCCTCGGCCTGGCGCCTCGATCAGGGGCTGCCGGCGAACCGCGAGATCGCCAGCGCCAAGCTTTACGCCTCCGAGATGCTCGCCCGCGTCACCGACGAGGCGCTGCAGATCTTCGGCGGCATGGGGCTGATGTCCGACCTGCCCATTGAACGCTTCTGGCGCGATGCGCGGGTCGAGCGGATTTGGGACGGCACCTCCGAGATCCAGCGCCATATCATCAGCCGCGATCTTCTCCGGCCCCTTGGCGCGTGACTGGCGGTTGGCCCCGTGAGGAAACTCGCGCGCATCCTGGGGACGATCGGAGGCGCGCTGCTTGCGGCATGGGCGTTCGCTCAGATTGTGTGGGCACCGGGCGGCGAAGCGACCTCGGACCCGGGCTCGCCGCCCTTTCGCACCCGCGAGGCCCATGAGGCGGGGATCCGCCCACCCCAGCCCGATCCGGGCATCGGAACGGCCGAACGACGTGCACTCGGTGCCTTTCCAGATCTGGACAGTTGCCTCGTCACATCGGCTGAGGGCGCAAGCGCTCTTTCCCCCATTGACTGGAACCGCGTCCGGCGCCCGGCCGACGCCGAGATATGCCTCTTTCGCGCCTTCGCGACCCTCGCGAGCGCTGAGGCCGCGCGCGACTGGCTGTCTGCTCAGGGCTTTCAGGCCCAGACCTATGGGTGGAGCGATACCGTCACGACAGAGACCGCGGACTGTGTATACCTCAGTGCCAGATGGCCCTATGAGACGCGTGGCTTCCTCCTGAGGCCGCGGAACCTCCTCGCCCGTGCGATGATGAACCAGAACAGCGTTTTCAGTCAGTTTTGCCGCGAGGGTCAGGGCCAAGCACTGTCCTTCGTTCAGGTGAAGACCTATGGGTGGTGAGCGGTCCTCGGTCGGGGATTGGCCGCGGATCCACCGGTTCGAAGGGATCACCGTCGCGCCATTCACCGAGCTGATGGAGCTCTATCTCGGCCGGTCCGATCACCGGGGCGGGCCCCTTTTCCCGAATTGGGAGAGCGCTGCGCCGGTCCGGTTCCATCGCCGCGGCGTGCCCTTCGACGCCGAGCCCGAGCAGGTGCCACCCGAGGCAGAGGCCCCGCCCGGTGCCTATTACTGGATCGGGCCCGTCCTCGACCATTTCGGGCATTTGGTCACCGATTTCACCACTCGGATCGTGCCGGCCCTCGCCACCGACCCGACTGCGATCCTGGTCTTCGCCGGCCACCGCGACCGGGGCCCGAAAACCGTCGCGGAGAGCCCGGCGGTCTTCCGCGCGCTTCTCGACTGGCACGGTGTGGCACCGGAACGCGTCCGGCTTCTCGATCGGCCCACGCGCTTCGCCGTGCTCCATGTGCCCGAACAGCCAGAGCAAGACGGCATCGACCCCCGTGTGGCCCCCGACCCGGCCTATCTCGACGCGCTGACCGCCCGCGCGGCCGAGCGCCTCGGACGACCGGCAGGCGCGGGCACGCTTTACGTCTCGCGCGGGGGGCTCGCCGCCCGCTTCGCCGGCGAGGGCTATCTCGAAGCGGCCATGACGCGGGCCGGCGCGCAGGTGCTTCGCCCCGAGACGCTGCCGCTCAGGGAGCAACTCGCCGCATATGCGGCCGCCGAGACCATGGTTTTCGCCGAAGGTTCCGCCGTTCACGGGCTGCAACTCCTCGGCCGGGGGCTCGGACGGGTCGCGATGCTCCGGCGCCGGGCGATGCAGCCGATCGCCATGTACAACCTTCCGCCGCGGGTGGCCGGCTTCGACGCGCTTGACACCAACCGCATCACGGTGACGGGGCTGATGGGCGACGGCGTCTACGCCCACTGGAAGGGGCTGTCGATCCTCCGACCCGACCGCCTCCTCGAGGGTTTGGCGGCGCTCGGTCTCGATCTCCGCCCGCATTGGGATCCGAACGCCTTTGCCGAGGCCGAGGCCGCCGATCTCGACGCCTGGATCCGTGCCGAGGCACCTGCGCTTTTGGCGGCACATTCCGGCTCGCGCAAGGTCCTCCTCGGCGCACTCCGGCGCTCAGGGCTCGCCTCGGCCGAAGGGGCGGCCCGGACCCTCCTTGCCCTCGACGCCGCACGCTCGCCCCTCCCGCAGCCCGCCGCCCGCACGCTATCGGCCCTCCGCCTGGGGTTCTTCCAAGGGGTGAGGGGCGCGGAGCGCGCGCTCGGCCGACACTGAGGCCGCTCATGCAGTCAATCACCCTTGCCGGCATTACGCTCGTCATCGAGGACACCGGCCCGCCGGAGGCGCCCGCCCTCGTCTTCTCGAATTCGCTCGGGACGGATTTCCGCGTCTGGGATCCGCTCCTCGCGCATTTGCCGGCAGGGTGGCGTCGGATCCGGTACGACAAGCGCGGGCACGGGCTTTCGGACTGCCCGCCCGGGCCTTGGCAAATCGCCGACCACGTGGCGGACCTCGAGGGTCTCCTGGCCGCCCTCGGCGTCGAACGCGCGGTTGTCATCGGTCTCTCCGTCGGCGGGCTGATCGCGCAGATGCTCGCCCATCGCCACCCGGAGCGGGTCCGCGCCCTCGTCCTTTGCGACACCGCCGCCCGGATCGGCACCGAGGCGCTCTGGTCCGAGCGCATGGCCAAGATCGAGGCGGGCGGCATCCCGGCGATCTCGGCCGATATCCTCACACGGTGGTTCACGGCCAAGACCCGCGCGGACGCGACGCGCCTCGCGCCTTGGCGGAACATGCTCGAGCGGACCACCGCCGCCGGCTACCTCGAGACGTGCCGCGCGCTCCGGGATTGCGACCACAGGGCCATGACGGCGGAGCTTCGCCTCCCCTGCCTCGCGGTGGCGGGCGAGGCGGACGGCTCGACCCCGCCCGAGCTCGTGCGCGAAACGGCCGCCCTCATCCCGGGCAGCCGCTTCGAGGTTATCCGCGGGGCCGGCCATATCCCTTGCGTCGAACAGCCGGCCGTCCTCGGCCGACTGATCGCAGAGTTCGTCGAGAGCCTTCCGAACTGAGCCCTCACCGGGTGCGGCAGATGTCGCGGCCGTGGCGCACGCTCTTTTTCCAGCCGGGGGCACAGATCGGCGCGACCTTGATGAAGGTGTTGGCGACGACGCACCGGTCGGCATTGCCCTTGGCGTCGATCCGCAGGACGGTGCCGACGCTGCCGCTGACCCCGGGAACGTTCCGGACCGCAGGGCATTTCACCGAGCGGGTCTTGGCCACGCAACGGTCGCGGCCGGCGCGCACTTGGCGGTCGCTGGATCCGCAGGTCGGGTTCACCCGGATGTTGGTGTTGTGGACCACGCATTTGTCGGTGTTGCCCACGCGGTCGATCGCGAGATAGGTGCCGACGCTGCCGCTGATCCCGGGCAGGCCGACCGAGGGACAGCTGAGGGCCGAGGCGCTGCCGGTTCCGGCGCCCATGATCAGGGCGGCAAGCCCGAAGGCGGCGAGGCTGCGAAGCGGAGTGGTCATCGTCATGGCTGGTGCTCCTTGCTGTTGTGCTTGGCGTGACTTGCCCCCAGCACGATCCCAAGGAGAGGCCGTTTTTTGCGCGTTTCTTCAAATTCAACATGGACTATATTTTTACAATTGCGGAGACGGAAAGCATGGCGATCTCCGTTACTGTGATCTTTCGCACAGTCCGGCGCGCTTCTTTCAAAGATCTTGACGGGCGGGCCGACGGAACGCGACCGAGGCCCGTTCAAGGGCCCGGCTCTGGCGGGCGAGGCAATAGTCCCCCGCGAGTTTCGGACCGAAGAGAAAGACGCCCGGGCCGTCCCGGTCAGGCTCAGATCAGGCCGCGGACAAGCGCACGGCGCACCACCGCCCGGTCTCCTGCGATATCGAGGGCCTGCGTCGCCGCCTCGGGTGCAAGCCAGACCGCGACATGACCGGGTTCGAGCGGGGCGTGCAGCGGGGCGATCGCCCGGGCCAGGTAGATGGCCTGCACCTTCCGCGCGTGGTAGTGATAGTCCCACAGCCAAGTATACCGTTGGAAGGCGTCGAGGCGCCGGGGCGGTCCGCCATCGGGCCCGGCAATCTTCCAGCCGGTTTCCTCGCGCACCTCCCGGTGAAGCGCAGCCAGCGGCTGTTCGCCCGGGTCCACCCCGCCGCCCGGAAGTTGCAGCTCGCCGCACTGCTCGCAGAGAAGCAGCCCAGCCGGTCCTGTAATGATGGCATAGACGCCGGGCCGGTCGCGATAGACGATGCCCGAGCGCGGCTGTTCCCCGATCCGTCGCATGGCGCGAGCTGTGCCATGCTCGGCGCGGGCAGGCAAACCCGTTTGCAGGGTCGAGGGGGAATCGCTTACCTCTCAGAGAGCGAAGGAGGTGCCCATGACCGACGGTTCTTCCCCCCCGGAGGACGGGCCGCTCCCGGGCGGCGACGATCCAATCCTGCCCTTCGAGCTCGAGACCCCCGGGATCCGGGGCCGGCTCGTGCGGCTCGAGCAGACGATCGGCACGATCCTCGACCAGCATCGGTATCCGCCCGACGTCTCGGGTCTCGTTGCCGAGGCGGCGCTCTTGACCGCGATGATCGGCCAGGCGGTGAAACTCCGCTGGCGCTTCTCGTTGCAGGTCCGCGGCGAGGGGCCGGTGCGCCTGATCGCGACCGACTATTTCGCGCCCGCCCGCGAGGGGGAGCCGGCGGAAATGCGCGCCTATGCGAGCTTCGATGCCGAGGCGGTCGCCGCGGCGGCGGGCGCAGGGTTCGCGCTTCTCGGCCGCGGTGTGATGGGCGTGACCATCGACCAGGGCCCGGACATGCGACCCTATCAAGGGATCACGCCGCTGTCGGGCAATGCGCTCTCCGATTGTGCCGAGATCTATTTTGCCCAGTCCGAGCAGCTCGCGACCCGGTTCCAGGTCGTCTCGGCCCATGCGCAGGAGCCGGGCGGGGCGGGGCGTTGGCGGGCGGCGGGGCTGATGCTCCAGCAATTGCCCGAGGATCCGACGGGTCGGGCGCCCGATCAACCCTCGGGCGAGGACGGTCTGATGACCGCCGACGACGTGGCCGCCATGGGCCGGAACGAGGAGAGTTGGACGCGGGTCAATCTCTTGGCCGCCACCGTCGAAGAGCACGAACTGATCGGTCCGCATGTGAGCCCGGAGGAGGTGCTCCGCCGGCTCTTTATCGACGAGCGGCCGCGGGTGTTCGACGCGCAACCCATCCGCTTCGGCTGCACCTGCTCGCGGGAGCGGGTCGAGGCCGCGCTCTCGCAATACACCGCCGATGAACTCGATCAAATGACGACGCCGGAGGGGACCGTCACCGCCGACTGCCAGTTCTGCTCGGCGCATTACGTCTTCCGGCCGGAGACGCTCGAGCCCGCCCCGACCCCGGCCCGCCGGGTCTGGAAGGGCTGAGGCTCAGCGCACCAGATCGGGCGCGATCCGGTCGAGCACGGGCATCGCCTCCTCGGCCGTCATCCCGGGGCGGAGCCTGCGGTCGTAGAGCAGGCTGAGGAGCGCCGCGTCATGGTCGGTCATCAACGCGAATTCCTCGTCGTCGTTGAAGATCGACGGGCGAAGCGTCGGGTCGTCGCGGGCGAGGCCGAGGGTCTGCGCCATCTCCTCTTCGATGCAGGAGCGGCGGGAGAGCCCGGACACCTCGTCGCGGATATAGACGACGGCGAAGTAGATCGCATAGGCGTTCTCGGTGCCCGGGGGATGATAGTAAAACTCTGCCGCGCACGGCCATTTCGGGTCTTGCACCCAGGCATTGTAAAGATCCGAGAGCGGGCGATACTCCTCCTCGGCGGTGAAATGTCGGCTGACCCGGCGGCGCCCGTCGGCATCGAGAAAGAAGACAAGCAAATTCGGTTCGCCGCGGTCGGGCTCGATCTCGAGACCCGTCGCCCCGGTCAGCCGGGCCGCGAAGTCGCGCACCTGAACCGCGTCTTCGGCGGTGGGGCTGCCGAAAAGCGCGTAGCGGATCGGCGCGTTCCACCGGGTGAGCGGCGCGCCGCGGTCCTGGACGAGCGGAACATAGCGCCCGCCGACGATCTCGAATTCCGAGCCGAACCCGATCTTGGCGAAGTTCTGCACCAGATCCGCCTCGGTGAACGGCGCGTCGATGGGAGCGCGATCGGCGCGGAGTTTGCCTGCGGCCCGGAGATCCGCATCCCACCGGGCGAAATCGTTGCTTTGATCGGGACCGGTACAGGCCGCGAGCAAAAGCCCGAGAGCCAGGCAGGCGACGCCGAGGGGCGACCGGGGAGGGCGTCTTGGGGGCATGGCGGCCTCTTCGAAATGCGCGTGGCCCAAGTCTACCCCATGGAACGTAAAAGAACAGGGCCGGCGCGACCGGGATCGGGGCGCGTGGGCGGTCTTGAGCATCGGCCTCGCCCCGGCCTAATCTTGCGCGGTCGAGGGAGCGCGCATGTGCGGACGGTTTGCGGTCGGAGAGCCCGACGCAGAGGCTTGGGCGGATTGGCTCGGTGTCGCGGCCGATAGCCCGATGCCGCGGGCCTCGTGGAATGTGGCGCCGACCCAGCCCGTGGCGATCGTCCGCGCCGACGAAGCCGGCCGGCGGCTCGATCTGGCCCGGTGGGGGCTCGTGCCGCGTTGGTGGAAAAAACCGCTCGCCGATATGAAGGCCGCGACCTTCAACGCCCGCTCCGAAGAGGCGGCCGAGAAGCCGATGTTCCGGGACGCCTGGGCGCGCGCCCGATGCTTGGTCCCGGCGCTCGGATACTATGAGTGGACGGGGGCCAAGGGCGACAAGACGCCCTGGTTCGTCACGCTCGAGAACAACCGCCCCGGGATCTGCTTTGCGGGGTTGTGGGCTGAGGCGCGGATCGACGGGGAACCTCTCCTAAGCGCGACCATCCTGACCTGTGCGGCGGGCGAGGGGACCCGGCATCTGCATCCGCGGAGCCCGGTGATCCTTGCCGAAGAGGACTGGCCGCGCTGGCTGGATCCGGAGGCCAGTGTTCAGGATTTGATGCGGCCGCCGGCGCCGGAGCGGCTACGGGTCTGGCAAGTCGACCGGGCCGTGGGGCGGGTGCAGAACGACGGGCCCGCGCTCGTCGAGCGCGTCGGTCTCGATCTCTGAACTCAGCCGTCCGCGAGCGGGTGGTGGTCGAGCACGAGGCGGCGCAGCCGCTCGTCGAGGACATGGGTGTAGATTTCGGTCGTCGAGATGTCCGCATGGCCGAGCAGGCTTTGGATGCTGCGCAGATCCGCGCTATTCGCCAGGAGATGCGTCGCGTAGGCGTGCCGTAGCGTGTGGGGCGAGAGCCGGGTCGGGTCGATGCCGGCCTCGGGGGCGAGGCGCTTCAACTGGTACCAGACGGCGGCACGGCCGAGCGGTTTGTCGGGCCGGGTGCCCGGAAAAAGCCAGGGGCTGCGGCGGTCGTCGGTCTCGCGGAGGGCGAGCCACGCGCCGAGCGCGGCCCGTGCCGGCTCGCCAAGGGGGACGAGCCGCTCGCGCCCGCCTTTGCCGCGAATGAGAAGCGCCGTGGGGCCGCCGCGGAGCGCCGCGACCGGCAGCGTGCAGGCCTCGCTGACCCGAAGGCCGGTCGCGTAAAGCAGCTCGAGGATCGCCCGGAGGCGCACGGCCCTCGGTCCGTCGCCCCCCCGTTCGGCCGCCTCGAAGAGCCGGGAGACCGCTTCCTCGTCGAGGGCGGACGGCAGCGGCCTCGGCCGGCGCGGTCCGCGGAGCCGAGCGGCCGGATCGTCGCCCCGATAGCCTTCGAGAAACGCGAACCGAAAGAACTGTCGGATCGCCGAGAGCCGCCGCGCGCGGCTGCTTGCGGCCAGGCCTGCCGCCTCGAGACTGGCGAGATACCGCTCGATTTCCGCTCGTCCGGCGGTGCGCGCGTCGGCCCCGAGCCCCGGCAGCGCGCCCGCGAAATCCGAGAGATCATGCGCATAGGCCGCGAGCGTGTTGGCGCTCGCCCCCCGTTCCGCCGCGATCGCATCGAGAAAGGCCGCGATCCAGCCCCGGGTCGGATCGGCCGCGGGAGCCGCCACGTCTCAGCCGCCCTCCGCGGGCATGGGGATCGGCACTTCGCGCTCGACGACAGGGGCCGGCAGATCCGAAATCAGCGCATACCCCACAAGTGCCACGCCCGCCACGAGCGCCAGCCAAAAGAGATACTTGATCAGAATGGCCAGGCGGCGCATCGCTCGCCCCTCGCTCGTTGTTGCCCTAAGGGTTTGTCTGTCCGTCGGACCCGAACCTCGGACCCGTCCCTGCCTCGACAGCGACCCTAACCTTTCCTAGGCTCGCGGGCAACGTTGGCCGGCTCGGCCGGTTCTGGGAGAGACGAGATGGGCGAGACCGCCTCAGCGACGCGGCGGCTCCGCAGGCCGGTGGTGCTGATCGGCCTCATGGGCGCGGGCAAGACCTCGGTCGGGCAGCGGCTTGCGGAGACCCTCCGCGTGCCCTTTCTCGACAGCGACGCCGAGATCGAGCGCGCCGCCGGTATGACCATTGCCGAGATCTTCGAGCAGTTCGGCGAGGCCCATTTCCGCGACGGGGAGCGGCGGGTCATCCGCCGGCTCCTCGAGGAACGTCCCATGGTGCTCGCGACAGGCGGCGGGGCCTGGATGGCCGCCGAAACCCGGGAGGCGATCCGCGACCGCGCCGTCTCGGTCTGGCTGAAGGCCGGGCTCGACGTCCTCGTCGCCCGTACTGCGGGGCGCACGCATCGGCCGATCCTCAACCGGGGCAACCCGCGGGAGATCCTCGCCGACTTGATCGCGCAGCGCTACCCGGTCTACGCGGAGGCGGATCTGCACGTGGACAGCCTCCTCGATCAGAGCCACGAGCGCATGGCCGGCCGGATCATCGCCGCCCTCGAGGCGCATGGCCGGGCGAGCGGAGAGCCGGTGTTGGAGGACGCATGACCCGGGCAGAGACGACGGCCGAGACGCGGAGCGAGACAGACACCGAGACGGGACCGGTGCGGGTGGCGGTCGGGCTCGGCGCGCGGGCCTACGATATCCTCATCGGCCCCGGGCTCCTCGCCGAGGCCGGTGCCCGTATCGCGCCCCTCTTGCCGCGGCCCCGGATCGTGGTGGTGACCGATACCACCGTCGAGGCTCACCACCGGGCAACGCTCGATGCGGGGCTTGCGGCGGCGGGGATCGCTACCGAGTGGGTCGCGGTCGCCCCCGGCGAGGCGTCGAAATCCATGGCCGTGCTCGGCGATCTCCTCGACCGGCTGCTCGCGCTCCAGGTCGAGCGCGACGACCTCATCCTCGCTTTCGGCGGCGGGGTGGTCGGCGATCTGGCCGGCTTTGCCGCGGCGGTGCTCCGCCGGGGCGTCGGCTTCGTGCAAGTGCCGACAACGCTCCTCGCGCAGGTCGACAGCTCGGTGGGCGGCAAGACCGGGGTCAATGCCCCCGCGGGCAAGAACCTGATCGGCGCGTTCCACCAACCGCGGCTCGTGCTGGCGGATACGGACGTGCTGGCCACGCTCTCGGAGCGGGAGTTCCTGTCGGGCTATGCGGAGGTCGCGAAATACGGCCTTCTCGGCGACGCGGCGTTCTGGGACTGGCTCGAAGGCGCGGGGCCCGCGCTCAAGGCGGGCGACCGGGCGGCGCGGATCCGGGCGGTGCGGCGGTCCTGCGAGATGAAGGCCGAGATCGTCGCCCGCGACGAGACCGAGCGCGGCGACCGGGCGCTTTTGAACCTCGGGCACACCTTCGGCCATGCGCTCGAGGCGGCGACGGGGTATTCCGAGCGTCTCCTGCACGGCGAGGCGGTGGCGATCGGGCTCGGGCTCGCGGCCGAGACGTCCGCGAAGATGGGGCTCGCGGCACAGGAAGTGCCCGGGCGGATCGCGGCGCATTTCCGGGCGATGGGACTGCGGGCGCGGCTCGCGGACATCCCCGGAGAACTCCCGGACGCGGACGGGCTGATGGCGCTCATGGCTCAGGACAAAAAAGTCCGGCAAGGGCGGCTGACGTTTATCCTGATGCGCGGGATCGGCGCGGCTTTTGTCACGCGCGAGGCCGATCTCGAGGTCGTGCGCGCGGTGATCGCCGACGGGCTTGGCGAGCGGGGTTAGCCCGGCAGCGCGAGCAAGTCCCGGTGGCCGATGGTGACGCGGGCCGCGCCGGCCCGGGCGACGCGCCAACTCTCGGCGTCCGGCACGCGGTCGGCGACGGCGCGCGCACTGCCTGAGGCGAGGGCGGCGATCAGGGCGGCGGCGCCCGGGGCGGCGAGGTCCCACGGGCTCGGCGCATCCAGAACCTCGAAACCGGCCGTCCGGAGCGCATCGGCGAGCGCGGCCGCCGCATCGGGGCCGAGCGCGGGGCCGAGCCCCTTATCGCGACGCTGATCCGCGTGGAAGGCCGTGAGAACCGCCCCGTCGAGCGGGTGGGGCGGGGACCAAAGCTCGTGCCCGTCATAGCTGAGGACCGCATAGAGGGGCAGGCGCCGGGCGGCGAGCGCCGCAACGAGGGCGTCGAGCCAATCGCGACCGGCCAGATCGAAGAAGGCGGACGCGGTGACCAGATCCGCCGCGTCGAGGAAGCTCCAGTCGCGGGCGGCCAGGTCGGCGGCGACGGTCTCGAGCGAAATCCCCGCGGGCGCGGTCGCGCGGGCGAGAAGCTTGGGATCGCTGTCGACAAGGCGCCAGGACTGAGCGCCCGGCAGCGCCGGCGCGGTGGCGCGGAGGTTGTTCCCGCTCCCTGCGCCCAGATCGACCACCCGGAGACGGCCGTCCGCACCCCGTGGGATCCGGCCGCCCGGAGACGCCTCGGCCCCCAGCCGGGCGGCGAGCGCCGGATTTCGGGCCCGGGCGTCCGCCTCGGCCCGCAGCGCCAACCAGTCGGCCTCGAACCCGCTCATTCCGCAGTCTCCGGACCGGCGAGCACGGCGCGGAGCGCGGCATGGACCGCCCGCGCCGTGTCGTCCCAACGGGGAAAGGCGGCGGCGGCCGCGCGCGAGCGGGCCGCAAGCTCCCGCCGGGCCTCCACGCTTTCGATCGGGCGCCGGAGTGCCGCCCGGAGTGCCGCTGGATCGTCAGGCGCGACGAGCACCGCCGCCCCGCGCGTCGCTTCGGCCACGGCACCGGCCGCGCAGCCGATCACCGGCAGACCGTGCGCCATCGCCTCGGTGAACGCCATGCCATACCCCTCGTAGCGGGCGGCGAGCACGAAGAGATCGGCCTCCGCATAAGCCGTCGCGAGCGCGTCGGAGGTGGCCGCGCCCCGACGGATCACCCGCGTCCCGAGCCCGTGGGCCTCGACCGCGGCGAAGACCCGCGCCGCATGGGCCGGATCCCGGTCCTCGGGCCCCACGAGGGTGAGCCGCCAGTCGAGATCGGAGAGCCCGGCCAGCGCCTCGATCAGCACGTCGTGGCCCTTGCGCGGTGTCAGGCTGCCGACCGAGAGCAGACGGCAGGGCCCGTCTGCCACCGGCCTCGGGGCGGGCGCGACGGGATCGGTGCCGGGCGGGGCGACCGCGATCCGCTCGGGCGGCACCGACAGCACCTCGGTCAGCGTCCCGGCCGTCGTCCGGCTCGTGGTGATCACAAAGGCCGCCGCGGCGAGAGCGGCCCGCTCGCTCTCGATCAGGCGTGCGGCAAGCTCGGGCGGCAGCCCGCTCTCGAGCCCGAGCGGGTGATGACAGAGCGCGATTACCGGCGCCGTCACCGAGCGGATCAGCGCGACCGGCATGACGCCGAGCGCGAGGCCGTCGACGATGACGGGCCAACCGGGCGGCACAACCGAAAGCCGGCGCTCGGTCTCGCTCAGGGCTTCGGCCGACGGGATCGGTGCAAGCTCGGGCAGCGGCCAGTGATAAAGCGCGAGACCTGCCCGCGGCGCCGCCTCAATCAGCCGACGCGCATAGGCATAGCCGCCCGTCGGGGTCGCCAGGTCGCCGGGGACGGCGAGGAGCGCCTGCAGCCGGCCGCCTGTTCCGTCGCGCACGGGGGCGTCAGCCCGCGGTCCGCACGGGGCCTTCGTACCAGGCCTTGGCAACATGGCTCTCGACCAGACAGACCCGGAGCGCCGAGACGCCGTCGCCGCCCGGGCCGAGGCGACCGTCGCGCGCGGCCTCGGCCATCCGCTCGAAGATATGGCGGGCGAGGAACTCGGTCGTCGTCAGCTTGCCGGCAAAGTCCGGATGGTCGTCCAGATTGGCATAGTTCATCGGCGCGAGGGTCGCCGAGAGCGCGTCGAGCGCGCGGCCGATATCGACGACGATGCCGTCGGCGCTCAGCTCTTCGCGAAAGAACGTGACATCGACCACATAGGTGGCGCCGTGGAGCTTTTGGGCGGGCCCGAAGACCTCTCCCGGCAACGAGTGGGCGATCATGATGTGGTCGCGGACTTCGACGGCGTACATTTGGCCCTCCTCGGCGGTCGCCTTCCCCTAGCCGTAGACGATCCGGGTCGCAATACCCGTGGCTTCGGGGGCGAGCAGCCCCGCCAGCGCCCCCGGCAGCTCGTCGAAGGGAACTTCTCGGGTGACGAGACGTTCCACGCGGGGATCGGACAAGAGCGCGAGCGCGGCGGCGAGCCGGTCGCGATGGGTCATGGAGGCACGGCGGCTCGGTGCGACATGGCCGACTTGGCTCGAGACGATCTTGAGACGGCGAGCGTGAAAGGCCCCGCCGAGGTGCAAGGGCACGGGCCGGTCGCCATACCAGGAGAGTTCGACCGCCGTGCCTTCGAAGGCGAGGGCGTCGAGCGCGGTCTCGAGCCCGGCAGCGCTCGCGGATGTGTGAAAGGCTAGAACGTGATCGTCGGGAACTTCCGTCGGCAACAAAAACGTCAAATTCACGTCGCTAAAAAGGGGTCGACGCGCCTCTAGAACGTCGCAAATTCTCACCGACAGTTCCGCACGATTCGCCAGAAAGATCGCAATGAGGCAGCCGAGTAAGCCAGCCCCGACAACGAGCACCCGGTCCCCGGGCGCGGGCGCGCCGTCCCAGATGGCGTTGAGCGCCGTCTCCGCATTGGCGGCAAGGACCGCGCGGGCCGCCGGAACTGCGTCGGGCACGGGCACGACCGCCTCTGCCGGGAGCCGAAAGCGCGTCTGATGGGGGTAGAGCGCGAATACCCGCCGGCCGATCAGGGTGTCCGGCCCCCGCTCGACCCGACCCACGGTCGCGTAGCCGTATTTGACCGGGAAGGGAAAGGCGCCATCCTGAAAGGGCGCGCGCATCCGCTGCCACTCGCTCTCCGGCACGCGTCCCTCGAAGACCAGCCGCTCGGTTCCCCGCGACAGCGCGCCGTACTCGGCGACGACCTCGACCATGCCCTCGACAAAGGGCGGAAGCACGACCGGCCTGATCTCGGCCGCCCCGCGCCCGGTATAGACGAGCGCCCGCGCCGTCTCCGCCGCGTCAACCACCAGAAACCTCTTCCGGACCGGGCAGGCCGCGTCGCCGCCCCGGATGCACCGGCCCGGGCCGAAGGACCCGCCACATGACCCATCTCCACGACATTGCCGACCGCCCCCTCGCCCTCGATCCCGACACAGTTGAGCCGGGCGCCACCCTGACGCCGAGCGGCCTTCAGGACAAGCGGAGCCTCGCGCAGCGGCGGGTGGCGATCTTTACGCTGACCGGGCTGAGCGTGGCGGTGCTGGCCGCGGGGATCTACGGGGTCTTCGCGCCGGGCGGGCTGACGGTGGCCGACTGGATCATCCTGGCGGCCTTTTTGATCGGCGCGCCCTGGATCGTCATGGCGCTCTGGAACGCGATCATCGGCCTCGTGCTCATGCACACGCGGCGCGACACGCTCGCGCTCGTCGCACCCCACCTGGAGGCCGGGGATACCGACGCGCCGATCCGGAGCCGGGTTGCGCTCACCATGTGCCTGCGGAACGAACCGCCGCTGCGGTCCCTCGAGCGCATGGCCGCGCTCCGCCGCGCCCTCGACGACACCCCGTACGGGCGGCAGTTCGACATCTTCCTGCTCTCCGACACGTCCGAGGCGGATATCGCGGCCGAGGAAGACCGTCTCTTCGCCGAGATGCGCCCCGCCCTCGGCGGGCTGCGCGCAAGCTATCGCCGGCGCGAGAAGAACACCGGCTATAAAGCCGGCAATGTTCGCGAATTCCTGACGACGCAGGGGAAGGGCTATGAGCTCTACATCCCCCTCGACAGCGACAGCTATATGGGCGCGGACACGATCCTGCGCATGGTCCGGATCATGGAGGCGCATCCGGCCATCGGCATCCTGCAAAGCCTTTGCACCGGCATGGCCAGCCGGAGCCTCTTCAACCGGGCGGTGACCTTCGCCGCGCGGATCTCGACGCCGGCCTATCTGATGGGGGCGACCTGGTGGCAGGGAGATACCTGCTATTATTGGGGCCACAATGCGGTGATCCGCACGGCGCCCTTCCGGAACCGCTGCCGCTTGCCCGTGCTTCCCGGGCAGCCGCCCCTCGGCGGGCATATCCTCAGCCACGATCTTGCCGAGGCGGCCCTGATGCGCCGGGCGGGCTACGAATGCCGGGTGATCCCGGTCGAGATGGAGAGCTATGAGGAGAACCCGCCGACCCTCCTCGATTTCATCCGCCGGGACTTGCGCTGGTGCAACGGCAACATGCAAGTGACCCGGCTGACCTGGCTGCGGGGGCTGACGCCGCTCTCGCGGTTCCACTTGGCGAGCGCGAGCCTCATGTATTTCAGCGCACCGGCCTGGATGCTGATGACCGCGGCAGCGGCGAGCAAGCTCGTCGTCCCCGACACGGGCGTCGATGCGGGGCTCGGCATCGTGATGTTCTTCGGCATGATGATGATCAGCCTCGCGCCCAAGCTCGTGGGCATCGTCGATGTGCTCTTGACGCGCGGCGGTCTGCGCCGCTTTGGCGGCGGGCTGCGGTTCTTCGCCTCGGCGGTGACCGATATCCTGATTTCGATGCTGATGGCACCCGTGGTCGCGTTCCGGGTGACCCTGTTCCTGATCGGGCTCGCATTCGGTAAAAGGCTGAACTGGACGGGGCAGAACCGGGACGTCTACCGGGTCGAGTGGGGGCAGGCGCTCTCGGCGCTCTGGCCGGTGACGTTGGCGGGCATCGCATTCGGGGTCGCGATCGTCGTCTTCGCGGGCTGGGGAATGCTGGTGTGGGCGGCGCCGATGGTGGCCGGGCTCGGATTTGCGGTGCCCTTTACCATCTTGACCGCGAGCCCGGCGATCGGCCGGATCGTGACCTGGCTCGGCCTCTGCCGGATCCCGGACGAAACCCAGCCGACGCCGAGCCTCCGTCGGCTTTCCAGCGCCGGCGACCCGGCGCAACCCGCGCAGGCGGCCTGATCGGGCCGCTCCCGGGTGGTCTGGGCGCGCGGGATCCGGGCGCGCGCGATCCGGGCGCGGGGGGCCTTGGCGCGGGGCGGAATTCCGCGCTAGGGCTTTCGGACCGGTCGATCTGACCCTCCGCCCCGAGAGGACCCGCCCATGTCGCTTGCCCAACCCTATCTCCTTTTCCTCGGCGATGCGCCCGATCAGCTCGCCGCCAAGGTCGCCCAGGGCATCCGCGACTGGCGCCCCGGCGTGAGCGTCGGGCAATACCGCATGGCGGGCTGCCGGGCGGATATGGGACTTCGCGACCTGACGATCGCCGAAGCGGTCGCCGAAGGAGCCAAAACCCTGGTGATCGGCGTCGCGAACCGGGGCGGCATCATTTCCGAGGCTTGGAAGGCGGTCCTGCGCGAGGCGCTCGAGGCGGGGATGGACGTGGCGGCCGGGCTGCACAACCGGCTTCGCGACGAGCCCGATCTGGTCGCGGTGGCGCAGGCGGCGGGACGCACGCTTCACGATGTGCGCGTGCCGAACCGGCCCTACCCAATCGGCGACGGCAAGAAACGCACGGGCAAACGCATGCTCGCCGTCGGCACCGACTGCTCCTGCGGCAAGATGTACACGGCGCTGGCCATGGAGAAGGCAATGCGCGAGGCGGGCCGCGCAGCCACCTTTCGCGCGACCGGACAGACGGGCATCCTTATCACCGGCGACGGCGTCCCTCTCGACGCGGTCGTGGCCGATTTCATGGCCGGCGCGATCGAACATCTGACACCTGACAACTCCGAGGACCATTGGGACATGATCGAGGGGCAGGGCAGTCTCTTCCACCCCTCCTATTCCGGCGTGACCATGGCGCTGGTCCATGGCGGGCAACCGGACGCACTCGTCCTCTGCCATGAGCCGACGCGCACCCATCAGCGCGGCCTGCCCCATTTCTCGGTTCCGAGCCTCGAGGATCTTCGCGACGTCTCGTTGACGCTCGCCCGGCGGGTGAACCCCGACGTCCGGGTCGTCGGCGTCTCGATCAACACCGCCGCCATGTCCGCGGCCGAGGCCGAGGCCCATCTCGCCGAGACCGAAGCCCGCCTCGGACTGCCCACCGTCGATCCGTACCGCCAGGGTGCCGCCCGGCTCGCGGCCGCGCTCTGATGCTGCGGATCTCGGCGCGGATTGTTTCCTATCGGACCCGCGGTGCGTGGACGATCGCGCGCGGCTCGGTCTCCGAAGTCGTCTGCGTGATCGCCGAGGCGACGGACGGGACGGCGACCGGGCGGGGCGAATGCCGCCCTTACGCACGCTACGGGGAGACCCCCGAGGGGGTGGTCGCCGCGATCGAGGCGCTTGCCCCCGGTGAGGGCTTCGATCGGATGGCGCTCCAGTCGGCGATGCCCGCGGGCGCAGCCCGTAATGCCGTCGATTGCGCGCTCTGGGATCTCGAAGCGAAACGGTCGGGGCGGCGGGTGTGGGATCTGGCCGGGCTCGCCGCGCCAGGACCGCTCGTCACCGCCTTCTCGTTGTCGCTCGACACGCCAGATCGGATGAAGGCGGCCGCCGCCGAGAACGCGCATCACCCGCTCCTCAAAGTGAAGCTCGGGGGCGAGGGCGATTTGGAGCGGCTGAGGGCCGTGCGGGCCGGGGCGCCCGAGGCGCGGCTGATCGTCGACGCGAATGAAGGGTGGGATGCGGCCCGATACACCCGGTTGGCGCCCATTTTGGCCGATCTTGGCGTGGCGCTCGTCGAGCAACCCTTGCCTGCCGATGCGGACGGTCCGCTCACGGATCTGCCCCGCCCGGTTCCCATATGTGCGGACGAGGCGGCACATGACCGCAGTTCGCTCGCCGGGCTTGTCGGCAGATACGATGTGGTCAATCTAAAGCTCGACAAAACCGGCGGTTTGACAGAAGCGCTGGCCATGCGAGCGGAGGCGGAACGCGCCGGCTTCGCAATTATGGTTGGGTGTATGCTCGCGGGCTCGCTCGCCATGGCGCCGGCGGTTGTGCTCGCGCAGGGCGCTGCGGTTGTGGACCTGGATGGGCCCCTCCTTCTCGCGGAGGATATCGAACCAGGGTTGAAATACGATGCGGCTGGGGTGCATCCACCGCAGACCGAACTTTGGGGGTAAAAATGTCCCGGACCGTTTATGTGAATGGCGAGTATCTCCCTGAAGAGCACGCCAAAATATCCGTGTTCGATCGCGGGTTTCTCATGGCTGATGCGGTCTATGAGGTGACGTCTGTGCTCGACGGAAAGCTCTGCGACTATCCTGGTCACGTGGCGAGACTGCATCGATCTCTTGGCGAGCTCAAAATGCGTGCGCCGGTGAGCGACGACGAACTGCTTGAGGTCCACCGTAATTTGGTGGCCCGAAACAGTCTCGACGAAGGGGTTGTTTATTTGCAGGTAACCCGCGGCGCGGCGGATCGCGACTTTGCATGGCCCAAAGATGCGATGCCCGGCATCGTGCTCTTTACGCAGGAGAAAGCTCTCGAGGAGAGCGGTCAAGCCTCGCGGGGCATTCGTGTCGTCACTGTCCCCGATTTGCGCTGGGGACGGCGCGATATCAAGACCGTTCAACTCCTCTACCCCAGTCTCGCGAAAATGGAGGCCAAATCGCGCGGTGTCGACGACGCCTGGATGCTCGACCCGGACGGGTTTGTGACGGAGGGAACGTCGAACAACGCCTATATCGTGACGCGCCAAGGTACGATCGTAACCCGCCACAAGAGCACGGACATTCTGCACGGCATCACTCGGGCTGCGGTGCTGGAACTGGCCGAGGAAGCGCAAATGACCATCGAAGAACGTCCCTTTTCTCCGGAAGAGGCAGTACAGGCGTCGGAAGCGTTCATCACGGCCGCGTCTACCTTCGTCTGCCCGGTGGTCGAAATCGACGGTAGCCCGATCGGCGAAGGGGTGCCGGGACCTGTCGCACGGCGCCTTCGCGAGATTTATCTCGCCAAAGCGCGCGAAACGGCGATTTGAACATATCGGCAGCACCCGTTAGGCGGAGAGGCGCAGAGTGGCGGGCTCAGCCCAGACCGAAAGGTCATTCGCTGTCGATTGAGTTGCGGCGTGGCTTTCGGACAGGCGGAACTGCGAAACGGCCGCCTCAAGGGTACGCGTTTGATCTGTCAATGCATCGACAGTGGACGCGACTTCGTTGGCAAGCGCTGCATTTTTTTGGATCACTTGATCTAGGCTGCGAATTGCGTCGTTGATTTGCTCCGCGCCGATGTTTTGTTCGCGAGTGGCCGCCGATATTTCTTGAACGAGATCAGCCGTGCGCTGAATATTCGGCACCAACGTCTCCAACATGCGTCCTGCTTCTTCCGAGACGCTCACGGTCTCTTGCGAAAGAGCACCGATCTCAGACGCGGCAGTCTGGCTCCGTTCGGCGAGCTTGCGGACTTCTGACGCGACCACGGCAAAGCCCCGTCCGTGTTCGCCGGCCCGCGCCGCCTCGACGGCCGCGTTCAGGGCGAGGAGGTCCGTCTGCCTGGCGATCTCTTGAATGATGGTGATCTTTTCGGCGATCGTCTTCATCACACCGACCGCGCGGGTGACCGCTTCGCCCGATGCCTGGGCGTCGTCGGCCGATTGGATCGCGATCTTCTCAGTCTGTGCTGCGTTGTCGGCGCTTTGGCGGATGTTTGCGGTCATCTCTTCTACGGCGGCCGATGCCTGTTGTGCGGAGCCCGCCTGGCGGTGAGAGCCTTCGCGAACCTCCTCGGCGGTTGCTTTCAGTTTGTCTGATGTTCCTGCGGCAGCGCGCGCGCCATCGCTCACTTGAGAAATGGTCTCCGAGAGCCCGTCCACCATGCGCTGAAGCGCGAGGCCCAGTCGATCGTGATCCGATTGCACCGCCACCCGCTCTGTCAGGTCCCCGTCGGCCACGCGACCGGCGACCTCGGCCGAGAGGCGGATCGTGCCCGAAAGAGCGCTCATCACCCGAAGGATCTGGCCGGCTTCGTCGTCCCGCGACAGCGAAGCGGCGGTGATCGGTTCGCCCGCCTCTGCGCGCGCCGCCGCCTCGGCCAGTTCCTTGAGCGGCCCGAGGACCAACCCGCGCAGGGCGAGCGCCATCAGGCCGAGGACCGCGATTGCCAGGAGCGCGACGATGCCGGCCTGTTCGAGCGCGCCACTCATCGCTTCGGCTGCCACGGTCTCGCGGTCCGCTTCGACCGAGAGTGCGCCGACGACGCTGTCGCCAGGACCGAAGCGGACCGGAAAGGCGAAGAGAAATTCCGCCTCGGCGATCTCTCCGGCAAGCGCTGTGGTGATCAACTCGGCGCCTCCCACAGCGCTCTCACTGTCGGGTGGGAAGGCATAGACTTCGCTGCCGGAGGCATCGACGACCGCAACGCGAGAGATCCCGTCCGTCGAAGCGATCACATCGCGAAAGCTGGCCTCTAGCCGCTCGGTCTTGCCAAAACGCACAGCGCCACCTGCGTTTTGCGCCAGAAGCTCGCCAATGGTCACGGCCTTGAGCCGGAGCGTCTCGACCGCACGCTCGCTCGCGCCGATCCAGCCGGTGACGATGCCGCCGCCCGAGGTCAACAGAATGGCCAGCACCATCGCCGCCAGGATCTTCTGGGTCAGGCTGAGCGAGACGGTGGCGCGCCGGGGCGCGGCGCGGGCGACGGTGTCGGTCATTGAGGGGCTCCTCCGCTCGGTGCGGGCGCGATTACTGAAGATATTCGACGGCAACGCCGAAGGTCGCCGCACCAATCGGTGCGCCGGTCTCGGGATCGGTGATCGCGACGGAGACCTGGCTTTGATAGCTTTGCGAGGACTCGTCGAATTCGATGTCGGAGATGTGAACGGCGCCCGGTCCCGCCGCGAAAGTCTCCTGCCACTTGGCCTCGTCCCCCTGCCAATAGTCCGAGGTGACGGCCGAGGCCGCGACGTTGAGGCCGACCCGGTCCATCACGAAGATCTCGGTGAAAAGGCCGGTCGAGGCCTCTTGCTCGGCGCGCAGACGCTCGGCGAGCGGTCCACTCGTCACCGCATCGATCAGCGGCGCGCGGCCCGTGCCGATCTGCGCCCGCCAATCCGCATCGAGCGCGCGGATCTCGCTCTCGCCGAGGCCGCCGGTGCGGACGTTCTGCGCACGGATCGCATCCGAAATCTCGGGCGCGCTGACGATCCGGGCGATTTCGCCCCGCGCGAGTTCTTCGAGGAGCGGCTGAAACTCGTCGGCGGCGGCGGGGACGATGGAGAAGGCGCCCAGGGGCGCGAGCAACGAGGCGGCGAGGCGGCGAGGCATCAGCGGGTCTCCCGATATCCATTGGGGGCCGATCTGCGGCCCGAATGCCCAACCGCTACCCCAAGAGACTGAAGGCCCGGTTAAACCGTCGTTGAGCGAAACAAGGACGCCGGGCATAGTCCGCGGCAACCGGGCTGTGGAGAATTTTCATGACGCGTATCGTCTTGCTTCTGTGCTGCCTGCTCAGCGCGCTGCCAGCGCGGGGGCAGACCCTCGATGCCGAGTTCCAGCGCATCGCGGCGGAGGTGTCGGTGCTGCTGCTGGGCGAGCCGCGCCCGGGCGGCAACCGGCTCGACGTGCATATGCTGCCGGTGGTCGACGACGAGACGGGCGAGCCCTGCCGCGCGCTCTCGGCCACGCTGCGCCAGCGCATGGGGGCGAAGGTCAAGCAGGCGCTCGGCACCAACCGCCACATCGTGCGCGTGATCTCGCGCCAGACCGCGGCGGAGGGCGAGATCGCCATGCGGCTCACCTGGACGATGCGCCTCGGCAAGCTTGAGATCCGCCCCGCCTATGGCCGCATGGATGGCGGCAACATCGCCAACGAGATCTTCTCCCACGCCACCGTCTCGCTCGACAGCCTGTCGCGGCGCGAGCGCAAATGTCTCCCGGAGATCTCCCAGCCTCCGCAAACCTCAGCCCCAATTCCTGCTGCGCCGGCTGTGGTGGCTCCGCCACCCGATCCCAATGCGGAGGCCGAACGGCAACTTGGCCTTTCCCGCGATGACCGCCGCAAGATCCAACGAACGTTGCGGGCGGACGGCCACTACCGCGCGGGTATCGATGGGCTGTTCGGCGCCGGCAGCAGGCGCGCGATTAGCGGATGGCAGCTGGCGAACGGCTATGACGCGACTGGGTATCTCAACAGACGCCAGGCAGAGACGCTAATCGCCCGGGCGCCCGCACCGCCGCCGAGTGTGCCGCGGGTGACCGAGTGCGATCGGTTGGCGGGACGCCCAGACGACCTTCAAGGCACCACGCGCGGTGTGCCTTGGCGCAGCCTCGACGGCGCGGCGCTGCGGGCCTGCGAGCGGGACGTTGCACGCTATCCCGGCGTGCCGCGCCTCCTCTTCCAGCTCGGCCGCGCCCAGGAAAAGCTCGATCGCAACGCAGACGCCCTTTCGAACTACCGCCGCGCGGTGGAGGCTGGCCACGCGGCAGCGATGACTGGCCTCGGCTGGATGTACGAAATCGGCCGCGGCGTCGCGCAGGACGAGCGCGAGGCCGTGCGCTGGTTTCGCAAGGCGGCGGCGGCCGGCGATCCGCCCGGCATGAACGCCCTCGGCATGATGTACGAATTCGGCCGCGGCGGCCTCGAGAAAAGCCGGGCCAAGGCCATCGAGTGGTATCGCAAGGCGGCGGACGCTGGAAACGAGTACGCGCGCGACAACCTCGACCGGCTGGGCGTCGACTGAGCGCGGCTCAGGCGCCGGCGCGGAGGAGGCGCGCGCGGGAGGGCGGGATCTTGCCGATCTCGACGCCCGTAAAGACGTGGAGCGTGTCCAGATCCGGATCGATCACCGCGTGGTCGCTCACCCAGCCGCCCATGGTGAGGTAGGTCCGAAGGAGCGGCGGCATGCGACCGAGCGCCAGCTTGAGGTCGGGTTTGCGGAACCGGAGCTTGGCGGCGAAGCGGAAGACCGTGGGCGCCTTGACCCGCGGCAGCCAGCGGTTGGGGGCGAGATGGCGCTCGGCCAACAGCGCGAAGGCGTCCATATACCGCTCCGCATCGACGCCGTGGAAAGACGAGCAACCGAAGAGGAGCTCGACGCCCGTCTCGTCCACGTACCGCGTCATCGCCGCCCAGGCGGTCCTCAGGATGTTCGGGTCGCGCCACTCAGGGTGCACGCAGAACCGGCCCATCTCGACCATCCGTCCGGGGTAGAGCGCGAGGTTCGAAAGCTCGTAGAATTGGGCGGAGTAGCTGCGGCCGATTTCGGCGCCCGAGCCGAGCGGCAGCATCCGAAAGCAGCAGACGAGCGTCCCGGTCTTGGCGTCCTCGACCATGATGTGTTCGCAAACCGCGTCGAAGGCGTCGAGATCGATCGCGTCGGCGGCGCCGGGCCCGCTCCGGACCAGCCCGCGATCGGCCACGAACGTCAGGTGGCGGAGGCGCTGGCAGGCGCGCACATCCTCGCGTCCTTCAGCCAGCCGAGCCTTGAAGCTGCCTTTGCGGAACACCGCCATTGCGGACCTCATGCCTGTCGGTGGGTGTCGGCGCCCCGACCGGTGCCAGAGCCATTCCCGAGGAGTAGGCGCCACAACCGCCGATGAAAAGGGGCGCACCGCGGAAACCCGGCATTGACCCGCGCCGCCCGTGTCGGCCAGGGCACGCTCCGGGAAGCCGACAATGCGGTCGTGCGTCCCGGGAGACGCCGATGCCCGCCGCGCGCTTCGCCGACGCCGAGACCTGGATCTTCGATCTCGACAATACGCTCTACCCGCCGGAGAGCGGGTTGCTGGGGCAGATCGATGCCCGGATGATCCGCTATATCGCCGAGGAACTGGGGCTGAGCCCGGCCGAGGCCGATGCGCTCCGGACACGCTACTACCGGGAGCACGGGATCACCCTCGGCGGGCTGATCGCGCATCACGGCGTGGCAGCGGAAGCGTTCCTCGCGGCAACCCATGCGGTCGATCTCTCGGTGCTGCGGCCGGACCCGGCGCTCGGCGCGGCGATCGGACAGCTCGGCGGGCGAAAGATCGTGCACACGAACGGCCCGAAGGACTATGCAGGCGAAGTGCTGGCCCGGCTCGGCCTCGAGGACCGCTTCGAGCGGGTCTTCGCGCTCGAGGACAAGGGGCTCGTGCCGAAACCCGATCCGCGCGCCTATGCCCGGGTGCTCGAGGAGGGCCGGATCGATCCCGGCCGGGCGGTTATGATCGAGGACAGCGCGCGCAATCTGCGCGTGCCGAAGGCACTCGGCATGGGGACCGTCTGGCTCGCGCCCGCGCCTTCGGACAGTCCCGTGCCGGATCATGTGGACCTGCGGGTCGCCGCGCTCCTACCCCTTTTGCGCGATCTTCGCGTGGCGCCCGCGCCCGGCCGGGCCGATGGGGGGCGCCGGGGCTGCCGCCCTGACCGGTGACGGCCCGGGCGGGTGGGGCTCGGAC
>JBHJGX010000050.1:0-10461 GCA_050331395.1 Paracoccaceae bacterium
CCCCGCCGGGGGGGGGCGGGGGGGGGCGGGGGCGGGGCGGGCCGGGGCGGGCCCGGGGGGAGGGGGGCGCGACGCCCCCCGAGACCGGGCTTGTCGCCGAGCGTCCTGTCGCGTGCGGCGCGCCAGCCACGCTTCCCGCCCCGAACCCGAGACGCGCCGCACGTTCGAGCGGCCGGGCGAAGAGCGCCGCCAAATCTCCCGCCTGCTCAAAGCCGTGGATCGGCGAGAAGACGAGCTCGATCGCCCATTTCGTCCGGAGCCCTTCCGCTTCGAGGGGGTTGGCGAGCCCGAGGCCGCAAACGGTCAGATCCGGTCGCGCCGCGCGCACCCGGTCGAGCGCGCGGTCCACATCCCCGCCCTCGGTGAGCGCGGTTGCGGGCAAGAGGGCGAGCTCAGGGCCCATCTGACCCCGGTGTAAATAGGGCGTATCCACGCTCACGGGGACCATGGCGCATTCGCGGCCGAGGAACCGGGCGAGCGGGATCTCCAGCTGGCTGTCGGCGAGAAACGCGATGCGCTTGCCCTCGAGCCGGGGACGGATCGCGGCGAGCGCCCGCTCGGCCCGGGCCCTCGGCCCCGCGAGGGCTGCCTCGGCGCGCGCCTCCGGCACGTCCATCGTCCGGGCCGCCGCCCGGAACCATTCCGTCGTGCCCTCAGCACCGAACGGAAAGGGTGCGGGCACCACCTGCGCCCCGCGTTTCGCGAGCACCGCCGCGGTCGCGTTCAAGAAAGGTTGGGCGAGCATCACCCGCGTGCCCGCGCCGATGGCCGGATGCGCATCCGAGCGCCGCCCGGGCAGGAACCGCGCCGCGACACCCATCTCGGCGAAGATCCGCGCGAACTGATCCTCGACGATATCGGGGAGCGCGCCGGCGACCACGAGATCCGCCTGCCCGTCCGGAGCGACGGGCAAGGACGGCACCAACGCCGCGAGGCAGGCGTCCTCGCCCTCGGTAAAGGTCGTCTCGATCCCGCTGCCCGAAAAGTTCAGCACCCGCGTCCGCGGCGCATGGGCGGTATCCAGGCGCTCGGCCGCGCGCGAGAGATCGAGCTTGATCACCTCGGAAGGACACGAGCCCACCAGAAAGAGCGTGCGGATCTCCGGGCGCCGGGCCAGAAGCCGCCCGACCTCGCGGTCGAGTTCCTCATTCGCGTCGGCGAGGCCGGCGAGGTCCTTCTCCTCCATGATCGCGGTGCCGAAACGCGGCTCCGCAAAGATCATCACCCCGGCGGCCGACTGCAGGAGATGCGCGCAGGTGCGGGAGCCAACCACCAGGAAAAACGCGTCCTGGATCTTGCGGTGAAGCCAGACGATGCCGGTCAGCCCGCAAAAGACCTCGTGCTGGCCACGCTCGCGGGTCACCGGTGCATCCGTGCAGCCCGACGCGACGATGGGCTCGGGCCGGTTCACGCCGCCACCTCGGCCGCGGCGGGGCGGGCGGTCTCCGACCGGCGCGCGGCCCTCAGTTTGAGCAGGAATTGCGCCGCGTTCACCACATAGGCCGCATAGGCCGCGAGCGCGATCGCCATCTGCCCCTCGGCCCCGCCCCAGCCGGTGGCGAGCGCGACCAGATAGCCGGTGTGGAGCGCGATCACACCGAAGCTGACCACGTCCTCCCAGAAGAAGGCGGGCGCAAGGAGATACTGCCCGAAGACGACCTTCTCCCAGATCGCGCCTGTGATCATGATCGCGTAGAGGACCGCGGTCTTGAGGACGATCGAGACGGTGGCGGCCTCCCAGCCCGCGCCGGTCGCGAGGAACCGCAGCACAAGCGCGAGGCTGACGAGAAAGACCAGGAACTGCACCGGGGCGAGAACGCCTTGCACCGTCGTCCAGACGGTGGCGTCGCGCCGGGCGCGTTCTTCGGGCGTATAGAGCGGCGTCCTGTCGGGCCTCTTCAGCCGGGCGGGGGCCATGATCTCTCCCTCGGGTGGTCTCTTGTTGTCGGATGAGGGTAGAGGCGGCCGCGGGGAGTGTCAACTTTGATTTACGCAACTGATCCGGTTGTCGTGGACATCGCCGCAGGGCCCGCGTCAGGCAAAGTTGTCACTCGTAAAGTGTAGCCGGGCATTCGGATCCTGCGCGACCTGCCCCGCCCTCCCCCGCACGCTTTCCCTTGTACTTTGGCGTCGGAGGGCCGCCTGCGTCAGATCTGCGCTCCGACCCGCCTGCGGCGCTCGCACCGCGGGTTTGCTGGGTCAATCTTTTGGTAATTTGCTTGTTTCCCAAGGCGAAGCGACTGCGCTGGGCCATGTGAGCCGGTTTCCGAACGGATCGCCCGTCGGCCGGAGGAGTTGGCCGCAGGCGCGTGCCCGCGCAGCGGCGTCGGAAGGCCCGACATGTCGGTGCGGTGATCGCCGCGCACCGCACGCGTCAAGATAAATTGACATTCTGCCTTTCGTGTGATTGTGTCGAACCCGCGGCGCAAGGACGCGCGCCCCGGGTCGATCCGGCCCGTGCACGCGCCCGCGGCGCCGGCCGCACAGGTCTTCGCGATGGCGCAGATCCCGTTCGGTCTGTCGGGTCGCCCGCCTGCCCTCGGCCGGTCGGGAGCTTCATGGGACGCGTGGCCTGCGCGTTCGCCCGCGCCCGCCTGCGGCGCAAGACGGAGAGACCGCGATGCACTGGCCGCCGAGACCCACCGCCGAGTTCCGTCCCGCCGGGCGGGGCGCGCCGGTTCGGGCACCGGCCGACCGGGCGGGCCGCGCAGGGGCGGCCGCAATCCCCGAGGTCGGCGTGCTCCTTCGCGCGGTCGAGAGCGAGGTGATCCCGCGCCTTCTCGCCGTCCATCAGTCGGGCGGTGCGCCCGGGCCCATGCCGACGCTCGGCGAGATCGAGACGCTGTGCAGCTTTGCGCTCGAGCGCGACCGGGACGGCGCCCTTGCCCTCGTGCGCGGGCTGATGGCCGACGGGATGGCGATCGACACCGTCTATCTCAACCTGCTGACCAGCACCGCCCGGATGCTCGGCGAGCTTTGGGAGCGCGACCGGGTCAGCTTCGTCGATGTCACCGTCGGGCTTTGCGTGCTCCATCAACTGCTCTTCACCCTCGCCCCGGATTTCGAGCGCGGCGCGAGCCCCGGCGGGGCCGGCCGGCGGGCGCTGATCGCGCCGGCGCCCGGCGAAACCCATGTCTTCGGCGCGCTGATGGTCGCCAAGTTCTTCGCGCGCGCGGGCTGGAACGTCTGGACGGAACTGTCGACGACCGAGGCGGAGCTCGTCTCCCTGCAGACCGCCCACAGCTTCGAACTCATCGGCCTCTCCGTCGCCTGCGAACAGCATTTCGAGACGGTCCGCGCCGCCATCGGGGCGCTTAAGCGACATGCGCCGCCGCCCGTCGTCATGCTCGGCGGCCGGGCCATAGACGCCAATCCGGAACGGGCGGGCGACCTCGGCGCCGACGCCATCGCCGGCCCGCCCCATGCGGCCATCGCGCTCGCCGAGACACTTGTTGCCAGAGGGCTCACCGATGAGCGATGAGACGAAACGCGGGGCGGGTCACTGCCGTCTCCAGGCCGGGGGCTTGGCGTCATGAACGGACAGTCGCTCGCCCAGTTCACCAGCCCCGAATCGCATCTGAGCGGCGCCGATCCCGCGACGGTCGGCGCGATCATCGCGACCGCCTCGGATATTGCGCTCATCGTCGACGGCGACGACCGGGTGCAGGACTTCGCGCTCGGGGCCGAGGGCCTCGATCCGGACCGGTTCGCAAGCTGGTTCGGGCGCGAGGTCACGAGCATCGTCACCGTCGAGAGCCGCCCCAAGATCTCCGAGCTCATGGATGCCGCCCGCCGCGGCGATCCGCCCCGCTGGCGGGAGCTCAACCATCCCCAGGACGGAGCGGACGATCTCCCTGTGCGCTATTGCGCGATCCGGGCGGGCGACGGCCAGGTGATGCTCCTCGGGCGCGATCTGCGCCCCGTCGCGCTTCTCCAGCGCCGGCTCGTCGGCGCCCAGCAATCGCTCGAGCGCGACTATGCCCGTCTTTTGCAGATGGAGACGCGCTACCGGCTTCTCTTCCAGTCGGCGACCGAGGCGTTCTTGATCCTCGATTCGGGCAGTCAGCGGGTGCTCGAGGCCAATGCGGCCGCGGCCGAACTTTTCGGCATCGAGGCGGACGAGCTGGTGCGGCGCAAATTTCCGCTCGGTTTCGAGCCCGCCTCGATCAAGGCCCTCGAGGCCGCGCTCGGCGCGGTCCGCGGCTCGGGCCGGGCCGAGACGGTGCGACTTCGCGCCTCGGGCGAGGACGGCCGCGAGATCGAGGCCTTCGTCTCGCTGTTCCGATCGGACGGCGCCAAGCTCTTTCTCGTGCGCCTTACGCCGCAAACCGGCGCCCAGGGCAGCGCCCAGGCCGAGGCGCAGATCGTCGATCTCTTCCGCCGGGCCTCCGAGGCGATCGTGCTCACCGATCTCGACGGCCGCATCCAGTGGGCGAACGACAGCTTCCTGGACCTTGTGCAGGTCGCGGTGGTCGGCCAGGTCGAGGGCGAGACGCTCGACAGCTTCTTCACGCGCCAAGGGATCGATCTGCCGCTCATCCTCTCGAACACGCGCGAAACCGGGCGGCTGCGCTTTTACTCGACGAGCGTCTCCGGGCTCCATGGCACGCAGAGCGAGGTCGAGGTCTCGTCGGTCGTGCTCGGCGAGGGGAACCGCGCGGGCTACGGTTTTGTCCTGCGCAACGCCGCCTTTCGCCCGAGCGAAACCAAGATCGGCGGCGGGCAGTTCCCCCACTCCGCGCAACAGCTGACCGAACTCATCGGCCGCGTTCCCATGAAAGACCTGGTGCGCGAGACCGTCGACGTGATCGAGCGCCTCTGCATCGAAGCCGCCCTGCAGATGACCGACGACAACCGCGCCTCGGCGGCGGATCTCCTCGGCCTCAGCCGTCAGAGCCTTTACGTGAAGTTGCGGCGCTACGGCCTCTCGGAACCGGACAGCGATCCCGCCGGCTGAAATAGGGTGCGGCGGTTTCGCCCAATCCCGAGAAAGCGTTTTGGAAACTCCCGACTGTCATGTTTAATTGACGCTATGAGCGTCAATCACGATATAGACCCCGCCCCGATCCCGTCGCCCGCCGCGGTGCTCGAGCTGATGAAGCCGATCACCTGGTTCGCGCCGATGTGGGCCTTCGGCTGCGGGGTGATCTCCTCGGGAACGGCCGTGGGCGAACGTTGGTGGTTGGTGCTCGCCGGGCTTCTGCTCGCAGGTCCGCTCGTCTGCGCGATGAGCCAGGCGGCGAACGACTGGTACGACCGGCACGTGGATGCGATCAACGAGCCCGACCGGCCGATCCCGTCGGGACGGATCCCCTGACGCTGGGGCTTCGGCATCGCGCTCGGCTGGACGGCGATCTCGCTTTGCGTCGGCTGGTTGCTCGGGCCTTGGGCGTTCGGTGCGACCGTGATCGCCATCGCCGCCGCATGGGCCTATTCCGCGCCGCCCCTCCGGCTCAAACGGAACGGCTGGTTGAGCGCGGCCGCCTGCGGCCTCTCCTACGAGGGGCTGCCCTGGTTCACCGGCGCCGCCGTGATGACCGGCGCCTTTCCCGAAGGACGGGTGATCCTCGTCGCCCTCCTCTACAGCGTCGGCGCCCACGGGATCATGACCCTCAACGACTTCAAGTCCGTCGAGGGGGACCGCCAGCTCGGCATCCGCACCCTGCCCGTCCAGCTCGGCCCCGCCCGTGCGGCGCAGATCGCCTGCATCGTCATGGCCCTGCCCCAGGTCGTGGTGGTCGCGCTCCTCGTCGGCTGGGGCAAGCTGCTCTTCGCCGCGGCGGTCGCCCTTCTCCTTGCCGCGCAAGTTCACCTGATGGGCCAGCTGATCACCGATCCGCGCGGCCAGGCGGCGCGATACAACGCGACCGGCACCCTCTTTTACGTGATCGGCATGCTGGTCACCGCGATCGCCCTCGGCACTCTCGCCGCCGGCGGAGCCACCCCGTGATCGACCCGCAGCCGCTCTCCTGGGCCGGGATCGCCCGCCTCGGCCTCGTGCAGATGGCCCTCGGCGCCATCGTCGTGTTGACCACCGCGACGATGAACCGCGTGATGGTCGTCGAGCTCGCCCTGCCTGCGATCCTGCCGGGTCTTCTGGTCGCGCTCTATTACGCCACGCAATTCCTGCGCCCGGCCTTCGGCCACCGCGCGGATGCGGGCGGCCGGCGGAGCCCGTGGATCTTCGGCGGCGTCGCGGTCTTGGCCGCGGGCGCGATCGGTGCCGCCGCTGCCGTCGGCGTGATGGAGCGCTCGGCCCCGTTCGGCATCGCCCTCGCGGTGCCCTCCTTCCTGCTGATCGGCTTCGGCATCGGTGCGGCCGGCACGAACCTCCTCGCCCTCCTGGCGCTGCGCGTGGGCGACGGGCGGCAGGCGGCTGCGGGCAGCCTCGTCTGGATCATGATGATCTTCGGCCTCGCCGCCACGGGGATCACCGCGGGGCAGCTGCTCGACCCCTATAGCGCCGGGCGTCTCCTCGCGGTCACCGCGGGCGTCGGCGCTATAGCCCTCGCCCTCACCGCCATCGGGCTTTGGGGCCAGGAGCGCGGGCTCCTCCGGGGCCCGGTCCGCGCGCCCACGCCCTTCCTGCCGGTCATCCGCGAGCTGTGGGCCGAGCGCCGGGTCCGCGGCTTTACCATTTTCGTCTTCGCGGCGATGCTCGCCTACAATCTCCAGGATTTGATCCTCGAGCCCTTCGCCGGGCACGTCTTCGGGATGACCGTGGGCGAGAGCACGGCCCTCGGCGGAATGCACCATGCGGGCGCGCTCACGGGCATGATCGTGGTGCTTCTCGCCGGCACGGGGCTTCGGCGCTGGGTCGAGATCCCGATCCGGCACTGGATCACCGGCGGCTGTCTCCTCTCGGTCGCCGCGCTCGCGGGCCTCGCGATCGGCGGGCTCTGGGGGCCTGGCTGGCCGGTTGCCGAGACCGTCTTCGTCCTCGGGCTCGCCAATGGCGCGTTCTCTGTCGCCGCAATCGGCGCGATGATGGGCCTCGCCCGCGAAGGCGACGCCCGCCGTGAGGGCGCCCGGATGGGCCTCTTCGGCGCCGCCCAAGCGATTGCCTTCGGTCTCGGCTCGGTGCTCGGCACGGCCGCCGCGGACATCATGCGCGCCCTCGTCACCTCGGACGCCGTCGCCTACGGCACGGTCTTCGCCGCCGAGGCCGCGATCTTCCTCGTCGCCGCAGCGCTTGCGGCCCGCGGGGTGGCCGAGGCGCCGCGCCCCGTCCCTCCGATCGCCGCAGCCGTTCCGGGAGAATGACCCATGCAACACTTTGACGCCGTCGTCGTGGGCGGCGGACCCGCCGGGGCCACAGCCGCCGAGACGCTCGCCCGGGCCGGCCACGCCGTCCTCCTCCTCGACCGGGCAGGTCGGATCAAACCCTGCGGCGGCGCCGTGCCGCCCCGCCTGATCCGCGACTTCGCGGTCCCGGACAGCCAGATCGTCGCCCGCATTCGCAAGGCCCGGATGATCTCGCCGACCGCCCACCATGTCGATATCCCCATCGAGAACGGCTATGTGGGCATGGTCGACCGGGAGCATTTCGACGAATACCTGCGCGCGCGCGCCGCCGCCGCAGGGGCACGCCGACAGACCGGCACCTTCGAGGCCGTCGACCGCACCGATGACGGCCTCACGCTCGTGCGGTACCGCGCCGAGGGCACACGGCACACGGTCGCGACCCGCATCGTGATCGGCGCCGACGGCGCCCGCTCGAACGTGGCGCGGCAATGCGTGCCGGGCGGCGACCGCATCCCCTATGTGATCGCCTATCACGAGATCATCGAAAGCCCCGAGACCGACTGGGATCCGGAGCGCTGCGACGTGGTCTATGACGGCCGGATCTCGCCCGATTTCTATGGCTGGGTGTTCCCGCACGGGCCGCAGACATCCGTCGGCCTCGGCACGGAACAGCGCGGGTTCGACCTCAAAGCGGCGACCCGCGACCTGCGCGCGGCCTCGGGTCTCGCCGAGGCGCCGACCATCCGCACCGAGGGCGCGCCGATCCCGCTCAGGCCGCTCAAACGCTGGGACAACGGCCGCGACGTCGTGCTCGCGGGCGATGCGGCGGGTGTGGTCGCCCCGGCCTCGGGCGAGGGGATTTATTATGCGATGATCGGCGGGCAGTTCGCCGCCGAGGCCGCGGCCGAGTGCCTCGCCACCGGAGACGTCCGCGCGCTGCGCACCGCCCGGCGCCGGTTCATGAAAGAGCACGGCCGGGTGTTCTGGATCCTCGGCCTGCTGCAAAAGTACTGGTACAAATCCGACAAACGCCGTGAGAGCTTCGTGAAGATCTGCGAGGACAAGGACGTCCAACGTCTGACCTTCGAGGCCTATATGAACAAGAAGCTTGTCCGAAAGAAGCCGATGGCGCACATCCGCATCTTCTTCAAGGACTTGGCGCATCTGGCGGGCTTCGCGCGGAGCTGACGCTGTCAGGAGAAGTTGACAGGCGGCCAGGCTCCGGACAGGGTGTCGAGGCCCTGCCCCCGACGCCGGAGCCGCCCATGTCGACCCGTCCGCCCGCCCGTCCCCCCGCGCCGGTCTATCCCTTCACGGCGATCGTCGGTCAGGAGGAGCTCAAACAGGCGCTGATCCTCGCTGCGGTCGACGCGGGTGTCGGCGGGGTGCTGGCCTTCGGCGACCGCGGCACCGGCAAATCCACCACCGTCCGCGCGCTTGCCGCGCTCTTGCCGCCGATCTCCCGGATCGCCGGTTGCCCCTATTCCTGTGCGCCCGGCAAAGCGGCAGGGCTCTGCGCCGCATGTACCGGGGACACGCCCGCCGCCCGAGAAGAGATCCCGGCGCCCGTCATCGATCTGCCCCTCGGCGCGACCGAAGACCGCCTGGTCGGCGCCCTCGATATCGAACGCGCACTCACCCGCGGCGAGAAGGCGTTCGAGCCCGGCCTCCTCGCCCGCGCCCACCGTGGGTTTCTCTATATCGACGAAGTCAACCTGCTCGAGGACCACCTGGTCGATCTCCTGCTCGACGTCGCCGCCTCGGGGGAGAACGTGGTGGAGCGCGAGGGGCTTTCGATCCGCCACCCGGCCCGGATCGTGCTGATCGGCTCCGGCAACCCCGAGGAAGGCGAGCTCCGGCCCCAGCTCCTCGACCGGTTCGGCCTCTCCGTTGAGGTGCGCACACCGGGCGAGATCGCCGCCCGCGTCGAGGTGATCCGGCGACGGGACGCGTTCGAACGCGATCCGGCCGGCTTTCTCCGGGACTGGTCCGAGGCGGAGGCGGCACTCTCGGCCCGGATCGAGGGCGCACAGTCCCGCCTCGCCGAGACGAACGTCCCCGATGCCGTGCTCGAGCGGGCGGCCGAACTCTGCATCGCGCTCAGCACCGACGGGCTCCGGGGCGAGCTCACGCTGATGCGCGCGGCGCGGGCGCTCGCGGCCTTCGACGCGGCCGAGGCGACCGACGAGGTGCATCTACGCCGGGTCGCCCCCGCGGCCCTCCGCCACCGGCTCCGCCGCGACCCGCTGGACGAAGCTGGCTCCGAGGCGAGGCTCGCCCGGGCGATGGAGACCGTCTGGCCGTGAGCGCGCCCGCCTGGTCGGATGCGGTGCTGGCGGCGGCTCTCGTCGCGGTCGACCCGCACGGGCTCGGTGGGCTCACGCTTCGGGCGCGCCATGGGCCGGTCCGCACGCGCTGGCTCGAGACCTTAGCCGCGCTCCTGCCGGAAGGCGTCACGCTTCGAAAGCTCCCGCCCGAGGCTCCGGCCGCGCGCCTCGTGGGCGGGCTCGACCTCGCCGCAAGCCTCCCCGCCCGCCGCCCCGTCGCTGCGACGGGGCTCCTCGCCGAGGCCGATGGCGGGCTTCTCCTCGCGCCGATGGCCGAGCGGATGGCCGATCAGACGGCCGGGCTCCTGGCGGCGGCCCTCGACCGGGGCCGGATCGCCGTGGAGCGCGACGGGCTCTCCCTCGAGACGCCGGCCCGGTTCGGCCTCATTGCGCTCGACGAACGCGCAGAGGACGATGCCGACGGCCCGCCGCCCGCGCTTGCCGACCGCCTCGCCTTCGCTCTTGATCTGACCGAGGTGGGCCTCCGCGAGACCGCCCCCGCCCCGTTCGACGCCGCCCGTATCGCCGCTGCGCGGGACCGTCACGGCCGGATCGCCCTCGCCCCGGAAACGCTCGATGCGGTGACGGCGACGGCGGCCGCCTGTGCGATCCCCTCGCTGAGGGCGCCGATCCTGGCCGTCCGGGCGGCGCAGGCGCTTTTGGCGCTTTTCCCCGACGAGCTTGCCGAGGACGCGGCCGCCGAGCGGGCGGCTGCGCTCGTCCTTGCGCCCCGGGCCCGCCGCCTGCCGGAGACGGAGACGGAGACGGAGGCGCCCGAGGACAGCTCTGCCGAGCCGCCGTCACCACCGCCCGAGGACCCCGGCGAGGCCGAGCGGGAGCCCGATGGCGAAGCACTCGCCGACCGGGTGCTCGAAGCGGTGACCGCCGC
>JBHJGX010000051.1:0-98936 GCA_050331395.1 Paracoccaceae bacterium
GCTTGGCCCCTCCCCGTGCGACCTGCCCCCCCCCCCGCCCGCCGCCGCACCCCCCGCGGGCGGGGGCCGGCACTAGCGGCCTGTCGGGGCGCGGGGGGGGCCCGCCGCCGCGACAACGACCGGGCCCTCTGGCGGACCGCGCACCCGCGGCGGACTGCCCACATCGATCGGCGTGGCGGGTGCGACCTCTTGCATCGCGCACGAGGCTATGGACCGCGCCGCGGGCACAAAGCCGCAGCGCGTCCGATCGCGGGCGCGGCGCCCCGGCCCAAAGGCGCGTGTCCGCGCGCCGCGGGAGGGCGATGCCGAAACCCGGCCGCGGTCCCCGTCAGGCGTGCGACGGACCGTCCTCTCTCGGGCAATTCGATGGCCGCGCGTCCCGGCCCAAGGCGCTTTACGTCGACGTAAGGCAAACGGCGCAAAGGATGACAAAGGCGAGGTTCGCATGGAATTCGTCGGAGAGATCGCCGAAGCGCAACGCCGGCTCGCCGAGTGCCGGGAACTCGCCGAACGCCGCCACGCGGTCCTAGAGGCACTCGCCCCGCGGCGCGGCCAACGGGTGCTCGAGCTCGGCTGCGGCGGCGGGCTCCTCCTGCGCGAGATCGGCTTCGCGCTCGGGCCGCACGGGCTCGCCGCCGGCGTCGATATCTCCCCCGATCAAATCCGCGCTGCGGCGGCCGGCTCGGTCGGAATACCCGCCGTCAAAGCCGCCGTCGGCGACGTCCGGGCACTTGCCTATCCCGATGCGGTCTTCGATGCAGCGGTCGCTGTCCAGGTCATCGAATACGTCCCCGAAGTCGAGACCGTGCTCGCCGAAGCGCGGCGCGTGCTGAAACCGGGCGGCCGCCTTCTCTGTCTCGCGACGAATTGGGCCTCCGCGTTCTGGCACGGGCCCCCGCCCGATCTCACCGCTCACGTCACCGCGCTCTGGGACGGACACGCGGCGCATCCGAACCTGCCTGCCCGGCTGGCACCGCTCCTCTCCCGGGCGGGCTTCGCGGCCATCCGGCAACTTCCGGTTCCGGTCGTCAATGCCGAGTACGGGCCGCACGGCTTCGCCTACTGGCTCGCGCGGTTGATGACCGCCCAGGCCCGAGCCGAGGGCCTGCCCGCCCGCGAGGCCGAGGCATGGATCGCCGCGCTTGACAGCTCCGATGCGGCCGGGGAGTTCTTTTTCTCGATGGTGCCGATCCTGACCGAAGCGACGGCCGTCTGACCCATGCCCCCGACCCGGGCGCCCCAGCGCGCCCCGGGCCAATGGGGGGCACGGCGCCTGCCCCCGAGGACGGTGACAGCCCGGGCGGGTGGGGCCCGGTCGCGCTGGGGCGCTCGGTCCCGGCGCACTCGCCCAAAGGAGACGCCATGCACCCGAACCCCGTCTTCCGCCAAGCCGGCGACGCCGAGGCCCGCGCCTTCGCAGCCGCCCGCGGCTTCGGCATCTTGACCGCGGCGGGTCCGGACGCCCCGCTTGCGGCGCATCTGCCGTTTCTTCTCGAGGGCGATCGGATCGACATGCACCTCGTACGCTCAAACCCGCTTGCAAGGCGTCTCGCCGAAGGTCCGATTGCAGCGCTCCTCGCGGTTTCCGGACCGGACGGCTATGTCTCGCCCGATTGGTACGGAGAGCCCGATCTCGTGCCCACCTGGAATTATGTGGCTGTGCATCTCCGCGGACCGCTCCGTCTCGCCGATCCCGCCCGTCTGCCCGAGCATCTCGACCGGCTCTCGGCCCGCTTCGAAGCGGATCTTGCGCCAAAGCCCCCCTGGACGCATCACAAGATGGCCGACGGGGTGATGGCGCGCATGATGCGCCAGATCCTCCCCGTGGAGATGGCCGTCGAGGCGGTCGAGAGCACCTTCAAACTGAACCAGAACCGCTCCGCAGCCGCCCGGGCCGGCGCGGCGGCGCAGCTGGCAGAGGGCCGCAGCCCCGGAATTGAGACCGCCCGGCTCGCCGGGCTGATGCGCCGTCTCGACTGAGCGCCCGCCGCAGCCAGCGCGTCCGACAAGAAATCTTCAAACAAGCGCGCCTGCGGGTCGTGCTAGCAAGGTGAGAGGCCCTGCGGAGGGCCCGTCGCACGGACCGGAGGGGCATATGGACACGACCCAAGACGATACGGCGGTCAACGACTGGCTCGCCGAAGAACTCGCGGACACGCTCGACGAGGATCTTGAACTCGATATCGAGGAACCGATCCTCAGCCGAAAGATCCAGGAGATCTATCGCGAGCGACACCCGGACGAGATGGACCGGCGGATCTATTTCCAGGAATTGCTCCGGCTCCAGGCCGAATTGATCAAGATGCAGGATTGGGTCGAGCACACCGGCGCGAAGATCCTGATCATCTGCGAAGGCCGCGACTCGGCCGGTAAGGGCGGCGTGATCAAACGTATCGCGCAACGCTTGAACCCGCGCACCTGTCGGGTTGTCGCGCTGCAAAAGCCGTCCGAGCGCGAGCGCACCCAGTGGTATTTCCAACGCTACGTCCAACACTTACCTGCCGGCGGCGAGATCGTCCTTTTCGACCGCTCCTGGTACAACCGCGCCGGTGTCGAGCGGGTGATGGGCTTTGCTACCGAGGATCAGGTTGAGCAATTCTTCCGCGATGTGCCAGAGTTCGAACGGATGCTGGTGCGCTCCGGGATCATATTGCTGAAATACTGGTTCTCGATCACCGATGAAGAACAGCAGCTGCGGTTTCTCGTGCGCATCCATGATCCGCTCAAGCAGTGGAAATTGAGCCCGATGGATTTGCAGTCCCGCGTCCGGTGGGAGCAGTATACCAAGGCCAAGGAGGCGATGTTCGAGCGCACCAACATCACTGAGGCGCCTTGGTACATTGTCGAGGGCAACAACAAGAAACGTGAGCGGTTGAATTGCATCGCTCATATTCTTTCGAAGGTTCCCTACGAGGAGATCCCACGGGAGAAGATCGAGCTGCCGGAGCGGGTCTACAATCCCGATTACGAGCGGAAAGTGCTGCCCGACGAGCTCTACGTGCCGAAAGTCTATTGACCGCGGTCGAGATCCGGCCGGCCGGACCCGAGGACCGGGCGGCCCTCATCCGCTTCATGGCGCGATTGCAGGATTTCGAGCGGGAGATCGAGCCCAATCGCCGGCCGGGCGACGCGATGGCCGAGGCGCATATGGCGGCGCTTTTGGCTTGGGTCGCGGCGGCGGGCGGTGGCTGCCTAGTCGCCGAAGAGCTGGACGGGGCCGGGGCGGTCGGCTTCGTGCTCTTCGGCGTCGAGACCGAAATCGGCGACTATGTGTTGCCAGAGAACCGGCGCGTCGGGCGGATCTCGGATCTCTGGGTCGAGCCGGGCGCGCGGGGCCAGGGGGTGGCCCGGCGTTTGCTCCAGGCCGCGGAAGAGGCGCTCGCCGCGCTCGGGATTTGCCGGGTCGAGGTGAGCGCGCTGCCGGACAACAGGCGGGCGCGGGCGTTCTACGAGGCGGCGGGCTTTTCCCCTGCCCTCCTCACCCTGGCGAAACGGATCGCCTGACACGGGGCCGCCCGCCCTTTGCTCAGGCGCCGCGTCGGGCCTCGCCCCGCTTGGCGCGTATCCGTCCCGCGGCGCGATCGACGCCCAGCGCGTACGGCAGGCCGGGGCGGGCCCGCCAAGCAGACCGGACGTTCGAGCCCGCCGCGAGACCGCTTGCCGCCAAACGGTGCGGGGGCGGCCGCGGCGGCGCGCGCCGACGGCGCGCTCAGGCTTCGCCCTTGCCGGGTGCCGGCCCGCCCCCCATAACCTCCGCAGTTCCCGGATAAGAGGCCCCGCATGGACCCCTCCCTTTGGCTGATGGCCATCTCCGTTCTTTGTCTCCTCTGCATGTCCGGATTTTTCTCGGGCAGCGAAACCGCACTCACCGCCGTCGACCGCGCAACCATGCATCAGATGGCGAGCCGCGGCTCCACAGGCGCCAAGACGGCACTCCGCCTCACCGAGGACAACGAGCGGCTGATCGGCGCGATCCTGCTCGGCAACAACCTGGTGAACGTGCTGGCAACCGCGCTCGCCACAACGTTTTTCACGGCTTTGCTCGGGGAGACTGGTGTCGCTTATGCCACGCTTGTGATGACCCTTCTGGTGACGATCTTCGCCGAGGTTGCGCCCAAGACCTATGCGATCACCTATCCCGAACAGGCCGCCGTCCGGGTCGCCCCGGCGATCCAGGTGCTCGTTCGGGCGACCGCGCCGGTTGTCGGCGGGATCCGGGCGCTCGTCCGCGCGGCGTTCTCGCTTCTCGGGGTCAAAACCGATCCGGATGCCCATTTCCTCGCCCCGCATGAGCAGATCCGCGGCGCGATCGCGCTGCACCATTCCGAGGGCAGCGTCGAGAAAGAAGAGCGCGACCGGCTGTTGGCGGCGCTCGATCTGCGCGAACGCGAAGTCTCCGACGTCATGCGTCACCGCCGGGACATCGCGGCGATCTCGGCCGATGCGCCGTCCGAGGAGATCGTCTCCTACTGCCTCGGCTCGCCGCATACCCGGATCCCGCTCTGGCGCGGCGAACCTGAGAACATCGTCGGCGTTCTCCATGCGAAGGATCTTCTGCGCGCGGTCGATCGGGAGATCCGGGGGGCGACGGATGTGCAGGCGGCGATTGCCAAGCTCGACGTGATGGCGGTGGCGATGGCGCCCTGGTTCATCCCCGACACCCGGCCGCTCGACGATCAGCTGCGTGCGTTTCTCAAGCGGCGCCAGCACTTTGCGCTCGTGGTCGACGAATACGGTTCACTCCAGGGGCTGATCACGCTCGAAGACATTCTCGAGGAGATCGTGGGCGACATCGCCGACGAGCACGATATCGAGGTCGAGGGGGTGATCCGCGAGCCGGGCGGCGCGCTCGTGGTGCCGGGCTCCATGTCGATCCGCAACCTCAACCGCGCGTGCGACTGGGACCTGCCCGACGACGAGGCGACGACGGTGGCGGGGCTCGTCATTCATGAGGCGCAGGCGATCCCGACCGAGGGCCAGGTCTTTGCCTTTCACGGGCTGCGCTTCGAGGTGCTCGAGCGCGAGCGTCAGCAGATCACGAAGCTCCGGCTGAAGGAGCTGAAACGGACGAATGCGTGATCTGGGCCAAGGTGCGGGCTTTGAACCTCGGGGCGGCGCGGTCGGCGCCCACCCACCCCGCCGCCCGCGCCGCCCGGGCAATCCGATGGGATCGCACGCTTGACAGGCCGATGGCGCCCTTGCCAGCAGGGCGGGGTGCGCAGCTGAGGAGACGTGGATGCGGGCGATTTGGTACGAGCGATTTGGGCCGGCCCGCGATGTTCTGATCTCGGGCAAGTTGCCCGACCCGGCGCCCGGGCCCGGCGAGGTGCTCATCCGGCTCCGCGCCTCGGGCGGGAACCCCTCCGACGTCAAGCTTCGCGCCGGCGCCCGCCCCGGGGCCGAGATGGAGGCGCCAAGGATCGTTCCCCATTCGGACGGGGCCGGCGAGATTGTCGAGGTGGGCGAAGGCGTCGACCCGGCGCGGCGCGGCCGCCGGGTTTGGGTCTGGAACGCCCAGTGGCAGCGTGCTTTCGGTACGGCGGCGGAGCTCGTCGCACTGCCCTCTGCGCAAGCGGTCGATCTGCCCGATGGCGTCGGCTGGGACGCGGCCGCCTGCCTCGGGATCCCGGCGATGACCGCGTGGACGGCGGTGCTCGGCGATGGGCCCGTTGCGGGCAAGACCGTCCTCGTGACCGGCGGCGCGGGGTCGGTCGGGCGGTATGCGGTGCAGATGGCCCGGCTCGCAGGCGCGCGGGTATTCGCCACCGTCTCGGGTCCCGAGAAGGCGGCGCGGACGCCCCCATGCGATGCGCTCATCGATTATCGCCGGGACGACGTGGCGGAGCGGGTGCTCGAATTGACGGACGGGCGGGGAGTGGACCGAATCGCCGAGGTCGAATTCGGCGGCAATCTCGCGGTGACGGACCGGGTGCTGGCGATCGGCGGGTCGGTGGCGGCCTATGCCTCGATGGCCGAACGCGAGCCGCGGCTGCCCTTCTATTCGCTGATGTTCCGGAATGTGCGGATTTCGCTGGTGCTCGTTTACTTGCTCGATGCTGAGACCCATGCGCGCGGGGCAGCGGCGCTCGGCGCGTGGCTGGCCGAGGGGAAGCTCGATCACGAGATCGGTGGGCGGTTTCCGCTCACCGAGACGGCAGCCGCGCATGAGGCCGTGGAGACGGGCTCCGCGGCGGGAAATGTTGTGGTCGAGATCTGAGGCTCTCGGATCCGACGCTCTCCGGTCTGTGGCGCCCGAGTGTGTCTCGGCAGGGGGTCGGGGATCGGCGGACCGCCCTCAGCCGAAATGGCGCCGGAAGATCAACGCCGGCAGGTCTTCGCGTGCGAGGCCGCGGGCGGTGAGTTCCGCGTCGCTCAACCGCGCGAGCCGCTCGTAGTCTCGGGCCGCGCGGGTTCCGTCGGCGGTCCGCTCGAGCGCATGGAAGACGCTCAGCACGTGGGAGAAGCCCGGCAATCGGGCCGCGTCGTCGGAAAAGCTCATGATCCCTCCAAGGCTTGTAGGATATATTGCAGCGCAGCATAATTGATGCAACGCAACACGGACGCAAGCCGGCCTTGCCCGCCGCGCAAACCGACGCGCCCTCCGCGCCCGCGCGGATTGACAGCCTGTCGCGCCCGCTCCCTAATATCTGCAGACCCCTCGGAAAGCGGCCCCCGATGCCTGCGACACACCCATCCCCCCTCGATCCGGGGCTCACCCGCGAGATCCTCGCCGCCGTCGAGGCGGGCTTTGAGGCGCAGATCGGCTTCACCGAGGCGCTGGTGCGGTTCCCCTCGCTCCGCGGCCAAGAGCATACGGCCCAGGATTTTCTCCATGGCGCCCTCGCCGAGCGCGGCTATGCCATGGATCGCTGGACGGTCTCGGTCGAGGATATCCGCCACCATCCAGGGTTCTCGCCGGTCGAGGTGGATTACGCGAATGCGGTCAATCTGGTCGGCACGCTTCGTCCCCGCGCCGAGGCCGGCCGGAGCCTGATCCTGAACGGCCACATCGACGTGGTGCCGGCCGGACCGCTCGAGATGTGGGCCTCGCCGCCCTTCGACCCCCGCCGCGCGGGCGACTGGCTCTATGGCCGGGGGGCGGCCGACATGAAAGCCGGGATCGCCGCGAATATCTTTGCCGTCGATGCGCTCGCGCGCCTCGGCTTCCGGCCGGCCGCGACGCTTTATCAGCAATCAGTCGTCGAGGAGGAATGCACGGGAAACGGCGCGCTCGCGGCCCTCGTTCGCGGCTACCGGGCCGATGCCGCGATCATCCCCGAGCCCGAAGACGACAAGCTTGTGCGGGCGAACACGGGCGTCCTTTGGTTCCGCATTCGGGTCCGCGGCCATCCGGTGCATGTGCGCGAGGCAGGCACCGGCGCCAACGCCATCGAGGCGGCCTTTCGGATCATCGAGGGGCTGCGCACGCTAGAGACCGAGTGGAACGCCCGGCAGAGCGCTCACCGGCATTTCGAGACGCTCGATCACCCGATTAACTTCAACCCTGGCAAGATCGCAGGCGGAGACTGGGCGTCTTCGGTGCCCGCTTGGTGCGATGTCGACTGCCGGATCGCGATCTATCCCGGCACGCCCGCCGCCGATGCCGCTCGCGAGATCGAGGACCGGGTGCGCGCCACCGCGGCACAGGTGCCGTTCCTCGCCAACAACGCGCCCGAAGTCGTCTGGACCGGCTTTTTCGCCGAGGGCTACGTGCTCGAAGAGGGCAGCGCCGCCGAGGCGACGCTCGCGAGGGCGCATCTGACGGCCCAGGGAGCCGCCCTCGAGACGCTGGTCACGCCGGGATATCTCGATGGGCGCGTGTTCTCGATCTATGCGGGGATGCCGTGCCTGGTCTACGGGCCCGTCAGTCACGGGATCCACGGCTTCGACGAGCGGGTCAGCCTCGCCTCGGTGAAGCGCGTGACCGGGACGATCGCGCTTTTCATCGCCGAGTGGTGCGGGCTCGAGCGGATCTGACCCACGGCGCTCTCACGAAAACGCGCAGAGCGGCATCCGGTCTCCGGTGGTATTTCCAAGCGTCGCCATCAGGAGCCCCCCATGCGTTTCTTCAGTCTCCCGCTTCTCATCGTCCTCGCGCTCGCGGGCTGCGCTTCCGGACCCGTGCAAGACCGCTCTGACGAGGTGAACATCAAGTTCTACCGCCCGAAGCGATAAACGCAGCGCTTGACCCGCGGCCCCAGGCGCAGCAGCCTGTGGTCGAGCAAGGGAGAGGCGCATGGACGGGGTCTTCGTTCGGTCGAAAGTGATGGATCGCGAGACGCTGCGGGCACTGATGCAGCGCTCGGACCTGCGCGGCGCGCTGCAAGCCGGCAGCCATTTCGGCGCGATCGCGCTGACCGGAACGGCGCTTTGGGCGCTCTGGGGCAGCTGGTGGGCGGTGCCGGTCTTTCTGGTCCACGGGGTGCTCCTGAACTTCCTCTATGCGGGGCAGCATGAACTCAGCCACGGGACGCCCTTCGCCACCAAATGGGTGAACGTGGCTCTCGGCCGGCTTATCGGCTTCCTCATGCTCTATCCGCGGGATTTCGACCGCATCCAGCATTTCGCCCACCACCAGTGGACACAGAACTGGTCGCGCGACGGCGAACTCGCGCGCGCACCCTACACGCTGCGAAGTTACCTCCTTTGGCTCCTCGGGCCGAGCTATTGGTGGAGCCGGATCGGCCGGCTGGTCCGCCTTGCCCGCGGGGTGGTCGTCGAGCCCTATATTCGCGAAGACGAGCGGGCCCTGGTGATCCGCGAGGCGCGCCTGCATGTGGCAGGCTACGCGGCGGTGGCGGCCCTTTCGCTCGCGACGGGGTCCGGGGCGGCGCTTATCCTCTGGCTCGCGCCGATGATGGCCACGAAAGTTGTGCACCAGCTCCAGAACACCATCGAGCATCTGGGCCTCAGCCACGAGGACAACATCCTCGAGAATACCCGCTCGACCCGCACCAATGCGCTGATGCGCTGGTTGTGCTGGAACATGCAATACCACACTGCCCACCATGCTTTTCCCTCGGTGCCGTTCTGGAAATTGCAGCAACTGAACGCGCGGATGACCGAAGGCGCAGGCACGCCCCCTTGGTCGATGGGATATCTGGAGTTTCAACGCCAGGTGATCGCCAAGCTGTGGGCGCGGGACGAACACGACTATCCGGACTACGAGGTCTGGGTGACGCCCGAGGGGGGCCGTGTGCCCCTCGACTGACCGGCGGACCGGACCATGGCCGGCTTTTTACTCTCGACATTCGCGCGCGTCCTCCGGGTCGACTTGCGGCCAGGACGCCCGGCCGAGGTCGCACCGCTTCTCGAAGGCCGGGGTATCTATTTCGGCATCGCGCGGGAGGGACGACGGGTTTGGGTGGCCGAACGAAACCGCGATGCGACCGGTGCGCCGGCCGACCCCGGCGCGCCTCAGGACGCGATCCGCCGTTGGCACCTGTCTCGCCGAGGCCTCGTGCCCGACGAGACCGCCACGGCAACTGGGCCCCATGGGACGGACGGGACGGACGGGACGGACGGGACGGCCACCGCAGAGCCCCGGCTCGCCGATCTCCATCAGATTGCCTGGGACGGAGCGGGTCTTTGGGCGACCACTGCCGAGACGCCTTTTCTGCTGCGCCGGGCGGGCGGGGGTTGGAGCGGCATCCCCGTCGCGTCCGCCCTGCCCCCCGATCTGCGGGCCGCTCCGCCCGGAGCCGACACCGCCCCGGCACGCGCCCGCGATCCGCACCACTTCAACTCGATCGCTCTGGCGGGCCCGACCGTCTATGTCGTTGCACACAATTGGGGGCGGCAGAGCTTTGCGCTCGCCCTTGACCGACGCGCCGCCGAGACGGGCCGCGCCATCCGCCTCGGCGTCTGGCGCGAAATAGGCCAATTAGCCCACGACATCCTGCCCGCTTTCGGGGCGCTCTGGTCGCTCGATTCCGGCCGTGGGTCCGTCGTCCGGCTCGGCCCGCCCCACCTTGCGCTGCCAATTCCGACGGGCACACGTCCGTTTCCCCGCGGTCTGGCCGCCCGAGGACATCACCTCTATGTCGCCCACGGCGAATATGCGGAGGAACGGAGCGCCCGCGCCATGGGCCCCGCTCGGATCAGCCGGTTCGATCCGATCCGCCTCTGCTTCGATGCCCACTGGGAAATCGGTCCGCATGGCAACACCTGTGTCCTCGTTCCGCTCTGAACCCAACGGCCGCGGGCCGCTCAGGTCGACCGGCTCACGATCCGGGCGACCCGAGCGGCCGGGACCCAAACCCCGTGGTCTGTTCCCTGCGGCGGAACTGGCACTATCGAACGACAGCCCGTCTTCCCTATCATCCAAGCACACTCAAGGAGAGGCCGATGCACGATATGGATATCGCGGAAGCGAGCCGCGCCAACTCGCTCGAAGAACACTGGATGCCGTTTACCGGTAACCGGGATTTCAAAGAGAACCCCCGGCTTGTCGTGAAGGGCGAGGGGATGTACTACACCGATCACAAGGGCGGGCGGGTGATCGACGGCTCCTCGGCGCTCTTCTGCTCGCCGGCCGGCCATGCCCGGCCGGAGATCGCCGAGGCGGTCCACCAACAGCTCATGACCAACTCTTACACGCCGCATTTCCAGCTCGGCCATCCGGGCTCGTTCGAGTTGGCGCGCAAGGTCACGGCGCTCTTGCCCGAGGAAATGAACCACATCTTCTTCGTGAATTCCGGCTCTGAGGCGATCGACACCGCGCTCAAGATCATCATGGCGTATCACCGGGCGAATGGCGAGGCGCAGCGGCTCCGCTTCGTCAGCCGCGAGCGGGCCTATCACGGGGTCAACATGGGCGGCGTTTCGCTCTCGGGCATGGTGAAGAACCGCGAGACCTTCCCCGTCGTCATGCCGAACGTGGTGATGATGCGCCACACCTGGACGGGCCGGGAGCTTTTCTGCGACGGGCTGCCCAAGCAAGACGGCGTGGAGCTCGCCAACGATCTCGAGCGGCATTGCCAGACCTATGGCGGCGCGACCATCGCGGCGGTCTTCGTCGAGCCGGTGGCGGGCTCGACCGGCACGCTCGTGCCGCCCGAGGGCTATCTCGAGCGGATCCGCGAGATCTGCGACGCGCATGGCATACTCTTGGTGTTCGACGAGGTGATCACGGGCTTCGGCCGGCTCGGCGCGCCTTTTGCGAGCGGGCTCTTCGGCGTCACGCCGGATCTGACGACCATGGCCAAGGCACTGACGAACGGCGCGATCCCGATGGGCGCGGTCGCGACCCGTGACCATATCTACGAGACCGTCACCGACGCCTCGCCCGAGAACGCCATCGAGTTCTTCCACGGCTATACGTATTCGGCGCATCCGGCCGCCTGTGCCGCAGGCATCGCCACGCAGGACATCTACGCCCGCGAGAGGCTCTTTGAGAAGGCGGCGGCGCTCGCGCCCTATTTCGCCGAGGCCGTCATGCGGCTTCGCGCCCATCCGCTCGTCAAGGACATCCGGACCATCGGGCTCATGTCGGGGGTCGAGGTGCATGCGGGCGCCAAGCCCGGCCTCCGCGGCCAGGAGCTGCAAAAGGCGATGTTCTGGAACGGCGCGCATGTGAAGTTCACGGGCGACAACGGGATCGTCGCTCCGGCCTTCATTGCGACCGAGGCGCATATCGACGAGATCGTGGACAAGTTCCGCTTTACCCTCGATCAAGTCGCCGCCTGAGCTGCGGCCTTGCCTCGCCGGCGGGGCCGGGCGATACCGGCCCCATGTCGAGCGATCTTCTGGCGAGCAGTGCCGCCCTTCCGGTGATCGAGACCCCGCGGCTTCGGCTGCGGCCCCGGCGGATGGCCGATCTCGAGGCCTCGATCGCCATGGACCGGGAGCCCGGCACCACCGATCTCATCGACGGGCCTTGGGACGATCCGGCGGCCCATCGGGCGTTCGTGCGGGCGCGGATCCGGGGGCCTTATCCGCGCGGGCTCGGCTATTGGGTGATCGCCCGGCGCGAGCGGCCGCAAGAGTTCCTCGGCTGGGTGCTGCTGATCCCGGAGGACGCGATCGGGCCTGCGGTCGAGATCGGCTGGCGGGTGATCGGCACGGCGCGCGGTCAGGGCTTCGCGCCGGAAGCGGCGGCCAATGTACTTTCGCACGGGTTCCAGACAGTCGGCCTCCGGCGGGTCATCTCCGAGATCCATGCGGACAACAAAGCCTCACGCCGGGTCGCAGAGAAGATCGGCATGTGCCTCGCCGTGCCCTCGATCCCCGACCGCCCGGAGCAGTGTCTTTACGAGGCGCGGATCGACTGCGCAGTCTGATCCAGCGGCCGAAGGTCAGCTCGCCTGCGGCATCTCGCACAGGCACAAAAGCTCGCCGTCCTCGAACCGCATGGTCCGCACCCGCGGGCGCACCGCCTCGTCGAGGCTTTCGATCGGATCGAGATTAAGCCCGGTCTTGCCCGAGCCGAGCACGATCGGCGCGACCATGAGATGCAGCTCGTCGATGGCGCCCGCGTTCAGAAACCGGGCCAAGGTCTCCGCCCCACCCTCGACAAGGATCTTACGCATGCCGCGGGCCGAGAGCGCGCGAACGATCTGAACCGGGCACATATGGCCTTGGGGCGTGCTCTGGACGGCGAGGCGCTCGGCCCCGTCGGGCGTCACGGCATCGTCCGGCGAAATCACGATCACCGGGCTCACGCCGTCTTGCAGCATCCGCAAATGGCGCGGAAGTCGGCCCTTGGGGTCGATGACCACCCGCGTGGCGTTGGGCCCGGGCACGTGGCGGGTCGTCAATTGCGGATCGTCGGCGATTGCGGTGCCGACGCCGACGACCACCGCGTCTACCGAGGCACGGATCCGGTGCAAGTGGCGGAGCGCTTCGGTCCCGTTGATGTATTTCGATGCGCCCGTCGGCGTGGCGATCCGGCCGTCGAGAGACTGGCCGAGTTGCCCCACCACGATCGAGCGCCCATGCGCGGGCCGCCTCAGCCGGGCGAGCGCGAGATCCGGGTCGTAGTCGATGCGCTCCGGCAGTGCAGGCGTTTCGGCCCTCAAGAGCATGCAAGATCTCCCTCGATCGGTCCGGGCAACGGTCCCGGTCATGCGGAGCGTGTCTCGGCCATGGCGGCGCCGGCGCCGGGCCCGCGGAGTTCGGTCCGGGCCTTGGGCGGCTCACGCCATGGCTGACGGCGGATCCACCCCACGAAATAGGCGACACCGATCAAGACGGCAAAACCCCAGAGGTTGACCGCGGCGCGGCTCCAGACATCGGCGCCCAGGTGATCGAGCAGCCAACCGTTGAAGCGCGAGAGCGGGATCGACACCATAAAGACGGCGAGGCTCTGACTTCCGACCTTGCGGATCACCGGCACGGCCCGGGTGAGACCCGTGGTGCCCGCCCAGTGACGACGCCCGTCGCCCAAAGCCCCCCAAAGGACGACGATGAGCGCGAAGAGGTGCAAAAGCTGCAGCATGCCGATCTGGTTGAAGCTGAGCGTCGCCTCGAGACCGGCATCGTAGCCCGGGAACAGGAGGGCGATCTCCTTGGGATAGGCGACCGGCAGCGTGAGGACGAGCGCGGCGAGCGCCGCCGTCCCCAGCCCGCGTCCGGGCCCTTTGGGATGGGCAAAGCCCTCGGAAAGCCGGACGCCGTGGGGCCCGACCGCAACCCAGGCGAGATAGGCGAGCGCGAGGAAATGCAGAAACCGTCCGGCGCCTTGCCAGGTCTTCCAACGAAGCGGCTCGATGAAGTCGCGCACGACAACCAGGCCGTCATGCAGAAATGTGCCTGCAAGGATCGAGTACTCGCCATGGAACCGGAACCACGCGAGCGGGATCACGGCAAGGACGAAGACCGCCGAGGCGATCACCAACCGCCGCGAGACCGGTGGCGCCGGCAACCAGCCCATGCCGAAGGCGAAGCCCGCGAAGAAAACGAGCTGCCAGCCGAACGGGTTGAAGAACCACGTGCCCTCGCCGAACGGGTTCGACGGCAGGAGCATCCAGGAGAAGACTTCGCCCGCCGAAATCAGCGGCTGCTGCCAGGCGGCAAGATCCTCCGCATCGCCGTAGCGCCACGCGTAGCCCGCGAGATTGGCCGCGAGCCAAACCCCAAGGACGGCGATCACCACACCGCGCGTTCCGGTCCAATGGTGGATCGCCATCACCGCCGGGATCATTGCCAGGATCACGAGATACATCGGCAAGATATCGAAAAGCCCCGGCACGTAGCTGAGCGTAAAGAGCCCGATCAGCGCCTCTCCCGTCTGCTCGAAAAGCGGCACCACGTAAGGCGCGGTGATATAGGGCGTGTCCTTCGCGCCGACGCCGTAATGGTCGATGGCGAAGAGCATGATGGCGGTCACCAAGAACACCCCGATATGCGCCCAGTAGACCTGATAAATCCGGAACGCCACGCGCAGGATGCCGAGGGCATAGCCCCGCTTTGCAAAGACCGTTCCGAAGGCCATCGCCGAGGCCATCCCCGAGCAGAACACGAAGATCTCGGTCGCATCCGAGAAGCCGAACCGCGCGGGGATCCAGAGCGTCCAGGTGTTGCTCGGGGTGTGGGCGAGCAAGATAATAAACATCGCGATCCCCCGATAGAAATCGAGGCGCGGATCGCGGGGCGCTTTCGGCCTGGCCTCGGCGGCGCGGGGAGTTTGGGGCGGGGCGATGGTCATGGCGTGTCTCCAACGCGGCGCCCGGGCGGGTCCGTCGGTCCGATCCGAAGCTTTGCCGTCATGGCCGGCCCGCCCCCATCTGCCCGTCCGGATCCCCGTCCGCGCAGTTGCGGCATAACGGTCCAACCCAGGGTTTGCCCGATCGCCATGACAAAGACGACTCCCTTTCAAGCGAACGTGACGCCACGACATCAAAAATTCACAAGCGAGCCGAAAGGTTCCGGTCTAGGGGAAAGAAATGATGCAAGACGCGGCAGACATGGCGCCCCGACCGCCCGTTCAGGGGACGCCGCTCGCGCTGGCGCTTGGGGGTCTGCTCAGCCTCGCGGCCGCGGCTTTCGCCGCGCAGGAGAGCCCAGCCGACGGCCTCCGCTACGGCGCCGGCGCGCTCCTCGGGGCATTCGCGGGATTTGCGCTCTATCACGCGGCCTTCGGCTTCACCGGGGCGTGGCGGCGCCTCGTGCGCGAACGCAAAGGCGCCGGCCTTCGGGCGCAAATGCTTCTGGTCGGCGCAACCTGCCTCCTCAGCTATCCGCTGATCGGCTACGAGGACCTCACCGGCCTCGACATGCACCCGGCCATTCTGCCGATGGGGCTCGCCTCGGCATTCGGCGCGGCGCTCTTCGGTGTCGGCATGCAACTCGGCGGCGGCTGCGCGTCGGGCACGCTCTTCACCGCCGGCGGCGGCTCGATGCGGATGCTGGTCACGCTGGCCGCTTTCGTGGCAGGCTCTGTCATTGCGACGCACCACCTGGTCGAGGTTTGGTTCCGGCTCGACGAATGGACGGGCCTGCCGACCATCCCGGGGCAGTCGCTGACCGGCCGCTTCGGGGTGCCGGCGGCGCTTGCCTGCCTCGTCGGATTTGCCGGGATCGTCTGGATCGCCTCGACGGCGGCCGAACGCCGGGCCCATGGCCGGGTCGAGCCCGTCCGCCTCCGCGCCCCAGCGAGCGCGCTCCTCCGTGGCCCCTGGCCGCTCGGCTGGGGCGCACTGGCGCTCGCCGCGGTGGGTATCGGCTCTTTCCTCCTCTTCTCCAGGCCCTGGGGCGTCACCGCGGGCTTTGCGCATTGGGGCGGCGCGCTCCTCGAAGCGCTCGGCGTCGAGATCCGGACATGGGGCTACTGGAGCGGCTGGCGGCAGGACCTCCTCGATGCGGGGGTCCTCGCGGACCGGACGTCGGTGATGAATTTCGGCATCGTCGCCGGCGCCCTGGCCGCCGCTGCACTGGCCGGGCGGGTACGGCCGCGCTTCGATCTCACGCGGAGGGACCTGGCAACCGCGCTCATCGGCGGGCTGATGATGGGCTACGGCGCGCGCCTCGCCTTCGGGTGCAATATCGGCGCTTATCTCGGCGGGCTCGTCTCCGGCTCGGTGCACGGGCTCTGGTGGCTGATCTTCGGCTTTCTGGGCTCGATGGCGGGTGTCTGGCTGCGCTCTCGGCTCGGGATGGATCCGCCAACGCCGCGATCAGGCGACGCTCCGGGCACCCGAGCGGATGGGACCGCCTGACCGCACCCGTTGCGGCCGCGGCCGAACTGTTCTACCAGCCGACCTTAAATGAGGGGCTGACGGCGGCCACGGCGATAACTGGGCGGGGAGCGGGTCAATGGAGCGGCAGACCGTCGATCTTTCTCTCTACGAGCATCTCCCGGCACGGGCGCTCCTCCGCATCCTGGTGCGTAAGCTCTCGCGACGCTTCGGACGTGCCATCCCCCCCTTCGACGACGGGGTGCCCGAAGACCGCACATGGTCCGAGCGTCCGCCCAAGATACACGTCATCGCGGTCGCCTTTCAGCGCTTCGGGGAACTCGAAGTCTTCGTTCGATCGTTGCAGAACCAGACCGCGGCGAATTGGGGGCTCACCGTTATCCATGACGGCCCGGACCCCGAATTTACTGCAATTATGAACGATCTATGCGCCGCCGGCGAGTACGATATCGACCATTTCTGTACCGAACAAAGATATGGCGATTGGGGCCACAGTCTACGAGAGATAGGTCTCGCTCGCACCCGTGGCGATTTTGTGATTTTAACGAATGCGGATAATTACTTCATACCGCGGACAGTCGAATTTTTGAACGAATATTTTCGAACAAGGAACCCGGACGCGCTGGTGTTTAACATGGTGCATAGTCATCGGAATGCGGGTGTCCGGCGGTGTGAGCCTTATTCTTTCTTGGAAACGCACTATCGGCGGTTTTACATCGATATCAGCGCTGCTCTGATCAGGTCCGAGCTTGCCGCGCGGGCCGGCTTCCGGGACAAGTCGCACGACGCGGATGCGACCTATTTCGAGGACGTTGCAGCGGTGAAGGAGGGCGGGCCGTTGGTGGTCGGCAAGATCCCCAACATCCTTCTCGTCCACAACTGACCGCGGATAGCCCGCTCGACCCGCGGCGACGCCAATTCCTTCTGGACAGGCCACGGCCGATCGCCTAATCACGCTGCTCAACCGGGCGGATTGCTCGGATCGGTTTGCCCAGGTAGCTCAGTTGGTAGAGCAGCGGATTGAAAATCCGCGTGTCGGTGGTTCGAATCCGCCCCTGGGCACCACCCCTCCTTCCGCAGATTGATTTCATTGGCTTTTTTAGCCGATCCTGCGGGTCCTGTGTAGTGGTGTGTGTAGTGCTCGCGCATCCCTGGGGTGGTGAGGCGAGAAGGGGCGCTGCTCAGCACATCGGCGGTGCGACCGTGCCTTCGCCCCGCAACCGCTCCCAGATCTGCCCCGGCCCCAACAGAATGTCCTTGAGGCTCCGGCGGACCGCTTCGTTCTCCAGCGCTTGCTTGCTCAGGCCGGTATAGGTGTCGAGGCCATCGATGATCGCGTCCATGAGTGCACCTTCGAAGTCGGGAGAGTGCCGGAACTGATCCTTGGTGTTGTTCTCGGCCTGGCTCTGGAGCGTCTCATTCTCCATGATCTTCGACGCCGTGTGCGACACCCAGGCCACAGCGTCGCCGTCCGTGAACTCGCCGTCGAATAGGTCGTTCATCCGCTGGATGATCTCGTCGAGAAGAGCCTTCTCCTTGTCGCGGACCTGGCCGGACCCGGTCTCGGTGATCGGCTTCAGCGACACATCTGTCTGCTCGCCCGGACGTAGCGTCGCCTTGCCCTTCGAGCTCAGCTTGTGGTGGGTGAGGACGACGTCGGAGAAGTCGAGCCCGGCGCGCTCCCTGTCGAACTTGAGCACACGAACAAGGTGACGGAAGAAGATCGCGCGCTTCTCGATCTCGCTGTTCTCAAAGTCGAAGATCTGTGAGAGGAAGGCTTAGATGCGTACGAAGGCCTCCATGTCCTTCTTGAACATGTCCAGGGCATCCATGACATCCTTTGCCGCCCTGGCCGCTGCGTCGTCATCTCGATCCTGCGCAGCCCTGTGCTCTGCCTCGGCCGCCTTGAACTGGTCGACCGTTCGCTTGGCAACGGGATCGATGGCGCGCTTTAGGTCGCTCTGCTTGAAGCGGGCGTCGAGTTCCACCCTCACCACGTGGTCGATCTCGAAATCGTCGTAGTGCCCGGCTCCGTCGAGCTTGGCGCGAAGATCGAAGATGATGTTCGGATCGGTGACGTTCTCAAGCTCGGCCTTGCCGTAGTACTGTCCGAAGGCCTTCAGCACCTCTTCCGAGCTTTCGGAGAAGTCGAGCACGTAGGTCGTGTCCTTAAGCACGCCGTCCTTCTTGTACGCGCGATTGAGGCGGGAGAGGGTCTGCACCGCCTGAACTCCCGCGAGACGGCGGTCGACATACATCGCGCAGAGGAGCGGTTGATCGAAGCCGGTCTGGAATTTGTTCGCCACGAGAAGGATATGGAAGTCATCAGTGGCGAACGCCTCCTTGATGTCCCGCCCCTTGAGGTCCGGGTTCATCTCTGCGCTCTTCTCCGTGAAGGGGTCGGTGCCGCTCTCGCGGTCCTTCACCTCGCCGGAGAAGGCCACCATGGTGCCGATCCCGTAACCCTGTTCGCGAATGTAGCCGTCGATGGCAAGCTTCCAGCGGACCGCCTCCACGCGGGAGCCGAGGACCACCATCGCCTTGGCCTTCCCGCCCAGGAGCCCCGCCACCTTGGCCCGGAAATGCTCGACGACTACCGCGACCTTCTGGGCGATGTTGTACGGGTGCAGCTTAACCCAGGTCATGAGCCCGCGCATCGCGGCGTCGCGCTCGACCTCGTTGGCGGCAATCTCCCTGCCCTGCTTGGAGAGCTTCAGGGCCAGACTGTAGGGGGTGTAGTTCTGGAGCACGTCGAGGATGAAGCCCTCCTCGATGGCCTGACGCATCGAGTAGACGTGGAAGGGCTCTGGCAGGTTGTCCGGCCCGGCGGGTTGATCCGGGCGCGGCCTCCGGCCGAACAGCTCCATCGTCTTCGGCTTGGGCGTCGCGGTGAAAGCGACATAGGTCACTCCGTCGTCTCGTGCCCGCGATCTCATCTGCGCGGCGAGGATATCCTCGGTGCTGATTTCTCCCCCGTCCTTCAACTCCTCGAGTTCCTCCGCCGAGAGCATCTCCTTGAGCTTGGCCGCGGCCTCGCCCGTCTGCGAGCTGTGCGCCTCGTCGGCAATCACGGCGAAGCTCTTGCCCTCCGCCACCGCCAACCGGCGCACCTCCTTCAGCGCAGGGGGGAAGGTCTGGATCGTGCAGACGACGATCTTCTTTCCCCCCGCCAAGGCCTCCGCCAGCTCCGCGCTCTTGCTGCCTCCCTCGCCCTTGATTGTGGCCACGACGCCCGTAGTCCGCTCGAATGCGAAGATCGCGTTCTGGAGCTGGCCGTCGATCACCCGCCGGTCGGACACAACGATCACGGTGTCGAAGATCTTGCGCTTCTCGGCATCGTGTAGATCGGCGAGGAAGTGCGCTGACCACGCGATGGAGTTGGTCTTGCCCGAGCCCGCCGAGTGCTGGATCAGGTACTTCTGCCCAGGCCCTTCCTCCAGAACCGCTTTCACGAGCTTGCGCGTCGCGTCGAGTTGGTGGAAGCGCGGGAAAATGTAGCGCGTGAGCTGCTTCTTTTTGTCCTTCTCCGGGATAATGTACCGCCCGAGCAGCTCCAGCCAGCCCTCCCGTTCCCACACGGTCTCCCAGAGATAGCCCGTCCGGTGCCCGCGCGCCGGATCAACCGGGTTTCCGGCGCCCCCGTTGTCACCGAGGTTGAAGGGCAGGAAGAAGGTGTCCTTCCCCTCCAGCCGCGTCGTCATCTGCACTTCCTGGTTGCTCACGGCGAAGTGGATGAGCGCCCCGCCGGGGAAGCTGAGCAGTGGCTCGGCAGACTGGCCCGGCGGCTTTGGATGCCGGTCGAAGCGATACTGGTCGACGGCATCCCGCACCGACTGGGTGCTGTCGGTCTTCAGCTCGACCGTCGCCACCGGCAGCCCGTTGAGGAACAGCACGAGGTCGATGGCGTTCCCGTTTGCCGTCGAATAGCGCACCTGCCGCACCACGCGCAGCCGGTTTGCCCGGTAGCGCGCGACGATCTCCGGGTTCTCCGCCAGCGCGGGCTTGAACTCGGCGAGCTTGAGCGTGGTGCGCGCGCCGATGACGTCGATCCCGTGCCGGATCACATCGAGGGTGCCGCGGCTGTCGAGCTGCTTGCGCACGCGGTCGAGGAGCGCGGCCTCACCATTTCTGAGCAGCGCGTCGCAGTCCTTCGGCCGCGTGGCGTTCACCCAAGCGATCAGATCGGCCGGGAAGAGCGCGCGCGCCCGGTCATAGCGCTGCGCGTCGCCGTCGGCATAGAGCCAGCCATGCGTCGCGAGATACTCGCAGATCTCGGTCTCGAAGTTGATCTCCCGGTGGAGGGTCATGCGGCCTCCGTGGTGTCGGGGGTGGCGGCGAGGATGTTGCGGACGTCGATCTTGCCGGTGACGGCGGCGGAGATCAGGGCGCTGCGGCGTTCCTGGAGGAGGTCGATGGCGGTCTCGGCCTCGGAGACAAGCTCCGTGGTCCTTCCCGCCTCGTTCCGGATGTGTGCGACGATGGCTTTCTGCTCTTCGAGGGGTGGCAGCGCGATGCTGAGGCTCGCGATGTCGGGCATGTAGATCGTGTTGTGGGTCGACCCCATGCGGAGCCGTTCGAACTCGCCCGGCATCCCTCGAAAACAGTAGAGCAGGAACTCCGGCGAGAGCCGCGATCCACAGATCCAGTTCGCGAAGTCCTGCGTTGTCGCCATGTCGATGCCCATGATGGCGGAGTAGCCTACCGAAGCCGTCCTGGAGAGCATCACGGTTCCCTTCGGAAGCAATCGGGCCGACGAGTTCGCAAGCCCGATCTCGCTCACCAGTTCCTTCGTCTCCGTGACGTACTCCTGTTCCCCCGAGCGGATCTGCCAGACGTCGGCGAGCGTGAACCATGGCACGGTGCAGTCCTCCCACCACTCCGGGCGAGATCTGCTCGGGGTGTGACCGCTCTCCAGCTTCGCCACCTTGCGGATCGGGATCGGTGTCCAGTGTGCGGGGATGTCGCCCAGCCAGTCGATGCCGGAGGGTTTGAGGGGGGCGGTGGGGTCGAGGCCCTTGGTGACGGCGTGGGAGATGACGGCCTGGCGCTTCTCCTTGAGGAGCGCGATCAGCCGCCGCTGCTCCTCCACCAGCGCATCGATCTTCCCCGTCTCCCGGTCGAGAAACCCCGCAATGGCCCGCTGCTCCTCCAGCGGTGGAGATGAACAGTACAGGCTGAGAAAGTCATCAGGGTAGAGACGGAGTCGCGAGTCAATTACGCCCGATGAAAAGCACTAAAAATACGACGTGTAGTCATCCGATCGCACGAGATAGTCCAGATAACCGGGGTCCATTTTTCCTGTTGGTGCGAACACGCAATAGGATGGGCGTACGATGCCATCATGTTGCGTCACGCCGAGCCCACGGTTCCATGCAAGCATGATGTTCACGACCAAGTCGTTGATCCGACAAATCTTGTAGCCGACAAGCGAGTCTGCGCGACTGATTGGCTCACCTTCCTCGACAAGGTCGGCCCGCGGGGAGACCCCAGTGTAGGCTGACACTGATAGAAGCTCCTCCGTGCCCGCTTCTGACCGTTCACCTCTCTGGCGTAGAAACTCCTTGAACCTCCCAACCTGCCAGTGCGTCGGGACTTCTCGGAGCCACTGGACGCCGCTGTCCCTGTAGCTCGGGTATGGCTGGCTCATGCCGACAGCTCCGCGAGCATCCGCTGGATGTTGGCCGTGACGCTCCTCAGGTCCGCGTCGATCTCGGCGAGGTCGCGGGGCGGCTCGAAGACGTAGAAGTGGCGGTTGAAGGGGATCTCGTAACCCACCCGCGTCTTCTCATGGTCGATCCAGGCGTCGGGGGCGTGGGGCAGCACCTCGCGGGCAAAGTACGCCTCGACGTCCTCGGTGAGCGGCACCGTCTCGGTGTCGCGCAAGGAACTGTCGGGCTGGGGCTTGCCCTTCGCTTTGCCGCGGCTGCCCAGGACCACATTGCCCGCCTCGTCGCGCTGCGGGCGCTCCACGGTGATCTGGCGGTAGCCGAAGGCCTCGTTGGGCAGGAGGAGCGAGAGGGGGCGGAGCTTGACGCGGCCGCCCTCGGGGGGCTCCGGCGGGCTCTCCTCCTCGGTGACCACGACGCGGCCCGTCTCCTTGCCCTCGGCGTCGAGCAGCGTGGCGAGCTGGGCCTCGAAGCAGCCGCCAAACAGCGAGGTGACGGTGGCGATGTCCTCCTCGCCCATCTCGCGGCGCTTGGAGCCAAGGGACTTGCGCATCTTCCGCCAGAAGCCGGAGGCGTCGATGAGCTGGACGAGGCCCTTGCGGTGCTCAGGCTTCTTGTTGGTCAGCACCCAGACATAGGTGGCGATGCCGGTGTTGTAGAACATGTCGGTTGGCAGCCCGACGATGGCCTCGACGAGGTCGTTCTCCAGCACGTAGCGGCGGATCTCGCTCTCGCCCGAGCCCGCGCCGCCGGTGAAGAGGGGTGAGCCGTTCAGCACGATGGCGAAGTGGCAGCCGCCGTCGCGGGCGAGGCGCATCTTGGAGAGAAGGTGCATGAGGAAGAGGAGCGAGCCGTCGGAGACGCGGGGGAGGCCGGGGCCGAAGCGGCCGTTGAAGCCCTCAACCTCGTGCTCGCGCTTGACCTGCTGCTGGACCTTCTTCCACTCCACACCGAAGGGCGGGTTCGAGAGCATGTAGTCGAAGCGGCCGTTTGGGTGGCCGTCCTCGGTGAAGGTGTTCCCGGCGACGATGTTGCGGACGTCCTGGCCCTTGATGAGCATGTCGGCCTTGCAGATGGCGTAGGAGAGGTCGTTGAGCTCCTGGCCGTGCATGGTGAGGCGGGCCTCGGGGTTCATCTCAGGCCAGGTGCTCATCGGCGACGGAGAGCATCCCGCCCGTGCCCGCGGCCGGGTCGTAGATCGTGCGCACGGTGCCGGGCTTAGAGAGGACATCGCCATCCTCGACGAAGATCAGGTTGACCATCAGGCGGATGACCTCGCGGGGGGTGAAGTGCTCCCCGGCGGTGTCGTTCGAGGCCTCGGCGAACTTCCGGATCAGCTCCTCGAAGACGAGGCCCATCTGCATGTTGGTGACGTTGTCGGGGTGCAGATCGATCCCGGTGAACTTCTCGGTGACGAGGTAGAGGAGCTTGTTCTTGATGAGCCTGTCGATCTGGGTCTCGAAGGCGAAGCGGTCGAAGATGTCCTTCACCTCGGGCGAGAAGCCCTCGATGTAGGAGAGCAGGTTCGCCCCGATGTTGTCCTGATCACCAATGAGGCGCTGCAGGTCGAGCGTGGAGGCGTTGTAGAAGCCGGTGCCAGCCTTGCGACGGAGGAACGGGTCTGGGTTGAGGCCGAGGCCCTCCTTGGCCGACTTCTCCTCAAGCACGTCGGCCTTCGTGGGGGCGAGCACGCAGTCGAGACGGCGAAGAACCGTGAACGGGAGAATGACGCGTCCGTATTCGGACTGGCGGTAGTCGCCGCGAAGGAGATCCGCGACGGACCAGATGAGTGAGGAGAGGTTGGATTGGTTCATGCGCCGCTTCGGCTCCCCATTCTTAGCGACTGAAGTGCGATCCCCGAAGCCGATGTTATCCAAACCCGGGATGTTCTGCAGAAAAATGTGAGACGGCATCCATTAGTAGCCGCGCTTGTTCGTCCCCCCCGCCCGTGGGATGCCCCCTCACTCCGGGCGGCGAGCTTGCCCCATCGCTCCGCGCGGATTCAACCACCGGGTGCTGAGTGGTCCGGGCTCGACCAACGGATCGCGGAGTAGCCGTCTTGGATGGGTACACTCCTGCGCGCCGCGGCGGATGATTTTCGCTTGCCTCATCACGCGGAGATCTTCCTTGTACTCGACCAGTTCGGTTGCTGATCCCGATGCCGTCGCGAGCATCCGTTCGACACGTTCGTGCACGTCACCATAGCGTTTGACTGCCGTCGCCTCGTCGGTGCTCTTGAGAGACCGATACAATTCGCATTTTCCGATAGACTTCCGCGGGTTATTCGGCACCCGCCGACGCTAGTGGTAGCGTTCTGATTTACGGTCCTTGACGAGATAATCCACCGATAGCCTCACGAGCACGGTCCTCCGTCAGATGACGGAAGGAGCGGGACGTTGCAGTGAGGATTGTGGAGGTCGATGTGTAACGATTTCGTCTACAACGCCCTGAATTCATGGGAATTCAGCTATCTCGACCATCCGCCCCTTGGCACCATTTCTCTGCAGATCTGGCGCCGTCCCTGTGGCTTTCCTGGAGACGGATCAGCGCAAATAGCGCAGGGTCGGACGCAGACGCCGCCGATCGGACGGCGCGAGATGGCGATTGAGCCGGCGCTCGACCATCCCGAACAGCCCGATCAACACAAGCGTTGCCAGAGCGAAATAAACTGCCGCGATTGGATAGCTGATGAACGGATTAAAGCTCTGCTCGGCAAAGTAGTTTGCATAGTAGAGCGCGTCGCCCTGCTGGCGCCATGTCGGAAAACTCGAAAAGAAGACGAGCGTGGTGGCGTGGAACAAAAAGATCGCCTCGTTCGTATAGGCGGGCCAGGCAAGCCGGAGGAGCGACGGAAAGACGATCCGACGAAAGCGGAGCGCCGGGCCCATGCCAATTGCTTTGGCCGCGTCGATATCGCCCCGCGGGACCGATCGCAGCGCGCCGTAGAAGATCTCGGCCGAATAGGCAGCGGTGTTCAGCACCAGCACGATGAGGGCGCCGAGCCAAGCCCGGGTGAACCAGCGCGTTTCGGCGGAGAGCTCGAGGCCGAAGAGGGACACCGTCACACCGAGCTTGGGCAATAAGACGAAAAGCTCGTAAGCGAAAAAGAGCTGGATGAAGAGCGGCGTGCCGCGAAAAAGATAGACGACCCCGGCGGCCGGCAGTCGCAAAGCCGGATTGGCCGAGGACTTGCCCAAAGCCAAGATGACCGCGATCCAAAAACCCGTGGCGAGCGCGATGGTGGTGAAATAGAAGTTCCAGAGGAGCCCCGAGCCGATCAGCACCACCTGTTGGCAAAGCGAGATCTCCCCCCGCGGCAGAAGTCGCGCGCCCTCCCCGATCGCCCGGAGGGCATAATCCGCAACTGCGCCCTCGCAGATCATGCGCCGAGCCCGCTGGGCTGCCCGCGGCCCGCCCGGCGCATCAGCGCACCGAAGCCGACCTGGCTGATCCAAGTCAGCAGCAAATAGAAAAGCAAAAGCCCCGCAAAATACCAAGCCCGCCAATCCGGGTGCGGGTAATCGAATGCAGAGGTCTTCGCGCCGCCGAGTTCCCGCGCCCAATAGACCACGTCCTCAACACCAAGAAGAAAGAGGAGCGGCGTCGCCTTTATCAGGATTTGCCAGAGATTGGAGAGCCCCGGTAAGGCGTATCGCCACATCTGCGGCAGGTGAATGCGCCAGAGGATTTGCCGTTCGGACATGCCGACGGCCCGGCCCGCCTCGAGCTGGCCACGGGGGACCGCGGACAGCGCCCCGTCGAGGATGTTCGCTGCAAAGGCGCCGAAGACCGCCGCATAGGCGACCACGGCGAGCGCGAAGCCGTAGGCCGCATGCACCCCGGCCGATGCGGTGGCGAGCGGCAGCTTCGCCTGGGGGCAGACGACGAAATCGTTGCCGCGCCGGACCGGTTCGCTCCAGTCGGGGCAGAAGGCCTGGTGACGCAGCCATTCGAGCCCCTGGTCGAGGGCGATCGGCACAAACAGAAAGAAGATGATGTCGGGCACGCCGCGCACGACCGAGGTGAAGGCAATGCCGATCCATCGGGCCGGCCGGATCCGAGAGCGTTTTGCGAAGGCCCCGCCGAGGCCGACCAGGATCGCCAGCGGGGCGACGATCGCCAGCAGCAGAAGGACCGTGAGGAAGCTCCCGTAGAACGCCAGGTGCTTCCCCGTGGTCAGATAGCAGGCGAACCAGTCGATGCCGACGAGGACATCCGGGTCGGCGCAAAAGTCGAACATCGCCCGGCGCGCCCGTCAGCGGCTCACCAGAGCACCGCTTCCTCGCCGAACCATTCCGTGAGGAGCGCGTTCAGCGTGCCGTCCTCCTTCATCGAGGTGATGGCCGCGTCGAGGCGCGCCTTTAGCTCGCCATCGGTCTCGCGGAGGCCCATGCCGACGCCGCCGCCGATCATCACGGGCTCGTGGACGAAGGCGAGTTCGCCGCCCGATTCCGCGACGATGGGCTCGAGATACTTGCTGTCGGCGAGCACCGCGTCAGCTTCGCCGTTGCGCACCGCCGCGATGGTCTCGTCGGGGGTGGCGAATTCGACGAGCGTGGCGCCCGAAGCCGCGACCCAGCTTGCCTGGATGGTGTTGGTCTGCGCGGCGATGACGGTATCGGCGCCGATCTCGAGCTCGGTCCCGTCGAGGCCCGCAAAGGCCGACGGATCGGGCGGGATATAGGCCTGCGTGAAGTCAATGACTTCGTCGCGTTCGTCGGTGATCGACATGCCGGCGATGATGGCGTCGTAGTTGCCCGAGACGAGGTTCGGAATGATCGAGTCCCAATCGTTCTTGACCCAGGTGCAATCGAGCTCGGCACGGCTGCAGAGCTCGTCGCCGAGCACGCGTTCAAAGCCGTCGATTTCGCCGGCATCGTTGATGAAGTTATAGGGCGGATAGGCGCCCTCGGTCCCGAGGCGGACCGTCTGGGCGTGAGCCGGCGCGGCGGCAAAGGCGAACAGAACGCCCACGGCGCCGATGGTTTTCACGAGGTTCATGACGATTTTCCCTGTATTTTTGATGCGTTAGAGGACGCTGGCGAGGAACGCCCGGCAGCGCTCGGAGCGGGGATTGCCGAAGAGGTCGGCGGGCGCGCCGTCCTCTTCGACGCGGCCTTCGTGCAGGAACAACGCCCGCGACGAAACCTCACGGGCAAAGCCCATCTCGTGGGTGACGACGATCATCGTACGCCCCTCCTCGGCAAGGGTGCGGATCACGCGCAGCACTTCGCCGACGAGTTCCGGGTCGAGCGCCGAGGTCGGCTCGTCAAAGAGCAAGACCCGCGGTTCCATGGCCAGCGCCCGGGCGATCGCCACGCGCTGCTGTTGCCCGCCCGAGAGCGTCGCCGGATAGGCGCCGTGCTTCTCGGCGATGCCGACTTTGGCGAGATAGTCCATCGCGCGGTCGCGAACCGCCGCCTTGGGCTGTCGCAGAACCTGGATGGGCCCCTCCATGACGTTCTGCAAAACGGTCATGTGCGCCCAGAGATTGAAACTCTGAAAGACCATGCCCAACCGGGCACGGAGGCGATTGACCTGATCCGGATCGGCGCCCGAGGGACCGACCCGGATTTCCTCGCCGGCGAGCAGGATGCGGCCACGATCCGGGGTCTCGAGAAAATTGATGCAGCGCAGAAAGGTCGACTTGCCCGAGCCGGACGCGCCGATGAGCGAGATCACATCGCCCTCGGCCGCGGAGAGCGAGATGCCCTTCAGCACATGCAACGCGCCGAAACTCTTGTGGATGTCCTCAGCGACGAGGATCGGGTCACGCACCATCGCCCTCCCTTAACTTTTGCGATTTGATCGAGCCGTTGGGGATCGCGCAAGAGGGGGACGCGTCGCCGCCCTGGGAAAGCTGCTGCCCGGATGCGCCGCGCCTGGGGATGTGCCTTTGATTTAGGCGGTTTGCCGCGCAAGAACCGGGTGGGGCGGCTCGCCTGCGAACACCATGATCGCTCCCGTGACCCCGACCTCAAGACCGTGACTGGAGACGGCGATGCCGGACACGCCCGAGACCGCCGCGCCGCCGACCGACCCCGCCGCCGATCTCTGGGCGCACGGGCATGCGGATCTCGGGCCGCTCTTCGACCGGGCGAGCTCGGCGCGATTGGCGGCGCTCTTTCCCGAGGACGCTCTCTTCCGGTCGCATATCGTCATGCGCCGTCACGGCTTCGGGGAGGGCGCGTACAAGTATTTTGCCGATCCGTTGCCCGAGGAAATCGCCGCCGCGAGAGCCGAACTCTATGCGCGCCTAGTCCCGGTCGCCACCGCCTGGGAGCGGGCTCTCGGCACCGGGCGCGTCTTCCCGCCGACCCATGCAGCGTTTCGCGCCGAATGCCATGCGCAGGGGCAGACCCGACCGACGCCGCTGCTCCTGCGCTATGGGCCGGGCGACTACAATTGCCTGCACCAAGACCTCTACGGCCCCCTCGTCTTCCCGATCCAGGTGGTGGTATTGCTCTCGGACCCGGTGAGCTTCGAGGGCGGCGAGTTCGTCTTGACCGAACAGCGCCCGCGCATGCAGAGGCGTGTCGAAGTCGTGTCCCTCCGCCAGGGCCATGCCCATGCATTCGCCGTCGCCGATCGGCCGAAAGAAGGCAGCCGCGGGTTCTATCGCCTCCGCCAGCGCCACGGCGTGAGCCGACTGCGCCGCGGCACCCGGCTGACGCTCGGTATCATCTTCCACGACGCGGCCTGAGCGCGGCGGGCGCGCCCGGGGCTGCGGCCCCTCTGGCCCGGCCGGGCCGCGATCGAACGGCGGACAAAGCGTCTCGACGCCGGCCGCGTGCCGGGCCATGCTCGCAGAAAAGATATCGGGAGGATCCAACCGGCCCCGGGGCCCCGCCCCGCGACAGAGGAGAGAGACCGTGAAGAGACGCGCATTTCTGACCGCCACTGCCACCGCTGCCGCCGGGAGCGCGACGCTGCCGCTCGCCGCCCCCGCCATCGCCCAAGACGTGCGGCAATGGCGCATGGTCACGGCGTGGCCGAAGAACCTGCCCGGACCCGGGGTCGCCGCACAAATGCTCGCCGACCGGATCACCGCGCTCTCGGGCGGGCGGATCGAAGTGCGCCTTTTCGCCGCCGGCGAACTCGTGCCAGGACGCGGGGTATTCGATGCGGTGTCCGAAGGATCAGCGGATCTTTATCATGCTGTGCCCGCCTATTGGGGCTCGAAATCAAAGGGCATTCTTCTCTTCGGCTCGCAGCCCTTCGGGCTTCGGGCGGACGAGCAAATCGGCTGGCTCGCCCATGGTGGCGGCCAAGCGCTCTATGACCAGATCTATGGGCGGTTCGGTTTGAAACCCTTCCTCTGCGGCAATTCCGGGCCGCAATGGTTCGGCTGGTTCCGGGAGCAGATCGCGACCGCGGACGATCTGCGCGGGCTCCGCTACCGGACCACCGGCCTCGCCTCGGAGATGTGCGCGCGCTTCGGTATGGCCGTGCAAGCGATGGGCGGGCGCGACATGTTCCAAGCGATGCAATCCGGTGCGCTCGATGCGGGCGAGTTCATCGGCCCTTGGACCGACAGCGCGCTCGGCTTTCAGCAGATCGCGAAAAACTATTATTGGCCGGGCGTCGGCGAGCCCTCCTCGGCGGAGGAATGCGCGGTCAATCTCGAGGCTTACGAGGCGCTCCCGGAGGATCTGAAACAGGCGGTCCGCTTCGCCTGCGAAAGCCTCTACAATTCGGTCTGGACGGAATACACCACGAAGCACGCGCAAGCCCTCGCCCTGCTGCGCGAGACCGACGGCGTCGAGGTTCACAAGCTGCCCGACGATATCGTCTCGGGGCTCTTCACAGCCGCAGGCGAGGTCATCGCCGAGCTCCGCGAAGACGAGGACGGCCTCGTCCGCGAGATCACCGAGAGCTTCCTCGCCTATCGCGAAAGCATCGCCAGCTATATGCGCTATGCCGATAACGGGCAGATGAACGCCCGCGCCGCGGCCATGGGCTTCTGAGGGACCGGTGCAGTCGCGCTGCAGAGATCGCGGCCGGTCCGCTCGACGGGCCGCCTTCCGATTGAGGTGGCCTGGCGGCGCAAGCCCCCGGCCCTCCCGCGTCAGGATACCCGAGCAAACAAGAACAAGACATGAACATCTTGCCCTCAAGGGACACAACCGCCGCGCAAGCACCATCCGAGAGCCCCTCACCGGGGCAGCATGTTCACATCATGTTCTTTGTTCTGTGATCAGCCTGCCGCGGGAGGGCGCGGGACCGGGGCGGTTGCCATCGCAGCGGACCGAAAGCGCCTCGCCCCCCCGTAGTCCCCGTCGGAAGCAGGCGCCATGACCCTTGCCGAGCCCGCCCGCCCGGCGATGGACCGTCTTGCCGATGCGCTCGATGCCGTGAACCGAGCCGTCGGCGGTGCCGTGCGTTGGCTGGCGCTCGCCATGGTGATCGTCCAGTTCTCCGTAGTGGTCCTGCGCTACGTCTTCGGCGTTAGCTTCGTGTGGCTCGACGAGAGCGTCCTCTATCTGCATGCCGCGCTCTTCATGTTGGCCTCAGGCTACACGCTCCTCGTCGACGGGCATGTGCGGGTCGACGTCTTTCACGCGCGCCTCTCGCCCAGGCGACGGGCTGCGATCGACGCGGCCGGGCATCTGCTCTTCCTCTTTCCCGCGCTCACGCTGCTCCTCGTCTTCTCCTGGCCCACGGTGCGCAACGCTTGGGCCGTGCTCGAGGGGCCGATCTCGGTCGGCGGCCTGCCCGCCTCGTTCCTCTTGAAGACGCTGATCCCGCTCTTCTGCGTCTTACTGCTGCTGCAAGGCACCGCCCGGCTCCTCCGCGATCTTCTTCGGATCGGAGGGCGCTGAGATGCCCTGGGATCTCCTGATGATCGCGGCGCTCCTCGGCGGGATCCTGATCGGATATCCGGTTGCCTTCACGATTGCCGGTGTCGCGGCGCTCTTCGCGCTCGCGGGCGCGGCGACCGGAGCCTTCGATCTTGCGCTCCTCGGTGCGCTCGGCCAGCGGGTGACCGGGCTCCTGACCAACGAGGTGCTGATCGCCATCCCGCTTTTCGTCTTCATGGGCGTCATGCTCGAGCGGAGCCGGGTCGCCGAGGACCTGCTCGAGACCATGGGCCGGCTCTTCGGGCCGATGCCGGGCGGGCTCGGCGTATCGGTCGTTGTGGTCGGCGCGTTGCTCGCCGCCTCCACGGGGATCGTCGGCGCCACCGTCATCGCCATGGGGCTGATCGCCCTGCCGAGCATGCTGCGAAACGGCTACGACCCGCGGCTCGCCTCGGGCCTCGTGTGCACCGCCGGCACCCTCGGCCAGATCATCCCGCCCTCAACGCTCTTGATTATCCTCTCCGACGTGATGTCGAACGCCTACCAGCAGGCCCAATTTGCCGAGGGAAAATTCAGCATCGAGACGATCTCGGTCGGCCAAATCTTCGCGGCCGCCCTCGGACCGGGGCTCCTCCTGGTCGCGATCTATCTCGGCTATCTGGCCGCGCTCGCGCTCTTCGCGCCGCGGGCGGTGCCGGCGATGGCCCGGCCCGAGACGCCGCCCGCGCTCGGAGAGGTCCTCGGCGCCATCGCGACGCCGCTTCTTCTCATCGTCGCCGTTCTGGGCGCGATCCTCGGCGGGGTCGCCACCCCGACCGAGGCCGCCTCTGTAGGGGCGGTCGGCGCGATCCTGATGGCCGGGCTGCGGACCGGCGCGCCGCGGGCACTCATCCTCTCGGGCGCGGCCGCGCTTCTCGTTCTCGCCATTGCCGCCGGTGCGGCGCCGGTGCGGCTCCAACGCTTGGATGCGGGCCTCGGCGATTGGGCCCTCGGCGGCGCCTATGCCGGGCTCGCGCTTCTCGGCCTCGCAGCGATCGGAGCGGCGCTTCGAAGCGCGCTCCGCCAGGGTGTCCTAGTGCCCGCGCTGACCTCGACGATGACCGTGACGGCGATGATCTTCGCGACGATCCTGACCGCGAGCATGTTCGCGCTCGTCTTTCTCGGGTTTGGCGGCGATGCGCGGATCGAGGCGATCCTCGAGGCGATGCCGGGCGGGCCGACCGGCGCGCTGGTCTTCTCCATGGCGCTGATTTTCGCGCTCGGCTTTTTCATGGATTTCGTCGAGATCAGCGTGATCGTCTTGCCGCTTGTCGCGCCGGTGCTGATCGCCATGGGCCACGACCCGCTTTGGCTCGCGATCCTGATCGCGATCAATCTGCAAACTTCGTTTCTGACGCCGCCCTTCGGCTTCTCGCTCTTCTACTTGCGGGGCGCCGCGCCCAAAGAGGTGAGCACCGGCCAGATCTATGCGGGCGTCGCGCCCTTCATCCTGTTGCAGCTCCTCGGGATCGCCCTCGTCTGGACGCTTCCGGAGATCGCGCTCTGGCTCGAACGGCTCCTTTACTGAGGGCAGCGCCGCCCCCGGCCGAGTGCATCGATCGCCCGGCAGAGATTGACCGGCCGGTGGCCGGCAAGGGCCCGCTCGGCGCTCTCGGCCGAGAGCCCCGGGGCAAGCTCGAGCAAAAGCGCGACGCCGCCCGTCACATAGGCGGCCGCCATCGAACTGCCCGAGAAGAAGTCGTACTCACCGAAGGGTGCGGTGCTGAGCACGTCCTCGCCGGGAGCGCGCAAATGCGGGGGCGTTCGCGCGGCGCGCCCTTCCGGCCAGGGGCCCACCGCGATCACGCCGGGGCGCGCGGCGGGAAAGCTCCGCTCCGGGGTCGGACCGATGGCCGCGACGACGACGGTGCCCCGGGCACGGGCGGCTGCGACCAGCTCGCCCAAAAGCGGATCGTCCGGCCCGGCGAGGCTCATATTCACGATATCGACCCGCTCGATCAGCGCCACATTGAGCGCGCGGGCGAGCGAGAAGCTCGAACAGACGCCGGCGCCATCCCGCGCGGGTTCCCAACAGGCGCGCAGACCGAGGAGCTCCGCCTCCGGTGCGACACCGACGATGCCGCGCCCCGAGCCCGCCTCGGCGCCAATCAGCCCCGCAACGGCGGTGCCGTGTTCCTCGGGCGCGCGGAACGCGTCGTCGGCGACAAAGTCGCGGATGGCGGCGACGCGGGGCGCGAGATCCGGGTGCTCGGCATCGGGCAGCGTATCGATCACGGCGACCCGGACGCCCCGGCCCGTCGCGACCCGATGCGCGCGGCGCAGATCGACCAAATCATGGGTGGCCTGCAGGCCGCTCAGATCCGCGTCGGAGCGGGCGAGCGTGGCGAACCGGTTCATCGGCTGTGCGGTGCGCACGCGCGGATCGGCGGCGAGCGCGGCGATCGTCTCGGCTGCGCCCGCGCCCGGATCGAGACGCATGACAAAACAATGCACGTCGATGGATCGAAGCGGCCATTCGGCGACAAGCGTCACGGCGTGGTCCCGGGCAATCTCCTCGGCGAGCCGGGAAAGCGCCTCCGGATCGTCGAGCGGAACGGTCAGGATCAGGTGACGGGCATCTGCGGCTTGCGTGGCCGGGACCAGGGTCCAGGGCGGCGCGGCCGGCTCGGGCGGCAGAGCACAGCCGAGCAGGAAAGCGAGCACCAGCCAGACCGGCCCGTGGCGGAGGCCGCGGCGGGTCATCGGGCGCGCCGCCGCAACACGGTCTCGATGCCGGGATCGTCGCGAAGCGCGGCCTCGGCCCGGTCGAGATCGCCGGTGGTCGCGACCAGCCGGTAAAGCCCGGTCGGCGACGGGCCCTCGACGACCCGAAGCCCAAGCGCATGGGCCCGCGCTTGGATCGCCGCCGCGTCGGTGCCTGCGGCTGCGCGGATCCGGAGCGAGCCGGCGGTCGCCTCCTCGGCGCGCTCGGCAGGCGGGGTCGTCACCGTGACAAAGCCCGGAGCCGGCGCCTCGCCCCCAGGCAGCGCGAGCCAAACCACAAGGCCCGCCGCCACAGCCCCGGCGGGCACGGCCACCATCCTCAGAACCGCGGTCGGATCGATGCGCGGCCAGGCGAAGATCCCGCGTGGCCGGTCGAGCCGATCCGCGATCCGCGCCCAACTCTCACTCTCGAGCGTCTCCTCGAAGGCCGTATCCGCCAGGGCCGCCGCCAATCGCCGCTGATCGGCGATCTCTGCCCGGCACGCCGGGCAACCTTCGGCATGGGTGGCGACCGCATCCGCCTCGGCCGGATCGAGCGTGCCGGTCACGTACCAGGGGATCAGCTCGAAGGCGGTCCGATGGGTCAGTTCGATGGTGCGCGTCATGCCTCGCCTCCCAAAACGCTGCGCAGGCGAGCCCGCGCGTGGAACATCCGGGTTTTGACCGTGCCGACCGGACACCCGGTGATCTCGGCGATTTCGGTCAGCCGGTAGCCGTAGAAATAGGTGAGCTGAACCGTGGCGCGCTGCTCGGGCGAGAGCGCATCGAGCGCCGCGGCCACGGCCTTCCGGTCGAAGAGCCGCTCGATCTCCTCGGGACCCGTGGTCTCGGCCGGGAGGTTGTCGTCGATCTCCACGTGATGGGCGGTGCGCCGGCGCTGGCGGAGTGCCCGCAAGGCCGTGCGATAGGTTATGCCGTAGATCCAGGTGGAGGGCCGGGCCTCGCCGCGAAAGCTCTCGGCCTTTTTCCAGACGACCATCAGCGCATCGCTCGCGACTTCGTCCGCGAGATCGAGGCTCTGGACGATGCGTATGGCGAAACCGAGCACACGTCGGTGATAGCGGGCATGGAGCCGGCGAAACGCGCCCCGGTCGCCGGCGGCCACCGCCTGCAAGAGCGCCGCATCGGCCTCCTCCGGGTCGGTCTCCGCAAGTCGTGTCGGCGCGCTCCGCATCGAGCCCTCCCTTGGTGCTGTCCCACCTATGTGCCGGGGGACCGCAGAGGGGTTCAATACGGATTGCGAGAATCTCAGACCAATCATCCGGGACCGCTCAGGTCGACCGGATCACGATCCGGGCGACCCGAGCGGCCGCCGCCTCACCGTTCGCGGCTTAGGCCGGGACGAGACTGCGGGCGCGGATCCCACGCGGATGGGGGGCATGGACCCGGCCGTCCGCAGCAATCCAAAGGGGCTCGGCCAGGAGCTTCACGGCGATCTCACTCGCAGCTGTCTGGTAGCGGTGACCCATGGAATGGCCGATCAGCACCCGCTGTCCTGGCCTCGGATCGAGGGCCGGTCGCACCGGATCGAGCCCTGCCTTGATGTGGTGCGCGATGTCCCAGTCGAGCACATCGCTCCCATGGCGCGTCGCAACCCAGCAATGCATGTCCGTCGTCGTTCCGTCTTTCTCGGCCGGAAAGAAATATCCATAGAGATAGGCGGCTTCGTAGCCCGCTGCGCGGAGGCTCGCGACCAGATAGGTATTGATGTCGACGCAGGACCCTTCCGCCACGCCGCAGCCGAGGAAGGGGACCACCTCGCAGCCGTCGTTAAAACGTCGCTCCACATGACCGTAGGTGAAGCGGGCACGTGCCTCCGCGACGAGCGCGTCGATCCCCGCGCGACCGCCGCCCGCACCTTGTGCGATGCGCCGGGAGGCGTCGGCCAGATCCTCGGCCGCCTCGGTGTATCGGCTGCGCCGTGGGGCGAAGGCGGCGTCGGGATAGCGCGGCGCCGCGGGCGTCGCGGCGAAGCGATAGGTGAGCCGGACCTGCCCCGAGCCCTCGGGCACGATCCGCACGGCCGTCTGCCCCGTCGCGAGTTCGCTCAGCGTGCCGTCGATCCGACCGCCGTCCACCTCGAGCCCCGCTGCCGTGCCGAGGCCGCTCGCCACGCCGACCGGCGCGAGCAACTGCGCCCCCGGTCCCGGCGCCTCGGCCGCAACGATCTCGATCCGGTCCGCCCAGCTCATGACATCACCCACTGAAAGAGCAGGCCTGCCGCGAAACTGCCGCCGAAGGCAAAGCCCAGATAGAGCACGAACACTTGCCACCGGGCGAGCGCCCAGACCGCGATCGCCGCCGGGATCGAGGAGACCCCGCCCGCCACCAGGAAGGCGAGCGCCGCGCCGGGCGCCATGCCCTGTTCGACGAGGCCCGAGACGAGCGGCAGCGCCGCATAGCCGTTCAGATAGGCCGGCACGCCGACGAAGGTGGCGATCACGACCGGCAAGACGCCCCCGCCGCCCACCGCTGCGGCGACCATCTCCGCAGGCACATAGGCGATCATCAGGCTCTCGAGCAGAAAGGCGAGCGTCAGCCATTTGAAGAGGAAGAGGCTCGACCGCAGTGCCTCAACGGCGAATTTCTCGCGCCGCGCCGGCTCGGACCAGAACGCCCAGACGGGCGGCTTGGGATTGCGCACCTTCGCACCACCGCAACCGCCATTGCCGACCTCGGGCCGGAGCGGGTCCGAAAGCCAGCCCGCACCCCTCAGCGCCAGCACGCCATAGCCGCCCAAGAGCCCGAGGCCGAGCGCGGCCAGGGTCTTGGCGACCGCAAAGTCGAGCCCGAGCGCCCCGGTCGTCAGCGCGAACATGGCCGGATCCATGACCGGCGAGGCGAGCCAGAACGCCATCACCGGCGCGAGCGGCACGCCCATGGCGAGGAGCGCCGCAATCAGCGGGATCACCCCGCACGAGCAAAAGGGCGAGACCGCGCCGAAGAGGGCGGCGGTTGCGACCATGGCCGCCTCGCGTCCCTGAAACGCGCGGGCAATCAGGTTGTCGGCGCCCGACGCCGCGGCATAGGCCGCAATCAGCACCGAGGCGAGGATCCAGGGCCCGGTGCTCGCCAGGTTGCCGAGGGTGAAGAGCGCGCTGTCGCCGGCCTGCTGGGGCAGAGCGATGGCGAGCGCGACGAAAATCGCCGCGACGGTCAGCCAGACCCGGTCGATCCGGGCGCCGGCGTCGCGAATGCTTTGCGCGAGGGCTGTCATTGAGGGGATCCCTTGAGGCGTGGGGTGAAGGGGCGGACGACCTCAGGCAACGTCGTCGGCCGGGCGGATGCCGGCGCAGCATTCCGCGTCGACAAAATCGAGGACGGCCCGCATGCGCTCGAATTCCGCGCGGTTCACCACTTCGCGGCCGCGGCGTTCCTGTCGGACGAGGCCGGCGGCAACGAGCGTGCCGAGGTGATGCGAGAGCGTGGAGGCCGGCAGTCCGAGGAGGCGGCCGAGCTCGCCGATATTGAGGCCGTCCGGTCCCGCTCGCACGAGGAGCCGGAAGAGACCGAGCCGGGCCTCGTGGCCGAGCGCGGAGAGCGCGGTTGCTACGGTTGTGTCGTTCATAGCCCCTAAATAACTAGAGGCGTCGCGATGTCAAGCGCAAACCCGTTCCATGAGCCCCTCCTCGAAGGGGAAGTCCGAGAGAAGCTCGGTGCCCGTCTCGGTGATCAGCAGCTGCTGCTCGAGCTTGACGCCCTCCCCGCCGCCGGGCTCGCCGATATAGCTCTCCACACAGATCACCATGCCCGCACGGATCTCGCCGTCATAGCCGGCATCGGGGAAATCGCCGCGGTGATAGAGATAGGGATACTCGCCCGTCATCCCGCAGCCATGGGCCGAGAGATAGTAGCGATTGGCGTGGTAGCGCTCGGGGATGTCCCAGGCCCGCTCCGCATAGTCGCGAAAGCTCATGCCCGGGCGGAGGATCGCCATATTGTGCGCGATCTGCTCGAGGGCGGTCATGTAAAGGCGCCGCTGCGCATCCGTCGGCCGGTCCGGGCCCGCGTGGAAGGTTCGCGAGAAATCCGAATAATAGCCGTGGCAGCCGACCACGTCGGTGTCGAGGGCGATCAACTCGTTCGCCCCGATCACCCGGTCCGAGGTCTCCTGAAACCACGGATTGGTCCGCGGTCCAGCGTTGAGAAGCCGCGTTTCCACATAATCGCCGTTCTGCGCGATCACCGCTTGGTGCAGCACCGACCAGAGCTCGGCCTCGGTCAGCCCCGGTCGGATCGCGTCCCGGAGGCGATGGACGCCGATCTCCGTCGCCCGGAGCGAGGCGCGCACGCATTTCATCTCTTCGGCCGATTTAATCGCCCGGGCGAGCTCCACGGGCGCCTGCGCATCGACGATCCGGAACCCCCGCTCGGCAAGCGCGATGGCCGCGCCCGCGTTCAGCCGTTCGAGCCCCACCGTCGCGCCCCGACCGACCAGGCTCTCGATCAGATCCGCCGTCTCCGCTGCCCAGGCCCGCTCGCGATCGGCGATCATCGGGCCCGCCGCAACGAAGCTCGCCGTACGTGCGGGCCGCACTTCGTCGACGGTTTCGTAGCCGTCGGCCAGATGCGCACAGCCTGTAAATTCGAAGAGAACCGAGCGCTCGGCCGTCAGCACCAGATACCGCGACGGGGCGTTGCGCATGGTGAAGACCTGCATGTTCCGCGTGCCCGTCGCATAGCGGATATTCACCGGGTCCGAGAGGATCACCGCGGCGATCCCGGCGTCGGCCATTTCGCTCCGAACCCGGGCGAGGCGATAGCCGCGGACGGCCGCCAGATCTATGCCCGCATGCTCGGGCGCCCGGTCGAGCAAGGCGAGCCCGTCCACATCGCCGCGCTCGCCGTGCCAGTCGAATGTCGCCATATCACATCTCCCTGTCAGACGTGACCCTAGCCGCCGGAGCCCGCACCTGTCGGTGCGACCGATCGCGACGCGTGCGTCTTGGCAGGGGATCACGGAGGCTTCCACGGAGGGGGTCACGCGGGGCGACTTCTGCGCTAGGCTTGCGGGAAACCGAGGGGGAGACATGACCGACCGCCACACCGACCGCGGAGGGCTCGCGCGCCAGTCCATGGCCTTCGTCCTGGCCGGCGGCCGCGGCACACGCCTGCACGAGCTGACCGATAAACGCGCGAAACCTGCCGTTTACTTTGGCGGCAAGTCCCGGATCATCGATTTCGCGCTGTCGAATGCAGTCAACTCCGGGATCCGGCGGATCGGTGTCGCCACTCAGTACAAGGCGCATTCGCTGATCCGGCACTTGCAGCGGGGTTGGAACTTTCTGTCTGTCGACCGGAACGAAGGGCTCGACATTCTGCCCGCATCGCAGCGCGTCGAGGGGCGGGACGTCTATCTTGGGACGGCAGACGCGGTTTATCAGAATATCGATATCATCGAGAGCTATGGGCCCCGCTACATCGTTATACTGGCTGGAGACCATATTTACAAGATGGATTACTCGGTGATGATCGCGGAACACGTGGAGAGCGGCGCCGATGTCACCGTCGGCTGTGTCGAGGTCCCGCGGGCCGAGGCGACCGGATTTGGCGTCATGGCGGTCGATGCGGCGGACCGGATTACCGACTTTGTCGAAAAACCCGCCGATCCGCCGGCGATGCCGGGGGCACCGGACCGAGCACTCGCCTCGATGGGGATTTACGTCTTCGATACGGCCCGGCTCTCTGAGATCCTGCAGGCCGACGCCGCGAGCGCCACCTCGAGCCACGATTTCGGCAAGGACATCATCCCCGAGCTCGTCCGGCACGGCCATGCGCGGGCGCACTCGCTGACCCGCTCGGCAGTGATCACCGGCACCGAACGGGCGCCCTACTGGCGCGACGTCGGCACCGTCGACAGCTTTTGGAACGCAAATATCGATCTCACGGCCTTCGAGCCCGAGCTCGATATCTACTCGGCCGACTGGCCGATCTGGACCTATGCCGAGCTGACGCCGCCCGCCAAATTCGTCCATGCCGAAGAGGACCGCCGTGGCAGCGCCGTGCAGTCGCTCGTCTCGGGCGGCTGCGTGGTCTCGGGCAGCCGGATCGAGCGGAGCCTGCTCTTCACCGGCGTCCATTGCCATTCCTTCAGCGAGCTGACAGGCGTCGTCGCCCTGCCCCATTGCGAGATCCACCGCCATGCGCGGCTTCAGCGGGTGGTGCTCGACCGTGGCGTGGCGATCCCCGCGGGCATGGTGATCGGCGAGGACCCGGAAGAGGACGCCCGCAGGTTTCGCGTAACCGGCCAAGGGATCGCGCTGGTCACGCAAAAGATGCTCGACCGGCTCGACGCATGAAGGTCCTGGCCGTCGCCTCCGAGGCCGTGCCGCTCGTCAAGACCGGCGGGCTCGCCGATGTGGTCGGGGCGTTGCCGGCGGCGCTCGCGGGCGAAGGCGTCGAGATGCGCGTGCTGTTGCCGGGCTACAGGGGGTTGGCCGCACGGCTCGAGGCGCCCCGGCCCGTGCGGCTCGAGACGGCCTGGGGCACGGTGGATCTCGTCCTCGGCCGGATCGGCGCGTGCGAATTCGCCCTCGTCGACGCGCCGGGGCTCTACGACCGCGATGGCGGGCCCTATGCGGGCCCGGACGGGCGCGACTGGGGCGACAACCCCCATCGTTTCGCGTACCTCGCCCGGGTTGGCGCCGCGATCGCCGCCGCGGGGCTCGACGGCTGGCGGCCGGATGCGGTGCATGCGCATGACTGGCAAGCGGGGCTCCTGCCCGCCTTTCTGGCAGAGGACCACGCCCACGCCCCGCCGGTGCTCTTCACGATCCACAACATCGCGTTCCAGGGCGCCTATGACCGGGGCGTGCTGACCGAGATCGGCCTCTCGGACCGGCTGATGACCCTCGACGGGATCGAATATCACGGCGGCGTCGGCTTTCTCAAAGCGGGGATCGCGCTCTCGGACCGGGTCTCGACGGTGAGCCCGGGATATGCGGCCGAATTGATGACGCCGGAGTTCGGCATGGGGCTCGACGGGCTTCTCCGCCATCGGAGCGGGGTGGTCTCGGGCGTGCTGAACGGGATCGACACCCACCTCTGGGATCCGGCCTCCGACCCGGCGCTGCCGGCGCGCTACGGGCCGGAGACGCTGGCGGAGAAGGCGCGGAACCGGGCCGCATTGGCCGAACGGTTCGCGCTCGATCCCGCCGCCGACGCGCCGCTCTTCATCGTGGTGAGCCGGCTCACCTGGCAGAAAGGGCTCGACCTTCTGCTCGAGGCGCTCGCGGCGCTTCTTTCGACGGGCGGCACGCTCGCCCTCCTCGGCAGCGGGGAGCCCGGGCTCGAGGACGGCCTGCGCGGGGCCGCGCGGGCTCATCCGGGCCGGATCGGCGTTGAGATCGGCTATGACGAAGCGCTCAGCCACCTGATGCTGGGCGGCGGCGATGCGATCCTCGTGCCGTCGCGGTTCGAGCCTTGCGGGCTGACGCAGCTCATGGGGCTCCGCTATGGCACGGTGCCGGTGGTCGCCCGCACGGGCGGGCTCGCCGATACGGTGATCGACGCGAACGAGGCCGCGCGCCGCGCGGGCGTCGCGACCGGGGTGCTCCATGCGCCCGGCGATGCCGCTGCCCTCGCTCGGGCGATCGGGCGGACGGCGGCGCTATTTCGCGACCGGCCGGGGTGGGCGGCGATACAACGCGCGGGGCTCGGCCATCCGGTCGGCTGGGAGGCGAGCGCCGCCGCCTATGCCGCGCTCTACCGGCAGATGCGCCCGTGAGCCGGCGTCTCGGCGCGGGCCGCCCGGAGCCCCTCGGGCTCACGCTCACAGCAAGCGGAGCCAACGTCGCCGTCGTCTCCGGCCGCGCCGAGCGGATCGAGCTTTGTCTCTTCGAGGGCGACCGGGATACCGAGCGGATCGCGCTTCCCGAGCGCACGGGCGCGGTCTGGCACGCCGAGATCCCCGGGATCGGCGAGGGCCAGCGCTATGGCTTCCGCGCGCACGGGCCTTGGGCGCCCGAGGCGGGCGCCTGCTTCGCCCCGCAGAAACTGCTGCTCGATCCCTATGCGCGCATGCTCGACCGGCGGGTGGTTGCCTCGCCCGCCTTCGCCGCCGCCGATCCGAGCGATACCGGCGCGCAGATGGCGAAATGCGTGGCGACCCGCCCGCTTCCTGCTATCGATCCGGTCGAGCGCCCGGAGACGCCCTGGGACCGGACCGTGATCTACGAGGCCCACGCCAACGGGCTGACCCGGCTCTGGCCCGGTCTGCCGGCCGAGCTCGCGGGCACCGTCGAGGCGCTGGCCGAGCCCGCGGTCGTCGCCCATCTCAAAGGTCTGGGCGTCACGGCGATCGAGCTTCTGCCGCTTCATGCGGCAACCGACGAGCCGCATCTGCGCGCGCGTGGGCTCTCGAATTACTGGGGCTACAACTCGGTCGGCTTTTTCGCGCCCGAGCCGTCGCTCCTCGGTCCGAACGGGGTGGCAGGGCTCCGCGAGACGGTGCGCCGGCTCCATGCGGCGGGGCTCGAGGTGATCCTCGACGTCGTCTATAATCATACGGGCGAGGGCGATGCGGACGGCCCGATGCTCTCGTTCCGCGGTCTCGACGACGGCAGCTATTACCGGCGGGAGCCGGACGGAGCCTATGCGAACGACACGGGTTGCGGGAACACAGTCGATCTCGCATCGCCCCCCGCGCTACGGCTGGTGCTCTCGTCGCTCCGGTATTGGGCGGAGCGGATCGGCATCGACGGGTTTCGCTTCGACCTCGCGCCCGCGCTCACCCGCGGCGCCGACGGGACGCCCGGGGCCTCGCCCTTTCTCGCGGCGCTCCTCCAGGATCCGGTGCTCACTTCGCGGAAGCTGATCGCCGAACCCTGGGATATCGGACCCGAGGGCTACCGGCTCGGCGCCTTCCCCGCCCCGATCGCCGAATGGAACGACCGGTTCCGCGACAGCGTCCGCGGCTTCTGGCAAGCCACGCCCGGGGCGGCGGCGGTGCTCGCGGACGGGCTCCTCGGTTCGGGGCAGATCTTCGACCGGGGCAGCGGGCGTCGCCCCTGGTCGTCGGTCAACTATGTCGCGTGCCATGACGGGTTTACGCTGGCCGACCTGACGATGTTCGCGGAGAAAAGAAACACCGCCAACGGCGAGGACAACCGCGACGGCAACGACCACAACCTCTCGGACAATCTCGGCGTCGAGGGGCCGAGCGACGACCCCGCGATCCGCGCTGCCCGCGCCGGGCGCCAGCGGGTCCTCGTCGCGACCGCGCTCCTTGCACAAGGCACGCCGATGCTCCGCGCCGGCGACGAGATCGGCCAGAGCCAGGGCGGCAACAACAACGTCTATTGCCAGGACAATCCGACGGCCTGGATCGACTGGGCGGCCGGGGATCGCGAGCTCGAAACCTTTGTCCGGGACTGCCTCGCACTCCGGGCGGCGGAGCCCGCGCTCCGCCAGGCGCACTATCTGCACGGCGAGATCCGGGCGGACGGGACGCTCGATGCGGCCTGGTCGGCGCCCGGGGGCGGTGACATCGATTGGGAGGCGGGCGAGCCCGACGGTCTCGCGCTCCTTCTTAGAGGGGCGGCGACGGGGCTCGCGCCGGACCGGCCCGTCCGGCCTGTGCTTCTGGTCCTCAACCGGAGCGACGCCCGGCTCGAGCGGCCGCTTCCAGAGGGCCGCTGGACCCGGCGCCTCGACACGGCCGATCCCCGCGCCCCGCGCCCCGAGCCCGGTCCATCCGCCCGGATCGCCGCCCAAAGCCTCGTCGTCTTCGTCGCGGAGAGCCCATGACTGCCATCGACCGCCTCGCCGCCCGGCTCGGGGTGCTGCCCGAATATCACCAAGTCGACGGGACCCACCGGCCGACCTCGACCGAGACCGCTGCCGCGCTCCTGCGGGCCATGGGCTGGCCGTCGGAGCCTGCCGGCGCGGCCGAGGCGCTCGCGGCCCTCGAGGCGGAAGGCGCGGCACGGACACTGCCCCGGGTGATCCTGCTCGACGCGGCGCGCGCGGCGCGCCGGGCCCTGCCGGCCTGGACGCTCGAGCTCGAGGACGGCGGCTTGCTCGCGGCCGATCCGCACGACCCTTGCCGACTGCCGCCGTTGCCGATGGGGGTCCACCGGATGCATGCGGGACGGGACAAAGCACTCGTGATCGCGAGCCCGCCCGCGGCGCCCCGCCTCGCCGAGCTTGGCGGTACCGAACGGGCTTGGGGTATCACCGGGGCGATCTATGCGCTGCGCTCGGACCGGAACGCGGGCGTCGGCGATTATGCCGACCTCGCCGCCGCGGCCGACGCGCTCGGACGACAGGGCGCGGCGTTTCTCGGGATCAACCCGCTCCATGCCCGCGGAGCGGCCGATGCGGGCGAGAGCCCCTATTCGCCGTCGAGCCGCACGGGCTTCGACACCGGTCATATTGCCCTCGACCGGCTGCCCGGACTTGCCGCCTCGGAGACCGCGCGCCGGCTCTTGACCGAAGCCGAGCCGCGTCTTGCCGCAGCCCGAGCCGCGCCTCTCGTCACACGCGGGGCGCGGCGGGAGATCGCCGAGCCGGTCCTTCGCGCGGTCTTTGCCGGGTTCGAGGCCGCGATGTCCGCCGAGGCCGCCCGGTTCGGGGCCTGGTCGGCGGCGCGCCCTGCCCTTGCGGCGCGTCAATCTGTCTACGAGGCGCTCTCGCTTCGCCACGGGGGCGATTCGCGGCACTGGCCCGCGCCCCTTCAAGACCCCGACAGCGCCGAGACCCGCGCCTTCGAGGCCGAACATGCCGCCGAGATCCGCTTTCACGAATGGCTGCAATGGCTTGCCGAAGGCCAACTCGCCGACGCGCAGGGCGCCGCGCGCGGGGCGGGCATGGCGCTCGGGCTCTATCTGGACATCGCCGTCGGCGTGCGTCCGGGCGGGGCCGAGACCTGGGCCGCCCGCGCGCTCGGACCAACGCCCGGGGTCTTCGCGACCGGCGCATCGCTCGGCGCGCCGCCCGATCTCTTGAACGCCTTCGGCCAGGCCTGGGACCTGGCGCCTTACACGCCCGACGGCTTGCTTGCGGCCGATTTCGCCCCGTTCCGCGCCATGCTGCGCACGACCATGGCCCATGCCGGGATGGTCCGCATCGATCACGTGATCGGCTTCGCGCAGAGCTTTTGGGTGCCGAACGACGGCGCGCCAGGGGGGTATGTGCGCTTTCCGCTCGAGACGCTGCTCGCGCTCACCCGGATCGAGGCGCACCGGGCGGGCTGTCTCGTGGTCGGCGAGGATCTGGGCACCGTGCCGGCGGGGCTGCGCACGGCGCTTGCGGGCTCCGGGCTTCTCGGCTGCGCGATCCTGCCGTTCGAGCGCGCCGAGGACGGCTTTGCCGCGCCGTGGGCGTACCGGCCCGAGACGCTGGCCTCGTTCGGGACGCATGATCTGCCGAGCATTGCCGGCTGGTGGAACGGCGCGGATATCGCGCTCCGGGCCCGGATCGGCCATCTCTCGGAGGACGAGGCCGAACGTGCGGGCTGGCTCCGCGGCGAGGACCGCGCCCGTCTCGCGGCCCGCCTCGCCGCCGAGGGCGTCTGGCCGGACGGGCTCGATGCGGGCGATCCGCCGGTGCCCTGCCCTCCCGAGGTCGTCGATGCGGTACATGCGCTCCTCGGCGCGGGCGCGTCGGCCTTGGTCGCGGTTTCGCTCGACGATTGCTTTCTGGTCGAGGAGCAGCAAAACCTGCCGGGCACGATCGACGAGGTCCCGAACTGGCGCCGCCCGGCGCCTGTCGCCGTCGAGGCGATGGCCGAGGCCCCCGAGATCGCGCGCGCCGCAGAGATCCTCGGCCGGATCCGGCCGCCCGTCCCGGAGGAGCCCGCCCGATGACCGAGATCCGGACCGTCCCGGTTACCCCCTTCGACGGCCAGAAGCCCGGCACCTCCGGGCTCCGCAAGAAGACGCGGGTGTTCATGGAGCCCGGCTATCTCGAGGCCTTCGTGCAGGCGATCTTCGATGCGATCGGCGGCGCCGAGGGCAAAACCTTCGTCCTCGGCGGCGACGGGCGGTATTTCAACGATCGGGCGATCCAGACGATCCTGCGGATCGCGGCGGCGAACGGGGCGGCGCGGGTCGTCGTCGGGCGGGAGGGCATCCTCTCGACGCCGGCCGCCTCGGCGGAAATCCGGGCCCGCGGCGCCGATGGCGGCATCATTCTCTCGGCGAGCCACAACCCGGGCGGGCCAGACGCGGATTTCGGCGTCAAATACAACGGCGCGAACGGCGGCCCGGCGCCCGAGCGGATCACCGATGCGATCTTCGCCCGCACCGCCGAGATCGGTGGTTATCGCATTCTCGAGGCCGAAGACCTCCCCCTCGACGCCGTGGGCACGGCCGCGCTCGGCGCGATGAAGGTCGAGACGATCGACCCGGTCGCGACCTACGCCGCCCTGATGGAGCGCCTCGTCGATTTCGATGCGATCCGTGCGCTCTTCGCCTCGGGCTTTGCCATGCGCTTCGATGCGATGAGCGCGGTGACCGGGCCCTATGCGACGGCGCTCCTCGAGGATCGCCTCGGCGCGCCCGCCGGCACGGTGACGAATGCCCGGCCCCTGCCCGATTTCGGCGGGCACCATCCGGACCCGAACCCGATCCACGCCAAGGCGCTCGTCGAGCGGGTGATGGGCCCCGACGCGCCGGATTTCGCCGCCGCTTCGGACGGGGACGGCGACCGTAACCTGATCCTCGGCCGCGGCGTCTACGTGACCCCGTCGGACAGCCTCGCCGTCCTCGCCGCGAACGCCCATCTCGCGCCCGGCTATGCAGACGGCCTCGCTGGGATCGCCTGGTCGATGCCGACGAGCCAGGCGGCGAGCCGGGTCGCCGAGGCGCTCGGGATCGAGGGTCACGAGACGCCGACCGGTTGGAAGTTCTTCGGCTCGCTCCTTGATGCGGGGCGGGTGTCGATCTGCGGCGAGGAGAGCGCGGGCACGGGCTCGGCGCATATCCGCGAGAAGGACGGGCTTTGGGCGGTGCTTCTCTGGCTCAATATCCTGGCCGCCCGGCGCGAGAGCGTGGCCGAGATCCTCTCCGCCCATTGGGCGCGCTTCGGCCGAGACTATTATACCCGTCACGACTACGAAGCCGTGGACCGGGACGCGGCCGAGGCACTGATGACCGGGCTCCGCGACGGGCTCCCGCTCTTGCCCGGACGTCGGGTCGGCGATCTGACGGTTTCGGGCGCCGACGACTTCGCCTATACGGACCCGGAAACCGGGGACCGGGCCGAGCGCCAGGGCATCCGGATTGTCTTCGAGGAGGGGGCGCGGGCAGTCTTCCGGCTCTCCGGGACCGGCACGGCCGGAGCGACGTTGCGGGTCTATCTGGAACGCCACGCCCCGGGTCCGGACGGGCTCGACGGCGATCCGGCCGCAGTGCTCGCGTCGCTGGCCGCCGCCGCCGACGCGATTGCCGGGATCGGCCGCCTGACCGGGCGCCGCGCGCCCGATGTCACGACCTGAGCCTGCGCGAGACGACGCAGGGCGGGCTAAGGGATGCCACGGCCGGGAAACCCTTTGGTCACGACCCTGTCCCACAAAGGGACGGGAGCTTTAACGGATGGACGCCATGAACCTGCATGTCAGAGACGCCAACATCTCCGCGAGCGATCTTCGGGACGCGATCGCCTGGCATCTCGGCTCGACCGTGGGCAAGGACCGGGCGACCGCGACCTTGTCCGATTGGCGGATCGCCTTCACCGCCGCCGTGCGCGACATGGTGATCGCGCCCTGGTTCGAGACGACGCGGAGCGTCTATGGCGCCGACCGCAAGCGGGTCTATTACCTGTCGATGGAATTTCTGATCGGGCGGCTGCTCGAGGACGCGGTCACCAATCTCGGGATCGAGGACCGGGCACGGATCGCACTCGCCGAGCTCGGTCAGGATTATTCGGAGGTCGTGGCCGACGAACCGGATGCAGCGCTCGGCAATGGCGGGCTCGGGCGGCTCGCCGCCTGTTTCCTCGACTCGATGTCGACGATCGGGCTGCCCGCCTATGGCTACGGCATCCGCTATGAGCACGGGCTTTTCCGTCAGCGCTTCGAGAACGGCTGGCAGGTGGAGGAGGCCGAGGACTGGCTCCGGCAAGCCCATGCCTGGGAATTCGAGCGCCGCGAAGCCGCCTATCGGATCGGCTTCGGCGGCGAGGTGACGGCGGCCGACGGCGACGCGGCAGTCTGGCAACCGGCCGACACGGTCATCGCACAGGGTTACGACACGCCCGTGCCCGGCTGGCGGGCGCGCTGGACGAACACGCTGCGTCTTTGGTCGGCCAAGGCCGAGCGGCTCTTCGATCTCGGCGCCTTCAACCGCGGCGATTTCATCGGCGCCGCACGCCCCGCGATCCTCGCCGAGACGATCAGCCGGGTTCTCTATCCCGACGACACGACCGAGGGCGGACGCGAATTGCGGCTGAAGCAAGAGGTCTTCTTCACCTCGGCCTCGATGCAAGATCTGGTCCGGCGCTATGCCCGCCACCACCGGGACATCCGCGGCCTGCCCGAGAAGGTGGCGATCCAACTGAACGACACCCACCCGGCGATCGCGGTCGCCGAGCTCGTGCGGCTGCTGATCGACGACCACGGTCTCGGCTTCGACGAAGCTTTCGCGACCGCCCGGCGCTGTCTGAACTATACGAACCACACCCTTCTGCCCGAGGCGCTCGAGAAATGGCCCTATGACCTCATGGCCCGCGTGCTGCCACGGCACATGCAACTCATCCACCGGATCGACGACGCGCACGGGGCGGCCTATCCCCATCGCCCGCCCAACACCCGGATCATCGACGCGGGCGAGGTGCGGATGGGCAACCTCGCCTTCATCGGCGCGAGCCGGGTGAACGGGGTCTCGGCGCTCCATACGCGGCTGATGCGGGAAACCGTCTTCCGCGACTTCCACGGGCTGCATCCCGAGCGCATCCTCAACCAAACGAACGGCGTGACCCAGCGGCGCTGGCTGCACACCTGCAATCCCGGGCTCCGCGGTCTCCTCCTCGACACGATCGGTCCGGACTGGATCGCCGATCTCGACGCGCTGGCCGCCCTCGTGCCCCATGCGGAGGATCCGGGCTTCCGGGCCCGCTTCGCCGAGGTGAAACGGGGAAACAAGGTGCGCCTCGCCAATGCGCTCGGCCAGGGGCTCGGGGTCTCCCTCGACCCAGACGCCATGTTCGACATCCAGATCAAGCGGATCCACGAGTACAAGCGCCAGCTCCTCAACATCCTCGAAGCGGCAGCCCACCGGAACGCGATCCGCCGCGATCCGGACGCGGACTGGGCGCCGCGGGTCAAGATCTTCGCCGGCAAGGCCGCGCCCGGCTACGCGATGGCCAAACTGATCATCAAGCTCATCAACGACATCGGCGCGACGATCAATGCCGACCCGCTGATGGCCGGGCGGCTTAAGGTCGTCTATCCGGCGAATTATAACGTCTCGCTGGCCGAACGGCTGATCCCCGCGGCCGATCTCTCTGAGCAGATCTCGACGGCGGGCATGGAGGCCTCGGGCACCGGCAACATGAAATTCGCCATGAACGGAGCGCTCACCATCGGCACGCTCGACGGCGCGAATGTCGAGATCCGCGAGGCCGTGGGGGCGGAGAACATTTTCACCTTCGGCCTCGTCGCCGAGGAGGTGGCGGAGATCCGGGACGCGGGCTATGCCCCGGCCGAGGCGATCGACGCTGCCCCCGCGCTCGCCGAGGTCATCGAGCAGATCGAACAGGGGGCGTTTTCCCCGGACGATCCGGGACGCTTCCGCCCGATCACCGAGAACCTTCGCCACCACGACTGGTTCCTCGTCGCCCGGGATTTCGCCGCCTATGCGGCCTGTCAGCGGCAGGTCGACCGGGCTTGGGCCGACAAGGACGACTGGACCCGGCGCACCGTGCTCAACACGGCGCAGATGGGCCGGTTCTCCTCGGACAGCACGATCCGCGGCTATGCCCGCGAGATCTGGGGGGTCGATCCCGATTTCTGACGCTCGCGGCGCCGGGCTGCGTCAAACATCCCGAAAAAAGAGCTTTCGCCCGGCAATCTCTATGATAAACCTCTTTAAGTGCTGTTTGAGGAGCGTAGCAAACCATGACGAAATTCTTATCGACGGCTCTCGGTGCCGTTATCCTGGCTGGCGTGAGTGGTCCAAAGGCCGATGCGGCGCCGGTTCCCCTTACCTTCGCAAACCCGCAACAGACGGCCACCGGCACGTCGGATCCGCTCGATTCGGACGTGATCGAAGAATTGGTGGTGACCTTTACGGGCGTGGCGACGGATCAGGGCCGAACCGTCGATGCTCGGATCACCGCCACCGTGAAGGACGACACGGACTTCGCGAGCCAAGGCGGCACGGGTGTGTCGGGAGACCCCGGCTTTATTGCCAATTATAACAGCGACGCCGGCGAGCCGAACGGCGACTTGGGCTTTTTGTTCTTCGGAAATGGCATCGATCCCACCGAAGACGGCATCACGCTGCTTTTCGAGTTCTTCGATGGCACCGGCATCGCAAGCGGCACGTTCACCAACCCGCTGAGCATCCCGCAGATCGAGTTTGCCGTCTACGACGTGGACGGCGACACGAGCCCGCAGACCGAGTTTTCCGCGTGCGCAAGTCGGACGGGTTGACCTCTTACCGATTGGGCGACACGCCGCAGGCCTTAACCGCCACGGAAGACGGCGACATTATCCGCTTTGACGGGCCGGGAACGAACTTCGCGGAAGACGACGCGAGCGGCGCCGCGATCCTCGTCTACCGAAACACGGACGCGTTCGTGCTCGATTTCGGGTCGGTTCAGTCCGGCGGCGAGCCGAATAACGGCGTATTCACCGCGTTCGACGGCGATTTGAGCCTCTTCGACACCAACGACTTCGGTCCTCCGGTGGTCGTCAACCGCGTGCCGGTGCCGGCCAGCCTCGCGCTTCTGCTGACCGCGGTCGCCGGTCTCGCGCTCCACGGGCGGCGACGCGCCTGACGGGTCCCTGCGGGCGGTGGGGCCGGGCAAGGGCGGCGGACCCGACGGCGCGACTTGTGCTGGCGACTTGCGCGGGGTCTGCTAGCCTCACGGTTCAGCAAGGAGACGCCGCATGCCCCCCTCCACCAACGTCCGCTGCGCGACACCCGCTAGGCCGGTCGACGCATGAGCCTGCCCGACCGGCTGCCCGCCGCGCTCCGCCGCCTCCGGATCCCGGTGATCGGCGCGCCCTTGTTCATTGTCTCGACGCCAAAGCTCGTCATCGCCCAATGCACCGCCGGGATCGTGGGCGCGTTCCCTGCGCTCAACGCCCGCGAGGCCGAGGGCGAACCCATCGCGCTCGAAGCCTGGCTCGCCGAAATCACCGAGGCACTCGCCGCCCATGACCGGGAGCATCCCGACCGGCCGGCCGCGCCCTTCGCCGTCAATCAGATCGTGCACCGCTCGAACACGCGCCTCGAGCGCGATATCGAGATCTGCGCGCGCTGGAAGGTGCCGATCTGGATCACCTCGCTCGGCGCGCGGCCCGAGGTCTTCGAGGCGGCCCGGTCCTGCGGCGGGATTGCGCTCCATGACGTGATCCACGACGGGTTCGCCCGGAAAGCGATCGAGAAAGGCGCCGACGGGCTGATCGCGGTCGCCGCCGGCGCGGGCGGGCATGCGGGAACCCAGTCGCCCTTCGCGCTCGTCCGCGAGATCCGCTCCTGGTTCGACGGGCCGCTCGCCCTCTCGGGTGCCATCGCGACCGGCGAAGCGGTGCTGGCAGCCGAAGCGATCGGCGCGGATTTCGCCTATATCGGCTCGGCCTTCATCGCGACCGAGGAGGCGACCGCCAAGCCCGAGTACAAGCGCATGGTCGTCGAGAGCGGGGCGGAGGATATCCTCTACACCGACCACTTCACCGGGGTGCACGGGAATTACCTCAAGGGGTCGATCCGCGCCCAAGGCCTCGACCCGGACGCGCTGCCCGCGACCGCGGCCGAGACGATGGATTTCGGCGCCCGGCTCATAGCGGGGGCGAAGGCCTGGCGCGTTATCTGGGGCGCGGGTCAGGGGGTCGGCGCGATCCGTGATGTCCTGCCGGTGGCGGATCTCGTTGCCCGGCTCGAGGCGGAGTATCGCGCGGCGCGTGCCCGTCTCGGCGCCTGAGCCTTGACGGCAGGCAGGCCACCGGGAACGCTCTCGCTAAAGAGGAGACCGGCCCCATGAGCCCCGACGACGCCCGCCCCGACGACGCCCGCCCCGATGAGACGCGCCCGCACGATCCGGCCCGGATGACCGCCACCCATTGGGGCACCTACGAAGCCGTGGTCGAGGACGGCCGCGTAGTGGGGCTCCGCGATTGGCTCGGAGACCCTGACCCGGCGCGCATCGGCCACCGGCTTCCCGAAGCCGTCCACAGCCCCGCACGCATCCTCCGCCCAGCGATCCGCAAGGGCTTTCTCGACCGGGGCGCGGCCTCGGACGGGACCGCCCGCGCAACCGAGCCCTTCGTCGAGGTTCCCTGGGACGAGGCGCTCGACCTCGCCGCCGCCGAGCTCGACCGGGTGCGCAAGACCCATGGGAACGGGGCGATCTATGGGGGCTCCTACGGCTGGGCCTCGGCCGGGCGGTTCCACCACGCGCAGAGCCAGATCCACCGCTTTTTGAACGCGATCGCCGGCTACACGGCCTCGGTCGGCACCTACAGCCATGCGGCGATCACCGCGCTCACCCGCCATGTGCTTGCGCCCTTCAAAGACCTGCTCGACGGCGCGACGTCTTGGCCCTCGATCGCCGCGCATGCCGAGCTCGTCGTCATGGTGGGCGGCCTTGCGGTCAAGAACGCCCAGGTTACCTCCGGCGGGGTCGGTCGGCATGTGGTGCGCGAAGCGCTCGAGGCGAGCCGGGCACGCGGTTGCCGGTTCGTCAATCTCTCGCCGATCCGCGACGACGCCATCGACGAGATCGCCGCGGAGTGGCTGGCGATCCGGCCGGGGACGGATACCGCGCTCCTCCTCGCGCTCGCCCATACGCTAGAGACCGAGGGCTTGGCCGACCGGAGCTTCCTCGCCCGCTATACCGTGGGCTACGACCGGGTCCGGGCCTATCTCCTCGGCGCGACCGACGGCCAGCCGAAGACGCCCGACTGGGCGGCCGAAATCACCGGCATCCCGGCCGCGCGGATCGCAGCGCTCGCGCGTGAGATGGCGGCCGCGCGCACGATGATCACCGTCTCCTGGTCGGTGCAGCGGGGCGACCATGGCGAGCAGCCCGGCTGGGCCGCGCTCCTCGTCGCCGCACAGATCGGCCAGATCGGCCTGCCGGGCGGGGGCATCGGCTATGGCTACGCCTCCGAGAACGGGATCGGCAACTCGGTGCGGCCGTTCCGGTTCCCGGCGCTGCCCCTGGGCGAGAACCCGGTCCGCGACCGCATCCCCGTCGCCCGGATCGCCGATGCGCTGCTCTGCCCGGGCGCTGCCTACGACTTCGACGGCACGCGGCGGCACTATCCCGATTTGCGCCTCATCTATTGGGCGGGCGGGAACCCCTTTCACCACCACCAGGACCTCAACCGCCTTGTCGCCGCCTTTCAGCGCCCCGAGACGATCATCGTGAACGAGATCTGGTGGACGCCCATGGCCCGCCATGCGGATATCGTGCTGCCCGTGACGACGATGCTCGAGCGCGAAGACATCGCGATGACCCATTGGGAGCCGCTCATCGTCGCGATGCGCCAGGCGATCCCGCCCCTGGGCGAGGCACGCCCGGATTACGACATCTTCTCGGGGCTCGCCGCGCGGATGGGCGTGGCCGAGGCCTTTACCCAAGGCCGCGACGCCGAGGCCTGGCTCCGGCACCTCTGGGACCAGGCGCGCCAGCGGGCCGGCGAGGCGGGCTTTCCGCTGCCCTCGCTCGAGGATCTGCGGGCCGCCGGGACCTGGACCCTGCCGGATCCCGAATGCGAGGCGGTTCTCTTGGAGGCGTTCCGCGGAGATCCGGAGGGCCAGCCGCTGCCCACCCCGTCCGGGCGCATCGAGCTCTTCTCCGAGCGGATCGCCGGCTTCGGCTATGACGACTGCCCCGGGCACCCGACCTGGCGGGAGCCCTATGAATGGCTGGGGCAACCGGACCGGCGCTACCCGCTCCACCTGATTTCGAACCAGCCCGACACGCGCCTCCACGGTCAGCTCGATCCGGGCACAGTCAGCCGCGCCGCCAAGGTCGCGGGTCGCGAGCCAATCACGCTGCATCCCGACGACGCGGCCGCCCGCGGGCTCTCGGCCGGGCAGGTGGTGCGGGTCTGGAACGACCGGGGGGCGTGCCTCGCGGGCGTTGTGATCTCGGAGCGGGTGATGCCGGGGGTCGTGCAGCTCGCAACGGGCGCCTGGTACGATCCCGAGACGCCCGGCCTCCCCGGCACTCTTTGCAAACACGGAAACCCCAACGTGCTCACCTGCGACAAGGGAACGTCGCGGCTCGGCCAGGGTCCGTCGGCCCATACGGCCCTTGTCGAGGTCGCGGCCGTCGAGGGCACCCCGCCACCGGTGACCGCATTCGACCCGCCAAAACTGCTCCGCCGCTGAGCCGCACCCGGCCATTGGCGGGTCCCGGTCAGCCTCGCGGCGTCGCACTCTGGCGAAATGCGGCGAGCACCGGCCCCGTCTCCGCGCGGCAGGCGAGATCCTGCCCGGCCGGACGATGCAGGAAGCGGGTCGGCGCGAGCGCCTCGTTCCGGCCCTCGGGCCCCGTCCAGATGCCCGTGCCTGCGAGCAGAAAGAGCGTCTCTTCGGCCGTCCCGTCCCGCCGCATCGCACCGCCCTGCGAGACGAGCACCAGACCGACAACTGGCTCGGTGATGGGATAGGGGCTCGTCGGTCCGATGAACCGCGTCTCCGCCACGCCCTCCATGCCCTCGAGCGAGCGCCAGCAGAACCAGTCGCGCGCCTCTGCGACGATCCGACAAAGGGGCGCAGCCTTCGGATCCGCCAGCGCGCCGTCGAGCGCCGCCGGGTCCGGGGGCGCGGCGAACGGCCCGGCAGGCAGGCCGCCCAGGGCTTTCGACAGGGCTTGATAGGCATCGGTGCCGCCCGCACGGGCTTCGGCAGCGAAGATCGCGCCGAGCGCCGCCATGAGCGCCGCAAGCGGCTGGTGCGACGGCTTTTCGGTAGACTGTTCCATTTTACTCTCGAAGGTTGCGCCCGCGACCTAATCGATCGACGGGGGCGCTTGTCAATTGGGAACAATGGGTCGCGCGCCGTCGACGCGTTGAGTGACGCCGAAAGCTCGGCCCCCGTGGGTGCGCCGCGACACGCGGCCCGGCCGGCTTCGGGAACCGAGGGCAAATCTGCCGCTGGAGAAGCCTCCAGCGATTTGCCGTCGTGCCCAGATAGGCTAACGTGACCGCAATTCTTAGCTTCCGCAGTGGAGGGATTGGGATGATGAGACAGATTGCATTGGGCGCGGCCCTGTTCGCGTTGTCAGGCATGGTCGCGGAGGCTGCGACGCTTCGGGTGGTTGCGGTCACGGGCGATGTGGCCCCCGGAACCGGCGGCGCGACCTATGCAAGCTTCAACGCTCCTGCACTCAACGACGTGGGCGAGACGGCTTTTCGCGCGCTCCTCACAGGGGGCGGCGTGACCACTGCCAACAACGTCGGGATCTTCACCAGTCGGGGCCTCGCGGCGCGCGAGGGCGATGTTGCCCCCGGCACCGACAGCGCAGTATTCATAAGCCCCGGCGCGCCCGCACTCAACAATACGGGCGAGACGGCTTTTACCGGGCTCCTCAGCGGCGCCGGCGTGACCGGTGCCAATAACGGGGGGATTTTCACCACCGGCGTGGGGCTGGTTGCGCGGGAGGGCGATGTGGCCCCCGGCACCGGTGGCGCGACCTATTCTAGGTTTGACAACCCCGCGCTCAACGACGCGGGTGAAACAGCGTTTCGCGGGTTTCTCAGCGGCGTCGGCGTGACTATGGCCAACGACAGCGGGATTTTTGCCAGCTCGGGCCTTGTCGCGCGCGAGGGCGATGAAAGCCCCGACACCGCCGGCGCGACCTATTCCGGCTTCGGCTTCCCTGTGCGCAACGAAGTGGGCGAAACGGCTTTTAGAGGGTTCCTCAGCGGCGCCGGCGTGACCGGCAACAATAACGAGGGGATCTTCACCAGCTCGGGCCTTGTCGCACGGGAGGGCGATGTGGCCCCCGGCACCGGTGGCGCGACCTATTCAAGCTTTGTTGATGGCCTCTCGCTCAACGATGCCGGCAAGGCGGCGTTTCAAGCGTTCCTTATCGGCGCCAGCGTGACGGGTGCCAATAACGTCGGGATCTTCACCGACTCGGGCGTTGTCGCGCGGGAGGGCAATGTGGCCCCGGGCACCGGCGGCGCGACCTTTAGTGCCTTCGGCTCCCCCGCGCTCAACAATGCGGGAGAGACGGCGTTTTCCGCGAACCTCACTGGCGCCGGCGTGACCGGCGCCAATAATAGCGCTTTGTTCCTCAGCGATCGTCTTGGTGAAGTTAGCTTGCTGGCACGAGAGGGCGATGTCTTGGATCTAGGCGCCGGCGACCAGCGCACGCTGAACACTATCAGTTTCTTTAACGGCCTCAACGCGGCGGGGGATGTGGCCTTCTTGGCGACTTTCACCGACTTTAGCTCGGCGATCCTGGTGCTCGAGGCCGACGGCATGGCCCGCATCCCCGTTCCGGGCTCGTTGCCGCTGCTGCTCGCAGGGCTCGCCGCGTTCGGCCTGATCCGCCGGCGCACCCGTGGGTAGAGCTATTGCGGCGCTTCTGCTCGCCTTGCCCGTGCTCGCGGGCGAGGCGGCAGCCCAAGACCCGGCTGCGCCCGAGGCTTCGACGGACGAGTTTCGTCAGACCGCGATCCCGGCCGAACTGGGGGCGCGATTTACCTGCCACCAGGCGGGCGCCGAAATCGTGAGCGTGGAGGGCGTGACGAGCTTTGCCCCTGCCCGGGTTCAGGGGGTGATGACCTTCTCGATCACCACGCGCGCCGGAGAGACCCATCTACCTGGGCGCCGCGACCGCCTGCCGCCTCTTTCTTTAATTGCCTCACGCCGACCGCCAGCGAGTTGACCGGGCGCAACCGCGCGCCCATGCTCCTCTGGGAATTCAGCCGCGCCTAGGAAGTCGCAGTGACCTTGCATCGAGCTCCGGAGACATCGCGAGCGACCTACCAGGACGTGCTCGACGCGCCCGAGCACATGATCGCCGAGATCCTTAATGGTCGACTGCATCTGCAGCCTCGGCCGCGAAGTCGGCATGCGTTGGCCTGTTCCGCGCTTGGAAGCGAAATCGGCGGGCCCTTTCACTTCCGACCGGAAGGGCCAGGCGGCTGGTGGATCTTGTATGAGCCGGAGATCCATCTGGGCGAGGACGTCCTCGTTCCGGACCTGGCGGGCTGGCGACGCGAGACCCTGACTTCGATGCCCGACGTGGCCTTTCTCGAGCAGACACCCGACTGGGTGTGCGAGGTGCTGTCCCCCTCGACGAGCGGGCGCGACCGGGGCGAGAAGCGCGACCTTTACCGCGACCACGGTGTCAGCCATCTCTGGCTGGTCGATCCCGAGGCCCGCGTGCTCGAGGCGTTCGAACTGACCGGGGACAACTCGGTCCTGCGCCTTGCCGCCAGCGGCGACGACGCGGTCGCGATCCCACCGTTTGACGCGGTCAAGCTCGATCTTTCGGCGCTCTGGCTGCCAAGCTTGGAGGCCGAAGGCGGAGCGGCACCCGCTAAGCCGCTTTGAGAGAGGTCTTGAGCTCAGGCGTGCAGTATATCTGAAATTTGGGAAGGGTCTCGATAGTCTCTCGATCTAGGGAAGTAGCCTACGCAGTCTTTGCGATCCGAGAGGCCTTTGCGAACGGGTGCCCAGGCCATTCTGGGCTCGGTTTTGTTAGAGATGGACCCAGAACTGACGACCCTTGGAGCGGTTCGTGAGGCGCTGCAAACTCCTATTCAAAAAAAAATAGGATTAGATGCTCGACAAATTTTATCAAAAAATCCCCCCTTATTCTTGGAGTAGAGTTTTTGTTGTGGCGGCGGTGGCTCGAGACCTTATTCATGAAATTTGCGAAAAAAATTTTGGGCAAGATCGGCGGGCCGGCCGCCCCGGCTGCTCCAAGAACCCAACACCCCCGGCTGCCGCATCGTGATCCCTCCCGATCCGGCCGGATCAGTCCATCACAAACCGCATCGAGCCGGTCAATTCTTGCGGATATCTGAGCGGCGCCCTCCCCGACCGGCGCCCCGACCGGTGCCCCGACCGGCGCCCCGATGCTCATCTCCGAGAAAAGCTCGATGAGATGATGGCGTCCGCCTCCGCCAATGCCGCCCGAAGCCGCGTGTCGAGCGCCGCGAAGGTCTCGAAGCCGCCGGCTCGCGCCATCGCCCGGCGCAAGCCCCGCCCCGACGTCTCCGGATCGAAGGGCTTCTCGAGCGCCACCCGTTCGAGCTGTTGGAGGTGCTGGAGGAGCGCGTGGGTCTCGGTGAGCCGCCGCGCGTCTTCGGAGCCGAAAAACGCACCGCCGCCCAGCCGATGAAACGCCGACCGCGCCGTCCGGCAGCCGGCGAGCCCCGCATGGAGCACCGCGGTCTGGGCGAGGAACTCGATCTCCATCAGCCCGCCGGCCGCGTGTTTGAGTGCCCATGGGTTGCTCCGGTCGCGGGCATGGGCCTCGGCGAGCTTCGTCCGCATCTCGCGCGCGTCCGCGAGCACCGCCGGATCGCCCGCCCGCGCCGCAATCGTCTCGGCAATCGCCGCCTCGACCCGCGCCGCAACCCGACCATGCCCCGCCACGACCCGGGCCCGCGTGAGCGCCATCTGCTCCCAGGTCCAGGCGCGCTCCCGCTGATAGCGCTCGAAGGCGGCGAGCGACGTCGCCACCGGACCCTGCCGCCCGGACGGCCGGAGCCGCATATCGACCTCGTAGAGCCGGCCCTCGGCGGTCGGCGCCGTCAGCGCGGCCAGGAGCGCCTGGGTCAGCCGAGGATAGTAGGCGAGGATCGGCAAAGGCCGCGGGCCGTCCGAGGCCTCCGCATCGCCCGGGTCGTAGACGAGGATCAGATCGAGATCCGAACTCGCCGTCATCTCGCGGCTGCCGAGTTTGCCCATGGCGATCACGGCGAGCCCGTGGCCGGGCGGGGCTCCGTGGCGCGCGGCGAATTGGGCGATCACCCGGGGCAAGAGCGCGCCGAGACAGGCCTCGGCGATCGCCGAGAACGCCGCCCCGGCTTCGACCTCGTCCGCGAGGCCACGGAGCACTTGCACGCCCGCGCGGAACCGCTGCTCGCGGGCGAACCGGCGCACGGTGTCGAGCATCCGCTCGTAATCTGCCTGCTCGGCCAACCAGCCGTCGAGTTCCGTGCGAAGCGCGGTCGCATCGGGTAAGGCCAGGAAGAACTCGCGGCCGAGAAGCGCGTCGAGGGTCTGGGGCTCGCGGCCGAGATGATGGGCCAGCCGCGGCGCAACGGCGCAGATCTCGAGGATGAGCTCGAGAAGATGCGGATTGGCGCGGAAAAGCGAGAAGACCTGCACCCCCGCCGGCAAGCCGGACAGGAACCGGTCGAACTCAGCCATCGCCTCATCGGGTGCGGCCGCCCGGGCGAGCTTGCGCAGGATCCGCGGCGCAAGCGCGCCCAGAAGCGCCCGGGCCCGCGGATTGCGGGTCGCCGGCAGCGCGCCCGATTGCCAGCGCTCGATGGTCCGGCAGGCATCCGAGGGACGCTCGAACCCCTGCCCCGCCAATCCCTCCTCGGTGATCTCTTCGGCAAACGCCGTATCCCCGGCCTCGGACGCGTCCGAGACGAAGAACGCCTCCACATTCCGGTGCACCCGGGCGAGGCGCGCGGCGATCTCGGCCTCCCAGGCCGTCGGGTCGCTCCAGCCCGCGAGTGCGGCGACCCGGGCGCGGGCCTCGGCGGATTTCGGCAGGGTCTGGGTCTGGGCGTCCTCGATCATCTGCAGCCGGTGCTCGGTCGTGCGATGGGCCACATAGTCGGCCGACAGGCTCTCGGCGGTTGCGGCCGGGATCAGCCCGAGCCCGGCGAGCGCATCGAGCGCACCGAGGGTCGTCGGGATCCGCAGGCGCCGCTCGCGCCCGCCCATGATCAGCTGCCGGGTCTGGGCGAAGAACTCGATCTCTCGGATGCCGCCGGGGCCGAGCTTGAGGTCGTGCCCGGGCAGGCCTTCGGGCGTGAACTTGCCCTTTTTGGCGCGGATCTTCCGGAGCATTTCGTGGGTGTCTTCGATCGCCGCAAAATCGAGATAGCGCCGCCAGACGAAGGGCGTCAGCCGATCGAGATAGGCCCGGCCAGCCGCGAGGTCCCCGGCGACCGCGCGGGCCTTTATGTGCGCGGCCCGCTCCCAAGTCCGCCCGACGCTCTCATAGTAGCGCTCGGCCGTCTCCATCGCGAGGCAGACCGGCGTGGTCGAGGGGGCGGGGCGAAGCCGCAGATCGGTGCGGAAGACATAGCCCTCGGCGGTCTGGTCCGAGAGGAGGCGAATGAGCGCTTGCGTGATCTTAATGAAGGCGGCCTTCGCCTCGGCCAGATCGTCGGGGGCGAAACGGTCCTGGTCGAACAGGCAAATCAGATCGATATCTGAGGAAAAATTCAGCTCGCGCGCGCCCATCTTGCCCATGGCGATGACCGCATAGCCCGCCCCCTTCTCGAGTGCGTCGGGCCCGAGACCCGGCAGGCGGCCGCGAGCGACGGCGTCGCTCAGCAGCCTGCGCACGGCGGCGGCGACCGCCCGGTCGGCGAGCTCGGTGAGCGCGCCCGTGACATTGCCGAGGCTCCAGACCCCGCCCAGATCTGCAAGCGCGATCAGGAGCGCGGCCCGCGCCTTGCTCTCGCGCAGGATCCCCGGGAGTGCCGCGGGCGCGGCAGCGGCGATGCCTCGGTCCATCTCGGCCAAGAGGGTATCGAGGGCGTCTTGGGGCGGGCGCTCCGCCGCTTCGGCAAGCCAGGAGCCGTGGCGCTCGAGAAGCCGGGCGAGATAGGGCGCCGAGCCCGCCGCCCCGGCCACGAGCTCGCCCATCGCCCCCTGGGCGAGGCGTGCATCGAGACCCCGGGCCACCGCCCGGCCAAGCACGGGGTCGAACGGGACCGGCGCGGCAATAGCGGCCTCGGCGAGGCTTCGGGGAGCACGCGGGGAGCGGGTCATAGCCCATGCTCTCCCCAGGCCGCCGACGTGGCAAGGGCGGAGGCGTTGCGCGGTGCCAGGGCTTAGGGGATCAGCAGGATCTTCGGCGCAGCCGTGCCGGCGTCGACGGCGGCAAAGGCCCCGGCGCCTTCGGCGAGCGGACGTTCCTCGACCCATCCGGCGCCGCTTATGCGGCCTTCCGCGAGAAGCCGGAGTGCCTCGGCGAAATCTTCGGGCGCATAGCAATAGAGGCCGAGAAAGGCGATCTCCTGGAGCGTCAGGCGGCGCGTATCGAGGCCCGGCCCGTTGTCCTGGAGCCCCACATGGACGATCGCGCCCCCCGGCTCGGCGAGCGCGGAGGCGGCCGCCCGTGTGCGCCCCGAGCCCACCGCATCGATGATAAGGGGGGCAGGGTCGGGCGCATTCGCTTGGGGATCGACGGTCGCAAGGCCGAGGGCGCCGGCCGTTTCGCGCCGACCGGGCGCAGTTTCCGAGAGGGTGACCGCCGTGCCCCGATCCGCCAGCACGAGCGCCGAGAGCAGTCCGATCGCCCCGCCCCCGATGACGAGCGCCCGCACGGGTGGCCCGCCCAGATGACCGATCCCGAGGCGAGCCGCATGGACCGCACAGGCGAGCGGCTCGGCAAGGGCCGCGTCGCGGTCTCCGAGATGATCGGGCAGCACGCTCAGGTTCCGCGCATCGACGGCCACCCGTTCGGCAAAGGCGCCGGGAAGGCGCATGCCGAGAAGCTCGCGGGCCGGGCAGAGATGCGGCCGTCCGCCCCGACAGGCCGGGCAGCGTCCGCAGGTCATCAGGGGATTGATCGCCACACGGGCGCCTGCCAGCGGACCGCTTAGCACATCGCCCGTCGCCTCATGCCCGAGCACGAGCGGCGGCACCCGGCGCGGGTCGGCGCCGTGATAGGCGTGCATGTCCGAGCCGCAAAGCCCGCAGGCTGCGACCCGCACCACGACCTGGCCGGCGGCCGGCTCGGGCTCGGGCAGGTCCGCTGGCACGACCCGGTGGGGCGCGGTATAGACGAGCGCTCTCATTTCGCCGTGTATCCGCCGTCGACGAAGAGGATCTGCCCGGTCACATAGGCGGCGGCGTCCGAGGCGAGGAAGACCGCCGGTCCGGCGATGTCGCCGAGCCGTCCGTTCCGCCCAAGACAGGTTTGCGCCGCGTTTCGGGTCGCGAGCGCCGCATCGGCGAAGACCGGGGCGGTGAGCTCGGTCGGGAAGAACCCGGGCGCGAGCGCATTCACGGTGACGCCGGCCGGGCCCCAGGCTTCGGCCATGGCGCGGGTGGCCTGGGCGAGCCCGCCTTTGGCCGCTCCGTAGGCGATGCCGTTCGGCATGGCGCGGAGGCTTTGGAGCGAAGCGAGGGTGATGACCCGGCCCCGGCCCTGGGCGCGCATATGCGGCAGGAAGGCCTGGGCGAGGAAAAAGGGCGCCGTCAGGTTGAGGACGAGCGTGGCGTCCCAGTCCTCGCGCGAGATCGTATCGGCCGGCAGGCGGGGATTGGCGCCCGCGGCGGCGACGAGAATATCGGGCAGGGCCGCGAGGGCCGAGAGCCGCGACCGGAGGCGGTCCGGCGCGGCGGGGTCGGTCACGTCCTCGGCGAGGGCGAAGCCCGCGCGGTCGCCGAGCGCGGCCGCGAGACGGTCTTCGCGCCGACCGACGAGGACGATCCGGGCACCCGCATCCGAGAGCGCGTGGGCGATCGCTTTGCCGAGGCCCGAGCCGCCGCCGGTGACGAGCGCGGTGCGGCCAGCAAGCGAAAAGGCCGTCGCTGGGGAGAATTGTGTCTCGCCCGAGCTGGCAGCGTCGTCCATGCCGTCGGTCTCAAGCGGCATCGGTGTCGAAATTCTCGCCGGGGAAATACTTCCTCAGCCGCGCATCCGCAGCCCGGGCATGGCCCTCCATTCCTTCGAGCCGGGAGATCCGGGCGGCCGCTTGGGCAACCTCGCGGCAGGCCTCGCGGGTCATGCGCTGGGTGGTCACGACTTTGAGAAACTTGTGTACCGAGAGACCGCCCGTGTAGTGGCCCGCGCCCTTTGTCGGCAGGATGTGGTTGGTGCCCGAGCATTTGTCGCCGAAGGTGACGGTGGTCTCCTCGCCCTCGAAGAGCGAGCCGTAGGAGCGGAGCCGGTCGCGGTACCAGTGGTTGCGCTCGGTCTGGATCTCGAGATGCTCGGGCGCGTAGGCGTCGGAGACCGTGGCGGCCTCCTCATCGGTCTCGCAAAGCGTGACCTCGCCATAATGCTCCCAGGCCGCGGTCGCGGCGGCGCGCTGGGTCTCGGGCAGCGCGGCGATCAATTGGGGCACGCGGGCGATCACCCGCTCGGCGAGCGCCCGGTCCGTCGCGATCAGCCAAGCGGGGCTGTCGGGCCCGTGCTCGGCCTGGGAGACCAGATCCTCGGCGACGATCTCCGGGTCCGCGCTCGCATCGGCGATCACGGCGATTTCGGTCGGTCCGGCGAAGAGATCGATGCCGACCCGGCCGAAGAGGCTGCGCTTGGCCTCGGCGACGAAGCGGTTGCCGGGCCCGACCAAGATCCGCGCGGGCCGTTCGGTGAAAAGCCCGAAGGCCATGGCGGCGACGCCCTGCACCCCGCCGAGCGCGAGGACCGTGTCTGCGCCGCAGATATCCATCGTATAGAGGATCGCCGGATGGATGCCGTCCTCGCCGCGGGGTGCCGAGCAGGCGACCACATGCTCGACGCCCGCGACCTTGGCGGTCGCGATCGACATGACGGCCGAGGCGATATGCGCATAGCGCCCGCCCGGGACATAGGCGCCGGCGGTGTCGACAGGAATGAGCTTTTGCCCCGCCCAGAGCCCGGGCGAGAGCTCGGTCTCGAAGTCCCGGATGCTGGCCTTTTGCGCCTCGGCGAAGCGTGTAACCCGGTCGCGGGCAAAGCGGATGTCGTCCTTCAGCCGCTCGGGCACCTGCCGGGCAGCGGCCTCGATGCGCGCGCGCGAGACGACGATCTCGCCCCGATAGCCGTCGAGCTCGGCCGAATAGGCCCGCGCCCGATCCTCGCCGCCCGCTTCGATCTCGGCGAGCATCCGCTCGACGACGGCCCGGGTCTCGGCGCTGTCGGTCTCGGGAGTGCGGCTCGCGCGTTTCAGAACCTCGATGGCCATGGGGTCAGTCTCCGTAGATCATGCGGGGCAGCCAAAGCGCGATCTCCGGAAAGCTGAAGACTAGCGCAAGGCCGATGAGTTGGATCACCATGAATTGCATCATGCCGAGATAGATGTCGCCGAGGGACCACTGCGGCACGACGCCCTTGAGGAAATAGGCCGAGAGCGCGACGGGCGGCGAGAGCCAGGCGGTCTGCAGATTGACGGCGACAAGGATGCCGAACCAGGTGAGATTGACGCCGAGCTCGGTGAGCACGGGGATCAGGATCGGCACGATGATCAGCACGATCGGCACCCATTCGAGCGGCCAGCCGAGCAGGAAGATCAGCGCCATGATGATGAGGAGAATGAGCGTCTCGGAAAGATCCAAGGTCAGCAGCATCTCGGTCAGCATCATCGGCGTGCCGAGCCGGGAGAACACCGCCCCGAAGAAGTTGGACGCGGCGACGAGGAAGAGGATCAGCACGGTGATCTCGAGCGTCTTGAGGAGCGCTCCGTAGAACCGGGCGAGCGTCAGCCGGCGATAGGCGAGCGTCAGGACGAGCGCGCCGAAGGCCCCGCAGCCCGCGCCTTCGGTCGGCGTCGCCCAGCCGAAGAGGATCGAGCCGAGCGCAAAGCCGACAAGCGCCGCCGGCGGAACGAGGCCGAGCAGGAACTCACGCGCGACGATACGCAGATCGCTTTCGCGCTCCTCCTCCGGCAGCGGCGGCCCGAGCGAAGGATCGAGCCAGCAGCGCACGAGCGTGTAGGCCGCGTAGAGAAAGGCGAGCATCAGCCCCGGGACAATGGCGGCGGCGAAGAGATCGGTCACCGGCACTTCGAGCACCGGACCCATCACGACCAGCATGATCGAGGGCGGGATCAGGATGCCGAGCGTCCCGCCTGCGGTGATCGTGCCGGCGGCGAGCTGCACGTCGTAGCCCGAGCGGTTCATCGACCGCGCCGCCATGATGCCGAGGATCGTGACCGAAGCGCCGACGATGCCGGTCGCTGCCGCGAAGATCGTCGACACGAAGAGCACCGCGAGATAAAGTGCGCCGCGGGTTTTGGCGAGCATGAGTTGCACGGCGGTGAAGAGCCGCTCCATCAAGCCCGCCTGCTCCATCATGATGCCCATGAACACGAAGAGCGGCACCGCGGCGAGCGTCTGCTCCAGCATCACGCTGTTGAACTGCAGCGTCTGTAAAAAGAAGACGAGCTTCGGTCCGAAGCCCCAGGCGCCGAACACGAAACCGAGGAAGATGAGCGTGAAGGAGATCGGAAAGCCGACGAAGATCGCGAAGAGCATGACGGCGATCATGATGACGCCGATCCACTCGTTGGCGATCGCGCCGGTCGCTTGGCCGACGGTGTCCGACCACCAGCCACCGAACGGCACGGTGTCGGGGAAGATCACCGCCGCGAAGACGAGGCCGAGCCCCGCCAGATAGGCAGGCATCGCGCGCAGGAACGCGCGCTCGCGGTCTTTGCCCATTTGGTGGAAGCATTTGAACAGCTCGGACACGCCCTGCAGCAGCAGCAGGAAGGCGCCGACGGGCATCGCTGTGCGGGCCGGCGCGAGCGGCGCCATCAAAGTCGTGTCCATCGCCCGCTCCCACCGCACCCAGGCCGTGATCGCGTATTCGCTCGAGACCCAAAAGAAAAATAGGATCGCTGGGAAATAGAGCGCTAGATAAAGCACCGCGTCGACGGTTGCTTGTGTTCGCTCGGACCAGCCGCGATAGAGAAAATCCGCGCGGATATGCACCCCGCGCATCAGCGCATAGCCGGCCCCCAACATAAAGAGCGCGCCCGCAAACATTCGGCTCGTGTCATAGGCCCAGAGTGTCGGCGCGATGAAGAGCTTGCGCGCGACGACCTCCCAGACCATCGCGACGATCACCGGCACGAGCAGCAGGCAAACGACCCGGCCGACCCACATGTTGAGGAGGTCGATCGAGGCGACGACGGGCTTCATCCACGGGGTCATGCCCGCTGGGGTCTCGCCCGGGCGGGTCTGGCGCGCCTCGGCGATCAGTTCGTCGGTGGTATCGAGCTGGCTCATGTCACTCCCCGGCCGCCCCCCGCGGCCCTCTTCCCCGGCGCTCAGACATCATGTCCGGCCGCCCGCCAAGCGGCGACGGCCCGATCGGCCTCGGCGGCTTTCACGAGGACGTAATCGGTGTCGTAGGTCGAGACGACGAAGATCCCGATGCCCGCCTCGGCGAGCGCGGCCGAGATCCCCGCGACGATCCCGGTCTCGGTGAAGGCAAGCGGGCCCGCCACCTGAAAGCACGCCCATCCGCCCTCGACCCGGTCGAACGCGAGCCCCGGAAGCGCGGCTTCGGGGAAGACCGCCGAAAGTTCGTCCGGCGTCCGGGCGACCGTGCGAAAACCGGCCCCCTCGAGGAGGCCGGCGGGGACGGGCGCGTCGGCGGCCGTCCGGGCGACCGCATAGGCTCCGTCGAGGCGGGTCAGGCGCATTACTTCAACGTATCGGCGAACGCCTTGCCGAGCTGCGCGTTCGAGGCCTGCGCGCCCGCCCAGAACGGCACCGCGATCTCGGCAAAGCTCTTCTGGCTCTCCCAGACCTTGGCAAAGAACTCGTTATCGGCTGCATTCTGCTCGAGGGTCGCCCGCGCGGCTGCCATGTATTCGGTGAAGTAATCCGCTGGAGTATCGTGCAGCTCGACGCCGTGCTCGTCGGTCAGCACTTTGAGCGCCTTACCGTTCTCGTAAATCCGGTAGCCGAGCGACTTGATCAGCGACGCATTGGCCGCGACTTCGATGGCCTTCTGCTGGTGCTCGGTCAGGCCGTCCCAGACATCGCCGTTGATGTACATGTCCGCATTGACGACCACCTGGTGAAGGCCTTGCAGATAGTAATGCTTGAGCACCTTGTGAAAGCCGAAGACCAGATCGGGTTTGGGGCAGCACCATTCGGCCGCATCGATCGTGCCTTTCTCGAGCGCGGGCAGGATGTCGCCGCCGCCCATGGCCACCGAAGCGATGCCGATGTCTTTGTAGGTCTGGCCCGGGATGCCCGGCGGTGTGCGGAACCGGTACTGGCGGAAATCGTCCATGGAGGCGATCGGCTCCTTGAACCAACCGAGCGCTTCGGGTCCGACGGGCTGCAACATGAAGCCTTTGACGTTGACGCCCATCTCGTCCCAGAGCTGGTCGTAGAGCTCCTGACCGCCGCCATAGAGGAACCAGCTGACGAAGGCGATGTTGTCCATGCCGACGCCGGCGCCCGCGACCGGCGAGCCGAAGAGCATGGCGGCCGGGTGCTTGCCCGACCAGTAATGCGTCCAGGCAAAGCCGCCCTCGATCAGCCCGGCATCCACGGCATCGAGCGTCTCGCCGACGCCGACCACGGCGCCCGCGGGCAGAACCTGGATGTCGACTTCGCCGTTCGTGAGCGCCCGGACGTCGTCGGCAAAGGCTTCGAGCATGGTGACCTCGTCGGCCTTCGACGGGATCACCGACTGGATGCGGATCACGGTCTGGGCGCTGGCCATGGGCGCAACGGCGAGGCCGAACGCGATGAGCGCCGCGCCGATGGCGGCGTAAAGAGATGTCATGATTTTCCTCCCGGTGGTCTCATTGGTTATCCAATCAGCTTGACCGCCCCCGGCGCGCGGCGCAAAGCCTTTCTGTCCGGACCGGCCCGATCGCCCTCTTTTTCAACCGCGGTCCGCGCGGACGAGCGCGCCCGCCTTCTCGCCCGTCCGGACAGGTCGACCGAGGCTGGACCGGAAATCCTTGACAGTTCGTGGTAGATATCTGCCTGCTTGAATTCAAAAATTGCGACCGGAAGAGCGAATGATCTGATGAAAAAGCTTTTTATCTGCTATTCGAAGGACGATCGCGCCGTAATGCGCGAGGTTCGCGAGCATCTGCAGAACCTCAGGCATCTCGGCCTGACCACGTGGACCGATCAAGACATCAAGCCGGGCGACGGCTGGGAAACCAACCTCAAGTCCGAGCTGCGCGCGTGCGACGGTGCCGTGTTTCTGGTCTCTGCGGCGTCGCTCAACTCCGAATACATCCAGAAAGTCGAGATCCCGACCCTCCGCGCCGCGGGAAAGCCGATCTTTCCGCTCATCATCGACGGCTGCAATTGGCAGCAGCGCTGCTGGCTAAAGGCGCTTCAGGTCAGACCTCCGGACGCGAAGCCGCTCATGACGTTCGGGGGGCCCACGAAACGGGCCATCGTGATTGCCGCCTTTGCCCGCGATATCGGCGAGAAGCTCGGCATAATCCCGCCGCCTGATACGCCGGCAGCCGCAAATCAGACAGTGACAAGCGAACTGACCCAACAAGTCGCACAGCAGCGAGAACAAAAACAGCATCGCGCCGCGGTCGAAGTTGCCCACAGCATGTCAGCGCCACCTGAAAATGCTGAGGTACCCAAGAAGCGCACGGGTCATCTTACATTCACAATTGAGCTACAAGCCGAAGCTGCGAAGCGGCTACGCGCTGCGATCGATGCGGGCCTGCTCCAGCCGAAAAGTGTGACGACTACCGAGGAAGGCATCGACGTTGATGTCTACGAAATCGATGGCATCCAGGTCATGCTCGACGAGACTGTGGCCCTCTTTTATGACCGGCCAGTGAAGTCCCTCAACCAGGCGCGCGACCGCAACGCGGAGCGGTTCGCCGATGCGGAGGAGCCGCGCCGTTACGCCTTTCAGCTGTCACGTGAAGAGTGGGACGACTGTCGGTCACAATCGTTGAGCGATACGCCCGGGCGCGGGGGCCGGCGCTCTCCGCCATGGGCCTATACAGAGGAAGGGGTCGCCATGCTGGCCACCGTGCTCCGAACGCCGGCCGCAGTGGAAGGCACGAAACTGATTGTCGAGACCTTCGTCGAAGCGCGTCGCCGGGCGACCCCCGTGCCACCCGGAAACCACGACGGCGTCGGCGATCCGGCCCGGGAGACCGGGCTGAAGCGCGCCTTCAAGAAACGCCTCTCCGGGTTCAGGGCCCGGTAACGATAACGACGACGACGCGCTCAGGGGGCTCGGCCTCGCTCAGCGCGCGTCGGCAAGGATCAGATCCGACGCCTTCTCGCCGACCATGATCGCAGGGGCGTTCGTATTACCCGACGGGATGGTCGGGAAGATCGAAGCATCCGCCACGCGCAGGTTCGCCACCCCGCGCACCCGGAGCCGCGGATCGACCACGGCCATCGGATCGCTCTCGGGCCCCATCTTGGCGGTACCGGTCGGGTGATAGATCGTCACCGCCGTCCGCCGGGCCCAATCGAGGAGCCGCGCCGCGTCGTCGGGCACGCCGGGGCCTGGCGCGTGCTCGAAGACGACGAGATCGCGGAAGGGCGGGGTCGCGGCAATCTTGCGGGCGATGCGAATGCCGGCAACGAGCGTGGCGCAATCGGTCTCGGTCGCCAGGTAATTCGGGTGGATCGCCGGGGCGACGGCCATATCCGGGCTCTTGAGGACGATCCGACCCGTGCTCTCGGGCCGCAATTGCAGGACCGACGCCGTAATGGCGTCGAAGGGATGCGGACCCTCGGCGGGGCTGTCGGCGGAAAAGGGCTGAATGTGAAATTGGATGTCCGGCGTCGCGAGCCGCGGATCGGTCTTGAGGAAAGCCGTGCCGAGCGAGGCGGCCATCGTCATCGGCCCCGTGCGGAAAAGCGCGTATTCGATCGCCATGGCGAGTTTGCGCAGCGGGTTTCGGATCTCGGTGTTGATGGTCCGCGCCCGGCAGCGATAGACGGGGCGTGCCTGAAGGTGGTCCTGGAGGTTTTGCCCGACCCCCGGCGCCGCGCGGGCGACCGCGATGCCGTGGGCGCGCAACGCGTCCGGCGGGCCGATACCGGAGACCATCAGGAGCTGCGGCGTGGCGATGGCCCCGGCCGACAGGATGACCTCGGCGCGCGCGGTCAGGCGCAGGATCTCGCCGCCGCGGCGGGCCTCGACGCCGACCACCCGGTCGCCCGCGATCACCAGGCGGGTGACGGCGGTCCTGGTCAGGATCTCGAGGTTGGGCCGGTTGCGGGCCGGCCGCAGATAACCGACCGCCGTGCTCGCGCGCCTGCCCCGGTCGGCGGTCATCTGGAAATGCGCGACACCCTCCTGGACGCGCCCGTTATAGTCGGGGTTGCGGGAATAGCCGGCGGCGACGGCGGCCTCGAGCCAGGCATCGACCGCGCTGCGGGACAACCGCGAGCGGCCGACGGCGATGGGCCCGTCCCGACCGCGCAGGCCGTCCGGGTCGGCACCGGCATCCTCCCACCGCTCGGCCCGTCGAAAGAGCGGAAGCACATCGTCCCAACCCCAGCCCGGATTGCCGAGCTGGCGCCAACCGTCATAGTCCTCCCGCTGGCCGCGGACATAAAGGAGCCCGTTGATCGAGGAGGACCCGCCGAGCACGCGCCCCCTCGGCCAGGCGATCGCGCGCCCGGCAAGGCCGGGATCGGGCTCGGTCCGATAGCACCAGTCGGTGGCCGGGTTCCCCATGGTTCGGAAATAGCCGACGGGCACGTGGATCCACGGGTTCGTGTCGGGGGGGCCGGCCTCGAGAAGCGCGACGCAGAGCGCCGGATCCTCGGACAGCCGGGCGGCGACGACGGCTCCTGCAGAGCCTGCACCGATCACGATATAATCGACGTCCAAAAGCCGGCCTCGAGATGGGGAGCGACGCAACACCGCGCCAATGGTCAAGTGAGGAGACCAGAATGGTCCGGACAGGGCAAGGCCGGGCGCCGTATCGGACCTATATGCGCGCCCATGACCAGCCGACTTTCCGGGATCAGCACGCGGAGCCTCCTTGCCAACCGAAACCGGGCCTTCCGCGCCATCGCGACCGGACGCAACACCGACCGTGCCGTGGCGCTCATCGGGCGGATCGACGGTGAACTCGCCCAGCGCCGGGACGGACGGCTCGATCGGGCGGCCGGCCGGTTCGCGCCGGCCTGGGAAGGGGCGGATCAGACGTCTCGTGGCCAGTTGGAGCTCTTCGGCCCGGACCCCGACGCAGCGCTCCGCCGGGTTTGGCGCGATCTGGTCGACCGGCAACTTCCGGAGGCGGCACGGCGGCGGAACTGGCCCCTGACCGAGAACCATTGCTTTGCGCGGGTTTTGCTCGATGCCGCGCTCGGACGCCCCTGGCGCGAGGTGGTCGGTCCGCCCGCCTGGGCGCAAATGCCGGCCGACCGGTTGGCGATTGCCGTCGAGCTCGGCGAACGCGTGTTGTCGGGCCGTGAACGGCTGACCCGGCTCGATGCGCTCTCGCGGGCGATGCGTCGCGAGCGTTCAAGAAACGCCGAGCGGACGAATGGACCGACCCCGTAGAAATGGCGCCGGATGCCGCTCGGGTCGACCGCATCCCGATGCGGGCGACCTGAGCGGCCGCACACACCACCGAAGCCCGGTCCAGGCTTAGCCTTCGCGGCTTTCGATAAAGCCGGAATAGCTGCCAGCGCTGGCTGGGTCACCGAAATAAAACACCTCGATGGCGTGCTCGCCCGAGAAGACGATCCGTCCGCTGAAGAAAAGACCTCCCTCGAGCGAGTCGTGCAGGATCGTTCCGTTCGGCTGCACCACCCGGTAGCCCAGGAACACGCTGTCGACGGCCATCTCGATAGACACCAGGCTGCCCTCGAAGCCCAACAGGATATACCGCGCCGTCTCGCCCGGACCGAGACGGCCTTCTATACTGGCACTGCCCACGCCGCGTTTGATGTCGAGTTCGGTCTCGGTGCCGCCGGACCCACCCAGTTCGGTCGCCATCCCGGCGTACTCTTGGGAGAGCTCGATGACGATGCCGAAATTTTCGGTCAGACAGCGCCAGATGCCGCCGACCCCGTCGATCAGAGTGACCTCGGTGCCGGCGTCGGTTTCGACCACGGCCGTGACCGACACCCCCGCCGCGCCAGCACCGCCTTCGGCGGCGACGGCGTCTTGGCAGGCGCCTTCGGCCGCACCCTGAGCAGCGGCGCCGAGGGGCAACAGCGCCGCGAGAAGGGCGATCGAGACAAAAGAGCGGGTCATGGGGATCCTCGCAAGCTGCAGTGGCAGGGGCGTCCTCGCCCGCGGTGCTGAGGATAGCACGGCCGAGCCCAAACTTCGCCCCGGCGCTCACCACAGCTCCGCGGGTCCGGCGCGTGATCGAGATCAAAGTGTCGCGGGCCCGGATCGGTCAAGACTGTCTTGGAGCATTGACGCTGCGGCTTTTGCCGAATACCCAAGTGAAACAGTCAACCATATCCCGCCGCGCCGAGGAGACCCGTGCCCGCACCCGCCCTTCGCCCGACCACCGCACCCCTGCCCGTCATCCGGCTGCCCGTCGGGCAGTCGGCCTGCGACTTTAAGCCGGCTGCTCGGCCGCTGACCCGACCGCCCTGGTTGGACGGGTTTCGTCGGACAGGGCTCTCCAGCCGACTTTCGCCGCGCGCCGCGCTCGAATACGGCTCTGCCGCGTCCGGTTCGGAGACCTGCTGCGTCGCGTTTCTCCGGGCCGTGGCGGCGGGGCTCGGCCGGCCGGTCAAGCTTCACCGACCTGGCGCAACAGAGCTCAGCTTTGACGAAGCCTGGATCGTCCGGCTGATCGAGGCGATCCGCGCGGCCGACGGCGACACCGTGGTTTTTGCCATCGGCTCCCGGATCCCCGCCGCGGGGCGGCGTATGGTCCATCGCCTCGCCGGGTCGGTCGCAGAGCGCGTGGAAAGGCGCGCGAGCGCGGCTCATCCTCGGAAATCGGCACGCCCCGCGCACCCGGCCGCCTCCTAGTCCGCCTCCCCCCTGACAGTCGAAGGAGATCCCCATGCAGCATGTCGCAAACGACCTCGAGCCCGACGCACTCGCCGCCATTGTCGAAGGCCTGACCCAGGCGCTTTCCGAGACGGCGGTCGAGACCATGAAGGCCCAGAACTATCACTGGAACGTGACCGGCATGGCCTTCGGACCGCTGCATGCGCTCTTTCAGGAGATCTACGAGGACCACTTCAAGGCCCAGGACGATCTGGCCGAGCGGATCAAGGCCCTCGATGCCCATGCGGAGGGGCGCCTCGCCGCGATGCTCGAGCGCTCGAAGATTACCGAGTGCGAAGGCCGGCTGCCGGCCGAGGCGATGGTCAAGGGTCTGGCCGCCGATCAGGAGCTTTTGGCCGGCACGCTCGGCGCCCTCGCCGATGTGTCGGAGAAGAACGGCGACCTGCTCACCCAGGATCTCGCCATCGAGCGCGGCCAGATCCACGAGAAATTCGCCTGGATGCTCCGCGCGCATCTCAAGTGAGGCTCAGGCCTCCGCCTTCATCTCGTCGAGTGGGCAGGGCACGTCCTTTTTGGCGCATTTCCGCCGATAGGCCGTCGCCCACCCCTTGAACCGGTCGCCGAGGGCCCGGTGTTGGGCAACAAGCGTTTGCAGAAACGCCCGTTTCTCCGATCGGCCCGAGAGCGCCTTGAACGCTTTCTTTTGCGGTTTGGTCATGCCGCAGCCGATGCAGTGGCCTTTGAGTTTGTATTTGCACACGTCGATGCAGGGCGAGGGGACTTTGCCCATGGCTCTCCTTTCGGATCAAATCTCAGCGGGTCGGCGCGTCGCCTGGGCAGCGTAACGGGCGACGCGGGTCTTCGGACCGCGGCGCGTTGGCCTGGTCGACGGTTATCTCGGCGCCTCGACCCGGTCGATCAGCGCTTCGAGCGCCACGTCCCCGGGCATAAGCGACAAGAGCATCGAGACCAGCATCGGGCCGTCCGGGCGGACGCTCTCGCCCCATGTCGCGTGGCCCCTTGGTCCGTCGGAGGTGTGGTGTCGGGTGCAGGAAGGCGGATGCTCCGGGGGCATGGGTGACCTCGCTGGGCGGGTTGCGATTGGGTATGCAAAATTGGTGACTGAAACACTCGGGTTTGTCAATTCCCGAGTAAAAAAAATCAGATATTAGCGCGACCCCTCACGGGAGCCCGACAACCCCGCTGCGGAGCGAAATTGACCGTCGGCGCCCTTCCGGTCTAGGCGTCCGGGGCCAGGCGAGGGGAGACCGATGCGCGACCGGCCGAACATTCTCATCCTGATGGTCGACCAGGCGAACGGGACGCTCTTTCCCGACGGGCCGGCCGACTGGCTGCACATGCCCCATCTGAAAGCCCTCGCCGCGCGCTCGGTGCGGTTCGCCAATGCCTACACCGCGAGCCCGCTTTGCGCGCCGGGGCGGGCGTCTTTCATGTCGGGTCAGCTGCCGTCGCGGACCCGCGTCTACGACAACGCGGCCGAATTCGCCTCGAGCATTCCCACCTATGCCCATCATCTCCGCCGGGCAGGCTATCGGACCGCGCTCTCAGGAAAGATGCATTTCGTCGGTCCGGACCAGCTTCACGGCTTTGAAGAGCGGCTGACCACGGACATCTATCCGGCGGATTTCGGCTGGACGCCCGATTATCGCCGCCCCGGAGAACGCATCGACTGGTGGTACCACAATCTCGGCAGCGTCGCCGGCGCGGGCATCGCCGAGATCTCGAACCAGCTCGAATACGACGACGAGGTCGCCTTTCAGGCGGTGCAAAAGCTCTATGACCTTGCGAGGGCGCAGGATCCGCGGCCCTGGTGCCTGACGGTGAGCTTTACCCACCCGCACGACCCTTACGTGGCGCGGCGGCGGTTCTGGGATCTCTATGCGGAGTGCGACCGGCTCGCGCCCGCGGTGCCCGCGATGGCCTATGCCGACCACGACCCCCATTCCCGGCGGATCTTCGATGCGAACGACTGGCGGTCCTATGCGCTCGGAGACCGCGAGATCGCCCGCGCGCGCCGAGCCTATTTCGCCAATCTCTCCTATCTCGACGAAAAGATCGGCGAAATCCTCGGCGTCTTGGGGGCGACGCGGCAGGAGGCGGCGGTGCTTTTCCTCTCGGATCATGGCGATATGCTGGGCGAGCGCGGCCTTTGGTTCAAGATGAGCTTCTACGAGGGCTCGGCGCGGGTGCCGTTGCTGCTCGCAGCGCCCGGATTGCCGCCCGGCCGTGTGGATGAACCGGTCTCAACGATCGAAGTGACGCCGAGCCTCGCGGAGCTCGCCGGGGTGTCGCTCGAGGAGGTCGCGCCCTGGAGCGATGGTGAGAGCCTGCTGCCGCTCGCCACCGGCGGGACGCGCACGCGTCCTGTGGCGATGCAATACGCGGCCGAGGCCTCGGAGGCGCCGCTCGTGGCGCTGCGGCAAGGCCGGTGGAAATACGTGCGCTGCGCCTGCGATCCCGATCAGCTCTTCGATCTCGAGGCGGACCCCCACGAGCTGCGGAACCTCGCCACCGATCCGGCCTATGCCACGACGCATACCCGCCTCGCGGCCGAGGCCGAGGCGCGCTGGGATCTCGCCCGCTTCGACGCAGAGGTGCGCGAGAGCCAGGCTCGCCGCCTGGTGGTCTACGAGGCGCTCCGGAACGGCGCCTATTACCCTTGGGACTTCCAACCGCTCGCCCGCGCCTCGGAACGCTATATGCGCAACCACATGGATCTGAACGAGCTTGAAGAGCGCCAGCGCGCCCCCAAGGGAGACTGACATGCAGGCGGATTACGTGGTCGTGGGCGCGGGGTCGGCGGGCTGTGCGATGGCATTTCGGCTTGCAGAGGCCGGGCACTCGGTGATCGTCGTCGAGGAAGGCGGCACCGACTGGGGCCCCTATATCCAGATGCCGGCCGCGCTCGGCTTCCCGATGCGCATGAAGCGCTATGATTGGGGCTATGCGAGCGCGCCCGAGCCGCATCTGGGCGGCCGCCGGCTGGCCTGTCCGCGCGGCAAGGTGCTGGGCGGCTCGTCCTCCATCAACGGAATGGTCTATGTCCGCGGCCACGCGCGCGATTTCGACCATTGGGCCGAAAGCGGGGCGGATGGCTGGGCCTACGCGGACGTGCTGCCCTATTACAAACGCATGGAGGCCTGGGACGCCGGCGGTCACGGCGGTGATCCGGCCTGGCGGGGGAGCTCGGGCCCGCTCCGTGTCACACGCGGTCGGCGGGACAACCCGCTCTTTCAGGCCTTCGTGGAGGCCGGCCGGCAGGCAGGCTATCAGGTGACCGCAGACTATAACGGGGAGAAGCAAGAGGGCTTCGGTCCGATGGAGGCCACGATCCACGCGGGCCAGCGCTGGTCAGCGGCCAAGGCCTATCTCCGCCCCGCCATCGCCACGGGGCGCTGCGACGTCGTCCGCGGCTTTGCCCGGCGGGTGGAGATCGAAGCGGGCCGCGCGACCGGCGTCGAGATCGCCCGCGGCGCGCGCATCGAGACGGTCCGCGCCGCGCGCGAGGTTGTGCTGGCCGCCTCCTCCATCAATTCGCCCAAGCTTCTGATGCTCTCGGGGATCGGGCCGGCCGCGCATCTGGCCGCCCACGGGATCGAGGTCGTGGCCGACCGCGCCGGCGTGGGCGCCAATCTGCAGGACCATCTCGAGCTCTACATCCAGTATGCCTGCCGCGCGCCGATAACGCTTTACCGCTATTGGAACCCGTGGGCAAAGGCCGCCATCGGCGCCTGGTGGATGCTGACCGGCAAAGGGCCGGGAGCGAGCAACCATTTCGAGAGTGCGGGCTTTATCCGATCGCGCGCCGGCGTGGAGTACCCGGATATCCAGTACCATTTCCTGCCGATCGCGATGCGCTATGACGCGCGGAATGCGGTGCCAGGGCACGGCTTCCAGGCGCATGTGGGGCCGATGCGCTCGGCCTCGCGCGGAGAGGTGCGGCTTGCCTCGAACGATCCGCGGGCAGCGCCCGAGATCCGGTTCAATTACATGAGCCACCCGCAGGACTGGGAGGATTTCCGCACGGCAATACGGCTCACCCGGGAGATTTTCGCCCAGGAGGCCTTTGCCCCCTTTGTCGAGCGCGAGATCCAGCCGGGCGACGCGGTGCAGTCGGACGACGACCTAGACGCCTTTGTCCGAGAGCATGCGGAGAGCGCCTATCACCCGTGCGGCACGTGCCGGATGGGGCGCCGCGACGATCCGACCGCCGTGGTCGATCCGGAGTGTCGGGTGATCGGCGTCGAGGGCTTGCGGGTGGCGGACAGCTCGATCTTTCCGCGGATCCCGAACGGGAACCTGAACGGGCCCTCGATCATGACCGGCGAGAAGGCGGCGGACCACGTCCTCGGCCGCGCGCCCTTGCCGCCGTCGAATGCGGAACCCTGGATCCATCCGAATTGGCGGACCGCCCAGCGCTGAACGTCAGTCGTGGCGCTCGGGGGCGAGCTCCTCGTGCAGCTCCGCGTCCCGTGCGGCCGGCGCGATCGGCTGGCGGGTGAAGCCCTTCAGGCCGCTCACCGGGCGGAGGTCCCGCTTGATATCCACCTCGCTCCGGGCGTAGGCGGTCAAAAGCTCGGCCAACGAGCGCAGCGCGTGCATGTGGATGCGCTCGTAACCGTGGCTCGCATCGATCCCGAAGGTGAGGAGCGCGGTCCGGACGTCGGCACCGGCTTCGACGGCCGAGGCGCTGTCCGAGCGATAATGTCTGAAAATGTCCTTCTGCATCCGGATATCGTTTGTCCGGCATAGATCGGCGAGCTTGCGCGTCAGGTGATAATCGAACGGCCCGGACATGTCGGACATGGCAATCGTCACGCCGAATTCCGCCGAGTTCTGTCCGGGCGCCGTCGTTCCATTGTCGACCGCCACCAGCGAGGCGATATCCGGCAGCACGATGGAGGCCGCGCCATGGCCGACCTCCTCGGCGATGGTGAAAAGCCAGAAGAGATCGACCGGCAGTTTCGCCCCCGCATCGACGAGCGCCTTGAGGGCGGCGAGCATCACCGCCGCGCCGGCTTTGTTGTCGAGATGGCGCGAGACGACGAAGCCCGTATCGGTGAACTCCGGCTGCGGGGCGATGGCGACGAAGTCGCCGACCTCGATACCCAGCCGATCCAGATCGTCGCGGGCAAAGGCCATCGCGTCCACACGCAGTTCCACATGCTCCCAGCCGACGGGCTGCGTATCGATCTCGTCGTCATAGGTGTGCCCCGACGCTTTGAGCGGCAGGATCGTCCCCCGATAGGCCCCGCGCTCGGTAAAGACGGTGGCCCGCGCGCCTTCGGCAAAGCGGGCCGACCAGGTGCCGACGGGGGTCAGCCCGGTGCGGCCGTTCTCTTTGAGCGCCTTCACTTGACAGCCGAGCGTGTCGAGATGGGAGACGATGGCCCGCGCGCCCTGGTGCTCGGCGCCCGGCATGCGCGCGCGGATCGCGCCCCGCCGGGTCAGGTCGTAATCGAGCCCGAGCGCCTCGATCTCGTGGCATACATGGCGCACCACGGTATCCGTGTATCCGGTCGGGCTCGGGATCGCGAGGAGTGCCGCCAGCCGGGCTTGGAGATAGGCGAGATCGATATCGAGGCGGAGCGCTTCGGTCGCGGGCGTGTGGATGGTCATCGGGTCCTCGCTTGGGCCTCCCGCGCCACTTGCGGCATCGAGAGCGGAAAGAGCAGATCGACGAAACGCTCGGCCGTCGGCTGCGGTTCGTGGTTCGCGAGGCCAGGACGCTCGTTCGCTTCGATGAACACATACTCCGGACGCGCCGCGCCTTTCACCATCAGATCGATCCCCGTGACCGGGATTTCGATGGCGCGCGCCGCAGCGATGGCCGCCTCCACCAGCGTGAGATGCGTCTCGGCGGTCACGTCGTGGATCGTGCCGCCCGTGTGCAGATTGGCGGTCTTGCGCACGCGAAAGCTGTGCCCGGCCTCCGGCACGTCGTCGAGCGAGAACCCTGCCGCAGCGACGCAGCGCTCGGTTTCGGCATCGAGCGGGATCCGGCTCTCGCCGCCCGTTGCGGCCGCGCGGCGGCGGCTTTGCGCGGCGATCAGGTCCCGGACCGTGGCCCGTCCGTCGCCGACCACGCGGGCGGGGCGGCGGATCGCGGCGGCCACCACCTTGTAGTCGATGACGATGAGCCGGAGATCTTCGCCGTCGAAATACTCCTCGACCAGCACCTCGGCGGACTGCGTGCGTGCCACCTCGACCGCGGCCTCGACCTCCTCGGGCGTGGTCAACCCGACCGAAACCCCCCTGCCCTGCTCGCCGCGGGCGGGTTTCACGACCACTTCGCCGTGGCGCGCGAGAAAGGCGGCGCGGGCCTCGGGCGCGTCTTCGCTCAGTTGCTCGGGCACGCGGACGCCTGCGGCTTCGACCACCTACCGCGACGCGCGCTTGTAGTCGCAGATCGACATCGAGACCGCCGAGGTGAAATCCGTCAGCGCCTCCCGGCAGCGCACGGTGCGCCCGCCATAGGTTAGCCGAAAGAACCCGCCCGGCGCATCGGTCACATCGACCTGAATGCCCCGCCGGAGCGCTTCGTCAACGATGATCTTGGCATAGGGGTTCAGCCCTTCGCCGACGCTGCTGCCCGCATAGAGCCGCTCGTTGATCGGGTTATTGCGTTTGACGGCAAAGACCGGGACCCGGCGGAAGCCGAGCTTTTCGTAGAGCGCGATGGCGTGCTCGTTGTCGTGGAGAACAGACAGGTCGAGGAACGCTGCGCCTCGGGCCTTGAAATGCTCGGCGAGCCGGCGCACGAGCGACTCTCCCACCCCCGCATGGGGCGTCTGCGGCCCGACCGCGAGACACCAGAGCGACGATCCCCGCTCGGGATCCCCGAAGGCGAGCCCGTGATCGACCCCCATGACCGAGCCGAGGATCTCGCCGTTCGCGGCGTCCTCGGCGACCAGCACCGTCAGCGCCCGGGCATCCCGCTTGTCCCAGAAGAATTCGGGCGGCACGGGCACCATGTTCCGCTGAGCGAAGATCACGTTCACCGCCTCCGCGTCCCGACGGGTGGTCAGCCGGCGGATGAAGAAGGCGTGGCGCCGTTTTCGGGCGGCCCGGTAAGCGGTGAAATCGAGGCGGTAGGTGTGCGACGGATCGAGGAAGAGCTCCTGCGGGGCCGCAGCGAGGGCAACTTGCGGCTCGCGCACATAGAAGGCGATGTCGCGCTTGTCCGCACCTTCGGCTCGAAGCACCTCGGCGAGGGCCTGCGTGTTTTCGAAGGTATGGGCGAAGATCAGCCGTCCCCAGCCGCACTCGATCAGCGCGTTGGACGCGAGCCCGCCGGTCTCCGGACCGAAGGGGCTGAGCGCCTCCGACCGCTTTTTCTCCAGGCGATAGCGTTGTGCGGCCCCCCGGCTGCGCGACTTGTCGGCCACCGCTCAGATCCCCCGCGCCGAGAGCCACAATTCGAGCATCGCGACCTGCCAGAGCTCGGAGCCACGGAGCTTGGTCACGTGCGCGGCCGGATCGGCGAACAGGCGGTCGAGATAGTCCTGGCGGAAGAGGCCCCGCTCGCGCGCCCGGCGGCTCGAGAGCGCGTCGCGGCACATCTCCAGATAGGGGCCGTCGAGATATTTGAGCGCCGGCACCGGGAAATAGCCCTTCGGACGGTCGATCACCTCGCTCGGGATCACCTGCCGCGCCGCCTCCTTCAGCACGCCCTTGCCGCCCTGGTCGAGCTTGAGCGCCGAGGGCACCCGTCCGGCGAGTTCGACGAGCTCGTGATCGAGGAAGGGCACCCGCGCCTCGAGTCCCCAGGCCATGGTCATATTGTCGACGCGCTTCACAGGATCGTCCACCAGCATGACGTTGGTGTCGAGGCGGAGCGCTTTGTCCACCGGATCGTCGGCGCCGGGGCGCGCGAAATGCTCTTCGACGAAGGCAAGGCTCTCGTCCCGGTCTGCGAGCCAATCGGCGTTCAGATGCGCCGCCATTTTAGCCTGATCGCGGTCAAAGAACGCCTCCGCATAGGCCGAGACCGGGTCGTTGGCATTCGCGAGCGGCGGGTACCAGTGATAGCCGCCAAAGACCTCGTCGGCGCCCTGGCCCGATTGCACGACCTTGATCGTCTTGGCGACCTCGCGAGAGAGCAGAAAAAACCCGATAGTATCGTAGGAGACCATCGGCTCGGACATCGCCGCGATGGCGTCGGGCAGATGGGCGCGCATCTCTTCGGAGGGGATGAAGATCCGGTGGTGGTCGGTCGCATAGCGCTCGGCGATCAGGTCGGAAAAGCTGAACTCGTCGCCCTTCTCGCCCTTCGCCGCCTCGAAGCCGATCGAGTAGGTGGCGAGCCCCGACTGGCCCTCTTCGGCGAGCAGCCCGACGATCAGCGAGCTGTCGACCCCGCCCGACAGGAGGACACCGACCGGGACATCGGCGACCATCCGGCGCCTGACCGCCGTGCGGAGGGCGTCGAGCACGAGATCGCGCCACTCTTCGGGGCTGCGGCGCGCATCGCCGTTCACCGGTCCGAACCGGGGTTCCCAATAGGTCCAGTCGCGGTGGCTGCCGTCCGCCTCATAGGTCCGGACGGTCGCGGCCGCCAACTTGCGCACGCCTTTGAGGATCGTCCGCGGGGCCGGTACGACCGCGTGCCAACTCATGTAGTGATGCAGTGCGGTGCGGTCGATGTCGGTATCGATATCGCCTGCGGCCACGAGCGCCGGGAGCGTGGAGGCAAAGCGGAGCCGTCGATTTTGTTCAGCAAAATAGAGCGGCTTGATCCCGAACCGGTCGCGCACGAGCGACAAGCGCCCGCTGTCACGCTCGTGCATCGCGAAGGCGAACATGCCGAGCAGCCGTTCGACCGAGGCCGGGCCCCATTCCGCCCAAGCCTTGAGGATGACCTCGGTATCGCCTGTCGAGGCAAATCTGTGGCCAAGGCCTTCGAGTTCTGCGCGCAGGTCTTTGTAATTGTAGATGCAGCCGTTGAAGGCGATGGTAAGCCCGAGCGCGGTATCGACGAAGGGCTGAGCAGCGGCGTCGGAGAGGTCGATGATGCGGAGCCGCCTGTGGCCGAAGCCGACCGGTCCGCGCACGAGCACGCCGGCCCCGTCAGGTCCGCGCGGGGCGAGCGCGTCGCACATCGTCTCGAGGACGCTCGCCGACGCAAAACCGCCGTTGAAGTCGATTTCTCCGCAAATTCCGCACATGCCCGGCTGCTGACCTCCGCTCCGATCTCGTTTGACGGCGAACAGTTAGAGCATTAATCATTCGATATCAAGCGAGAGGGCCGATGTCGGAACAAGCCGAGACGCGCAGGGTGCTCAGAACGGTCCGTCGGATCGCACGGGCCTTCGACATTCAGTCCCGGCGGATCGACCGGGAATTGGGGCTGACGCTGCCGCAATATGTCGTGCTCACCTGTGTCGACGATTTGGGCGAGGTGACCAGCCGGGCGATCTCGGCGGAGGCCGAGTTGAGCGCGCCGACGGTGGTCGGCATTCTGGACAAGCTCGAGGCGAAGGGCTTGATCGAACGCTATCGCTCGACGCGGGACCGGCGGATCGTCCATGCAAGGCTGACCGCAAAGGGCCGGGAGATCCTGGCATCGGCGCCGGAGCCGCTCGGCGCGCGCTTTGCCGAACGATACGGCAAGCTCGACCCCATGCAGCGCCGAGCGATCCTCGACGCGGTCGGCGCGCTGGCGGACGTCCTCGCGCCCGAGGCGACAGGGCGCCCGGACGCGGACGCGGCCGATGCCGATGCCGATGCCGCGGACGATCCGGCTCAGAGAAACAGCACGCTGTCCTGATCGACCAGAAGCTCGCCGACGACGGTTGCGGCCGCCACCTCGTTCGTGTCGAGCGTATCGGGCGAGGGCGCGCCAACCACTGCGGCAAAGCCCTCAGGACTAAAGCCGAGACCCGCGGCCGGGTCGAGCGGCGTGCCCCCGAGGCGGAATTCGAGAAGGTCGAGCTCCGCGTTGCTCCCGGTTAGAATAGTCACAGTGCCCGAGCCCGTCTCGATCCGCACGCCGGTCTGGGCGAACGTCAGGCTGTCGATCGCCAGCCCGTTCGGCAGATTGATGACCGCGCCGTCATTGTCGATGATCTCGACGTCACCGGTGACAAAGCCGAGCACCGTGTAGGTGTCGCGCCCCCCGTTCGTGTCGGCGATCCGCGAAATTGCGCCGTCGATGTTGATGTTCTCGCCAAACGGGGGCGGCGCAGCGGCCAGGGTCTCGCGGAGGGCGAGCATATAGCCGCCCGTATCGGTGTCGAGATACTGGCCGGCTTCGATGTAATACCGCCCCGAAACGCTCGGCACGAAGGTCATTTCCGCGACGCTGCCAGGCCCACCGCCCGTGGTGCCGTCGATGACCCGGTCGGTCGCGTCGTAGATCCGGATCTCGGGATTGCTGAGCGCATCGCCGCCGAGCGTCTCGCCCGACTGCTCGATCGCATAGCTTCGCCCGGCGATCAAATCGACCGCGAACCAGTCCCGGTCGCCCGGCTGCTCGATCACGCCCGTCACGGCGCCGTTCGTCGGCAAGACGCCGGCGGTCTCGGCGTCCTCGCCGAAATCGTCGGCAAAGACGAAGATCTCGGAGACAGGGGAGACGTTGTTCGCCTCGGCGCTCTCGAGGGCGCCGCCGGTCACATCGGCAATGGCGGCGACGTAATAGGTCCCGGCTTCGAGCCCGACGGGAACCCGGAAGACGTTCGGTTGGCCGACATCCGCGCGCGCGCCCGGGGCGAGTGCGGGCACCGCGCCATCGCTCAGGAGCGGCGTGTCCTCGACGGTGACGGTCGGATCGTCGGAGAGATAAAGGGTCGTCGCCGTTGCCGGTGCGGGCGCGGTACCGAGATTGACGATCTCCCAGGCGACGGCGATGTTCTGTGCATCTTCCCATTGGACGGCGCTCAGGGCGAGCCCTTCGGCGATCAGATCCGGCCGGTCGGGCTGCACTTCGCGGGCGGCGACCGTGTAACTGCCGGTCGCGTTGTCGAGATACTCTCCTGCGGCGAGGAAATAGGTGCCGTCCTCGGGGGCGATGAAGTCGAGGCGCGCATTCGTGCCGGTTCCGCCGTTGTCGTTGCCGTCGATGAGCGCGCCGCCCGGCCCGTAGAGCCTGAGCTCCGGATCGGCGAGGGTCCCGTCTTCGCTCGCCAGACCCCGCTGTTCGAACACGTATTCGCCGCCGGCGACGAGTTCGACCGCGAACCAGTCCCGGTCCCCCGCGACCTCGAGAACGCCGCTTTCGGTGCCACCGATCTCCAAGCTGCCGGCAGTCGGAGGCGTCGCGCCGTAGTCGTCGGCGAAGACTTCGACGGCGATTACCGCGCTCAGATTGTTTCCTTCATCGGTTTCGGCGACGGCGCCGTCCGGATCGGCGAGCACGGCCGCGTAGTAGGTACCGGGCGCGAGATCCGCCGGGACCTGGAAGGCCCCGACCGGGCCCGAGGCGGCGGATCCGCCGGGCTCGATCGGGCCGCTCGACGGGTCGGTGAGAAGGGCCCGGTCGGAGACCGCAACTTCCGGATCGCTCGAAAGATAAAGGGTTGCGGCCGTATCGATGGCCCCCGCACTGCCCAGGTTCGCGACCGCCCAGGATGCCGAGATCGTCGCGCCGGGCGCCCAGAGGATTGCGCCGAGCGCAAAGCCCTCGACGATCAGATCGGGCTGCGGCACCTGCGCGCTTAGCCGGTAGCTGCCGGTGGCGTTGTCGAGATACTCGCCCGCCGACAGGAAGAACGTCCCGTTCTCGGGCGCGACGAGCTCGATCCGCGCGTTCTCGCCCGCGCCGCTGTCGTCGTCGCCGGTGATCGGCGTGCCGTCCGGGGCGAGGAGCCGAAGCTCCGGATCGGCCAGTGACCCGTCGCCGGTCTCCGCACCTTTGAGCTCGAAGACATAGTCCTGCCCGGCCAGGAGATCGATCGCGAACCAGTCGCGGTCGCCCTCCCGCTCGATCGCCCCGGCCACGCTTTCGCCGATCGTGAGCTCGCCCGCCGTCTCCACGGTCTCGCCGAAATCGTCTGCCCGGATCTCCACTGCGACCGCGGGCGTGGCGTTGTTCGTCTCGTCGCGTTCGGCGACGGTGTCCTCGATATCCGCGACCGCACCCACATAGTAGGTCCCGGGCGCGAGCCCGTCCGGCACAGTGAAGAGATTGGGCTCCCCCTCGGCGTTCCGCGCCCCCGGGGCGAGCGGCCCGCTATCGGCGTCCGTGAGCAACGGCGTGTCGTCTACCGTGATCGTCGGATCGTCAGAGAGGAAGAGCGCCGAGGCCGATGTCTGCGCAGCGCGCGCGCCTTGGTTGACGAGCTCCCACGACACCGAGACCCGGTCGCCTGGCTCCCAGGTCGTGGCCCCGAGCGCGAGCGCCTCGACCGCCAGATCGGGCGCGCCGCCTGCTGTCACAGTGATCGGGTCCGACAATCGGCCGGTATTGTTCTGCTGATCGTATTCGGCGACCGCGTTTTCCGGATCGATGATCCAGCCGACGTAATAGGTACCCGCCGCGAGGTCGGGCATCACGCCCTCCCAAATGATCGTGCTCGTCCCGCCTGCCTCGGTTCGGGCAATGTCGATGCCGCCGAGGGGCACATCGTCCAGCGTGATCGTCTGGTTCGTCGAGAGATAGACGTTGACCCGGTATGCCTCGGCCGCGACCGTGCCCTGGTTCCAGACCGAGAGCGAGACACTGATCGCCTCGCCCGGGTCGAAATTCGTCTGTCCGAGCGTCGGGTTCGAGCCGCTGATATACGAGAACGCGGTGCCGAAGAGCGCATCGTAATCCGTGAGCTCGGGCCGGTCGTCGACGAGGCCCAGATCGTCCGCGAACCACGCGTCGAATTGGGCGGCGAATTCGGGCAAGATCCGCGTCGCTTCGTTCAGTGCCTCCGGATCGTCCGCGACGCCGTCGCCCTCCAGGTCTTCGGCGCCGCGGGCATGGACGCCGATGAGGGTGTTTGCGTCCGTCCAGACCGGCGCGCCGCTTTGGCCGCGCCCGGTGTCGAGGCTGCCGCGATAGCCGATCACATTCGCGGTGCTCTCGGCGACCTCGCCGGTGGCTTCGTAAAGCCGCGCGCCGCCGTCGAGATCGGCCGGATAGCCCGCGGTGGTCACCGTTTGGCCGATGTAAGCCTCGGCTGCGGCGTCGGTCTCGATGCCGAACCAGCCGACCGCGTTGCCGAGCGACCGATCGAGCGAGACGAGGGCGATATCGAAAAGCGGGTCCTCGTTCGCTGCCCAGCCTTGCATCACATAGGCCTTGGTCGAGGAGATTTCGTCGAAAGGCAGGACCGGCGCCTCGCCCGGCCGGTCTTGGGCAAAGCGGAAGCTGAGCGTGTCGGCAAAGCCCCCGCGCTCGATGTCGTAGATGAGGTGTCCGGCGGTCAGAACTTGGAATTGGTTTATCAGGGCGGCGGTGCCGAAAACGGCCTCGGGACCGGTTCCGGTCGCCCAGAGCGCCGAGACGCTGGCGATTTGGTCGTAAGGGTCCCGCAGCCAGGGATCGGCGACGAGGGTTCGGTCGTCGGGTGGGAAGATCGTGTTGGGGTTTGCGGGGGCGGGGCCCGGCTCGGAGGCTCGGCCGGCGGACACGACGTCAAGCGTGGGCACGGTCTGACGGTCGACCTCGGCAGCAGGCACGAAGCTGCCGTGACGCTCTAGAAAGTCCGCGAGCGCGTCGTCGCGCAGCATTTCCGTGGTCACCTCACCCGTACGATAGTCGACGGTATGTATTTCCACTCGATCTAAAGTATCAGCGCTTGCAACGCCACTGGAAATCGGCAAATCCTGACTGTACATCATGGCCTCACTTGCTGTGGGTCAGCCAGGAGATACGTTCCACCGCTTTTTCGGTCAATCTTATGGGAAAGCGCACTTGCTCCAATTGATTCGCAGCGAAATTCGATGCGCGCGCTCGCGGCGGCTTATTTTGCGAATTTTGGCGTCATGCAGGCTGGCACAGCCTGCGGCACACTCTTCCGCAATCGAGACGAAGCGCGAACGTCGGCGGACAGCATCCGACGCATTGGATCGTCTTTACGGTTCTTTAACGAAGCTGCCTTGGGTCTCGGCCCGGTCGGCTGCCGGAAGTGCGACAATTTGTACAGGGCGTCGTGGCCGTCTCGATCCTTCGGCCGAGCTCAACCGGCGCGCGCCACGTCGTCCGTCCGACGCCGCCGGTTCTCGGGATCCACCCGGCCATAGTGCAAATAGCCATTGTCGAACCCGGCACACCGTTCGAGCGCCGGGCGATCCTTGACCGCCAAGATCCCGTTCCGAAACGCGATCAAGCCTTCCCGATCCAAGGCCCGCAGCGTTTTGTTCGCATGCACCACGCTGACCCCGAGAATATCGGCGAACTCTTCCTGGCTGATCGGCACCATGACGCGCTCCGGATTGATCGGCTCGACGACCTCGATCCGGGCAATGATCTCGCAGAGCACGTGGGCCGCACGCATCCGCGCCCCCCGCCGGCCGAGGGACACCACCCGTTCGGCAAGCACCGCTTCCTCATGCGCAGTCACCCAGAGCACCGCAGCCGCCAAATCCGGATCCCGCCGGAAGACCTCTCGCAGCCGGTCCGGCTCTATGTGGTAGGTCTCAACCGGGGTCTTTGCCCAAACGTCGTAGTTCGAGCGTGGAAACAGCAACGCGCTTACCCCGAGGAAATCGCCGGGAAGCCCGACATTGACGATCTGCCGGCTGCCGTCGGCGAGCGTGCGCGACCGGATCGCCCAACCGCTTTCCATCAGATAAATGCCGCTGAAGTCGTCGCCGTCCCGAACCATCGGCTCCCGAGGCCCAAACGACCGCTTCTCGGTGCAAAGCCCGATCAGATCCTCCGCCGTATCGTTGGAGATATCGAAGAACCCGGAAAGCTTGCGATGAACCGGACCGACCATCTGACGCGGCGCCTCCTCGAGACGAATGGATTCCATCCTACAACCTCTCTCCCGGGAGGAAGCGCATTCCGCGCGTGACCGCCTCCCGTAGCTTTCTGACGGTCGGAGAATGCCGAAAGGGGCGCGATGGTTCCCGGGAGCCGACTCAGGCCCTCAGGCCACGCTCGGCGAAGGCGGTCTCTAGGAGCGTGCGAAGCGCGATCTCGGTCACCGGTTTGCGGACCACGATCAAGCCGTCCGCATCCTCGAGGTTCGTGCCCGACAGCGGCCGGGTGGCGAGCACCACGAGCACGCCGTTCGCGAGCAGCCCGGGCAAATGCGACAGCACGGTCCCGTCATCGAGGTCGATGTCGAGGAGCGCGATGTTCGGCAAATCGGGCGCCGCGAGCGCAGACAAATCGTCGATATCGTCGACCACGCTGACGACGCGTGCCCCGAGACGGGTCAGCATCTCGCGGTAATCGAGCGCTGTGATCGGGTCGCCCGCACCGATGAGCGCGCCGAGGCGCGCCAGCGGCCGCGAGGGCGCCGGATCGGACCGGGGGCTGTCGGAAGGCGACGCGCTCGGCTCTGAGGGGGCGGCGTCGGCGAATTGCACATGCGTCGCCCCGATCGTCAGCCGCGCCGACAGCCCGCCCTCGCGAAAGTCGATCTCGGCCGTCCCGCCCAGATGCCCCCGCACGCAGGCATCGATCAGCCGGAGCCCGAACCCCTTGGTCATCGGCCGACCGGTGGCCGGGCCGTTTTCCTCGGTCCAGTCGATTTGGAGGCCGTTTTCCGGGGTGCGTTGCCACGAAATCCAGACGGTGCCGTTGCCGACGGAGAGTGCGCCGTATTTGACCGCGTTCGTCGTCATCTCGTGGAGGACGAGGGCGATCAGCGGACCGGCCTGCTCGCCGAGTGCCACCGGAGGTCCGGAGAGAAAGCGCTCTGAGGCCACACCGAGAAACGGCGCCAATTCTGCAAGGCCGATCTCACGCAGATCCGCGCCGGCCTGACGCTCGGATATCGAGAGCATGTGCGAGGTCTCAAGCGCGGAGAGCCGCCCGCTCGGATCGCTGACGAGATCCTGCACGGATCGGGCCCGGTCGGCCGACGCATTGAGGAGAGCCCGCACGAGCGCGAACAGATTGGCCTGGCGGTGCCGCGCCTCATCTGCGCGCAGTCGATCCAGGGTCGATCCGGTGTCTGCGTCGTCCATGGCTGTCGTCGTAGCCGTCACTGGCATGACCTCCATCCTTGGGTCTAGATTGGTCTTCTTCGACCTCTCCATAAAGCGAACCGATGGTGGAGGCTTTTAATTTTTTAAGGGTTCGGAGAATTCATCTCTCGAGGGCGCGGTTTTCCTGCCGGTTGCATAGCGCCACGGCGCACGCGCAGAGGGTTCAAGCAATCCCCGCTTGGGCTTGCGGACGCCGCGTCGCGGCGCGCGACCCCAACGATGCCGATGTGGGGACGAGCGTCGCATTATTCTCGGAACCTAGGGCGCCGATCCGACGTTGATTGAGCAGTCAACCGGATAAGGAGGCACCCATGCTCGGCTTTGCTCTTTCGTTTCTCATCATCGCGCTTATCGCGGGCGTTCTCGGCTTTGGCGGTATTGCAGCCATCTCGGCCAATGTCGCGCAGGTCTTGTTCGTGGTCTTTATGATCTTGTTCGCCCTTGCGCTCGTGGCGAACCTGCTCCGGGGGCGGGCGCCCTAACCGGGTCTGCCGCTCACCCCAGCCACATGGACTTGCGCCCGGGCGACACGCGCTCGGACGCAAGACCAGTCCTCGGCGGCTCGGCCGCAAGGCCAGTCCTCGGCGGCTCGGCCGCTAAGGGCGACCTTCAGACCGGAAACTCCCAGATGCCAGGCAGCGTCTCTTCCACGTCTTCGATGAAGCCGAGATTCGCTTGCGATTCGGGCGCGTCGGAGAAGAAAATCAGGAACGCGGCGCGCTTTTCGGTCAAGCTATCGTCCGCCGAAACACCCAAGGGCCGGAACCCGTCTTCGTCGATCGTATCGACAACCGAAATCCAAAAGTCGCGCCCCGTTGGATCTGCGGGCCGATCCAAGAGATTTTCGTACAGCAAATCGACATATTCGCCCGCTTCAAGCTCATCAATCCCGGTCTCGCCGAAATTCCGCATGAATTCGGGCGCAGAGGTGAATGCCACCGCCAGATCGATATCAGACAGGCCCTGGGCGGCACCGTCGACCCAGAAATTTAGCCCGCCCTCGTCGATATCGCCATTGCGGTCGAGTGCGCCTTCGTAAAGCCGCGCGACGGTCTCCACCCGGTCCTTCCGCTCTTCATCGGTTCCGGGCAGGAGGTTTACATCCGACTGGCCGAGGAACTCCCAGCCCTCGACATCGCGCAGATCGAACGGTTCGCCTTCGCCCCATGGTGCGCCGAAGACGCTTTCGCCGTTTTCGAACGTCAGGAAATCCGTCGCGCTCTCGTATGCGGTTTCGATGAATTCACCCGTCTGCGGCTCCGGCAAGTCCGGGCCGGTGATCCTGACGGAAAAGAAGGTTGCGCCTCCACGGTCGAAAGACTCAGACACGATCGCCGCGACGATTGTCGGCTCATCGGCGTCGGACGGCATGAATTGCAAAATGTCGAACGCGAGGAACGTAACCTCCTCAGGTTGCGTCAAGTTCTGCGCAATGACCGGCGCATCGTCGGAGAGGTCACCGAGCGTGATCGCCGCCTCCTCTACTATAATCCGAAACGGGGGCGAGGCCTCATAGGTGGGAAGACCGTTTCTAAACGTCCAAAGGTCGAGGTTTTCTTTGAAGACGAAGTTCATGACGATAGCCCTCTGATACAGTTGCTGAAGTCTGCGCCGAAGATACCATAAAACGGGGTTCTTGTACGGGCAGCAGATGTTGGGAATCCCCTACCGTCGGGATCTTCAGCCGGGCCGCCACGGGAGCGCTCCATAGACCATGGCCTTGTACATCGCCTCGATGGTATTCCGCGCCCGAAGCTTTTTACGCGCGCGCAGCATCCTCTGATCGACCGCTTGACGAGAGACCTTTTGGAGCCCTGCGATCTCCTCGGTGGTCCGGCCTTGGGCGAATTTCTGAAGCGTGTCGAGCTCGAGCTCGGTCAGACCGATATGGCGCGCCAACCGGCCGGTCTTGCGCACGGCATCGTGGAAGGCGTGCACCAGCGGGATCAGCCCGTCCTCTGCCAACGGGGGCGGGGCATACCGCGCCTGCAGTCCGTGATTGAGCGCGCCGTAGCCGCCGGCCCAGGGCGCGTTGATCGGTGCAATCCACACCGTCTGAAACCCGCGGTCGAGGTAGTAGAGGGTCCAGGCAAGGCGGGTGTCGTTCTGCGCGCGCAGATGCTCTGCCACGTCGCGCACATCGACGGGAAAGGGCGCCGTGATCTGCGGCAGGTTCGGCGCCACGATATCGGTCGCAGCTCCGCCCGAGGCGCGGAACACGGTCTCGGGATCGGCCTCGGCGAACAGGCTGTCGCAATGGCTGTGCGCCATGACGAAATCGTTCCGCGAGGCCGAATGCACATGGACATAGAAGCCGTAGAGCAGGCTATGCCCGCCATTCGGGGCCAGGGTCTCGCTGAGGCCCGTCAAGGCGTCCGGGAGATGCTCATGGCTCGACACAATATCGGTTATTTGAGGCAGCATCGGATCCTCGCGGTACCGAGGCCCGATACGTCCGGCGCAAGATCAAGCCCGAGGGGAGATCGTGCGGCATCGCCTGCGGATTTGAAAGCTATTTCCGCGCCGATCTCGGGCGCCTGCAGGGCCGCGCCGTGACTTAGTGTGCCGTGCCGCGCGCCCGTTTCCCGTCGACCGAGGATGGGGTCATGGTGAGCGGGGTGGGGATCGAACCCACGACCAGCTGATTAAAAGTCAGCTGCTCTACCGCTGAGCTACCCGCCCTCACCAAAACATGCCGGAGCGTTACCGCCCCATCGCGATCGGGGAGATATCGCTCGAGGCGGCAGGGGTCAAGGCACGCGGCAACGGCGCCGCAGGCAAGCCGCGAGCCCGGCCAGCGCCAGAAGCGCCGGGAGGTCGAACACAAGCGTCTTCAACCGGATATTCTCGAGAAAGACAAATGCATTCAGGGCCGCCGCCAAACCGGCCGCGAAGACCAGGACCGCGACGGCAGGCGCCCGGGCGAGGAGCGCGGCTCCGGCCGCGAGCCCCGCCACCGTGAGCGCCAGGACAAGCGCGTCCCCTGCCCCCCGGCCCGAGCCTCCGAAGGCGTGGGCGATTTTGCGCAGCCCATGCGCGGCGCGCTGCTCGGGAGCCTCGGCCCAACGCGACAGGGCAAGCGCGCGAGCGAGGCGATCCTCGGCAAGCCGGGCGGCGGGACCAGGGCGTTCCGCCGCCGCTTCGAGCCGCGCGAGATCCACCTTGCCGAGCGCCGTCTCGGCCTCTCCGACGGACCGCAGCCCCGGTTCGCGCGCTCGAAGATAGGCGCGAGCGAGGCCCGGATCGCCGGCCGTGCCCCCTCCCATGCCAAAATCATGCGCCCCCGTGCCGACGAGAAGGTTCCGCCCGAGCGTGGTGGTCAGGGCGACCCCGCCGGTCTGGAGCGAGAGCCACACCGCCCATGGCGCGAGCGTCGTCGCCGCCGCCACCACCAAAACCAGGGCCGCGCGCCCGCCCTCCGGACGGCAAAGACACGCGCCTGCGAAAACCGGCACGAGAAGCGCGCCATGCGCTTTGGCGAGCACGACCGCGCCGAGCGCCAGCCCCGCCCCAGCGGCGAGGGCGAGGCCTGGCATTAGCACGAGGCGCAGGGCGACGCCCAGGCACCAGAACGCGGGGGCCTCGGCATACGCCTCGGCCGCGAGAAGCCAAAGCGGCGGCCAAATGGCGATGAAGACGGCCATAAGCCGGCCGGCCAGCGGTCCGGTGCCCGGCACCTCGGCACGCCACCAGAGCCCGGGCAGCGTCGCGAGGAGCAGAAGGTTGGCCACGCGGACTGCGGGCAGCGTCGCGCCGCCGGGAAGCGCGATCTCGAGACCCGCAACGAGTGCGGGCATCAGCGGCGGGCGCCCGCCATCGGCCAGCGCCGCAAGACCGATCTCGGCAAGCGCCCGGCCGCGGGCGAGGTAGTCCCCCTCGTCCCCCGAGGCCGGCGCTGTCAGCCGTCCGGTCGCCCAAGCAACGCCGACCCAAAGGATCGCCGCAAACGCCGCGACCGCCGCAGACCCGACCGAGCCCCGGTCTCTCATCGCCCGCCTACCGTCGCAGACCGGGATCCGCTATCACTCGGGCGCCCAGCCGAGGAGACGCGCATGGAAACGGACATCCCCCTCACCGACGACATCGTCGCCTCGGTCGAACAGATCAGCACGACCGTCTGGGTCGCGATCGGTCTCCTGGTCGCGGGGCTCGTCTGGCTCTTGAAGTGGCTCGTCACGGTGCTTTTCGTCCAAGGCCGCGGGGTCTCGCTGGTCACCATCCCGTTCAGCCGGGTGGCGGGCAAGATCCTGGAGGATCGGTTCGTCCAAAAGCTCGCGGATACGCGCACGCTCCCCAAGCTGCACATCCCGGCGAGCTGGGAGGAGTTCAACCGTTTCAACGGCTATGTGGCGCACCGCATGCTCACCTATCGCGAGCTGATCCAGCTCGTACAGACCAAGTTCAATGGGCCTTCCGCGGTCAGCCTGCGAGTGGTCGTGCGGTATTTCGAGCCGACCTTCGTCGACACCTTCCGGACGGCCGAGCGCGGCTTTCGCGACCTGGACCGGATCGACGACCGGGTGCGCGCCACGCATCGGGCGCTCCATGCGAAGCTCCAGGAGAAAACCGACGCGCTGTCGCGCCGGCGCATCCAGGCCGAGAAGGACTACGAGATGGCTCGGATCCGGCGCAAGCACGCACTGGCCGCGCGACCGGTCTCGCTTTGGCTGCGGCGTCGGCTCGGACAGACCATGGGCGGGCTCGTCTCGGGGCTCGTGAACGCGATCTGGTCGGGCGGGACGGCATCGAAGCTGCGGGCGGAGAAACGCCGGCTGCGGGACGAATTGAACGAGCTACGGCTCGAAATTGCCGAACAAAGCCGGGAGATCTTCTCGGAACACGAGGCCGAGGTGGTGGGGCTTTGCCTCGAATTGATCGAGCATGATCGGATGTTTCTCCAGCATCTCTATCATCGGTTCGGGCTCGAGGTGGAATCGCTCCTGTTCACTGTGGCGTCCGGCCGGGTGCTTGAGCGCCTGGCGGGCGAGGACGAGACCGCGGAGCGTGCACGCGCCGAACTCGGCATCGGCGATTTGGCGCGCCCCGACGGGCGAGGCGACCCGGCCGCCCGGTTCCGCGACCGGATCCGCGCCGATCGGGTGCTGAACGACTATGTGGGGCTCGGGCCAGAGTCGGTCCTCGAAGGCACGCTCGAGGCGTTCTTGCGGGTGCACATTCTGACCGGGCAGCTGCGCATCGAGGGCTATTCGCGAAACTGGGTCGCTCACCTGCCGCCGCCCGGCGAGTTCGGGCGGAGCCACTCGGAATACGGCCACTTCGCGCACCAGCTCGCCTGGCTCAAGAAACCGCTTCCGGGGATGGTGGTGGCGGAAAACGGGCTCGTCGGCCTCGACGATCTGCCGCCGCGACCAGAGGCGGGGGCTGCGTTCGCGGGGCGCGAACCGGCCGTCCACATCGCCTGATCGCCCGGAGGGCTACTCGGCAGCGTCCGCGGGCCGGGCAATGTCCTCAGACAGCGCTTCGGGATCGATCCCCGCCTCGGCGGCCTGGCGGGCCGCGTCCTCTTCGGCCAACCGCAATGCCGCCTGGAAGGTAAGCGAAATCAGAATACCCCAGATCATCCCGAAAAACCCGGCGCCCACCGCCCAGATCATGACCGTGGCGATGATCTGCATTTTCGTCATGCCGAGTTTCTCGCCGAGGATATGCGGCGTGTAGTTGTAGGCTTCGAGCAGCCCCATGATCTTGGCAACGCCGATGAGGGCGGCGGTGCGAATAAGCACGTCGAGCCCGGTGCCGAAGCTCACGACTTCGAACCCGAACCAGCCGAGGCCGGCTTGGATATTCGTGGCCATCAAGAGAAAGGCAACCGCCATGCCGCCGAAGCCGCCGATCTTCGGGATCGCCGTCACGAAGCCAAGCACCACCGCCATGAAGAGGATCGCCCCCGGCGACAGCCCGAGCGGCAGCACGACCATGGCGATCGCATAGAGGACCGTCAGCGTGGCCGCAACTTCGAGATAGCCGATCATAAAGAGGCTAACGCCGGTCTGGTAGAGTTCGCCGAAGCGCAGCACGTTGTCCCGGAGCCGGGGCGCCTTGATCCCGCGGGAGACCACGCCCCGGTGCATCTCGACCTCCTTCCGCCAGCCGGCGAGGATCGTACCGACGAGGAGGGCTGCGATCACGAGCTTGACCCAATCGCCGAGGAGCGTGCCGACCACGCCGAGGACGCTGCCGAGCGCAGATTGCAGCACGCCCTTGATGTCGGCGACCGCATCGCCGGCAACCTGACCGAAAAGCGCCGACAGACCCGACCACCCGGTCGAGCGGTCGACGTCCACATCCGGCACATAGCCCGGCAGCTGCTCATGCGCGAAATCGAGCAGCCGGCCGATCTCCTCGAGGATCGCCGGCAACTGCGTCTCGATCTGAGCGTAAAAGAGCTGGCCTTGGCTCTGCAGCACGAAGACGAGAAGCGGCAGGATCAGCACGGTAACGCCCATGAAGAACCAAGAGAGGATCTTGTTGACCCAGGCCTCATTGGCGATGCCGAGATGGAGTTCGTGCGCGTATCGCCGGCCGCGCCAATGGAACGCGAAATGAACCCGGCGCCCGGCAACAAGGCTTTCCACATGGGGGCGCACGCCGACGGCGAAGATGACGACGCCGATGAGGTAGGTGAGACCCTTATAGGCGAGAAAGGCCGGCAACAGGACAAAGACGGCCGCGTAAAGCCAAAGGGCGAGACCGGCGGGGCTCGGCAGGCGGTCGATCAGGCGGTCCACGGGCGGCCTCCTCGGCGACGACAGTCCCGCAGGGTGTCGCCGATCGTCGATCGAATGTCGAGGGGGGGCCGCCGCTCAGGTCGACCGGATCACGATCCGGGCGACCCGAGCGGCGCGCGACCTCAGGGCCGCGTGGTGCCGTCGCCGTCGACGAGGTATTTGAAACTGGTGAGCTGCTCGGCGCCGACCGGCCCGCGGGCGTGGAGCTTGCCGGTTGCGATGCCGATCTCCGCGCCCATGCCGAATTCACCGCCATCCGCGAATATGCTCGAAGCGTTACGGATCAGGATCGCGCTGTCGAGCTCTGAGGCGAAACGCGCCCAGACATTGTCATCTTCGCTCAGGCAGGCTTCGGTATGTGCCGAGCCATGCGCGCGGATATGTGCGATCGCGTCCTCGACGCCGTCGACGACCCGCGCGGCGATGTCCATCGAGAGGTATTCCCGGCCCCAGTCTTCGGCCCTTGCGGGCACGATACGGGGGTCGAGCGCGGCAATCTCCCCATCGCCATGCACGACGACGCCGGCATCGAGGAGCGCGTCGACCGCGTCCCGACCGGCCTTTGCAAGCGCGGCCCGGTCGATCAGCAGACACTCTGCCGCCCCGCAGATCCCGGTGCGCCGGGTCTTCGCGTTCAAGATCACCGCCCGAGCCTTCGCCGGATCGGCCGCCCCGTCCAGATAGACATGGCAGATCCCCTCGAGATGGGCGAAGACCGGCACGCGTGCCTCGCGCTGCACGAGACCCACGAGACCCTTGCCGCCGCGGGGAACGATTACGTCGATCGCGTCGGTCATGCGCAGCATCTCCGAGACCGCGGCCCGGTCGCGGGTCGGCACGCGTTGGATCGCGGTCTCGGGCAGCGCGCCCGCTCTCAGCCCGTCGCGGAGCGCGTCGAGGATCGCTCCCGAGGAGTGAAAGCTTTCCGAGCCGCCCCGCAAGATCGCGGCATTCCCGGATTTGAGGCAGAGCGCTCCCGCATCGGCCGTCACATTCGGCCGGCTCTCGAAGATCACGCCCACGACGCCGATCGGCGTCCGCACCCGGCGGATCCGGAGCCCGGACGGGACGCTCCAGTCGGCGATGACCTGGCCGACCGGATCGGCCTGCTCGGCCACCGCGCGAAGGCCGTCTGCCATCGCTCGGATCCGCGTCTCGGTCAGCAGAAGTCGGTCGCGCATCGCCTCCGAGAGCGCCTCGGCCGCAGCCATGTCTTCGGCATTGGCATCGGCAATCCGATCACGGCCCGCCCAGATCGCATCTGCGGCCGTGTGGAGGGCGGTGCGCTTCTGTTCGGCCGAGGCGGTGGCCACGGCGGTCTGCGCCGCCCGCGCCGCCCGGCCAATCCCGGCCATCAGCGCCGCGATGTCCCCGTGCCCCGCCGCCGCGATGTCCTCGACGCGTCTGTCCATGTCGCCCTCCGAGCCGTTCCGGGCGAACCGCACGCCCGGCTCCTCCGAACGGGGCCTCACGCGCCCCAGATCACCATGTCGTCGCGATGCGCCAGCGTAGAGCGCCCGGGATGGCCGAGCGCGTCGGCGATCCGCTCAGAGCGAAGCCCGGCGATCTGCCGCGCCTCATCCGCAGTGTAGCCGACGAGCGCCGCGCCGACAGCCCCATCCGGCCCCTGGATCGCGACCGGATCGCCCTTGTCGAAGGCGCCTTCGACGGCGACCACCCCGGCCGGCAAGAGCGACCGCCCCCGCCGGAGTGCCGCCACGGCGCCCGCATCGACGATGAGCCGGCCGAGCGGCTTCATCCCGGCGATCCACTGCTTGCGCGCTGCCGCCGGCGTGCCCGACGGTGTGAACCAGGTGGCCCGCACCCCTGCCCGTAGCGCCGACAGCGGCCGCGGCTGGCCGCCTTGCATCACGCAGAGCGCACAGCCCCCTTTGGTCGCCGTCTTCGCCGCGAGGACCTTGGTGCGCATGCCGCCGCGGGAGAGGCCGGAGGCGGCCTCCCCGGCCATCCCTTCGATCTCGGCGGTGATCTCGGCGATCTCGGGCAGATGGCGCGCGGTCGGATCGCGCCGCGGGTCGGCCGTATAGAGCCCGTCCACGTCGGAGAGCAGCACCAACGCATCTGCGCCGGCCATCAACGCCACCCGCGCCGCCAGCCGGTCGTTGTCGCCATAGCGGATCTCGTCCGTCGCGACGGTATCGTTTTCGTTCACCACCGGCACCACGCCGAGCATGAGCAGGGTCGCAAGCGTCGCGCGGGCGTTCAGATAGCGCCGCCGATCCTGGGTGTCGTCGAGGGTCAGGAGCACCTGCCCGGTCGTCAGCGCATGGCCGGCTAAGGCCTCGGCCCAAGCGCCGGCAAGCCGCTGTTGCCCGACCGCCGCGGCCGCCTGGGCGCGTTCGAGCGCCAGCGGTCCCGAGCCCAGATCGAGCACCCCGCGCCCAAGCGCGATCGCGCCCGAGGAGACCACCACCACCTGTCGCCCGCCTGCGCGTTCGGCGGCGATATCGGCGGCGAGCCCCCGCAGCCAGCCCTGGCGGAGCCGACCTTCCCGGTCGACGAGGAGCGCAGATCCCACCTTCACCACGATGGCGCGGGCGCGGTCGAGCCGCCCGGCCGAGCCGTCGAGCTCGGCGGCGGTCGTCAAGGCGCCCACGAGAGGTCCTCCACCGCCTGCCGCGCGCGGGCCGTGCGCGCGCCGTCGATGGCACCGCGCAACGCCCGGTGAGCCGCCTCCATGCCCGCGCCTGTCGCAGCCGAAACGGCAAGATCGACCCGAACGCCCTCATCCGCGAGCAGCGCGGCGAGATCCGCGGCTTCCCCGGCGCGGAGCGCATCCGTCTTGGAGAGCGCCAGGAGCCGCGGCGTCTCCGCAAGTCGCCCGCCATAGGCGAGAAGCTCCCGCTCGATCGTGCGGATATCGCCGAGCACGTCGTTCGACGTCGCGTCGACCAGATGGAGCAACACCTCGCAGCGCTCCACATGGCCGAGGAAGCGGTCCCCGATGCCACGCCCCTCATGGGCGCCCTCGATCAGCCCCGGAATGTCGGCGAGCACGAACTCGGTGTCGTCGATCCGGACAACGCCGAGATGGGGATAAAGCGTCGTGAACGGGTAATCCGCGATCTTGGGCCGGGCGTTCGACGAGGCCGCGAGAAAGGTCGATTTCCCCGCATTCGGCAGGCCGACGAGCCCCGCATCGGCGATGAGCTTGAGCCTGAGGAGGATCGTGCGTTCGACCGCCGGCTGGCCGCCATTCGCCCGCGTCGGCGCCTGATTGGTGGCGGTCTTGAAACGCAGGTTGCCCCAGCCGCCATTGCCGCCGCGGGCGAGCAACAGCCGGCCGCCGACCTCGGTCAGATCGCCGATCAGTTCCTCGGTCTCCTGATCGTAGATCTCCGTTCCCTCGGGCACGCGAAGCACCTTGTCCTCGCCGTCCCGGCCCGTGCGCTGCCGGCCCATGCCGTGCCGCCCGTTCTCGGCGAAGAAATGCTGCTGATAGCGAAAGTCGATGAGGGTGTTGAGGCCCGGCACGCATTCCGCCCAAACATCGCCGCCCCGGCCGCCATCGCCGCCATCCGGTCCGCCGAACTCGATGAACGCCTCGCGCCGAAAGCTCGAGCAGCCGTTCCCGCCGGCCCCGGACCGGATATAGACCTTGGCTTGATCCTGGAATTTCATTCCGTGCATCCTCCGACGAAGCACTCGACATAAGCGAAAGCGGACCCCCCCTCAAGACTGCCGTAGGCTGCGACCCCTCAGCGTGTCTCCCGAGGCGCGCGGCAGGCGAGG
>JBHJGX010000052.1:0-41332 GCA_050331395.1 Paracoccaceae bacterium
CCCACACGGCGGGCCGACCGGTCACGCCAAAACCAGACCCGACGGAAGAGGACGGGCATTCAAGAAATCCGCCGCGGTCACCGGTCCGCGCCCCGGCCGCTGCAGCGTTAGAAGCCGCACCGCGCCCGCGTCGCACGCAACCGCGAGCCTCGCATCGAGAAGCGTTCCCGGCGGACCCTCCCCCGCTTCCGCACGCGCCATCAACACCCGAACTCGCTCACCCGCAATGTCGCACCATGCGCCGGGAGACGGCGACAGCCCTCTGATCCGGGCCGAGACCTCCGCCGCCGGGCGCCGCCAGTCGATGCGCGCCTCCGATTTATCGATCTTCTTGGCATAGGTGACGCCGGCCTCCCCTTGGGGCACCGCCTCCGCGCGACCGGACCCGATCGCCGCGAGCGTTTCGACCATCAGCGGCGCCCCGACCGCCGCAAGCCGGTCGTGGAGCGTCCCCGCCGTCTCGTCCGGCGCGATTGGCACGGCAGACCGCGCATAGACCGGCCCCGTGTCGAGGCCCGCCTCCATCGCCATCACGCAGACACCGGTCTCCGCATCCCCGGCCATGATGGCTCGCTGTATGGGCGCAGCCCCCCGCCACCGCGGCAGGAGCGAAGCATGCAGGTTCAGGCAGCCGTATCGCGGCACATCGAGCGCCGACTGCGGCAGGATCTGGCCATACGCCACCACCACCGCCGCATCAAGTTCGAGCGCCGCGAACGCCTCGACCGCCGCGCCCCTGAACCGCTCCGGCGTCTCGACCGCAAGACCAAGGGCGTGCGCCCGCACCTCGACAGGCGACGGTCGGAGCGTCTTGCCGCGGCCGGCCCGCGCCGGGGGCTGGCTATAGACCCGCACCACCGCATGCCCGGCTCCGACCAGCGCATCGAGCACCGGCACCGCAAAATCCGGCGTGCCCATGAAGGCGAGCCTCACCGTAGCGGCTCCCGCGGCCACCCCGTCACCCGGTGCGCGCCCGCTCGCGTTTCAGCTTTTTCATCTTTTGCGTGATCATCTGGCGTTTGAGCGGGCCGAGATAATCGATAAAGAGTTTACCGTTCAGGTGATCGATCTCGTGCTGCACGCAGGTCGCGGCGATCCCGTCAAAGCTCCGCTCGACCGTTTGCCCCTCCCGGTCGAGAAACCGGATGCCGACGCGCAGCGGCCGTTCGATATCGGCATAGACGTCCGGGATTGACAGGCAGCCCTCGTAATGGGTGCGAAGCTCCTCGGATTGCCAAAGGATCTCGGGGTTGATGAGCGCCACGGGGTCCGGTTTTTCCCCGGCCTCCAGGTCCGCGCAATCCATCACCACCAGCCGCGTGAGTTCTCCGACTTGCGGCGCCGCGAGACCGACCCCGGGGGCATCGTACATCGTCTCGAACATATCGTCGATCAGCGCCCTCAAGCCGTCATCGACCGCTGCCGCAGGGTCGGCCACTTTGCGAAGGCGCGACTCAGGATGGATCAGGATCGGACGCTTCATGGCCGCCTCCTAAGCAAGCGGCGCAAGACGGTCAAGCGAGGCGGGCCTTGGGCGGCGCATGCCCTCGTGTTATTCAGACAGGGTGAAGGTTGGGTAAAGGATCCCGCCATGCGCGCGGCAAGCTTCTTATTGTGGGTGACCTCGGCGTTTGCCGCGGCCGATCAGCCGCCGGTTCCGAGCGACCCGCATTATGCCGCCGTGACCGGCGTGGCCGCTGGCGACGTGCTCAACATCCGTAGCGGTCCCGGCATCGACCACGCGGTTGTCGGCACGCTCGCCCCCGGCGCCGCGCCTGTCGAGGTGACGGGCGAGCGCGGCGGTTGGGCGCGGCTTGTCGCGGGCGAGGGCAACGGCTGGGTCGCCGCGCGCTTTCTGACCCTCGTTCCCGTGCCACGCCTCGGTGACACCCTGCGCGGGCTGCCTTTGGGCCTTGTTTGCGCCGGCACCGAGCCCTTCTGGGCCATCGAACTCGAAGTGGACGGTGCGCGGCTCTCGCGGCCCGATGCGGGCGAGACCGAGTTCTCGGTCGCTGCGGCCGCGCCGGTGAGAGGTCGGCCTGATATCGAGACCGTTTGGTTCGCCGGGCCCGACGGTTTGCCGGCGACGTTGATCGTTCGGCGGCAATACTGTTCCGACGGAATGTCGGATCGGACCTACGGATATGCCGCGACGTTCGCCCGCGAGAGCTTGGCGCGTCCCGAGGCTTTCGCCGGCTGCTGCCGGCTTCCTCTGCCTATCGATTGATCGATGGTTCGGGGCAGATTTGTCTGCCTATCGGTCGGTCGAAGCCTGAGCTGACCGATTGACCCCGGGCCTACACGGCGCTAATGCCCGCAAGATTGTTGCGCAAACCCGCCCCGGAGGATCCCATGAGCTTCACCGTGCAGCCGAGCCCGGTCGCCCGCCCCAACCGCTGCCAGCTCTTCGGCCCCGGGTCGCGGCCGTCGCTCTTCGAGAAGATGGCCGCCTCTGCCGCCGACGTCGTCAATCTTGATTTGGAAGACGCGGTTGCGCCCGACGATAAGATTGAAGCGCGCAAGAACGTGATCCAGGCGATCAACGATATCGACTGGGGCAACAAAACAGTTTCAGTTCGGATCAACGGTCTGGATACTCCGTATTGGGTTCGGGACGTGGTCGATGTCATGGAGCAGACCAACGGCCGACTTGATCTTATAATGATCCCGAAAGCCGGCAATGCGCGGGACGTTTATGCAGTCGATGCGATGGTTTCGGCGATCGAGCAGGAAAAGGGGCGCCAACCGCGTCTCGGTCTCGAGGTCATCATCGAAACCGCAGCGGGCCTCGCACATGTGGAGGAAATCGCCGCTGCGAGCCCGCGCATGCAGGCGATGAGCCTGGGGCCGGCGGATTATGCGGCCTTTATGGGCATGCAGACCACCGCGATCGGCGGCACGCAATCGACCTACTACATGATAGAGGACCCGAAAGACGGCGCCCGCGGCATTCATTTTGCGGACCCATGGCACTATCCTTGCGTCGCGATCGTTGCCGCGTGCCGCACCCATGGCGTTTTGCCGGTCGACGGTCCGTTCGGCGATTTCTCGGATCCAGACGGTTTCCGAGCGCAGGCGCTTCGTTCTGCGACGCTTGGGATGGTGGGAAAATGGGCGATCCACCCCAGCCAGATTGCCCTTTGTAATGAGATATTTACGCCCTCGGACGCGGCTGTGGAGAAAGCCCGCCGGATCATGGCGGCCATGGAAGACGCGACACGATCCGGCGCTGGCGCTGTGACCCTCGATGGCAAGTTGATCGATCTCGCCTCGATCCGACAGGCGGAAGTGGTCGTGAAGCAGGCAGAATTGATCGCAGCCTCTGCCTAGCCAGGAAGTCCTCTCTACCGGAAGATCAAGAACTGACCTTCCGGTAGGGATGTGCTGCAAATACGCCCAAGATCGTTAGAGACTTGCAGAAAAACCGAAGCTCATCCATCGCGCGCTCAACTTCAGGATGCGCCGGGTGCCCCTCAATCTCGGCATAAAACTCGGTCGCAGTGAACAATCCATTTTTCATATAGCTTTCAAGCTTGACCATATTCACACCGTTCGTGGCAAAGCCGCCCAGCGCTTTATACAAAGCTGCCGGCACGTTCCTCACTTCGAACACAAAGGATGTCAACGCTGGCACAGTATCGGTGGGATCGGCTTCGATACGCCGTCTTGACATCACGAGAAATCTAGTTGTATTATGATCGGCATCTTCAATGCAGGTTGCAACCGGTTCGAGACCGTATATTTCGCCAGCAAGACGACTTGCAATTGCAGCGCGTGCCCGCTCTCCCGCCTCGGCGACAAGCCGCGCCGAACCCGCCGTGTCGGGCCCATTAACGGGAACGATACCGTTTTCGGCGAGGAAGCGTTTGCATTGACCTAGCGCAACCGAAAAGCTTTGAGCTTCGCGAATATCTGACAACTTAACTCCTGGTAAAGCGAGAAGATCTAACTCTACCTTCAAAAAATGCTCAGCAATCACATACAATCCCGATGTGGGCAAAAGATGGTGAAGGTCCGCTACGCGCCCGTAAATCGAGTTCTCGATCGGCATCATGGCAAGGTCGGCATCACGGGTCTTCACGGCTTCAAGGGCTGCTTCGAAACTTGTACATGGCAACGGATCCAATTGCGGAAAAACTTCCCTGCAAGCGGCATGACTATAGGCGCCAAGTTCGCCCTGAAAGGCTATTTTGGCGCCGGTAGACGCCGTAAGCGGATCAATATTCGAATTTGAAGTCCGATCCTGCATCGGCGCCTCCCGTCACTGCGCGGCGCTTGCCACGTCGTTTAGTCGCGCCTCTACCGCTTGTCGCTTTTGGGAGCAACGGGCTAGATCATCGCCGACACCAACGCCCGCGGCGGCGTGAAGCTTGATCGAGGTGAAAGATGGACTCGAACGAACTCAACAAAATCGCTGGAGCAGCGGTGGGCGCCCTCCTCGTTTTTCTGCTTCTCGGTTTCTTTTCCGGCCAGATCTTTGGGACCGTGAGCACGCACCACGGAGAAGAAACGCTGGCCTTTGCCCTAGAAATTGAGCAAGAAGTTTCCGAAACTGAGGATGCGCAGACAGATGATAGTATCCAGTTGGCAAGCTTGGTCGCATCCGCTGATCCGAGTGCGGGTGAAGCAATCTTTCGTCAGTGCAGCGCGTGTCACAAAATCGAAGATGGCGTCAATGGTGTTGGACCGCATCTCTGGAATATTGTTGGTCGGCAAATTGGCGCAGTAGACGGTTATGCATATTCCAACGCGCTCGCGTCGATGGATGGGGATTGGGATCTCATCGCCCTGAGCGGGTTTTTGGAAAATCCGTCGGATTGGGCGCCTGGAACGAAAATGGGTTATGGCGGCCTGAAGGATGCCGAAGATCGCGTGAATATGATCGCCTACCTGAATGAGGCGGGTGATGCGCCGGTCGCCCTGTCTAGCATGGTTCCCGAAACTGACAAGACCGGGTCGGCCACGGACGAAGCGTCTGCTGACGTTGCTGAGACCGAAGTTGATCAAACCGAGACTGCGGCGGCTGGCGAACAGTCGACTGAAGATGCACCAGCGGACGTGCCTTCCGACGCGGCGTCGACCGAGGAAGCTGCTTCCTCTGATACGACCACCGACGAGGCCGGGGCCGCGATGGCAAACGCGACGGCGACTGATGCCCCTGCTGTCACAGAGAGCGAAACCACTGGGCCCTCGTCCAGTGAGCCGCAAGACACCACGACCTATTCCGAGACGTCGGATGGCGGAGAACAGCCGAAGGTGGCTGCAATCCCCGCTGAAACTGACACGGCGCCCAGTCAATATGCGGACTTGCTAGCGAACGCGTCGGCGGAAAGCGGGAAACGTGTTTTCAACCGATGCCGTGCCTGTCACCAGGCAGAGCAAGAACGTAACGGTGTGGGCCCGCATCTTTATGGGGTTATCGGTCGCGAGATCGCTGGGTTGGAGGATTACTCCTATTCAGATGCTCTTGCAGCGAAGTCCGGTGTATGGAACCTAGATAATTTGATGGTTTGGTTGGAAAATCCTGCAAACTTCGCGGCGGGGAACAAGATGGGCTATCAATTACAAGATCCGCAGGCTCGCGTTGATGTGATTACCTATCTTAACGAGGCTGACGGAAGCCCTGAGCCGCTCAACTAAACTTGCCAACCGACCTGGCGGCGGTCGCGTCGGGTGAGGCGCCCCACCCGACGCGGCCTTGCGATTTTGTGACCAAGTGCACCCTTCGCTTGAAACCACTGGAGCCGGGCCCTAACCCTAGAGAAACGCGAAGGGAGTGGCACGATGGTCCGAAACTTACACACACTTTGCCCGAAATTGTTGGGCTTACTGGCTTTTTTTGTGTTGCATACGACCTTTGCCGCGGCCGAGCCCATTCGATCGCACGGTATCTCTGCATTTGGCGATCTCAAATACGATGCGAATTTCGCACAGTTTGATTATGCGACCGTCGAAGCTCCGACGGGCGGAACGTTTTCTACCGGCATCGGGGGGATAACCTACGATAGCCTCAACCCCTTCATTCTAAAGGGGAACCCAGCGCTAGGTCTGTCTGCTCTCCTGTATGATACCTTGATGACCGCGGCGGCAGATGAGCCGGATTCAATGTATGGATTGATCGCTCATACGATCGAATATCCGGAAAATCGGTCGTATGCAGCTTTCGACCTTCGCCCCGAGGCGCGTTTCACTGATGGAAGTCCAATAACGGCTGAAGACGTCGTCTGGACTTTCGAAACCTTGATGCGTGAGGGTCATCCGCGGTACCGGGTGATCCTCGCAGGTGTGGCCCAAGCAACTGTAGAAGGACCTCATCGCGTGAGGTTCGATTTCGCTTCGGACGCCGCGCGGCGCGATCTTCCTATGGCTGTTGCAAGTCTGCCGGTGCTATCGAAATCAGCATTTTCAGGTAAGTCCTTCACGGAAGCGACGGAGGAAGAACCTATCGGGTCCGGGCCTTATGTCGTTGCTGAGGCAGATAAGGGTCGCACGATACGATACACGCGAAATCCCAACTATTGGGCGGCAGATTTGCCCGTTAATACTGGCCGCTATCACTTTGATGAGATCCGGATCGAATATTACCGTGATCGGTCGGCCGCGTTCGAAGGATTTAAGGCTGGCACATTTACGTTTAATGAGGAGTTCTGGTCAAAACTTTGGGCGACAGGATATGATTTTCCCGCGGTAGCACGGGGAGATATCGTTCGGGCAACGCTACCAGACGAACGTGCGGCGGGCGCACAAGCATATTTTTTGAATTTGCGGCGCGAGATCTTCGCCGATTCGCGCGTTCGGGAAGCCATAGCTCTGGCATTCGACTTTGAGTGGTCGAATCGCACGCTCTTTTTCGGGCTCTACACACGCACCGATAGTTTTTTCGAAGGCGGTCCGATGCAGGCGGAAGGGAGACCGACGCCTGGCGAGCTCGCTGTGCTTGAACCTTTGGCCGATCAACTCGAAGCCGAAGGGTTGGGCCATGTTCTCGATGCGGACGCGTATGTGCCGCCGACCTCGGACGGATCGGGGCGCAACCGCCGTAATTTACGTCGCGCCTCGCGTCTCCTTGACGAAGCCGGATGGGCAGTCGGGACCGACGGTCTTCGCCGAAACACCGGTGGCGAGACGCTTTCCGTCGAGTTTCTCTCGGACAGCCCTTCCTTTGAGCGTATCACTGGTCCTTTTGTGCAGACGCTTCGGCGAATAGGCGTCGATGCCACGCTGCGGTCGATTGATCCGGCACAGATGGAGCGGCGAACAGAGGAATTCGATTTCGATATCGTCGTGGCGCGAAAAGCAATGGGTCTCACGCCCGGTGTCGAGTTGAACAATCATTTCGGCTCGAGTTCAGCCAATGCGTCCGGTTCGTTGAACCTGTCGGGCGTGGCGTCGCCCGTTGTCGATGCACTGATCGCCCGGATCGAACGGGCAGACAGTCGCGAAGATCTGGCCTCAGCCGTTCGGGCGCTTGATCGTGTACTGCGTGCCAAGCACATCTGGGTGCCGCAGTGGCATAAGGCGACGCATCATCTTGCGTATTGGGATATCTACGGCCGTCCGCCAGTCGAAAAGAAACCCCGTTATGCGCGCGGTGTAATCGATTACTGGTGGATCGACCCCGACAAAGCGGCAGCGCTGGCCCCGGCCATAGGCCGCGACGCGTCCGACTGAGAGCCGGGAACGGATGGGCGCCTATATTCTACGGAGATTGCTGCTCATTATCCCGACGCTCTTCGGGATCATGGTGCTGAACTTTGCGATTATTCAGTTCGCTCCAGGCGGACCTGTTCAACAAGTGCTGGCAGAGGTGGAGGCCGAAGCCCATGGTGGCAGCGGCGGAGCGACCGCCCGGTTTTCGGGTGGCGGCGATGGAGGCGGCGGCGCGGCAGGCTCAGACGGCAGCGCCTATCGCGGCGCCCAGGGTCTCGACCAAGCGTTCATAGCTGAGCTCGAAGTCCAATTCGGCTTCTCTCGTATCGTCTGTGCCGAGGGCTATTCAGGTGAGCCGGACATCGCAGCCCCGGAATGCCGCAAAGAAGCCATCCCAGTCTGGGAGCGGTTTTTCATCACTATGTGGAATTATTTGACCTTCGATTTCGGCGAGAGCTTTTTCCGCTCGGTCACCGTAATCGATCTGATCCTGGAAAAGATGCCGGTCTCGATTACCCTCGGACTTTGGACCACATTGATTTCGTACCTGGTGTCGATCCCGCTCGGCATCGCCAAAGCGGTGCGTGACGGCACGCCTTTTGACGCGACGACGTCGGGTCTCGTGATCGCGGCCTATGCAATTCCGAATTTCCTCTTCGCGATCCTCTTGCTTGTCTTCTTCGCGGGCGGGTCCTTTCTGCAGATATTCCCGCTCCGCGGCCTCCACTCCGACGGTTGGGAGACGATGAGCTGGGGGACTTATATTCTCGATTATCTGTGGCACATCGTACTCCCGGTCACGGCGCTCGCCATCTCGGGATTCGCAACTTTAACGCTTCTTACCAAGAATTCGTTCCTCGACGAAATCCGCAAGCAATACGTGTTAACCGCGCGTGCAAAGGGCTTGACCGAGCGCCGTGTTCTTTACGGACATGTCTTCAGGAATGCCATGCTGATCGTCATTGCTGGCTTTCCGTCAGCTTTTATTGGGATCTTCTTGTCATCCTCGCTGATCGTCGAGACGGTCTTCTCGCTCGACGGCCTAGGACTGCTAGGTTACGAAAGCGTCGTGAACCGGGATTATCCCGTGGTACTTGGGACCTTGTACCTATTCGGGGTGATCGCGCTCGTCACCAAGCTGATCAGTGATTTGATGTATGTTTGGATCGACCCGCGGATCGATTTCGAAGCACGGGAGGGCTGAGATGCCGATGGACCAGCGCGCCGATGCCGTGCCGGGCACCCTACCCGCGAGCGCGCGCCCGAGCCGGCTTGCGCTTTCCCCGATCGCCCGACGGCGGCTTGCAAATTTCCGCGCCAATCGTCGCGCAGTCTGGTCGCTCCGGATCTTCTCGGTTCTGTTCCTGATCTCGCTTTTTGCCGAATTGGTCGCCAACGACCGCCCGTATTTGGTGATGTTCAACGGCGAGTTTCTAAGCCCCGTGCTCGAAGACTATCCCGAAACCCGCTTTGGCGGCGAGTTTGCCACCCCCGCAAGCTATTCGGACCCAGTCGTACAGTGCCTGATCCGAACGGGCGGAAACATCGACGGGTGCCTCGACGAAGCCGACGGCGTGATCGAACGCGCCCCGGTGGCGATCGGGGCAAGCGAAGGCTGGGCGATCTGGCCACCGATCCCGTTTGCTTTCGACACCGTGGACTATGCGGTCGCCACGGCGCCCTCGCCGCCCGATGCGACCCACCTTCTCGGCACCGACGATCAGGCGCGCGACGTGCTGGCCCGGGTCATTTACGGGTTTCGGCTGTCGGTCCTCTTCGGTTTCGGGGTGACAATCCTCGCCTCGCTCATCGGCATTATCGCCGGCGCCGCCCAAGGGTTCTTCGGCGGCTGGGTCGATCTCTTTTTCCAGCGCGTCGAAGAGGTCTGGTCGTCGATGCACATGCTCTATGTGATTATGATCATTACTGCGATCCTTGCGCCGAATATCTGGATTCTGTTCGGTATATTTGTCGCGTTTTCTTGGACGCAATTGATCGGGGTCGTCCGCGCGGAGTTCCTGCGCGCCCGCAACTTCGAGTATGTGCAGGCGGCCCGGGCGCTCGGCGTCGGGGATTGGACGATCATGTTCCGACACGTGCTGCCGAATGCCATGGTCGCGACGGTGACGCTGATGCCCTTCCTGCTGACGAGCTCGATCGCCCTTCTGGCCGGCCTCGATTTCCTCGGCTTCGGTCTGCCGCCCGGCTATCCCTCGCTCGGCGAGTTGGCCCTTCAGGGCAAAAAATACCTCCAAGACCCGCATCTCGCGATCACCGCCTTCGTGACCTTTGCCGTGATGCTGTCGCTCATGGTCTTCGTCTTCGAGGGGATCCGCGACGCCTTCGACCCGCGGAAGACCTTCGCGTGAGCACAGACCCCACGGGCGCGCCGCCGCTTCTCGAGATCCGCGATCTGACCGTGCGGTTCGGCGCGGCCCCGCCTGCCGTCGATGGCGTGTCCCTCGCGCTCGCGGCGGGAGAGACGCTGGCGCTCGTGGGCGAGTCGGGCTCAGGCAAATCGCTCACCGCCCTCTCGGCCGTGCGCCTCCTCCCCGACAGCGCCACGGTCACCGGCCGCGTCCGCTTCGACGACCGGGATCTCTCAGGCGCCACGGATGCCGAGCTTCGCCGGGTGCGCGGCAGCGCGATCAGCTTCATCTTCCAGGAGCCGATGACGTCGCTCAATCCGCTCCATACGATCGAGCAGCAGATCGGCGAAACGCTTCTTGTCCACCAGGGTCTGACCGGCGCCGAAGCGCGGGCGCGCACGCTCGAGCTGTTGACCCAGGTCGGCATCCGAGATCCGGAGAGCCGCCTCAGCGCGTGGCCGCACCAGCTCTCGGGCGGGCAACGCCAGCGCGTGATGATCGCCATGGCGCTGGCCAACCGGCCGCGGCTTTTGGTGGCGGACGAGCCGACCACCGCCCTCGACGTCACGATCCAGGCGCAGATCCTCGCGCTCCTCGCAGACCTGCGGGCGCGGGAGAACCTGGCGATGCTCTTCATCACCCACGATCTCGGCATCGTGCGCAAGATTGCCGATCGGGTAGCCGTTATGCGCGAGGGGCGGATCGTCGAGACCGGCCCGACGGCGCAGGTCTTCGGGACGCCCGAGCACGCCTATACCCGCATGCTTCTCGACGCCGAGCCGCGCGGACGCCCGGAGCCGATCGCCGAAGACGCCGAGCCCGTGCTCGATGCCGAGCGCGTCCGGGTGTGGTTCCCGATCAAGCGCGGGCTCCTCCGCCGGACGGTCGGGCATATCAAGGCCGTGACCGATATCGACCTCACGCTCAAGCGCGGCGAGACCGTCGGCATCGTCGGCGAGTCGGGCTCGGGAAAGACCACGCTCGCCCTCGGGATCATGCGGCTCGTGCGGGCAGAGGGCCGGGTGGCGTTCCTCGGCCGCGATGTCATGGGGCTGAGGACGCGGGCGCTCCGGTCGCTCCGGCGCGAGATGCAGATCGTCTTTCAGGACCCCTACGGCTCGCTGTCGCCGCGGATGTCGGTGGCCGAGATCGTCGCAGAAGGCCTGGGCGTGCATGGGCTCGGCGAGACCGGGATCACCGAGCGCGCGGCGGTCGCCCGGATCCTCGAGGAAGTGGGGCTCGATCCGGCGACCATGGACCGCTATCCGCACGAGTTCTCGGGCGGCCAGCGCCAAAGGATCGCGATCGCGCGGGCGATGATCCTGCGTCCAACGCTGCTGGTCCTCGACGAGCCCACATCGGCGCTCGACCGCACGGTGCAGGCGCAGATCGTCCGGCTCCTCCGCGAGCTGCAAGAGCGCCACAGCCTCGCCATGCTCTTCATCAGCCATGACCTCGCGGTCGTCCGGGCGCTTGCGCATCGGATCGTCGTGATGCGCAACGGCGAAGTGGGCGAGGCCGGGTCCGCCGAACGCATCTTCGAGCGGCCCGAAACCGACTATGCCCGCGCGCTGATGGCGGCCGCCTTCGATCTCGACTTCGTCGGTCCGGACGCCTGAGGCGAGCCGGCCGGCCCATTCGGTATTGACCCGGATGTTCCGCCTTGGTTCTCTCGGCCCATGGATACCGCCGCTGCCATATCGCCGGGACGCGTGCTCGCTCGTGGGGTATGCCGCGGTCTCATCTCGCATGGGGGCGCCGCGCTCACCGAGGTGACGCTGTCGACCGGGCTCCGGATGGATGTGCTGTCTGTGATGGCGACCGGCGAGATCTGGGGCGTGGAGGTCAAATCTTCCCGCGCGGATTTCACCTCCGACGCGAAATGGCCGGGTTATGTGGACTGGTGCGACCGGTTCCATTTCGCGGTGCCGGAGGGCTTTCCGGACGAGCTGCTGCCCGCCGATGCGGGGTTGCTCCGGGCCGACCGGGACGGCGCGGAGATCCTGCGCCCGGGGCCGCTCCGCCGCCTCGCCGCGCCCCGTCGAAAGGCGCTGATCCTGCGATTTGCCCGGCTGGCGGCGGACCGGCTCGCGCGGCTGACCGTCGCGCCCGATCTTTGACGCCGCTCACGTGACGAAGCGGAGGTCGTCGAAACGGCGCCGAAAGGCCGTGACCGCCGGGGCGATCCGCTCGGGTTCCGGAGCGAGGGCGGCGACGATCAGCTCGGCAAGCTCTCCCATGTCGTCGGCCGTAAGGCCCCGGCGCACCGCCTCGTTCAGTCCGAGCCGAAGCCCGTTCGCGTCGCCCGCCACAGGGGCGGCCGGCAGCCCGATCCCCGAGGCGAGGAGCCGGGCCCGCGCCAGATGCCGCGCCATTGCCTGACCGCCGCCATGCTCCGCCGCGTCGAGCGCGAAGGCATGCCCCTCGGTCGCCACATCCCCCGCAAAGAAGACGGGCGCACCAAGGCGGTAAAGCTCGGCCGCCAAAGTCCGCGCCGCCGCGACCATCTCCCGCGCATAGGCGGGCCCCGTCGGTGCCTCCCAATCGACGAGCGCCCGCCCGAGAGCGGCCACCCGGCCCAGATCGAAATTCGCCGTCAGCCCCGGAAACGCGATCCGGTCGACCCGCTCGGCAAGTTCGGGATCGTTCGTGAGCACGAGCCCGCCCGGCGGCCCGCCGAGGCTCTTATATGTGCTCATGGTCATCAGATCGGCCCCCTCAGCCAACGGGTTCGGCCAGACGCCGCCTGCGATCGGTCCCGAGAGATGCGCCGCGTCGAAGAGCACCCGCGCGCCGACGCCATGGGCGATGCGGACGACTTCGGCGAGCGGATGATGGGTGAGGTTGAGCGATCCGCCGAGGGTCACGAGCCGCGGGCGCACCCGCTCGGCAAGCGCCGCGAGCCCCGGCAGATCGACCGAATAGCGCTCGGCATCGACGGGGGCCGTGTGGACCTCGAGCCCGAGAAGCCCCGCCGCTCCGGCCGTGTGATGCGTCACATGCCCGGCGATCGCCTCGGGCGGCACGATCGCCCGGTCGCCCGGTCGGCAACACGCCAGGAACCCCATGAGGTTGGCCACCGCCCCGGACGGCGCCCGTGTCTCGGCAAAGGCCGCGCCGAAGACCCGCCGCGCCAGCGTCCCGGCGATGGTCTCGATCTCCTCGGCCGCCTCGAGCCCCATTTCGTATTTCTCGCCCGGCGCCCCGAGGGAGGGCCGCGTGGCGAGACCCGAAGCGAGATAGCGTTCGGCGGCCGGGTTCATCACATTGGTCGCCGGGTTGAGATTGAGCGCCCGGCCGTCGTGGTCCCGGGCATGGGAGGCGGCCGCGGCGGCGAGCGCGTCGGCAAGGCCCTGCCCGCCGAGACCCTCGAGGCGGGCGCGGAGGGCGCTTTCGCGCGCCCGGGCCACAGGCGACCACCAGACAGGCGCAGTCTCCAGGTCCTTTGGCGTCATCGGGTTCTCCGCTCAGGGGGCGTCGAGGCAGCGGGCCGGCGGGAAGACAATGCGGACGCGGGTTCCGCCATCCGCGAGCCCCTCGAGGGAAAACTGCGCCCCGCATTCGGTGAGGAGCGCCGCCAGGCTAGTATGGTCGAAGGGCGCGAGACGCGGGGCCGGGGCGGCCTCTGCGGTCGCAAGCGGCCAGGGTGGGGGGGCGGCCGCGGGCGCGTCGTCCGGCTCGCCGGGCACGCCCGTGTCTGAGAGATCGATGGCGACGCCGCCGTCCGGATCCGTGCGGCAGACGGCCTCCACCCGGCCGCCCTGCCCCGCGGCCCGGATTGCGCCCTGGAGGAGCAATTCGAGCGCGGCCCAGAGCCGGTCGGGATCCGAGACAACGAGGCGCGTCGGCGCGGGGCTGCGCGCGGGCATCACGAGCTCGGTGCCGGCGGCCGAGGCAGACGGGACGGCGAGGCGACACAGACGCCCGAGGAGTGCCACCGGATCGACTTCGGCGAACTTCGGCGCCGCGGTCTCCCCGCCTGCGTCGAGGGCCGCTGCGATCCGGGCGAGCCGCCAGCCAGCGGCGGCGATATCGCCCGCGCGTTCATGAACCGTCCCCTCCGCCAAATCGCCGGCACGGAGCTCTGCGGCTAGTCCGAGCACCGCAGCGGTCGGTCCGCGCAGCTCGGCCGCAACGCGCATGCGGTCCGCGTCAAGCGATCCGGGCCGATCCGCGCACGGCGGAGGCTCATCCGCACGGGGCGCGGGCCGGGACACAGGCACCGACTGGGAGAAGACCGCGAGCACCCGGATCCGCTCGCCGCCCCGCTGGCGCCATAGCGCCACGCGAAAGGGCCCGGGGCCGGCTTCGGTTTCGAGCACGGCGTCGGTCTCGGCCGTTCCGGTCTCGATGGCCCGGGCAAGCAGGGCCTGCCCCGCGGCGGGCATCCGGAACCGGTGGACGAAGCGATCCGCCTCGGCCCCGAAAATCGCGAGATCGGCCGGATTGCGCTCTCGGCAGCGGCCGTCGACCGAGAGCGCCGCGATGGCCAGCGGCAAGGCGTCGGACGCCGGGGGCTCCGCGTCCGGGTCGTCCTCGATCCGCTCGACCGGGGGCGGTCCCTCGGGCGCCAATGCGGTCGCCGGGGCCTCGGCCGCCGCCCTGCCCGCCCCGGCCTCGACCGATGGCAGAGCGGTCGCCCGGGTCAGCTCCTCTCGCCGCGCGCCTTCCGGGCGCGGCCGTCCGGGCGGGTTTCGGCCGCATTTGCTGCGAGACGGAGTTCTTCCGCGATCTCGCGGGCCGCGGCGGGGTCGAAGTCCATCGGCAAGGACACGCCGTCCGCTTCGACATAGATGCGCACCATGCCGAGGCTTGTGGGTCCGATCCGAAGATCCGCCTGCACATCGCTCTCGCTGTCGATCCCCATCGGCCGGCCTCTTGCGTTAACGAACCGAGCAGGATGATCGCGCAATCCGGCCTGACACGCCAGCCCCGAGGTCAGGGAATTCGCGGGCCCCGCTTGAAATGGCCCGGTCCCCGCGGTAATTGCCCGATAAGGCCCGTGCGCCGCTGCCGCCTTAGCTCAGTAGGTTAGAGCGCTAGATTGTGGATCTAGAGGTCCCCCGTTCGAGCCGGGGAGGCGGTACCACTTCCCGCTGCCATGCGGTCGCAGGGATCGCCCCGGTCATTTGATGCCGGCGCGCAGGAAAGCTTGAACGAATTGGCGCTGGAAGACGAGAAACAGCACCACAAGTGGTGCGATCGTCATCACCGTCGCCGCCGAGATGACCGAGATATCGACCCCGTTCTCGGGTGCCGCGAAGATCGAAAGGCCCACCGTGAGCGGTCGCGTGCTTTCGGAATTCGTCACGATGAGCGGCCAGAGGAAATTGTTCCAATGGGTCGCGACCGAGACGAGCGCATAGGCGAGGTAAGTGGGTCGCGCGGCGGGAACATAGACCCTCCAGAGCACGCCGAGGAGCGAGCACCCCTCCACCCGGGCGGCCTCGTCGAGCTCTTTCGGCACGGATTTGAACGTCTGGCGCATCAGGAAGATGCCGAAGGCCGATGCCATGTAAGGCGCACCGATCCCGAAGATCGTATCGACCAGGCCGAGCCCGCTCGCCACGGCGAAATTCTCGACGATCAGCACCTCGGGCAGGATGAAGAGTTGCAGAAGCACGAGGACAAAGAGCGTGTCCTTGCCGCGGAATGCGACTTGCGCAAAGGCGAAACCTGCCAGCGTACAAAGGACGAATTGGCCAATCAGCACCGAGGTGACCAGCAAGAAGCTGTTGAGGAAATACTGAAGCCAGGGCGCTCCGGCCCAGGCGGTTTCGAAATTCTTTAGCGTCCAGGGGGCGAGTAGGTTGAAATTGACCGCATCCGTCACGTCATGAAACGCCGCCCAGACCGCGAAGAGGAGCGGTGAAATCCAGACGATCGCGAGGGTGAGGGCAAGCGCGGCCTCGGCGCGGGCGGACAGGCTCATCGGTAATGCGTCCTGCGGTCGATCACGAAGAACTGGAAGGCGGCAAGGGCCCCGAGCACGCCGAGCACAAGCACTGTCATCGCCGCGGCGGCGGGCGCGTCGAAAAAGGCAAACGCGTTCTCCCAAACATAATAAAGCATGAGTTTCGACGCGTCGGACGGGCCGCCCTTGGTCAGGATGAACAGATGGTCGATGAGCTTCACCGAGTTGATCATCGCGTTCACCAGGATGAAGAGCGTGGTCGGCATGAGAAGCGGCAGCACGACGCGCCGGGTATAGGTCCAGCGGGAGGCGCCCTCGATGTCCGCGGCCTCTTTGAGATCCGGGGGGATCGTCTGGAGCGCGGCGAGGTAGAAGATCATGAAAAACCCCGCCTCCTTCCAGACGGTGACCGCGCAGACCGCCCAGAGCGCCGTCTGCGGTTGGCCGAGCCAGTTCACGCTCTCGGCGCCGAAGAGCGCGCCGATCTGGTCGAGCACGCCGAAGCCCGGCGTATAGAAGAAAAGCCAGAGGTTCGCGGCCGCGATCATCGGCAGCACGGTCGGCGTAAAATAGGCCGTGCGCACGAAACTCCGCGCCGGGATCCGGGCATTCGCCCAGAGCGCCATGACGAGAGCGAGGGCCATGGAGATCGGGATCGTCACCCCCGCATAGAGCAGGTTGTTCCAGGCCACCGTCCAGAAAACCGGGTCGTCGAAGAGCCGCTCGTAGGTCTCGAGCCCGACGAATTCCGACGGTCTCCGGCGGGTGCCGCGCGAGAAGAGGCTCGTGCCGAGCGTGGCGAGCGAGGGGTAGAAGGCGAAGGTCGTGAGCATCACGAGCGCCGGCGTCAGCAGGAGCCAGCCGTGGATGGCGCGGCGCCGGCGCGCGAGGGTGACGGCGTCGGTCATGCGCGAGGTTCCCCCGATCGGCAGGGGCGCCGGGGGTCTCCCCCCGACGCCCGGCAGTTCAGCGATAGGCTTCGAGCAGGCGGTCGGCGGCGGCTTGCGCCTCGCCAAGGGCTTCGGCCGGCGTCTTGGTGCCGGTGAGGGCGGCTTGGATCGCATTGTTCAGGCCCTCGCGGACGCGCGCGGTCTCGAAAGTCGAGAACTCGGCGACGGCATGCTCGAGCTGGTCGCGGGCGACGAGCGGCGGGGGGAACTCGGCGGTGTAGGCCTGAAGCGCCTCGGTCTCGTAGGCGGCCGGCGAGACGCCCATGTAACCGGTGGCGATCGACCAACGGGCGGCCTGCTCCGGCGACGTCATGAACTTGATGAGTTCGAGGGCGGCCCGCTGCTCTTCTTCGGTCGCGTCCTTGAAGATGTAGAAGTTGCCGCCGCCGGTCGGCGAGCCAAGCCGCTCGTTCGCGGGGAGCATGGCGACGCCGAAGTCGAACTCCGCATTGTTCTTCACGGCGGTCAGGTTGCCGGTCGAGTGCCACATCATCGCGGTCTGACCCTCGAGGAAGGCCTGGCGCAGCGTGCCCCACTCGACGGTGCCCTCGGGCATGATGCCGTGCTCGGTCGACAGCGAGCGCCAGAAGGCGAGCGTTTCGATCACCGCCGGATCGTCGAAATAGGTCTCGAGCCCGTCACCCGACATCAGTTCCTTACCGTTCTGGATGGCGAGCGCCTGGAACATCCAGTAGGGGTAACCGGTCGAGGGGATCATCAGCCCGTGATGCTCGTCATTGGTGAGCGCCTGGCCCATCTCGACGAGCTCGTCCCAGGTGGTCGGCGCCTTCTCCGGATCGAGACCGGCCGCGCGGAACATGTCCTTGTTGTAATAGGCGACGATCGTCGAGCGCTGGAACGGCACGCCCCAGGTCTTGCCCTCGATCTGTCCGTTGGCCATCAGCGCGGGGTAGAAACCGTTCAGCCAGGCTTGCTCGTCCTCGCCCTCGATCAGGTCGTCGAAGGCAACGATGATATCCTGCTCGATCAGGTCGTAGGCGTCGATCGAGAACATCACCGAGAGCTGGGCGGGCTCGCCCGAGTTGAGCGCGGCGAGCGCTTTGATCCGGGTGTCGTCGTAGTTGCCCGCATAGATCGCGTTCACGGTGATGTCGGGGTTCTGGGCTTCGAAATCGGCCACGATACCGTCGACGACGGCGGTGAGCGGGCCGCCCACGGCAATCGGATAGTACATGGTCAGCTCGGTCTCGGCGACGGCCGGGGTCGCGAGCGCCGTGGTCGCGGCAAGCATGAGGGCAGTCGGGGTGGTGACGCGCATGGCGGTTTCCTTTCAGGGGGTTGGGGGGCTGAGGGGCAGTGCCTCGCGGCTATCGTGGGGCGCGGCAGGTCCGCGTCCGCCACAATCCTGGTGCGGGTCCGGTTGCGCGCGCCCGGTCTGGGCATCGAACCGGATCCGGTGGGCCTCGGGCAGGGCGAGGCCGATCGGGTCACCGTGGCGCCATCCGGCCGGGCCGGGGACCGAGACGATGAGCCCGCGCGCGGCCGGGTGGCGCACGACGATGCGGCTCTCGGCGCCAAGATATTCGACGTCCTCGACCTCGCCCATGAGATCCGCCTCCGCGGCCGGGGCGAGGGCGATGTGCTCCGGCCGGATCCCGACCGTCGCCCCGCCCTGCTCCAGCGCGCCGTCCCGCTCCAGCGCGCCGTCCGGCTCCAGCGCCCCGTCCCGCTCCAGCGCCCCCTCCCGCTCCAGCGCGCCGCCCTCGACGAGAGCCATCGGCGGATCGCCGACGAATTCGGCGGCAAAGGTGCTGACAGGGCGCGCATAGAGCGCCTCCGGGCTCGCGATCTGCTCGACGCGCCCGTCGCGCATCAGCACGATCCGGTCCGAGAGGGACATCGCCTCGCCCTGGTCGTGGGTCACGTAGACGACCGTCAGCGAGAGCCGGCGCTGCAACGCCTTGATATCCCGGCGAACCGACGTCCGGAGCTTGGCGTCGAGGTTCGAGAGCGGCTCGTCCATCAGGCAAAGCGGGTGGCCCGAGACCACCGCACGCGCGAGGGCGACCCGCTGGCGCTGACCGCCCGAGAGCTCGCCGGGTTTGCGTGTTTCGAGACCCTCGAGGCCGAGCATACCGACCGCCTCGGCGAGCTTCGCGGTGCGCGCAAGCTTCGGAACCCGGCGCACGCGCATGCCGAAGAGGATGTTCTCGCGCACGTTCAGATGCGGAAAGAGCGCGTAGGACTGGAAGACCATGGCGAGCCCGCGGGCCGAGGCCGGCGCATGGGTGACATCGCGCCCGGCGATGCGCACGGTGCCCGCCTCGGGCGTCTCGAGCCCGGCGAGCAGACGCAGGAGCGTCGACTTTCCGCAGCCCGAGGGCCCGAGGATCGAGACGAACGCCCCGCGGGGGATGGCGACCGAGATATCGACCACGCCGCCTTTGCCCTGCCATTGGCGCGTGACGCCGGCGATCTCGACAAAGGGCTCAGGCATCGGCTGTGCTCGGTTCGGCATCGGCGTCCGCACCCGGCGCACCCGGCGCATCCGCATAGATCACCCGCCCGGGCAGACCGGCGACGAGCGCGTCGAACGGCGGCTCCGGTCGGCGGTCGAGGACGACGATATCGACCTCAGCCAGATGGCTGCCGGCCGCCGCCGCGGCGCGGGCGAATTTCGAGCAGTCTGCCACCAAAACCGAGGCCCGGCTGTTTCGCCGGATCTGCTCGCGGATCCGCACTTCGCTCGCGTGGAAATCGAGGAGGGTGCCGTCGCGCTCGATCCCGCCGACGCCATAGATGCCGAAATCCGCGCGGTAGCCCTCGAACATCCGCAGCACGTCCTCGCCGACGATGTCCCGGTCCGGCAGACGCATCTCGCCGCCCGGCAGCACGATGCGGATCCCCCGCCGCTCGGCGATGGCGAGCGCATTGGCCGCGTTCAGATTGTTCGTGATGACCGTCAGATCCCGTTTGGAAGAGAGCGCCGCCGCCACGATGGCGGGCGTCGTTCCAATCGAGACGAAGACCGTCGCGCCGTCGGGCACGATCTCGGCGACCGCGCGGGCAATCGCGCGTTTTTGGCGCGCGTTCATCACCGACCGGGTGCCATAGGGCAGGTTTTGATCGGCTTCGACATATTCGGCGCCACCATGCAGCCGCCGCAGTTTTTCCTCTGCGCAAAGCGCGTTCAGATCCCGCCGGATGGTGTGCGCCGACACGCCGAGACGGGTCGCGAGCGCATCGACCATCACGCGGCCGTCCCGCCGGGCGATCGCGAGGATCTGAGCTTTTCGGCACATGAGAACGCTCGCCTCCGCTTACTCGGCGGAGGGAATAGCGCATTCGTGCAAACCTTTTGTGTCCAGACGCTCGAATGAGCATGACAGCCCTGCGATGGGCGATGTGCCGGGCCTATGGTCTTGGATCGAGCGGTCTTTCCTGGCCGGCCCCTGCTCGAAAATTTGTCGATAGTTCCCGTCTTGTTCTGAGATTTCTACGTTGGCGGGAATCGCACAGCCGTGATAGTCCCAATTCCGGAGTGAGTGGGTCACGTCGTGTTGGTCAATTCATGGTTCGTCTCTTCATAGATTCACGATCGACCTGACAGGGGATAGGTGACATGGCAGAAGTTCTTTGGTCCGAACTTCGGATGGCGGATGGCACGCCTCCGGGGCCAGACGACGTGGTTATCGTCAACTCTGACGACCGGCTGATCTTCGACGTCGACGCGGAGACGGCCACGGTCAAGGGCCTTGTCATCTATGGCGAGTTTACCGTGGAGGACGGCGGGCCAGATGCGCCGCCGCTCGAGCTCATCACCGATTGGGCTTTGGTCTCGGGCGATGGCAGCTTCGAGGTTGGCACAGCAGACGCGCCCTTCCGTGGCAAATTCGACCTCACGCTCGCCGGCAAAGACAACACCAATCGCGTCGATCTGCGCGACTACCCGGACGGCTGCGAAACGCCCCCCGACCAGTGCCCGATCACCGGCGGCAGCACCTGCCACTGCGGCGATGCGGATGGCGGCCACTCCCACCACGTGATCGAGAACAACAACGCCTTCCTCATGGCCATGGGCGAGGGCGCAACGATTTCGATCCACACCGACGATGCCGAGCAAAAGGACAGCTGGACCCAGCTCCGCTCCACGCTCGACGCCGGAGAAGACGTGATCCGCGTCGACGGCCAGACCGGTTGGGAAGTCGGCGACAAGATCGCGATTGCCTCGACCGATTTCGATCTCGATCAAGCGGAAGAGTTCGAGATCGTCGAGGTGATCAACGGTTCGACCTTCCGGCTCGATCGCCCGGCCGATTTCATGCATTACGGCGAGGTCGAGACTTATAACGACCCGGACGGCGAGGTGCACACGCTCGACATGCGCGCGGAGGTGGGGCTCCTCAACCGCGACGTGGTGATCAAGGGCGACATCCAATACGACGAGACCAAACCGCTCAACGAGCAAGACGACCAGTACGGCGGCCACACCATGATCATGCATGGTGGCGAAATGTATCTCTCGGGCGTCGAACTCGCTTTTATGGGCCAGGCTGGGATCTTGGGCCGCTATCCGGCTCACTGGCACGAATTGGACGATGTAGGCGGCCAGTACATCCGCGACAGCTCGATTCACCACAGCTTCAACAAAGGCATCACCGTCCACAACACACAAAACGCCGAGGTTCGTGACAACGTCGTCTACGAGACGATCAGCCACAGCTATTACCTGGAAGAATCGAATACCTACGATAACGATTTAATCGACAACCTCGCCATCAACGCGCGCGATGTCGGCCGCTTTGGCGAGATCGGCGGCGCGAGCGACGGGACGCCGTCGAACTTCTATACGACGAACGCCGACAACACCTGGACGGGCAACCACGCCGCCGGGTCGGACGCCAACGGTTTCTATTTCCAGCTCCGGGGTGAGCAGCTTTACGATTTCGGCACGGTCGACGACAACACCGTGCATTCGATCGCAGACCGGGGCGTTTACGTGCACCATCGCGGCATGGCTCAGGACGGCGATCCGCGAGGCGATGCGGACCAGCCGCAGAAGGCCGACGACTGGGTGATTTCGGGCCTGACGGTGTACAAGAGCAGCCTCGGCGCCTACGCGCAGGCGGTCAACGGCACCTTCACGGACAGCGTGTTCGCCGAGATGGGCTCGAACGGGCGCTTCCGGCTCAACAACACCATCGAGAACAGTCTGATCGTCGGGCGTTCGGACAATATCGGCAACCCGCAGACGGCAGCGGAGATCGAGGCCGGGCGCAGCCTGCCGGGCGGCAACGGCAACTTCCAGGGCTGGCAGCTTTACGACGGGCCGGGCTCGCTCTCGAACGTGATGTTCGACGGCTTCACCGAGCCGGGCGACGGCGCCATCGAGAATTCCAATGCCATCCACAAATCGTCGTCCTTCGGCCTCGAGGGCATCACCTGGGGCGACAACGTCGCGGAGGCGAACAAGTTCAGCATCAACGGCGGCGGCAATGCCTTCGGCAACGACAACGCGGCGCGCGGTCTTGTGGACGTCGACGGCTCGATCTCCGGCGTCGAAGGCGCCATGATCTACATGCGCAGCACCGACGGGACTGCGTCGCAAGGTTTCAACGCCGGCGAGGAGTACGTGATCAACCCCGACTGGGGCACGATCATCACCACCAGCGGTGAGCAAAGCGCGACGCTCACGGTGGACTCGGGCGGCACCCCTGACCGCAACAACGGGGGGAACCACGGCCTGCCGTTCAGCAATCTCGGCGCCACGCGATCGGACGGTGAATACGCGAACGACATCCGCCAGCAGGTCCCTCTCTTCGACGGCTATACCTACGAGCTGGCGTTCGGGACCCCGGACCGGGACAATTTCCGTCTCTACCTCGGCGATGCGGATTGGGGTCAGAGCTTCATCGTCAGCCTGGGCGACGACATCCCGACCGACTCGAGCTTCACGATCGACCATCCCAACACCGGTGCCTCCCGCCCGGCGCGCGAAGTGACGTCGATGGAGATGCTCGAGGCCTCGCCCGACACAGCCGTCTTCCGCGATGACGATGGCGTGGTGCATGTGAAGCTCGTGGCCGAGATGGCGCATGGCTATCTCTGGCCGCAGCCGGGCGCCGCCATGCCGGGGAGCCTGAACTCCGGGGTTACCGTGCTCGTGAACACCGCGGCGAACCTCGATCTCGACGCGCTCGTCTATAACGATCCCACACCGAACGACGTGCTCGGTCCGCCGCCCTATGCGGAGGGGCAGGAGCCATCGGACACGCCCCCGGCCAACACGGCACCCCTGGCGCTCGACGATGCGCTCGACCTCGCGCATGGCGGCAGCGCGACCGTGGATGTGCTCGCGAACGACGGCGACGCGGACGGCGACGAGCTTATGATCTTCTCGGTCGATGCGCCCACCGGCCTCAGCGCCGAGATCGACGGCGGTGCGGTCCGGGTGACGGCCGAGCCCGGCTTTTCGGGCACGGGCGTGGTGAGCTATGAGGTGTCGGACGGCAATGGCGGCTCGGATATCGCCGCGATCGTCGTTGAGGTGGCCGAGGCGCCCGTTCAAGAAGAGCCGGTGGACGACACCCCGGTCACGGGTGGCGACACCGTCCTGGCCTATCAAGAGCAGAACGGCAGCGTGCTGATCCAGGCGGAAGCGTATCCCGATCTACCGGAGGGGTGGGTTACCAAGGCCAATTACGACCGCACGGCGGCTCCCGATCTGGGCGCGCTCGGCGGGCTCAACGATTTCGTCATGTGGCAGGGCGCCGATCAGTTCGACGCGCCGGGCGAGGCGATCCTCACCTACTATGTGGTGATCGAGAACCCCGGACTGTATGAATTCGAGCTGCGCGATCAGCCGGCCACGGATCGCCCGGAGGTCGGCGGCGACACCTGGGTCAAGATCGACGGCGCGCGGTTCTACGGCCTCGACCGTGATGACGACAGCCGGATGTATCCCGAAGGCGCCGCGCCGGGGAGCTTCCCCGACGATGCCGAGCCCCTGCCGCTTGCCGATGGCGAGGACGGCTGGATGCGCTATCAATCCACTAACCGATCGACCCATTGGGGTGGCGGCGGGCATGTGAACGACACCGGTGTCCGCGGCGAGCGCCACGACATCGTGGTCGAGTTCGATGCGCCGGGCGTCTACACGATCCAACTCGCCGGTGCGACGCCCTCGTCGCATGCGATCGGCGCCATCGGCCTCGTCAACCGCGACCTCGCCTCCGACTTCAGCCTGACGGGTGAGACCTCTCCCCAGACAGAGGTCGTGCTTCCCTCGGAGGACGAGGCGCCGGAGAACGCCGCGCCGGTGGCCGAAGACGACGAACTGGCCCTCGAATTCGGCGTCCCCGGCACGGTCGATGTGCTGGGCAACGACACCGACGCGGATGGCGACGGGCTCACGGTCGCCATTGTCGACGGCCCGGCGAACGGCACGGCCAGCGTCCAGGGCGACGGCGACATTCGCTACACGCCAGATGAGGGGTTTTCGGGCACGGACGTGCTCACCTACGAAGTGTCGGACGGCAAGGGCGGCACGGACACCGCCGAGGTGACGATTGAGGTTGCGGCCCCGGTGACCGACCGGACCGTCATAATCTTCGACGAGATATACGCCGAGAACGGCGAGGATTTCGGCCGGGCCATGCAGGCCGCGATCGATGCGCTCGAGGACACCGGCGGCACGATCCTCATGAGCAGCGAGGGCAACGGACCTTTCGGCGGCACGTACTCGAACGCGGCCGGCGTGACCCTGCGGCGCACGGACGAGGGCGACGAACAGCCGATCACGATCACCACCGCCGATGGCGGCATGGCCGTCGTGACGCGCGATGCGGCGAAGACCGGGATCAATGTTTCTCAGTCGACCGCGATTAGCTTCGAAAATATCAAGATCACCAGCGATGATGCCCTGAGCGGCGATGGCGTCGGCATCTTCAACTCGAGCGATATCGGCCTCAAGAACGTCGTCGTCGAAAACGCCGGCGGCAACGGCGTTCACTCGATCGACGCGTCCGGTCTCAGCTTTGAGGACGTCACCATCCTGAATTCGGGCGTGCACGGCATGCGCCTGTCGAATATCGACGGGCTCGTCTCGACCGGGTTGCTGATCGACGGCACCGAGACCTACGGGATCGGCATCCAGAAAAATACGCTCTCCACCGGGATCGTTTTCGCGGACACGACGATCCGCAACACGGGCCAAGACGGCGTGGATATCAAGGGCCAGATGGTCCACACCGGCGAGCCGCATGTCCGGTTCGACGGCATCGACGTCGTCATGAACGAAGGGGCAGCGGGCAAGGCGGCGCTCGACCTGCGCGGCCATGTGGCCGTCAACGATGCCGACATCACCCTCGAGGCCGCATCGGTCGGCATCCGGCTGCGGCGCGGCGAGGCGAAGGACTCCGACGCGACCGACACCAATGGCAGCGCGGGCTACGGCGAGATCTCGAATTCCACCGTCACCAGCCTTTCCGGCGGCGGCACCGGCATCCAGATCTCCAGCGGCGATACCGAGGTTCTCAACACCGACATCGTCGGCATCACCACCGGCAACTCGGTATACCTCATCAATGCCACGAACCTCGACGACCCGATCCGCTTCGAGAACGTCACCGTCGATGGCACCCTGATCACCGATCTCGAGACGTTCGAGGCGAACAATCTCAGGGACCAGCGACCGGACGACCCGGATCAACAATACACGCTGGTGTTTGCGGATGCGGTCGAAGACGACATGGGCACGGGCGATCCCGAACCGGTCGCGCTCTCGCTCACGCTGATGGACGCCAATGAGGATGCGGAAATCGCGCCCCTCGTCGATGGCACCGAAGTGAGGTTGGCCCCGGAGGCGCTCGCGGAATTGTCGGTGACCGTGTCGGCCGAGGCCGCGTCGATCGGCAGCGTGGTGTTCTTCCTCGATGGCGACGAAGTCCAGACCGAGAACGCGGCGCCCTACGCACTCTTCGGGGATCGCGCCGGCGATCTCAACGCAGGCACCATTGCCGCCGGGGAGCACACGCTCACCGTCGTTGTCTATTCGGGCGGCAACGGGTCCGGGGACGAGATCGGGCGGCAGACGGTCGCGTTCGAGATCGTGGAAGAGGTGCCGAACAGGGCGCCGGTGGCGGAGGACGATGCGGTTGCGCTCGATTTCGGCGCCACCGGCACGGTCGATGTGCTCGCCAACGACCGCGACGCGGATGGTGACGGGCTGACCGTCACCGATCTGCTCGCGCCGGCCGGGCTCGATGCCTCGGTCCTCGACGACGGCGAGACCATCGAGATCACCGCCGAGGACGGCTTTGCCGGCGAGGCCTTCGTGAGCTACACGGTCGCGGACGGCAATGGCGGCACCGATACGGCCCAGATTGCCGTGACCGTGGCCCCGCCCGCCGAGGTCGAGCTGTCGGTCCGGCTGATGGATGCGGCCTCCGACAGCGAGATCGAGACGCTCGAGACCGGCGAGGTGATCACCCTCTCGCCCGCGCAGCTGGCGGCGCTGACGATCGAGGCGGTCGCCCCGGCCGGTGCGTCCGTCGCCAGCGTCGTCTTCGAGCTCGACGACCGGCCCGCGCGCACCGAGAACGTCGTGCCCTATGCGCTTTTCGGCGACACGGCCGGCGACCTCTCCGCGGGCGATCTCGGGGTCGGGACGCACACCCTGACGGTGACGGCCTATTCCGATAACAATGCGGGCGGGTTCCCGCTCGGCTCCCAGAGCTTCACCTTCGAGCTGGTCGAAGAGGTCCCGAACACCGCGCCCGTTGCGGTGGACGACACGCTCGATCTGGCGAACGGGGCGACGGAGGTCGTCGATCTGCGCGCCAATGACAGCGACCTCGACGGCGATGCGCTCACGGTGGCGATCGAGGCGCTCGGCGAGGGGATCAGTGCCCGGGTCGAGAGCACTGGCGAGATCTCGGTCACCGCAGAGCCCGGCTTCGTCGGCGACAGCAGCCTCACCTACAGCATCGACGACGGCAATGGCGGGACGGATACCGCGACCCTCAGCGTCACGGTCGCGCCGGTAGGTCTCGAGCTTCGTCTGATCGACACGACCGACAACAGCATGGCCGCCCCGCTCCTGGACGGTACCGCGATCACGCTTTCGAGCGACGAGATCGGCACCTTGTCCGTCCAGGCGATCCCGTCCGGCGGGTCCGTCGGCAGCATCGCCTTCGTGCTCGACGGCGAGGTCGTGCAGGTGGAGAACCGCGCCCCTTACGCGATTTTCGGCGATAACGGTCAGGATATGGCGGGCGGTCCGCTTCCGGCGGACAGCTACGAGCTGACGGTGATCGCCTATGCGGAGGCGAACGCGTCGGGAGCCGTGATCGGCGAGACGGCGGTCGGTTTCGAGATCGTCGAAGAGGCGGTCAATCTGGCGCCGGAGGCGCTCGACGATGCGCTCGATCTCGACCATGGCGGTGCGGCGTTGGTGGACGTGCTCGCGAACGACCGGGATCCGGACGGCGACACGCTGACGCTCGAGAGCGTGGATGCGCCCGAGGGGCTGACGGCCGCCCTCGACAACGGCGCCGTGCGCGTGACCGCGGCGCCCGGGTTCGCCGGCACCGCCACGGTCGGCTATGTGGTGTCCGACGGCCGCGGTTTGAGCGATACGGCCGGGATCACCGTGACCGTGGCCGAGGCGCCGGTCGTGACGGTCCCGGCCGAGACGCTGCTCGATCTCTACTTCGTCGACACCGAGACCAATGAGAAGCTCGCCGATCTCGACCCCTCGGCGGCAATCTCGGGCGATCTGCTCGGCGGGGCGACTATCGGCATCGTCGCCGAGGCGAAGCCCGGCGCGCCGGCGATCGGCAGCGTCGCGTTCGTGTTCGGCGGCGAGACCCAGGTCGAGAACGCGACGCCCTACGCGGTCTTCGGGGATATGGACGGCGACTTCCGCGGCGGTACCGCGCTCGATCCCGGCGACTATGCGCTCGGCGTGCGGGTTTTCTCGGGCGAGGACGGCACGGGCGATCTGTTGGGCGACGGCGAGATCGCCTTCACCGTCGAGGCGCCGGCCGCGTCCGAGCCGGAGGACAGCACCGCACCGGACACCAGCGACGGCGACACCGAAACGGGCACGGAGACGGGAACGGAGACGGGAACGGAAACGGGCCCGACCGGCATTCCCGACCCGATCCTCGAACTCGACGCCCCCCTCACCGTCTCGCGGGCGGGCGGTGCGGCCGAGTTCAAGAGCACGGCGGATCTTGCCCTCTCCCAGGCGACGATCGTTGTGGATTTCTCGGTCGATGCGCCGGGCGATCACGTGGTCGATACGATCTTCTCGCGCGATCTCCGCTCGGACACGCCGGGGGATATCAATATGTCCGTGCGCTGGAACAGCCTGAATGTCCGGGCCGAGACGGACAACGGGCCGGTCTATCTCCGCGCGGAGGGGCTCATCGAAGAGGGCGTGGACTATACCGCGGCCCTCACTTTCGACGGCACGGAGATGGCGCTCTTCCTCGACGGCACCGAAGTGTCGCGGGTCGCGACCGATTTCGACTGGACCGAGACCGGGTCGGATATCTGGGTCGGCGGGAGCGGCGAGCGCATGGCGACGAATTCGAGCAGCGCGCTCACCAAGCTGCTGACCGGCGAGGTGGGGCGCTTCGAGGTCTATGACGAGGCGTTCGATCAAGACGACCTGGCCTCGCTCACCTGAGCGGCTGGGGCGGTCCGGCGCAGGCGCGGGCCGCCCCTCTCACTCCCGCTCGGATCCGGGATCGGGGGCGGGATCGGGGGGCGGGTCGGAGATCGGCCCGGCTGCAAAGCTCCACGCGCGGTTGAGCGTGAAGGTGATCCCGAGGACGAGCGCGGTCGTCACCCCTTGCGCGAGCAGATAGGGGGCCCCGGCCCAACCATAGACCAACGCCATCAGCGCGAGATTGGCCAGAAAGGCGAGCGCCGCCACCGCGAGGAAGCGGGGGGCGGCCTCCCGATGTGCCCGCGCCGAGCCGAAGGTATAGCGCCGGTTGAGCGCATAGCTTACCCCCGCGCCCCCCGCCGCACCGACGGCGGAGGCCGCCAGGACCCCCCGCCCCAAGCCTTCGACAAGCCCGACGAGAACCGCGTAATGCGCGCCGGTCGCCACGGCGCCGACCCCGGCAAAGCGCAGGAATTGCTCGGCCAGCGCCCGCATCAACGCCCGAGAAGCCCCGTGACCGCACGGCCGAGCGCCTCCGCCGACAGCGGGCGAAAGACGAAGCGCACCCGGTGCGCCCCGCCCGGCAAATCGACGGCGCGGAAGAGCCCGTCCTCGGTCTCGAGCGGCGCGCGCCGACCGTCAACCCAAACCTCCCAACCCGGATAGACGAACTCCCGCAAAACGAGCCGGCAGGGGGCGGGACACGCGGTCTCGAGCCGGATCTCCGCATGGCCGTAGCGGGTGACCTGCACGGTCCCCGCGGGGCTGAGGCGCGCCCGCGGCTCGGCGTCGGGCAGCTCGTAGAGCCACGCCTTTCGTTCGTCGGGCCGGTCGTAGATGCCGATCAGACGGGCCCGGTCGGGCGCGAACGCCGGGTCGATGGCGTCAGCGGAACGTCCGGTCAGCAGATAGCGAAGGCCGAGGGACCGGGCGAGCGGGCTTTGATAGGAGGTCATCCGGTCGCCGAAATTGCGCTTGGGCGCGGCGCTGTTCTGGTGACCGGGGGCGATGGCTTCCTCGAAGGCGCGAAGCCGGATGGGGTTGTAGCCGAGGAGGCTCTGTACGCCGGCCGCCTGCCCGAAATTCTGAAGCGAAGTGCCGATCCCGAGGATCTCGACGCGCCACGGCACGCCGGTCGGGTCGGGCTCGGCCAGCCGGCGCTGGAGCTCCGCCAGATGGGGGGCCGTCTCGGGGGCCTCGAGCAGGCGCGCATGGGTCGGCGGTAGGGTATTCTGGTGGGGGCCCGAATGGGCGGTCGCGAGATCGACGGCTTGGAGTGCGAGGAGCCCCGGGACCGCGAAGGCGGCGGCCCTGCGCCGCGGCGCCCCCGCCAAGAAGGTGAGCGTGAGTGCGAGCCCGATCCCCAGCCGAAGAAGCGCGGCCGCGAGATCGGCGCTCTCGCCGCGGGAGAGCGCGATCGCGGCCACTGACCCCATCGCTGCAAGAAGGAGCACGCTCGCCGCCGCGAGCCCGGTCCGCGTGGGCGTCCGGTCCCCCCTGATCGCCGCGTCGACAAGCCCGCCCGTGAGGATCGCGAGCGCGAGACCGAGCGGGATCAGCGCGTCCGAGGGTCGGCGAAAGAGATCGACGCCCGGCACGACGTCGTAGAGGACCCCGAAGACCGGTGTGTAGCGGCCGAGCGCGTAGACCGCGAGGCCCCCGGAGAGCGCGAGCCAAAAGCGCCGCTCGCCCCGCCAGAGCGCCCCCGTCGCCACGCCCCAGAGGACCGCCGCCACCGCCAGCACGCCGCAATAGAGGTGCACCATTCCGCGAAAGACGGCGAGCTCGCCTCCCCAGGCGGCGCTGCCCGGGCCCCAGTGCCGCCCACCCGCTTCGAATGATCCGAATAGCTCGGGCATCAGGGCCGAGGCGAAGGCCGCCGGCGGCATCGATCCCGCGCTCGCATCCGCGAGCCCGAAGCCCGGGCGATTGCTGAGCCCGGCGAGTTGCAGCAGGAGGAGCACCGGCACCGCCGCAAGGGCGAGCGCGAGCGCGCCGCCGAGGGCCATCGGGCCGATCCGGTCGGCGCGGAGCGGCCAGATCCGCACCGCCGCATAGAGAAAGAGCACCCAGGCGCCCAGATAGGCCACGTGGTTCCGGTCGATCAGCAAGATCCCGAGCACCAGCCCGAAGACCGCGCCGCGCCAGAGGCCGCCTCGGAGGAGGAGCGCTTCGAGCCGCCAGAGCGCCACCGCGAGCCACATATAGCTCACGGTCATCAACATGTGCTCGAGCCGGAGCGTCACCGGACCGGCCAGCATCGCGGTCAGACCCGCAGCGAGCGCCGCCGCCGGTCCCCAGCCCCGGAGCCGTCCGAAGGCCATCACGGCGAGGCCGGCCGCGAGGAGATGCGCCAGATGCACCGCGTCGACCAAGGCGAGGCTCGGGTCGGGCCCGGCCAGGATTGCGGGCCAGAAGCTCGGCGTCAGGATCATCGATTGCGGGTCGGCGATCATCGGGAAACCGCCATAGTGATAGGGGCTCCAGAGGACGCTTTCGCCCTCGGCGACGGCCCGGGCGACGAAGCGGATCATCGGGTAGAAATGCGCCTTGGCATCCCACGGGATGATCTGGCCGCCGGCGAGCCATGGCCAGGCGAAGGCCAGCCAGACGCGCGCGAGCGCGGCGCCGGCGAGCGGCCAGGCGCGGGGTCCCCCGCTCACCCGGCGGCCCGGCGGGGGGGCGCGGGGCTCTCGGCCGCAAGGGGTGCGTCGGCCCGCCCCTCCTCTGCGTCGAAGCCGACGGTCTCCCGCACGAGATAGAGCGGCCGCTGCTTCACCTCGACGAGCACGCGGCCCAGATACTCGCCGATCACGCCGAGGCCGAGCAGCTGCACGCCCGACAGAAAGCAGATCGCGACCATCAGCGAGGCATAGCCCGGCACGTCGATCCCGAAGACAAGCGTGCGCACGGCAATATAGACGCCGTAGGACATGGACAGCACCGCGAGCGTGAGCCCCACATAGGTCCAGACCCGGAGCGGAAACGAGCCGAACGCGGTCACCGCATCCATCCCAAAGCGCATCAGCCGGCCGAGACGGAACCGCGAGCGGCCATGGGCCCGCGGCGCCACGTCGAAGGGCACCGCCGCCACGCGAAATCCGACCCAGGCGTAGAGGCCCTTGGTGAAGCGTTCGCGCTCGGGCAGACGCAGCATGGCGTCCACAACCTTGCGGTCGAGGAGGATGAAATCGCCGAGCCCCTCCATCAGGCGGATCTCGGAGATCGCGCCGAAGATGCCGTAGAAGGCCCGGGCGGCCAGGCGGCGGACCAGGCTTTCGCCTTCGCGGGAGCGCCGCCGGGCATAGACGATCTCGGCCCCGCGCTGCCATTCGGCGACAAGTTCGGCGACGAGTTCGGGCGGATGCTGGAGATCCGAATCGATCTGCACGACCGCCGCGCCCGCCGCATGGGCGAGCCCCGCATTAAGCGCGGCCTCCTTGCCGAAATTCCGGCTGAGGCGGACGAGTTTGACGGCGGGGTCTCGGGCGGCGCGGGCGGCGACGCGGGCGGCGGTGTCGTCCCGGCTGCCATCGTCGACGATGATCACTTCGTAAGCGAGCCCGAGCGCGGCGAGATGTGCGCTTAGGCGGTCTAAGAACGGCTCGATGCCGGGCCCCTCGTTGAAGGCCGGCGCGACCACGCTCAGCCGGACGGCCTCTGAGGGCGGCGCGGCGCGAAGCTCTCTGACATCTCGATCCGACATGATACCCCTCTTAATCTCTAAGCACCCGTCCCCGCGCAGCGGGGCATAATCTCAGTCGATGACATTCGAATGCCCCCTCCTCTATCAACTTCGCGGCGAATTGTCGCCAATCACGACACCGAGGCCGACGGGCGCGTGCGCCTCTGTGCGGACGATTTCGGTTGGTCAAACGCGGTCAATGCGGGGATCGTTGCGCTGGTGCGCCGCGGGCGGCTCGATGCGGTGAGCGCGATGCCCGCGGCCCCGGCCTTTGCGGAGGGGATGCCGGTGCTTCTCGCCGCCTCCGAGGCGGCCCCCCGCCCTGTGGAGATCGGGCTTCATCTGGCGTTGACGGGGCTCGCGCCGCTGGGAGACATGCCGCGGACCGCGCCCGAGGGGCGGCTGCCCTCGATCAAGACCCTGTTCGCGCGGGCCGGCACCGGCAGGCTCGATCGCACGGAGATCGCCGGCGAGATCGCCCGCCAGGCGGAGCGGTTCCGCGAGGTGACGGGACGCGCGCCCGATTTCCTCGACGGGCACGAGCACGCCCATCTGGTCCCCGGGGTCGGAACGTCCCTCATGGCGCACCATGGGGCGTGGACGGGCGGGCAAGACACATGGGTGCGCGCCTGCGCCTGCCCGCTCGCGGATCTGCCGCGGCTCCCCGAGGCACGGGTCAAGGCGGCGGTGCTCGGCGTCCTTTCCGGTGCGTTCCATGCCCGCCATTCGGTCCCCCGGAACCGGTGGTTCTACGGCTTGAGCGGGTTTCGTCCTCAGACCGCGTTCGCGGGTCTCATGCGCCGGTGGCTCGCGCTCGCGGCGCGGCGTCGGGAGGGAGCGCTCATCATGTGCCATCCGGGCGAGGCGGTTGCGGACCCCGCCGATCCGATCGCCGCGACCCGGCCGCTCGAGCTCGCCTATCTCGCCTCGGACGCCTTTCTCGAGGACCGTCGGGCCGCGCTCGGGGAGCGGGCCTGAGGGCTTCAGTCGACGAGCTGCCCCGGTTCCAGATGGCAGTGGATCACGTGGCCTGGCGCGATCTCCCGGGCGGGCGGCGTGGTCTCGTCGCAGACCGGTCCGATGCGGCGCGGGCAGCGGCGCTGGAACGGGCAGCCCTTGGCGGGCGGGGCCTTCTCGGAGATGTCGGCAGCGCCGAGCCTCGGCTCGAAACCCGGGTCGGGCTCGAGCACCGCGCCGAGGAGCACGTCCGTATAGGGGTGGAAGGGCGGGCGATAGACCGCAGGCGCCGGGCCGACCTCGCAGAGGCGGCCTTGATAGAGCACGGCCACCCGGTCGGCGATGGCCCGGACCACCGCAAGATCGTGGCTGACGAAGATATAGGACGCGCCCCGGTCGCGTTGGAGCCGCACGAGGAGCGCGAGCGCGGCCGCCTGCACCGAGACGTCGAGGGCGGAGGTGACCTCGTCACAAAGCGCAATCTCGGGCTCGGCGGCAAAGGCACGGGCGACGCCGACGCGCTGTTTCTCGCCGCCCGACAACTGGCCCGGAAAGCGGTCGAGGTAATGCCCGCCGAGGCGGACCTGTTCGAGAAGCTCGGCCGCGCGGGCCCGGGCCGCCTCCCCTGTGAGCCCGAAATAGAGCCGGAGCGGGGCGGCGAGGATCTCGCCCACCGTCTGGCGCGGATTGAGGGAGGCGTCGGCGTTCTGGAAGATCATCTGGACACGGCGGGCGGTCTGCAGGTCGCGCTCGGCCACCGAGGCGGCGAGCGGATCGCCGGTGCCGAGGGCGATGTCCCCGGATTTTGCGGCTTTGAGCCCCGCAATCGCGCGCAGGATCGTGGATTTGCCCGAGCCCGACTCGCCGACGAGGCCGAGGGTCTCCCCCTTGTCGAGGCCGAAGCTGATCCGCGCGACGGTGTCTGGCGGCGCTGGGCGCCCGGCGATCCGGTCGAACGCGCTTGGCCGGGCATAGCTGATCGCGACGTCCTCGAGCGCAAGCACCCGGTCCGGCAGGGCGGCGCTTTGCCGGGGTGTCGCGGCGGTCGCGGCCGGGTCGGCAACGCCGATCCGCCAACAGCGGGCGCGGCCCGATCCCGCTTGCGCGAGCGGCGGTGCCTCGGCCCGGCAGCGCTCTTCCACCAACGGACAGCGCGGCGCGAAGGCGCAGCCGGTCTCGAGCGCCCCGGCTTTCGGCGGAAAGCCCGGGATCGTCGCGGGGATCGCCGTTTCGCCGAGCCGCGGGATCGAGCCGAGGAGCGCGCGGGTATAGGGGTGCTGCGGCCCGGTCAACAGATCGCCCGCCCGGCCCTCTTCGACCAGCTCCCCCGCATACATCACCGCGATCCGCCCGGCGACGCGGGCGATCACGCCGAGATCGTGGCTCACATAGACCATGGCGACGCCGAGATCGCGGGCGAGGCCGCGGAGAAACTCGAGGATATGGGCCTGGGTCGTCACATCGAGGCCTGTCGTCGGCTCGTCGAGAAGGAGCGCCCTAGCCTCTCCGGCAAGCGCAATCGCGACGGCTGCGCGCTGTTGTTGTCCGCCCGAGAGCTCATGCGGATAACGGGTCGCGATCTCGGCGGGGCTCGGCAGACGGACCCGGTCGAGAAGCTCACGGACACGGTCCGTGCGGGCGCGCCGGCCGAGGCCCGAATGGAGCGCCAAAGCTTCCTCGATCTGCCGGCCGATGGTGAGCGTCGGTGTGAGCGCCTGTCCCGCATTTTGCGGGATGAGCGCGATGGAGCCGCCGCGCAGACGGGTGCGCGCCGCCTCGGAGAGCGCGAACATATCGTGCCCGTCGAAGATCGCACGGCCCGAGAGCACCCGCAGCCCCGGTTTGAGATATCCCATCATGGCGAGCGCGACGGTGGACTTGCCCGAGCCCGACTCGCCGACGATGCCGATCGTCTCCCCCGGCCCGATGGCGAGCGAGACGTCGCGCAAAATCGGGACTGCGCGTTTGTCCCGGGCCGCGAAGCCGACGCACAGCCCCTCGAGCGCGATGATCGGATCGGACATGGACGGCTCCCTCGGTTCAGACCGGCGCGGCGGTCGCCCGGTCGAGGCCGAGCGCCTTGCCGAGCGCGTCGGCCAGCAGGTTGATCCCGATGATGAGCGAGGAGAGCGCGGCACAAGGCCAAAAGACCGACCACGGGGCTGTCGCCATGAAGCCGCGCTCTTGTGCGACCATCAGGCCCCAGTCCGGAGTGGGCGGCGTCGCCCCGAAGCCGAGGAACGAGAGCGAGGAGAACGCGAGCAGCATCCACGACCAGCGCATGGCCCCCTCGACGAGGAGGACATCGGCGACGTTGGGGAACAGCTCGCGGCTGAGGATCGACCAGAGACGCTCGCCACGGGCACGGGCGGCGGTGACGAAATCGCGGGCGGCGACTTGCATGGCGGCGGCCCGGGCGACCCGGATCACGGCGACGCCATAGAAAAATCCGAGCGTCGGGATGATCGTCGCCGGCCCGGACCCGCCGATCGAGATGATCAGCAGCAGAAAGAGGAGCCAGGGGATCGACAGGAACGCATCGACGATGCGCATGGCGATCTCGTCGAGGCGCCCGCCGATCAGGCCGAAGAGGATGCCGGCGATGCCGCCCCAGGTGACGGCGATGGCAGCGGCTGCGGCGGTAACGGCGATCGCCACCTGCCCGCCCCAGAGGACGCGGGAGAGCACGTCGCGGCCGAGGCTGTCGGTGCCGAGCCAATGGGCCGCCGAGGGCGCCTGTTGGATCGCGGCCGCGTTCAGTGCAGTCGGGTCGTAGGGTGCGATCCAGGGCGCGAGAAGGGCGACTGCGATATGGGCGAGCGTCAGCGCAAGGCCGAGGGCGCCCGAGGGCCGTGCCACGACGAGGCGGAGGATCGCGAAGCTCTGCGCGATGCCGCCTGCGCGGGTCGGGGGCGGGGCGAGCGTCATCCATGTCCCCGCCGCCGGAGCCGTGGATCGAGGGCGAGCACGGCCAGATCCGCGAGCAGGTTCACCGCCACGTAGATCCCGGCGAAAATCAGCGCGAGCGCTTGCACGAGCGGCAGATCCCGGTCGTAGATCGCCTGGATCATCAGCGTGCCGAGACCGGGGTAGTTGAACACTTTCTCGACGATGACCACGCCGCCGAGGAGCCAAGCGACCGTGAGCGCGACCACGTTGATCGCGGGGATGAGCGCGTTCGGCACCACATGGCGCCAGATCAGCTGGGCTCTCGGCACGCCCTTCAGCCGGGCCATCTGCACATAGTCCGACGCCATCACGTCGATGACGCTCGCCCGCGTCATCCGCATGATGTGGGCGGTCATGACGAAGGCGAGCACGATCACCGGCAGCACCAGGTTCGGCAACAGATCGGCGATCGGCGCGCTCGGCGGCACGATGGTGACGGCGGGGAACCATTGGAGCGTGATCGCGAAGATGTATATGAGCGCGGCGCCGGTCACGAATTCCGGGACCGTCATGGCCAGCACGGCAAGTCCGGAGAGCGCGAGATCGGGCGGGCGGTCCCGAGTGACCCCGGCCCAGACCCCGAGGAAGAGCGCGAGCGGGATGCCGATGAGGGCCGCGACCCCGCCGAGGAGCGCAGTGTTCCGGAGCCGCTCGCCGATCACCTCGGAAATCGGCCGCCGGCGTTTGAGCGAGGTGCCGAAATCGCCTTGGACCGCGCCCGCGACCCATTGGCCATAGCGTTCATAGGCCGGCCGGTCGAGGCCCTGGGCGTCGATGCACCGCTCGAGGCGCGGGCCTTGCGCGGCACGTTGCAGGAAGGCGGTACAGACATTCCCCGGCAGCGCTTCGACGGCGATGAAGACCACGAGCGAGACGAAGCCGAGGGTGAATGCCGCGAAGCCGAGCCGCCGCAGGATCAGCGCCAGCATAGTGCCGTCCCCTCTTCAGGCGATGGCGGAGCGGACCGCGACCGGCCCGCCCCGACGGCCGATCACTCGGCCTTATGGATGTCTTCGAAACGGATCGTGAAATCCTCGACCGGCGGCAGACCGGAGATCTTGGCGCTGAAAGCCCGGCCCGAATTGAGGTGCACCGGGATGAAGGTGCCCCCCTCCTCGAAGAGCTGACGCTGGAGATCGCCGTAGAGCTCTTTGCGGGTTTCGAAATCCAGCTCTTCGCGGGCCGCGTCGAGGGCCGCGTCGAATTCGGACACGGTCCAGAAGCTTTCGTTCCAGGCGGCTCCGCTGCGATAGGCTTCGTTCAGGATCTGGTCGGCGGGACGCTGGGACCAGGCGGTGGCCACGAAGGGCTCCTTCATCCAGGTGTCCGTCCAGTAGCCATCGGAGGGCGCGAGGTTGAGCGCCACGTCGATGCCCGCCTCGGCGACCTGAGCCTGGTAGACCTCGGCCATCCGCACCGCGCCCTCGGAGATGTCCGACACGAAGAGCTCGACCGCGAGGCCGTCCGCATGACCCGCCTCGGCGAGGAGCGCCTTGGCGCCGTCGATATCTTGGGGGCAATCGATCTCGGCGCGATATTGATCGCCCGACCAGACCGGGTGATCGCAGGTGACCACATAGCCGCCTGCGCCATAGACGAGTTGACCCATCGTCTCACGGTCGACGGCCATGCGCATCGCCTTGCGGACGCGGGCATCGGTGAAGGGCTCTTCGGTCGTGTTCATCGCAAAGCCGACCCAGCGGCCCGTAGGCACCGACTGCATCACAAAGTTCGGGTTGTTCGCGAAGAGCGGCTTTTGCTGATTGGTGAGCGAAAAGACGATGTCGATCTGGCCGGCCTGGAGCGCGGCGATCCGGGCTTCTTGGTCGGCGATGGCGATGATCTCCACGGTCTCGACGCCGGCCGGACCCGCCCAGAACTCATCGAACCGCTCGAGAACCGAGGTGCCCTCCACGTCGAGGCTCGCAAGCTTGAACGGCCCGGTGCCGACCCCGCTTTCGCAGAGCGCGTCGAGATCGCCGCCGCAGGCCGCCTTGGAGACGATGCGGATCCGGTAATCCATGACCAGGAGCGGGAAGTCGGCATGGCTCGATTTTAGCGTCACCTTAACGGTGCGGTCGTCCACCGCCTCGGCGGCCTCGATGATGCCCATCACGCCTTTGGTCGGACTGTCGATGGTCTCGGACTGGGTCCGCAGGAGCGAGAAGACCACATCCTCGGCGGTCAGCGCGGAGCCGTCATGGAACGACACGCCATCCCGCAGCGTGAAGGTCCAGACCTTTGCGTCCGGCGTCGCTTCCCAGGCCTCCGCAAGATCCGGTTCGGGCCGCCCGGTCTCGACATTCTGCCGGACGAGGCGGGAATAGATCAGTTGGTTGAGCTCATAGAACCGCACCGGGGAGATCGGGTCGAGCGACTCGGACCCGCCCCAACCGAATGGGTGCGCGAGACGGAGGGTTTGCGCCTCCACCGGCGCGGCGGTGGCAGCGATGAGAACGGCCCCGAAGGCCCCGAGGACGGTCAACGGCTTGGTCATGCGGCTCTCCCATGCGGATCCCGGGCGGCTGCGCGGCCGGCCAGGTGCGATGTCCACGAAAAACAGCCCTGAGAGTACTGTGTCGTCCGCACCGTTTTCGCGACGTTTTTATGATAGCCGCATGACGCTGCGACGGGGCTTTCGGCCTCGGCGCGTCGGGGTCCCGGGGCCGCGTCCGATCCAACGGCTAGGCGCCGGCGCGCCGTCTGATACCCGCCAGCGCCCCGAGCCCCGCGAGCAGCAACCAACCGGAGGCCGGCAGCGGGATCACGTCCGCAGGGCGGTTATCGTCGACCTCGATATCGAAAATCACGGGGATGAAATCGGCGGCAAGCTCGTCGGCTTGGAAGCCGAAGGAGACCGTGACGCTCGTCGGTGTGAAGCTGAGATCGAACGGCACGATAAAATCGCCCTCGGTCACCGCGGGGTTCTCCTCGGTGAAGCTCGCGATATCCGTCGCTTCGGCGTTGAAGCTGATGCCGATGATGTCGGCCGGCATGCCCTCATGGGCAAAGTCGAGCCCGGTGAGCGCGAATGTAGCAGTGTCGGCGCTAAAGCCGAACTGGATTGCGAAGCTGTCCGCATCGAGGAAAACGACGGCAACCTCGTTGTCGCCGATCACCTCCAAGAGGTCGAACTCGCCGAACACCGCGCGGGAGCCGGCTGTGGCGTCGAAGGGACCCCCCTCGCCATTCGATACGGCATCGACGCTGAGCTGGAATTCATCCCCAAGGACCGAGGCCGCGTCGGCGGTGGGGACGAGGGCACAGGCGGCAAGGGCTGCCGGGACGAAACGTCGGTGCATGGGGGATCCCTCCTGGTTGTGCTGCTAGGGTAAGGGTACACGCAAAAGTTACAAAACGCGAACACTTCCCGCATAGGCGTCCGCCGCCCGATAGATCGTCTTCTCGTCATAGGCCTTGCCGACCAGCATCATCGAGATCGGCAGCCCGTCGCCGGTGCCGCAGGGGATCGCCATCGCCGGGTGTCCGGTCACGTCGAAGGGGCAAGTGTTTTCGATCATCTCGAAGGCGCGGGCGAAGACGTCCTCAAGCGGTGCGCCGGGCTCGGGCAGCTTCGTCGCTTTGAGCGGCAGGGTCGGCATCAACAAGAGGTCGTATTCGCCGAGCACCGCATCATAGGCCGCCGTCAGCCGCCGCGCGATATTCCGCGCCTTGGCATAAAACCGCCCGCGATAGGCGTCGATCCCCCACTGCCCCGCGAACATCGAGAGCTTGAGCGTCGCCGAGAGCTCATCGGCCTTCGCCCGCCACATGGCGTGGGCGTCGATCAGCGACGGCGAGTAGAGCCCCTTCCAATTCATGCCGTAACCGTTGCCGAGCATCATCTGCCACTGGAGCCCTTCGAGCGCGATCGGCGTCCAGATCGCCACGCCCAGATTGTGCATGGGGATCGAGACCGTCTCGACCGTCGCGCCCAGGCCTTTCAATTGCTCGGCGGCGGCGCGCACCGCCGCATCCACATCCTCCTCGGAATTGGCGCGCCCGAAGCCTTCCTCGACGACCGCGATGCGCAGGCCGGCCACGCCCTGGCCGAGCGCGGCGGTATAGTCGGTCTCGGGAGACGGGTTGTATTGGCGCGGATCGAGGCCGTCCGGGCCCGCCAGCACCTCGAGCATCAGCGCATTGTCGGCGACGGTGTTGGTCATCGGGCCGGTGTGGTCGATGGTCAGCTCGATCGGCATCACGCCCGTATAGGGCACGAGGCCGTGCGTCGGCTTCATTCCATAGACGCCGCAATAGGCCGCCGGCATCCGGATCGAGCCGCCCTGATCCCCGCCGATCGCCATATCGACCTCGCCTGCGGCCAGAAGCGCGGCCGAGCCGGAGGACGACCCGCCGGCGGAATAGCCGAAGCGGTGCGGGTTGTGCACCGGACCCGGATCCGAGGTGTGACTGCCGCCCGAGAGGCAGAAATGCTCGCAGGTCGCCTTGCCGAGGATCGTCGCCCCGGCATCGAGCAGCCGTGTCACGATGGTCGCATCCACCTCCGGCACATAGCCCTCGAGGGTCGAGGCGCCGTTCATCATCGGCACGCCGGCGACCTGCACGTTGTCCTTGATCGCGACGCGCTTGCCCTTCAGCGGGCCCGTCGCCGCGCCCTCGATGGTCGCCTTCCAAGCCCAGGCGGCATAGGGGTTTTCCTCCGCCGGAGGGCGATAGCCGGGCGTCCGCGGATATTTGACCGCCGGCAGTTCGTCCGGCATCGCCTCGACGAGATCGTAGCGGGCGAAGATCCCCTCGAGCGCGCCATGATAGCTCGCGAGTTCTTCCGGGCTGAGCGTCATGCCGAGGTCGTCGGCCAGGTCGTCGAGCTGGTCCGGGGTCGGGCGGCGGATCGTCATCGTCTCTCTCCTTTGAGCGGCAGGGGTGGGGCGGGCATCGGCTCGAGGCGTTCGAGCCCCTCGGCGATGCGCAACAGGCGGGGCTCGCCGAGCGCGGGTCCCATGATCTGGACGCCGAGCGGCAAGCCGCGGGCGTCGCGCCCGGCCGGCACCGAGACCGACGGCAGGCCGGTGACATTCGCCGGCGCCGAGAGGCGGACATAGACCGGGTTGAGCGCCTCTTCGGTCCCGTCGGGCCAGGTGAGCGCGGCCCTGGCGCCCCGCCCCCCCCCCCCCGCCCCCCCGGGGGGGGGGGGGGCGGGCCCCCCCCCCCACACCCCCCCCCACCCCGCCGCGAGATAGGGCCCCCCCCCCACCC
>JBHJGX010000053.1:0-29342 GCA_050331395.1 Paracoccaceae bacterium
CCGCGGAGGCCCGGGCGCCGGACCCGCAGGCGGCCGCGGAGGCCCGGGCGCCGGACCCGTAGGCGGCCGCGGAGGCCCCGGCGGCGGTCGGGGAGGGGGTGGTGGCGAGGGCCGTCGCTAAGCTTCAGCCGGACGGGCAAAAAGTGAAATCGACTTGCGCGCCTCTCCCCGATGCGACGGAGATTTCGCCCAGAACCGCCGACCGCCCGGCGCACTGACCAGGTCGATGGTGCGGCCCGAGGGCCGGCTGCCCCCGGTGCCGAACGACAAAGAGATAAGAGATGGTACGCCCTACGGGACTCGAACCCGTGTTTCCGCCGTGAAAGGGCGGCGTCCTAGACCGCTAGACGAAGGGCGCTCCGGCAGGCAGCGGCTGGGTGATAGCGGACGCTCCCGGGCCATGCAAGGGCCGTTTGCGCCTTCACAAGAAGGCGATATCGTCGACGAACAGCTTGGCCCGACGCCGCCCGCCCCAGTCGTCGATCTCCAACCGGCCGGCCAAGTGAACGGGCGCTGAGGTGGCCGCCGCCGCTTCGATCCGCGCGACAAGCCCGAGCGCCGCCGCCCCGAACAGCACCGCATCGACCGCGCCGCGCCCCGTCGCGTCAGCAGCCCGGAGCCGCAGATGGCCCTCGCCCATCCGTGCCGCCCGGGCGATCCGCACCTCGGGAAAGGCAAATCGCGGCGCCGGATTGGCTTGGCCGAAGGGACCGGCCGCCTCGACCGCCCGGACGATCTCGAGCCCGGCGCCGCCGGGCGTGAGCGCTCCGTCAATGGCCAGGTCCCGGGCGCCTGCGGGTGGCGGTCCTCGTCGCGCCAAGCGCTCGGCCAACGCGTCCATGGCCGCCGGCACCCGCTCGGCCGCGACCGAGAGCCCGGCCGCCATCGCATGTCCGCCGCCCTTCGACAAAAGTCCGTCGCGCATGAGCGCCGCCATGGCCGCGCCCATATCGACGCCCTCGACCGACCGGGCGGACCCCCGGCTTTCTCCGCCATCGAGCCCGATGCAGACGGCCGGGCGGTTGAACCGGTCCTTGAGCCGGGCCGCCACAATGCCGAGCACGCCGGGATGCCAGCCCTCGCCCGCCGCCCAGACCATGGGACCTTCGAGCGCCTCGGGCCCGCGCGCCTCGATCTGGGCGAGCGCCGCATCGAGCACGGCCGCCTCGATCGCCTTCCGCTCGGCGTTCAAGGCGTCGAGATCGAGGGCCAAGCGCTCGGCCTCGGTCGCATCCCGCGCGGTCAAAAGCCGAGTGCCCAGATCCGACGCCCCGATCCGTCCGCCCGCATTGATCCGGGGGGCGAGCGCGAACCCCAGATCTCTGGCGGTCGGCGGCGCCGAGAGCCCGGCCACATCCGCGAGCGCCACGAGCCCCGGGCGGGTCCGGCGGGCGAGGACGCCGAGACCCTGGCGCACCAGCGCCCGGTTTAACCCCGTGAGCGGGACCACATCGGCGACGGTCGCAAGCGCCACGAGATCGAGCCGCTCGCGCAGATCGGGCTCGGGGCGGCGCCGGAAAAGCCCGCGGCGCCGCAGCGTGCGGTTGGTCGCGACCAAGAGCAAAAAGGCAACGCCCGCGGCGGCGAGATAGCCGAGGCCCGCGCGGCAATCGGGGCGGTTCGGGTTCACCACCGCCGCGGTCTCTGGCAGTGCGCCCGGGGCGAGGTGATGGTCGACGACGATGACCTCGGCGCCGAGACCGCGGGCGGCGGCGATCGGCTCGGGCGTTGCCGTGCCGCAGTCGAGGCAAAGGATCAGCCCGTTGCGCCGGGCGAGCGCGCGCATCGCCGGGGCGTTCGGCCCATACCCCTCGGCGATCCGGTCGGGGATGTGGATCTCGGGCCGCATGCCGAAGGCACCGAGCCAATCGGAGACCAGAGCGACCGACGCGGCGCCGTCCACGTCGTAATCGCCGAAGAGGGCCACGCGCTCGCCGCGGGTGACGGCATCGGCGAGGCGGTCCGCGGCGGCATCCATGTCGCAGAGCGTGCTCGGATCGGGCATCAGTGCGCGGAGCGTGGGCGCGAGGTGGGCCTCTGCGGTGTCGGGCGCCACGCCTCGGATCGCCAAGACGCGCGCCAGGATTTCGGCGCAGCCGGTCGCCTGTGCGATGGCAAGCGCCTGCCGTTCGGCCTCGGGGCCGGGACCGACCCAGCGGCGTCCGGTGGCGGAATGGGCGACGTTGAGGAAGGCGGGACCGTCAAGCATACCACCAGTATGCCGCGTCTGAGCTGGCTCCGCAATATCTATGGCTTGTATCCAGGCATGGTGGTCGCGACGGCACTCGCCCGAAAGCTTGACCCGCATCAACCTAGCGCCTGCAAATCCATGCCAAGCATTCTGAACGGGATCCGCTCTTCTCCCGGTGAAAACCTTCTGAGACCACAGTCGCCAACCCAAATGGAGACAATACTCATGCGAAACCAGTTGCAAATGACTGCAGCCTTAGTCGCTCTCGGACTGAGCATCAACGCGGCATCGGCTCAGGATACGGAACGGGGCAGACAAGAGTACATGCAGTCCTGCGCCGTGTGCCATGGCGAAAGCGGCAAGGGCGACGGCCAATTGGCTGAGATCATGACAGTCCCAGTGCCCGATCTGACCCAGATCTCAGCACGTCACGACGGTAAGTTCCCGATACTCGATATCTTTATGATTATCGACGGCCGAACGGGCGTGCGTGGGCACGGATACCCGATGCCGGTCTGGGGCGCGCGATACAAGGCCGAGGAGGCGCACCGCTCGGCGATGGGCGCAGAGATCAGCGTGCGCGCGCGGCTTCTGGAACTGACCTACTATCTGCAGACAATCCAGGAGTGAACCGCATGACCGGGACAGCCAAGCCCCGCCACGCCCTTCTTTAAAAATTCCGCGTGCGGTAGTAGAGGCGGCGGATCGATCCGGTTCGCGAGCGCATCAGGATCGTTTCGGTCTCGAGATAGTTGCCGACCCGCCGCGCGCCCTTGAGGATTGACCCGTCGGTCACGCCGGTTGCAGCAAAAATCACGTCGGCCCGCACCATCTCGTCGAGGGTGTATTTGCGGTCGAGATCCTCGATTTCCGCGCGGCGGGCACGGGCGACCTCTTCGTCGTTACGGAACTTGAGACGACCCTGGATCTGACCGCCCATGCATTTGAGCGCGGCAGCGGCAAGGACGCCCTCGGGCGCGCCCCCTTGACCCATATACATGTCGATACCGGTGTGGTCGGGCTCGGCGCAATGCATCACGCCAGCAACGTCGCCATCGGTGATAAGACGGATCGCCGCGCCGGTCCCGCGCACGGCGTCGATCATCTCCTGATGGCGCGGGCGCTCGAGAATGCAGACGGAGACCGCCTCCGGCTCGACACCCTTGGCCTCGGCGAACACGCGCACCCGCTCGTCAGGCGGCATGTCGAGATCGACGATCCCGGGCGGGAAACCCGGACCGATGGCGAGCTTGTCCATATAGACATCGGGTGCGTGCAACAGGCTGCCGCGGGGCGCAAGTGCAACAACGGTCAGGGCGTTCGGCATTGCCTTAGCCGTGAGCGTGGTGCCTTCGAGCGGGTCGAGGGCGATGTCCACCTCGGGACCGCGACCGGTGCCCACTTCTTCACCGATATAAAGCATGGGCGCCTCGTCGCGTTCGCCCTCGCCGATGACCACGGTCCCTTTGATGTCGAGCAAATTGAGTTGGGCACGCATCGCGTCGCCCGCGACCTGATCGGCGGTTTTCTGATCGCCCCGACCGATCAAGCGCGCCGCGGCGATGGCCGCCGCCTCTGAGACACGGGCGAGGCCGAGGCTCAGGATCCGGTCTTCGAACTCTACCCGCGCCGCCGTCGTCATGGACCCCCTCCTGTCGCTCGGATCAGCCAGACGGTGATACGCAGCCCGCTAGTCGGTGACAAGGCTCGGCGACCGCGGCCGGTGGAGCCGGTCATTCGCGCAGGTCTCGGAGGCGCCTCGGGTCGACCGGATCGCGATCCGGGCGACCTGAGGCGTCCGCCCGCCTTGAGCCCGGTTCAAATTTCTTCGATGCGGATTGCCACCGGCTCGGCTGCGCTGACGGGCAGCGAAGCGATCCGCCCGAGCGCCGTATCGATCGCGTCGCGACGGGCATCGTGGGTCACGATCACCACGGGCACCGCCTCGGCGCCGCGGCCGTATTGGCGCATCCGATGGATCGAGACCCCCGCCGCGCCGAGCGCCGAGGCCAATGCCGCGAGTGCGCCGGGCTGGTCGAGCAGCAGGAACCGCAGATAATAGGGCGAGTGTTCGGCCCCATGCGCGAGCCTCGGCGCGGCGCCGAGCCGAGCGGCCGGCCGACCGAAGAGCGGATCGCGACGCCCCCTTGCCAGATCGACCACATCGGCCACCACCGCCGACGCCGTCGGCCCCGCCCCCGCGCCCGGGCCCGTCAGGGCGATCCGGCCGACCGCATCTCCTTCGAGCATCACCGCATTCGTCACCCCGGGCAGCGCACCGATCTCGCTCTCGAGCGGCACCATACAGGGGCGCACCCGCTGCTCGAGCCCGTCTTCGCTCAGCGCGGCTAGCCCGAGAAGTTTGATCGCATAGCCCATATCGCGGGCGGTCTCGATATCCGCCCTGCTGATCCGGCCGATCCCTTCGGTCACCACGCCCTCGAAATCGATGCGGGTCCCGAAGGCGAGTGCCGCGAGGATCGCGAGCTTATGCGCCGCATCGATCCCCTCCACGTCAAAGCTCGGATCCGCCTCCGCGTATCCCAGCCGCTGGGCCTCCGCGAGCACCTCGGCGTAATCGCGGCCGGTCCGCGCCATCTCCGTCAGGATGTAATTGCAGGTGCCGTTGAGGACGCCGTACACCCGCGCGATTGCGTTGCCCGCCAGCCCCTCGCCAAGCGCCTTCAGGATCGGGATACCGCCTGCCACCGCCGCTTCGCAGCGCACCGCCACGCGATTGGCGTCCGCAGCCTCGGCCAACGCCGCACCGTGATGGGCGATGTGCGCCTTGTTCGCAGTCACCATATGCTTGCCGGCGCCGATCGCCGCGTCGGCGAGCGCCTTGGCAGGCCCGTCCGATCCGCCGATCACTTCGACCACGCAATCGACATCGTCGCGGAGCGCGAGCCGGGTCGGATCGTCTTCCCAGGCAAAGGGCGCAAGCGCGACGCCCCGGTCCCGCCCTCGGTTCCGGGCCGAGACGGCGGTGATCACCACCGGGCGGCCGGCGCGGGCGGCCAGCAAGTCGGGGTGCCGGGCGACCTGGGCGACGACACCGGCGCCCACGGTCCCGAGCCCGGCGATGCCGAGGCGGAACGCGGTCATCGTGGGCCTCCGCATTCGTCTTGAGCGAGGGTGCAGAGGGCGGCGGTCGGTCGGGTCATGGCTCTTCCCCAAAGGCGATTGGCCCGCTTCCTCTCGGCCGAGCCGCCGCCCCGGGTCAAGCCCCGCCGGGGTGCCCGCCGCCTCACTCGGGGATCGGGTCCGCCGTCCGGTCGAGGAGTTGCCGGTCGTCCTCGGAGAGCACGGGCCCGAGGGGCGCCCGGCGTCCCCGGAGCGCCGCCCGATCCTGGGGCGTGAGAACCGGCTGCGCCGCCCGTTGCCGAAGCCGCTTGGCGCGTTCGGCCGCCTCGGCCTCGGCCGTCAAATCGACCACCGGTGCCGCGACGACCCGCCGGCGGGCCTCTGCAGCCTCGGTCTCTGGCCCGAACCCGGCGATTTGCGCTTGCCCGATCGCCGGATCCGGCACGGCGTCCGAAAAGCGTCCCGGCGGTGGCGCATCGGGCACCTCGACCAGGCGCGGATAGGCGGCCGCCGCCACGTCGGCGCTTTCGGCGGTCTCGTAGTCTTGAAAAAGGCGGAAGGTCTCACACCCCCCGACGAGTGCGACCAGCAGACAGGCGAGAAGGGGTCTCATGCGCATCTCCGAGCCGGCCCGCGCCCCGCGCGGCGATTGCAACCGATGTCGAGAATAGCCAGACTGACACCGTCTGAACAGCCAAAGAGAGACGGGTCGTGCCCGAGGCATGGCCGGGAGGAAGGAGCCGAACGGCCATGGCCAACGACACGCCGAGCACCGGATTGACCGACCCGACCCAGTTGCCGGTGCTCTCCGAGCGGATCGCCAAGCTTGTCGAGCGGAGTTCCAAGGTTTGGGCCGAGCGGCTCGACCGGCAGATCGACGATCTGACGCTGCTGAAGCCCGACCCGCTCAACACGGTCCCCTCGATGGCGCGGTTCGCCTATGGCTATCTCGACCAGCCGCAGAAGCTCGCCAGCGCCTGGATGGGCCTCTGGGCCGCGCAGGCCGATCTTTGGGCGCGGATGATGCAACGCTCCTGGCTCGGCGAGACGCCCGAGCCGATGATCGCGCCCGCCCGCGGCGACAAACGTTTTAAGGATAAGCTCTGGGAAGAAAGCCCCTATTTCGACTATTTAAAACAATCCTATCTTCTGACGGCTAATTGGCTCAAAGACCGGCTGGAAGACGCGGACGGGTTGACGCTGCAAGACCGGCGCAAGCTCGACCTGATCACCCGGAATTTCATCGAAGCGACCGCACCCTCGAACTCACCGCTGCTGAACCCGGAAGTCCTGCGCACGACGATGGAAGAACGCGGCGGCAATCTCTTGCGCGGCATGGAGAATTTGATCCGGGATCTCGAGCGGGGCCGCGGGCAGCTTTTGGTGCAGCAGACCGACATGAATGCTTTCCGCGTCGGCGAGAACATGGCTGTGACGCCCGGGCAAGTCGTCTTCGAGAACGAGCTCATGCAGCTCATTCAATACACGCCGACGACGACCGAGGTTCAGAAGACACCACTGCTGATTTGCCCTCCCTGGATCAACAAATTCTACATCCTCGATTTGAATGAGAAGAAATCGATGATGCGCTGGCTGGTGGAGCAAGGGCATACGGTCTTTGTGATATCTTGGGTGAACCCAGGGCCCCAGCAGCGCCACGAGACCTGGGAAAGCTACATGCACAAGGGCGTGCTGACCGCCATCGGCAAAGTCTTAGAGGAGACCGGTGAAGACCGCACCCATATCGTGGGCTATTGTATCGGTGGGACCATGGTCGGCTCGACGCTTGCCTATATGGCCGCGATCAGCGACGACCGGGTCAAATCGGCGACCTTTTTCACCTCGCAGCTCGACTTTTCCGATGCGGGCGAGCTTCAGGCATTTGTCGACGAAGAAGTCCTCGATACGATCAATCTCGCCGTCGAAGAGCATGGGTTTCTGGCGGCCGAGAACATGTTCACCGCCTTTAACTCGCTCCGTTCGGCCGATTTGATCTGGGGCTTTGTCATAAATAATTACCTCTTGGGTCGGGACAATTTCCCGTTTGACCTTCTTTACTGGAATTCCGACTCGACCCGGATGCCCGGCGCGACCCACATTTTCTATCTCGACGAGTTCTACAACAGGAACACCCTGGCCCGCGGCGAGATGGTGGTAGACGGCGTGGAACTCGACCTGAAGCGGGTGACCCTGCCGATCTTCCACGTGGCGACCCGCGAGGATCACATCGCCCCGCCAGACTCAGCCTATCGCGCCGCTCGCGCCTTGGGGAGCCAAGAGCAAACCTTCATCCTCGCCGGAAGCGGCCACATCGCCGGCGTCGTGAACCCGCCCGCCGCCGGAAAATACCAGTACTGGAGCAAATCCGGGATCGACGGGGCCACGCTCGAGGATTGGCGCGAGGGCGCGACCGAGACGCCCGGCTCGTGGTGGCCGGTTTGGAGCGACTGGCTCGCCGCCCAGTCCGACGGCCGCGTTCCGGCGCGCCAACCGGGCACGCGCCTCGGCACCGTCGAGCCCGCGCCCGGGCGCTATGTCAAAAAACGATCCGACGAGGACTGATCATGGGGCTTCGGGCATTTGGATTGGGCCTTGCGGCCGGCTTGGCGCTCGCCATGGGCCTCGCTCTGCCGGAGGCCGCACCCGCGCAACCCCGCGAGATCAATCCCTGCAGCTTCAGCCCGCATGACAGCCCCTGCGAGATCGAAGACGGCCTCTACCGCGCCCTCGTGCCTCAAAACCCCGGCCCGCACCCCGCGGTCGTCTATCTCTACGGCTCGCTCGGGCGATCGAACCTCATCACCGACAGCCGGTATTTTCGGCGCGAGGTGGTCAACCGGGGCTTTGCTCTGATCGTGCCGGGCGCGCTCCAGGTGGATTATCCGGGCGGCGAACGCGGAACCGGCTGGGGCCGACGCCTCCGCAGGAACCACCCGCGCGACGATTTGGATTTCCTCGCTCGGGTCATCGCGGACGCGCGCAAACGCTTCAACATCGACCCAGAGCGGGTGATCTTTGCCGGGCAATCCGACGGCGGCTATCTGATCTGGGAGATCGCCTGCCACCGGCCCGACATGGGCACGGCCTTCGCCGTCCATGCGGCGAGTTATGGCGGCGCCCTGCCCGCCCGGTGCCGTCGGCCGGTCAAGTTCCTGCAATCGCACGGGACACGCGACGAGGTCGTGCCGATCTCCGGCGAAGAGCGGCAGGGGCCATGGATCGTCTCGGCCGATCTCCGCGACGCGCTCGGGCTGTTGGCGCGGACCAATGGGTGCGGAACCGATCCCCGTCCGGGCGGCCGGTTCCATGGCTTCGACCGGACGCGCTGGGACGGCTGTGCCGACGGTGCGGCGCTCGATTTCCTGGTCCATGACGGCGGGCATGACTGGCCGCTGAGCTGGATGCCCGCGGTGCTCGACTGGTTCGCGGAGGCGACCTTCGTCCCGGCAGAGGCCGCGACCCGCCGGGTAGGCGGCGACCGGCCGGAGGGCTTTCGCCGGAGCGCCGGCGATGCCGGGCTCGGCACAGACACCGCGACCGAGGCCACGGGAACGGTCGCGGGCTCCCGCTTTCAACGCCCCGCCGAAGGCACCCGCGGGTTCCAATCCGTCCCCAAGCCATAGAGGTACAGATGACCAATTTAACGAAGCTTTTCCGTGCTCTGCTGCCGACCGCGCTGCTCGTCGCGGGGTCGGCCGACCTTGCGGGCGCCCAAAACTCGAACCCCTGCCGTCCGGATATCGCGACCGATCCCTGGTCGGACCCCTGCCAGCTCCGCAATGGCGCCTACCGGGCGATCCTCCCCGACGGGCCGGGACCGTACCCGGCGCTCGTGCATCTCTATGGCAGCTTAGGCAAATCGATCAATTACGTGGACGGGCAATTAACCCGGCAGGTGCGCCGCGAGATCGTCGAACGCGGCTATGCCTTCATCGTGCCGGCGGCGCTCCCGGTCGTCACCTATCGGAGCGGGCAAACGGGAACCGGATGGGGACGGCGCGCGCGGCGCGCGCATCCGCGGGACGACGTCGCCTTCGTCCGCGCGGTGATCCTCGACGCGGTCCGCCGGCTCGACGTGGATCCGAACCGGATCCTGCTTCATGGGCAATCGGATGGCGGGTTCTTCATCTACGAGCTCGCCTGCTTCGAGCCCGATATCGCCACTGCCTTCGCCGTGCACGGGGCCAGCTTCGGCAGAGGCTTTCCCGCGCGGTGCACCCGGCCCGTGCGCTTTCTCCACGGACATGGGGTGCGCGACGAAACGGTGCCCTTCGATCGCGAACGCCGCTCGAGCCGGGGCGACGTCACCGCCCATGATCCGAGCGTTGCGCGGCAGCTGATCGCCCGGACGAACCGCTGCGCCCGCGGGCCCGAACCGGCGCCCCCGCCGGCCCGGCTCGAACGGTTCACCTGGACCGAGTGTTTCCCGGGCTCTGCCCTCGACTTCTTCGCCCATCGGGGCGGACACGGCTGGCCGAGGGACTGGTTCAAGATCGTCATCGATTGGTACGAGACGACCGAGCCGCGGACGGCCCGTGCGGTCAACCGCAGCGTCGGTGCGGGGCGAGGCACGGGCTTCCAGAGTGCACCGACCGCTGTCACCCGCGGGGGCTCCGGTGGGGGTCGCTTCCAATCCGCCCCGAATTGACCGGCTCGCGCGCCGCGTCTCGGGCCGCCTCTCCATCGCGACACGTCTGGCGACGGCGCATTGGCCCCTGCTTTTCAAGGGGTTTTCGACTGTCAGCGGACCACGGGTTGGACCGGGACTGCCGCCTGCCGGGCCGGCGACATCGTCGTGATGGACAACCTGCCGGCTCATAAACCATCCGCGATCCGGGAAGCCATCGAGCAGGCTGGTTCGGCGACGACGCCGGGCCGGTGAGGCTCGGGCTGTTCCTTGACGTCGGCAACGACAAGAACGCCAACGCGGCCAGCCCGGACGAATTTGCGATCCCCGGCGCGCGCCGGCTCGTCTCCGCCGACCCCGAGGGCGCCGACACGCGACCCGGACAGCGCGTCGGTCGAACGGCAAGAAATTGGGTTCCGGGCATGAGTTTGCCTCCATGCAGCCCAACGGCGGACATGCTCTGCGCAGAGTGTTTGCTGCCGAAATATTCGGGTCAGGAAGTGGGACCCTTCCCGAATGCGGCGCCGCGGTCGGCGGACCGGTCATTCGCTGCGGTCGCGTCATACCAGCGAAGCTGGTCAGCCGGGTTGCGGACTGACCGGCCCAAGGGCCAATCAGATCGAATGGGTGGCGGCCCTAGCTGTCGTTCGCTTCCACAAAAAAAATGCGGGCTTTGGAGATTGCGGGCCGGTGGCGCGAGACGGGCGGGTCACTCGCCCCCGTTCGGCGGCGTTTGCGCGCCTTGAGCCTCCCTTTCTCCTCGCGTTTCAAGGCTCTTGGTGTGTTCTGGCTCGCCGACGCGGCCGGCAAGAGCCGAAATTCCCTCAGCGGGGACTGCTTGTGCGAACCCTGTCTCTCGCGATAGTCGGCAGGGCCAAGATTGCTCCGAGGCCAACGACCCGTGATGCCCAGCAAGCCCTCCGAAGACGCGGCTGCGACACAGATCAGCCTGATACGCGCGAGCTGGGCGAGGGTCGCGCCCGTCGCGCCAATGGCGGCGCGTCTGTTCTACGGGCGGCTCTTCAGGATCGCGCCGGAGACCCGTGCCCTTCTCCAGGAGGACATGAAGGCTCAGGGCCGCAAGCTGATGGCGACGCTGGGGTTCGTGGTCGACCATCTCGACCGGCCCGATGTGCTCGCGCCCGCCGCGCGTGACCTCGCGCGTCGCCACGTCGGCTACCATGTCACCGCCGAGCAGTACGCGCCCGTCGGCGAGGCTCTGATCTGGACGCTCAAGGAACTCCTCGGTCCGGCGTTTGGTCAGCAGGAGAAGGCGGCGTGGCTCGGCGCCTACGCCTCCCTTTCCGCGATGATGATCGAGGCGGCCTACGGCGCGGCCCCGGAAGACTGAGCCGCTCAGGCCGCCACCCGGTTCTCCGCGAGGCGTCTCGCCAGCATCCCGCGAAAGCCGGGCGCGATGTCGTCGCGCCCCAGCGCAAGCGCCACCGTCGCCTCGAGAAAGCCCTGCTTCGCGCCGCAGTCGAAGCGCTCGCCCTCGAAGACGAGACCGGTGAGGCCGTTGGCCGGGATGTCGGCCGCGATCGCGTCGGTGAGCTGGATCTCCCCGCCGGCGCCTGGCGCGGTACGGCCGAGGTGGTCCAGCACATCGGGCTCGAGCAGATAGCGGCCGACAACGGCGAGACGCGAGGGCGCGACCTCCGGCGCGGGCTTCTCCACGACACCGCGGGCCATGGCTACCCGGCCGTTCCGGCCGATCACGTCGAGGCATCCATAGGCAGAGATCGCGTCGCGCGCGACCTCCATGGTGGCGACCATGTTGCCACGGGCCCCGCCACGGGCGCCGATCATCTGTGCGAGGCACGGGGTGGCGCCGGCGATGACGTCGTCGGGTAGCAGCACCGCGAAGGGCTCGTCGCCGATGAGATGCCGCGCGCACCAGACCGCATGGCCGAGGCCGAGCGGCTCCGGCTGGCGGACGAAGGCCACCGATCCCGGGTCGAGGCGCGTCGCCTCGAGGGCGGCGAGGAGGTCGGTCTTGCCCTTCGCACGAAGGGACTGCTCGAGGATCGGTGCCGGGTCGAGATGCGCCTCGAGGGCGGTCTTGCCACTCGCGCTGACGAAGATGAACTGCTCGAGGCCGGCGGCGCGCGCCTCCTCGATGGCGTACTGGATCAGGGGCCGGTCGACGAGGGTCAGCATCTCCTTCGGCACCGCCTTGGTGGCGGGCAGGAAGCGCGTGCCGAGGCCTGCGACGGGGAAGATGGCCTTGCGGATGCGGGTCATGGTCGAGTCTCCTTTCGCGTGGGCGGTCAGTAGGCGCCGCGGCCTGTGACGACGGCGCGGACGGTGAGCAGGATCAGGAGGATGTCGAGGAGCGCCGAGCGGCTTTCGGCATAGGCGATGTCCATGTCGACCATCTTGTCGAAGCCGATGTCGGCGCGGCCCGAGACCTGCCAGAGCCCCGTGATGCCGGGGCGGACCGCGAGGCGGCGCCGCGCCCGGGCGGGATAGGCCGCGACCTCCTCGGGCAGCGCGGGACGCGGGCCGACGATCGACATCTCGCCTTTCAGGACGTTCAGGATTTGCGGCAGTTCGTCGAGCGAGGTCCGCCGCAGAAGGCGGCCGATGCGCGTGACCCGCGGATCGCGGCGGGATTTGAAGCAGACGCCCTCACGGTCGCTCGTGGCCAGCAGCGCCGCCCGGCGAGCCTCGGCATCGCGAAACATTGAGCGGAACTTGAAGATGCGGAAGGGCTTGCCGTCGCGGCCGACCCGCGTCTGGCGGAAGAAGACGGGTCCTGCGCTTTCGACCCGGATCGCCGCGGCAAGGCCGAGGAAGAGCGGCGAGAGCAGAGCAAGCGCGGTGCCAGCGATCGCCACGTCGAGCGCACGCTTCGTGGCTGCGGCCGGATCGATGCGGGAGAGACGCCAGAGCGCTGCGTGCTTGGCGGCGCGTATGACGAAGAGCGGGTTGCCGAGGACGTAGCGCGTGAACATGCGCCGGGGCTCGAGCATCAGCCGCCAGGCCCATTCGCACCCCGCCCGGCGCCAGACGGCCGGCGCGCGCTGCACCCGGCCCGACCAGAAATCGAACTGCGCGCCCACGCCCATGGCGATGCGAGGGGCGAGGCGGCGGCGATTGCGCGCGATCCAGACGTCCTGGCGCGGCACACCGAGGGCCACGAGCAGAATGTCGGCGCCCGAGCGGTTGATGCGCTCGATCACGGCGTCCTCCTCGGCGTCGTCGAAATAGCCGTGGGCGGTGCCCGCAACCCGGAGGCCGGGGGCGAGTGCCAAGGCGGCGCGGGCGGCGTCCTCGGCCACGCCGGGCCGTGCGCCGAGGAAGTAGACCGAAAGCCCGCGCGTCGCGGCCGCCCGGCAGAGCGGCGCGAAGAGGTCGGTGCCGTTCAGGTTCTCGCGGAACCGCCGGCCGGTCATCTTCGCGGCGAGCTGGAGGCCGGAGCCGTCGGGCAGAAGCATGGTGGCCGAGGCCAGCGCTGCGGCATAGGCATCGTCCTGCGCCGCGCTGTTCACGCAGTGCGCGTTCACAAAGGCCGCGGTGATGCGCTGCGGAGCATCCAGCAGCGCGGCGAGCGCGCCCGCGGTGTCTGCATCGACGATGTCGAAGCCGAAAAGATCAATCTTTGCAGTCTCTTGCATGGCGTGTCCCTTTGGGTGTGCTGTCTGGAGGGACACTGCGCCGATGCGCTCGCCGGTCTCAATTCGGCATCCGGACAGGCGAGGCTCGCCGATGGTGCGCAAGGGCCGAGGGCGGATAGCGGCGCCTCTGCGGGCGCTATGCCTGCCGCCCCGGCCGGCGCGCGGGGCTATCCTTTCGGATAGGGGCGCCTGATCTTGTGCGCGCTCGGGCTATGCCCTGCGCCGTGCTATCTGCGCGGCACCATTGGAGGAGAGGCCGCCTTGTTCGTCCATGTCGATGCCACCGACGACCGCGACACCGCTGCCGCCCTCGCGCGGTTGACCGGCAGCCTTTCGGAGGCCCGTGCCTCGGCGCCCGATTTCCTGGCCGTCTATGCGAGCGCCGCCCACGCCAGCGCCGCGGTTCGGGCAGCAGCGGCGGCAACCGGCGCGCGGGCGGTGCATGGCGGCACATCGTGCCTCGGTGTCATGGCGAGGGGCCGCATGATGGCGGACGGGGGCGCGGGCATCGGTTTCTTCGCGCTCTGGGACGCGGATGGCGTCTTCGGGACCGGGCTCGCCGAGCTCGGGAGCGATCCGAGAAACGCCGCCCGGCAGGCCGCGATCGCCGCGCTCGAGGCGGCCGGCCGTCAGGGAGAGGCGCCGGAGCTCGTGTGGCTTACCGCGGCACCTGGCGCCGAAGAGGCGATCATCGCAGGCATCGAGGATGTCGTGGGGCCCGGCACGCCCATCCTCGGCGGCAGCGCGGCGGACAACGATCTCTCCGGCTCATGGGCTGTGTTCGACCGGGAAAGCGTCGCTGGCAGCGGCGTCGCGGTATCGGTGCTCTTCCCCTCGGGGCCGTTGGCCTCGGCCTATCAGAGCGGCTATGTGCCGACCGCGACCTCGGGGATCGCGACCCGTGTCGAGGGCCGGCGGGTGGCCGAGATCGACGGACGCCCGGCGCGCGAGGTCTACAGCGGCTGGACGGGAGGCGCGGTCGGCGCAGACACGGTCCCAGGGCCCTCACCGATCCTCTCTGAGAGCACGTTCCATCCGCTCGGCCGCCATATCGGCGATGTCGCCGGGGTGCCCTTCTATCTGCTCGCGCATCCCGCGACGGCGCATGACGACGGCTCGATCGACCTCTTTGCCGACGTCGAGCCCGGCGAGCGGCTCACGCTGATGACGGGCTCGGCCGAGAGCGTTGTGCGCCGCGCGGGCCGGGTCGCGGGGCTAGCCGCGCGGCAGGGGGGGCTCGAGGGCCGCGGCATCGCCGGGGCGCTGGTGATCTTCTGCGGCGGCTGCATGCTTGCGGTTCGGGAGCGGATGGACGAGGTGGCGGCCGAGGTCGACGGCGCGCTCGGTGGTGCCCCGTCGCTCGGCATCTTCACCTTCGGCGAGCAGGGATCGGTGCTCGGCGAGCGCAACCGCCACGGCAACCTGATGATTTCTTGCGTCGCCTTCCCGGGGTAGCCTGCGCCGCAAAGACAATCCGCTTAGCCGAACGGGAAGCGATGACCGAAACCGACGAGGCCCTGCGCGAGGCGCTCCTCGAGCTCAAGCTCCTCCGCCAGCGCGAGGCGACCGCGCTGCGCGAGAGCAACGCGCTCCTCGACGGACTGACGAGCATGAACCGGGCCACCCGGCCCGGTGAGGCGGTGCCGCGGCTGCTCGCCTCGATCCGGGAGAGCCTCGGCTGCGACGCCGTCGCGCTCCTGAACGGACCCGAGGGGCGCGGGTGTCTGACCCATTCCACCGATCCGGCGCTGACCGGCGTGCAACTCGAGGTCGCGCTCGGGGCGCGCAAGCGGTCGATGCGGGTTGCGGATACTGCCCTCTCGGATCGATGGGCCGGGGTTCCTGCCCCGCTGCGCAGCTTCACGGCCCTCCTGTCGGTGCCGATCGCGCTGCCCGGCCCGGAGCTGAGCGCAATCCTCTGCCTGTCGCGCACCCGCGGCGTCTTTACCGCGGGCGATCAGAAGCTTCTGCAGCGGCTCTCGATCCTCGCGGCCCAGGCGCTCGCGACCCTCGGCCTGACAGAGCGCAACGCGCTTCTGGCGGGCGTAATCGACGGATCGTCCGCGAGCGTTGCGATCGCGGACGCGACGCATGACGAGCTGCCTCTGGTCTATGTCAACGATGCCTTCGTCGCGCTCACCGGCTTTGGGCGAGACGAGGTGATCGGGCAGAACTGCCGGTTCCTGAGCGCAGAGGATCCGGATGCCCCGGAACGGGTGCGGCTGCGCGCAACGGTCCGGGAGCGCGGCTCGGGGACCTTCACGCTGCTCAACCGACGCCGCGACGGCACGTTCTTCTGGAATCGCCTGACGATCTTCCCGGTCGAGGACAGCGCCGGACGGACGACCAGCCTCGTTGCGACCCAGACCGACATCACCGCCGAACGCGCCGCTGCAGAGGAGCGCGATGTCGCCCGGCAACGGATGATCTCCGCGCTCTCGGTGACGTCGGAGGGGTTCATCGTGCTCGATCCCGCTGGCACGGTCGTCTACGCAAATCCCGCCTACCGTGACTTCTACGACGAGACCGGCGACCTTTTCGCGTCCGGCGGGCGGTTCGCCGACGCCTGGGAAGCGCGGCTTGTCGCAATGGGGGCTGCCGGGGCGGCAGCGCGGACACAGGCGCGGGCGCGTCAGAACGTCCTCTTCGGAGGTGCCGAGGACCGGGAGGAGGAGCTTCCCGACGGACGTATCCTGCTGATCAATGACCGCCCGACCGACGAGGGCGGCGCGGTTTCGATCGCGACCGATATCACCGCGCTCAAGGCGACCGAGCGGGTGCTCGCGCAGCGGGCCGCCGCCATCGACGCCGCGCAGGACGCGATCGCCGTGACCGACGAGGACGGCCGGTTTGTTTACATGAACCCCGCGCATCTGGCGATGTTCGGTTACGAGAGCGAGGCAGAGGTGCTCGGGCGCCCCTGGAGCATGCTCTACGCGCCAGAAGAGGCGGAGCAGATCGAGCGCGACGGGTTGCCCGTGCTCCGCGCATCCGGACGTTGGCGTGGCGAGGTGCTGGGGCGTGCGCGCGACGGCACCCCGGTTGAGCAGGAGGTCTCCCTCACGCTTCTGGCGGATATCGGGCTCGTCTGCGTGACCCGCGACATTTCCGAGCGCAACCGCTCCGAGCGCGAACGGGCCCGGCTGACCGATCAGCTCCAGACCGCGCAGCGCCAGGAGGCGGTCGGTCAGCTTGCCGCCGGTGTCGCGCACGACTTCAACAACCTGCTCTCGGTCATCGGCACCAGCATCGCGATGCTCGAGCCGGAGCATGAGGGAGATCCGGAGGCGCTCGGCCACCTCACCCGCATCGGCGGGGCCGTGGAGCGGGCCGGCACGCTCGTGCGTCGGCTGATGAGCTTCGGTGCGCGCACCGCCGAGACCCGGCTCTTCGACGTGCGGGAGGTGGTCAGGGAGGCTTCGGAGCTCCTGCGGGCCGGTATCCCGCGGTCGATCCGGCTGGCGGTCGCGGTGCCGGACGCGCCGCTCGAGCTGAACGCAAGCCCGACCGAGCTGCTCCAGGTCATCCTCAACCTCGGCATCAATGCGCGAGACGCTGTCGGCGAGGCGGCGGGAGAGGTTGGCATCCGCCTCCGCGAGGCGCGGCCTGAGGACATCCCCTGCGGCGTTCTCATCGGTAAGGTCGAACCCGGCCGGCGGCACGCGCTGATCGAGGTCTCCGACACGGGCCAAGGCATGAGCGCGGAAACCCGGCAACAGATCTTCCGGCCCTACTACTCGACAAAGGGCGAGGGTGGCACGGGGCTGGGGCTCCTCGTCGTCTCGAGCGTTGTCGGCAAGGCGGCCGGCGGGATTGCCGTGAGCTCCGAGCCCGGACGGGGAAGCCGCTTCCAGGTGTTCTGGCCGCTCGACGCGGCCGCGACCGAGCCGGCGGCGGCAGTCGAAGAGATCTCGGCCAGCGTCGATCTCGCAGGCCGGCTCGCCCTCGTCTGCGATGACATGGCGGACGTGGCGCAAGGCATTGCCGCTCTCCTTGAGCAGCTTGGGGCGGAGGTCGCGGTCTGCGAGGACCCACACGATGCACTGGAGGCGGTCAGCGAGGACCCGGAAAGCTGGGATCTGCTGATCACCGACTACGACATGCCCGGGATGACGGGCGCCGCGCTGATGGCGGGTGTTCGCGCGATGGCGCCCGAAATACCCGTGGTGCTCTGCAGCGCGCTCGCCGAAGCCCGTGACCAGGCGGCGAATGCCGATGCGGTGCTGTCCAAGCCGGTCACACGTTCAAGCTTGCAGGCGGCGGTGGCACGAGCCATGCTTGCGCGCGGCAGGGAGCCACTTCGCAACCGGGACGACGAGGCGCCGTGAGGATCCTTCTGGCCGACGATCACGAACTGGTCCGGGACACGATCAAAGCCTTTCTCGAACGAGAGGGCGACCTCGAGGTCACCGTGGCCGACGATTTCCACGGCGCGCGGGCGCTCCTCGAGGCGGAGGGGCCGTACGATTTGGTCCTGCTCGACTATTCGATGCCCGGAATGGAGGGGCTCGAGGGGTTGGACGCGGCGCGGGCGCTGAACGGCGAGAACCCGGTTGCGATCATGTCGGGCACGGCCCGCAAGAATGTCGCACAGGAGGCGCTCGATCGTGGCAGCGCCGGGTTCCTGCCCAAGACCATGCCGGCGAAGTCGCTCCTGAACGCGGTGCGTTTCATGGCGATGGGCGAGAAGTACGCGCCGCTCGATTTCTTGACAGCGGCCGAGGAGGAGGAACCGGTCCATCCGCTGGCGCGCGCGATGTCGGACCGGGAGCGCCAAGTACTGAGCGGGCTCTGCCGCGGCCTCTCCAACAAGGAAATCGCCCGCGAGCTCGAACTTCAGGAGGTCACGATCAAGCTCCACGTCAAGACGCTTTGCCGCAAGCTCGATGCCCGAAACCGCACCCAGGCGGCGATGATCGCGAAGGAGGCCGGGATCCTCTAGACAGAAGGATCCTCTTTGCAGGAGCCCGGCAGGTCGGCCGGGACGGGATGGGATGTGACAGCGCTGCCACGGACCGTCTGACGTCATTTCGGCTCTTGCAAGCCACGAGGGGCCCCGGCGGTCGCAAAGCGCCGTGTCCCACCGCTCGCCCAGGCTGAGAGGGACCGTGTGCTTTCGCGGCCCCCTGTCGACGCATGCAGGCGTAAGCAATCTTCGGAAAATTTTCGTTAATGCGGGCCGGTAAGGGTTTGCCGACGCGGGTGACCTATCCGTTCGGATAGGCCGGCGCGCCGAACGCCCCGTGCGATCGCCGGCTGCACGTCTGCTGATGGCGCGCGGCCGCTGGTATCTCCCCGTCATCCGAAGGGGAGAGCGCCCATGAACATGCGTGCCGCTATTGCCGAGCCAGCCTCGCGGCTCGAGCCCGAATGCCGCATCGCCACGCCATCGCGGGGGTGGTTCGTGCGAACCACGCTCCGCTCGCTCACGTTCCGCCGCCTCGTCTTTGGCGGCAGGATCGACGATGCCGGACGGCTGCCGCGGTACGGCCTACTCGCGCTTCTCGGCGTTGCCGCGCTCTGGGTGCCGGTCGTGGCTTACCTTCAACTCGCGCCGGTGCGATACACCTCGTCGGTCTCGCTCATCCTGCCGGGCTCCGGCGCCTCCAACTCGATCAGCCTCTCCGAGATCGGCCAGGCCTCGTCCTTTGCCAATTCTGCCTATGCGAGTCCGTCCCTCAGCCCGACCGTGACCTACAAGCGCCTGCTTGCCTCGCAGCGCGTCCTCGCCGCGGCGGCGGGCAGGCTCGGTGTGGAGGGCGCCCTCGACGAGCCCCGCGTAAAGCTCGTCGACCAGACCGGCCTCGTGCTGCTCGAGATGCGGGGCGCGAGCCCGGAGGACGCACAGGCGCGCGCCGAGGCTCTGACGGCCGCGTTCCTCGCCGAGCTGGAGACGCTGCGCCGCGACGAGCAGACCCGGCGCGCGGATAGCGCGCGGAGCGCGATCGCGGAGTATGAGACCGCCGTGGGGGACATCCGGCAGGACATCACCCGTCTGCAGAGAGAGAGCGGCCTGACCTCGTCGCAGACGTTCGAGGAGATCGTTGCCGGTCGGGAGGAGCTTGCGGCACGCCTGCGCGACCTCGACGCCGATCTCGAGCAAACGACGGCCCGGACCGCGGCGCTCGAAGCCGCGCTCGGGGTGGAGGCGCAGCTCGCGGCGCTGTCGCTCAAGCTGCAGGCGGATCCCGAGTTCCGGAACCTCGGGCGGGCCATGGCAACCGCAGCATCGGAGCTTGCCGAGGCGCGGGGAGAGTACGGCGAGCGCCATCCGGTGCTGATCGAGGCACGGGACCGGTACACCGGCACGGTGTCGCGCCTGCGGGCGCGGGCCGGCCGGCTCACGGGGCTCACGGACGCGGCGCTCGGCCAGCGGATCGATCTCGCGGCCGACGGGGAGCGGGCGAGCCTGCTGGCCGAGCTTGTCCGCCTCTCGGCCGAGCGCAGGGGCCTTGTCGCCGAGCACGCGGTAGTGGCCGACAAGCTCGCCAATGCCGATCTCCGGGTCGACCGGCTGATGGAGGCCGCCGGCCGGCTCGACGATCTGCAGCGCGACTATCAGGTGGCGGAAGCCGTTTTCGCCTCCGCCCTTGCCCGTGTCGATACCTCGAAGGCGGATGTCTTCGCGTCCTATCCCCTCGTGCAGATCCTGGAGACGGCTTCCTTGCCCGCTCGCCCCTCGTCGCCGCGCAAGATGATCGCCATCGCCGCTGGCGTGGCCGGCACGTTCTGTCTCTTCCTCGCGCTCGCCCTCGCCTGGCTCCGCCGCCCGGTCATCGACTGGCTGATCCGGAAAGCGACCTCGGCATGAGCGCCCGTGCCGCCAACCCCGCCGAAGCGATGGCGGCCTGGACGATCCGGGCGACCTGGCCGTTCTACTTTGTCGGAGCGCTCTATGTGGTGGGTCCCGTGATCGCGTGGCTGCTTGCCGGGCTCGCCCTGCTCGCGCTCTATCTCGGCCCGGCAATGCGGCCCGACCTGCGGTCTGCCGGTCCAATCCCGCCCGTCGTCTGGGGTTGGATCGCGGGCATGGCGGTTATGCTGGTCGCCCTCTGGGTCGGCCATCTCGACTGGGGTCTCGGCACCGGAAAAACGATCAAGTCCACAATCGGCTGGGCCAAGGGCTGGGCGCTGATGGCGCTCTTTCCGCTGGCCGGTGCCGTGCTGCCGATCCGCCGGGGGCCCATCGTACGCGCCCAGTGCGTCGTCGCGCTCTGGACCTTATGCCTGCTGCCGATCCTGCTCGCCGCGCCCTATGCCGGACTGCCCTCGAAGATTTTCGTCTCGCCGCTGAAAGCAGTCGGCGGACCCGGACCGGAATACTTCACCATCTTCCTTTACATCCTCGATCCTGCGACCTGGACGCCGCGCTGGTCGTTTTATGCGCCCTGGTGCCCCTTTGCGGGGTTGCTCGGCGTGGTGATGGTGCTCTTTGCACTTGAGGAACGCGACCGGCGCTGGATGATCGTCGGGATACTCGGCGGGGTCGCGATGATCCTGCTGTCGAAGTCGCGCATGAGCCTGGTCGCGCTGGTCGTCTGCTCGATCGGGCCGCGGATGATGCCGCTGCTCTTGCGCGCCTGGGCGTGGGGCATGGCGAGCGTCGCGGTCACCTCGCTGGCGGCTCTGGGCGTGCCGCTCCTCAACCTCGCGCACGATGCAGTGGACCGCTTCAAGAACGCCCGCGCGGACAGCACCCGGGTTCGGGCGGCCTTGCAGCGAATTGCCGAAGAGCGCTGGCGCACCGAGGCCGTGTGGTTCGGCCATGGCACGGTCGAACCGGGGCCGCATCTGGTGGAATACATGCCCATCGGCAGCCACCACACGTGGTTCGGCCTGCTGTTCGTGAAGGGGCTGATAGGGTTCTTCGCGCTCCTCGGGCCGATGGTCTGGCAGCTCTGGCTGGCCCTCGTCGACGCCGCCCGTGGGCCGCGGGGCCGCCTTCCGCTGGGGATCATGCTGGTCTTCGTGATCCTCTCCTTTGGCGAGAACATCGAGATCGAGGTCTACCTGCTCTGGCCCGCGCTGCTCGTTCTCGGCATCCATGCGCGGGAGCTGAGGACAGGCGCGGCACCGGACTGACGCAACGCGCTTCCCCGGGGAAAGGCCGAGGGGTCAGGGCCGTCTCGGGAAAAACGGTCTCACCGGCTGTGGGCAAGTTTCCGAGCTCAGGCGCAAAAACACCGATGCGTCGCGACGTCGTCATCCGCGTCTGCGATCCGGGCTCCGCTGGCCAGCGTGTGGCGCGGTCCGAACCGGGAAGGGACTGTCTCCGGAAGCGGGGCGGAGGGAGCCGCTCTTTCTGAGGCAACAAAGCGAGGTTAGGCCGGCCAGCCATTCTGGTCAGCTCGGCATCTGTGGACGATCACCGAGACGAGCCGCGCCCGGAGCCTCTCGCCCGGGCGCGCGCCGGATCAGGCAGCGGCTGCGATCCGCCGGGTGGCGTCCGTGGCTCCCTCGAGCATCCCGAGCCAGTCATGCTCGAACTTGGCCTGTGTGGCGCGGGCGCGGAAGCGGGCGGCGAGGATGCGCTCGGCATGGGCGGAGCGGCAGAGGATGCGGATCGCGTCAGCCCATCCGGCGATCGCGTTTTGCCCGACGCCGAACGCGCCGCGGCGGACGTGCTCTGCCATCCCGTCGGTCTGCGCGACGGCTACGAGCCGCCCAGCGGCCTGCGCCTCGAGCGCCACGAGGCCGAACGCTTCCCAGCGCGAGGGCATGAGGACCGCGTCGCACGCCGCCATTGCCACCTCCGGCCGCTCGGCCCAGCCCATGAAGCGGATCCGCTGGTCGCCCGCGGCGAGGGCTTCGAGCGCCGCCCGCTCCGGCCCCTCGCCTGCGACGAGCAGCGTGGCATCGCCCGGCGCCGCCTCGCGGAAGGCCCGGATCGCGATGTCGAAGCCCTTCTGCACGTCGAGCCGGCCGATGAGGCCGAAGACGCGAGGGGCTGCCTCTAGCCGCGGCTCGAGCGCGAGAAAGGGCCCAAGGTCGACCATCGGATTGATGACGACGACGTGCTCCTCTGGAGCGAAGCCTGCCCGGGCGATCCAGTCGGCCTGCGGACGGCTCACCGCGACGACCTGGTCGAAGAGTGCGTAGGCCACGCGCATCAGCACCTGGAAGCGCCCACGGGCCACCACATGGCTCGCGACGAACGCCTCCGTGTAGCTGTGCTCCACGTGGATGATGCGCGCAGCGGGGTTGAGCGCCCTGAGCGCCGTGAGCATGGGCAGGTTCGCCCAACTCACCGAAAGGTGGGAAACGATCAAATCGGCGCCGAGCTTCGGGGCGCCGAGGCGGCCGCGGCGAAGCGTGCGGATCTCGTGGCGGTGTCGATGTCCCAGCGCCGTGGACTTTGCGATGTGGTCGAGGACGCGGGTGACGCCGCCGGGAGAGGTGTCGTCGACGAGGTGGATGACGGTCTGGATCATGGGTTTCTGGCTCCGGAGCAGGTGGCTGGATCAAGGGGTCACGCGGTGCGGCTGCGGGCCCGCAGTCCGGCGAGCCCGAGGAGGACGGGTCCGGAGCGCCCCGCGAGGGAGAGCAAGGTTGCCGCGGCAAGTGTCGTCAGTGTCTTTGCGGGCTCCGCGACGAGAGGCCGGCGCGAGGAGGCCAATGCCCGGCGCATGAGGCCGAGTGCCTCGCGCCCGTCGAGCTGCGCGACTGCCCGGCGGGCGAGATAGCGGAGCTGGTAGGCGCGCGCCGCCGGGGCGTGGCGGGCGACGAAAGCGGGGGCGATCTCGGAGATCCGGTCGATCATCCGCTCCCAGCTCTCGTGCTGGCGCGCGAGGTTTGCCGAGAGCCCGCCGGGGTTCACCCGGTAGCGGGTGAGATGGCCGGGGACGCCCTCGATCCGCCAGTCGGTGGTGAGCACGAAGCGGGCCCAGCACTCGATGTCTTCCGACTGCCGGAACCGCTCGTCGAACCACCAGCGCCGGCTCTCGCCGACGGGCGTCCAGGCCACCCGGTCAAAGGCGGCGCGGCGCACGACGGCGGCCGAGCCGTTGCCGATGGGGTTGCGGAGCAGCACGTCGCGCGCGGTGATGCCGCGGAGCTTCGGCGACTGCGAGAGGCCGAGGGGGCGGCTGGCAGCGTCGATGAGCGCCGAGCCCGAGAAGCTGATCCCAACGTCGGGGGCGCTGTCCAGGTGGCGGACATGGGCCGCGAGCTTACCCGGCTCCCAGAGATCGTCGGCATCGCAGAAGCCGACATACGCGCCGCGCGCGACTGCGAGGCCGCCGTTGCGGGCCCCCGCGAGGCCGCGGTTGGTCTGGCGCACGACCCGGATCCGTGGATCGTCGAAGCGGGCGACGACATCGAGGGTGTGGTCTGGCGTGCCGTCATCCACCACGATCAGCTCGAAGTCGGTGTATGTCTGGGAAAGCAGGCTCTCGAGCGTCTCGGCGATGGTGCCCTCGGCATTGTAGGCGGGCACGATGATCGAGGCGCGGGGTTTGTCGGTGCGGGGCATCGTTCGATCCTTTTCTGGCGAGTTCTGTGGGGCGGGTCAGGCAAAGAGCCGGCGCCGGAGCGCGGCCGGCAGGGCGGGTGCTGCAAGGGCGCCGGCGAGGGTGAAGAGGCCGCGGCGCGGCATGTCGAAGAAGGCAGACGGGCTGAGCTGGAGACCTGCGAGGGCGAGGCGCGCGGCCTCCATCGGGGCCGCGCCTGTGCGGAGCGCCCGGCGCGCGAGGTAGCGCAGATGGATGGCTTCGGCCCGGCGCGCGGTCCGCCGGTCGATGGGGCGGTGGGGGGCGGCGGACCGGAGCGTTTCGCGCCAACCGCGACGCATCGCGCCGAGGTCGGCGGAGAGGCCATCGGGGCGCGTGCGATAGTGGATATGGGTCTCGTTCAGCCCCTCGATCCGGCAGCCCACCGCGACAAGGCGGAGGAGCAGCTCCACGTCCTCGTGGTGCGCCAGCCGCGCGTCGAAGCCGCCGACGGTCTGGAGCGCTGCGCGCCTGACCGCGAGATTGGAGGTCGTGCAGACCGGGTTCTCGCCGAGCAGGATCTCGGTTGTGAGGGCGCCGGGGCGGACGGCGGAAACGGTGCTGGGCCGCGCCGGATCCGCCTCGAAGAAACTCACCCGCCCGTAGAGGGCCGCCGCGCCGGGCTTCGAGGCGAAGGCGGCAAGGAGGCTCGCCAGCCGCGTCGGCACGCAGAGATCGTCGGCATCGAGGAAGGCCACGATCTCGGCCCGCGCGAGCTCGAGCGCGCCAATGTTGCGGGCGCGGCTCGGGCCCCCGTTCGGCACGCGGACCAGGCGGATGCGCGGGTCGCAAAGCGCGGCCTCCGAGAGCAGCCGGGCCGTTTCGTCGGTGGACCCGTCGTCGACGGTGATCAGTTCCCAGTCGGGAAACGTCTGCGCGCGGAGGCTGTCGAGCGTGGCGGGCAGGTGCGATGCTGCGTTGTAGCAGGGCATCACGACAGAGATGCGGGGGCTGGTCATGATCAGGCCTCCAGGGGGCTGCGGTTGACGCGGAACGCGGCGGCGAGCGCTGGCCATGCGGCGGCGATCTGGATGGCCGAGGCGAGGACCACCTGTATCAACGCGACCGTCATCAGGCCGTAGGGGGCGGCAATTGACGTTCCCACCACGAGGGCGCCTGCCAGCACCGCCGTGACGGCGAGCTCGCGGCCTGCGCGCGCCTCGGCCCGGAGCGCCTGCGCCGCACCCGACCAGAGGATCTGCGGCACCGCCATCAGGCAGAGCACACCGACCAGCGGCGCGGCATCGGCCCAGCGTTCGCCGAAGAGAAGCGGCACGTAGACCGGCGCCAGCGCCGCCTGTGCCAGCACCACCGGCACGAGCGCGACGAGCGCCACCCGCATCGCGCCGCCAAGGGCCGCCACACGGTCCCCCGCCCGACAGAGATGCGGCAGGAGCACGATGGAGAAGGCCTGGCTGACTGAGGTCGCGAGCCCGAGCCCGGCGCCGGAGGCGAAGAAGTAGAGGCCGAGCACCTCGGGCCCCAAGAGCCCGCCGATCACCAGCTTGTCCGCATGGAGGCGGAGCGCCTTGACCACCTCGATCCCGACAACCGGCACGCCATAGCGGATGAAGGGCCGGAGGGGCTCGAGCGCCACGCTCCGGTCCGGGGTCCAAGGGCGCAGTCTGCGCATCCCGAGAAGCCAGACCGGCGCGGCGAGGACTTTGGGCGCGACAACGGCCAGAGGATGGGCGGTGGCCAGCACCAGCGCCACGGTCAGAAGGTTCTGTGTCACCACCTGAGCGCCGGCGACGCCGGCCGTGCCGGTCATGCGCCCCTCCCGCATGGCGAGCGCGGCCTGCACGATGCCACCCGGCATGAAGAGGTATTCGAGCGCAAGGAGCGCGATCATCGCCGCGACCAGCGGCGCGCCCCCGCCTGCCAGCCACAGCCCCGCGAGGGCGAGCTGAAGCGCGCTGAGGCCAAGGCACCAGACCAACATGATCCGGTGCGCCTGCCGGCAGGTGGCCTCGAGCGCCTCGGCCCGGGCAGCGATGATCCGCTGCCCTGCGCCGGTCTCGGCGACGGCCTTCAGGATCTCGCCGGAGGCCAAAGCGGCGGCGGCGAGGCCGATCGCCTCGAGTTCCATCGCGTGGGCCACCGCGAGCACCACGCCGAAGCGGCTCGCCTTGGCCGCAGCCTCGGAGGCGCCGTAGGCCAGAAGGGCGCGGCAAAAGCCCCCGAGACCGGGGTACGTGAGCGTATCAGACGGCATGTGCATGTCTCCGGCAGTGGGGCACGGGCACCCCGCTTGGCCGGAGCGTGATACCGCGCTGCCCGGGGCTCCGCGCGCCTCCGGGCGGGTACTCGCGCGGTGCGGACGGTGGCCGAGCCTCGCCTTTCGGATAGCCCGGGCCCCTCGCATGGGCGCCTCGCCTGACCGCTCGCACGTCCCCGGTCTGGGCCGGGCTGCGCTATCGAGGCTGCAGGCAAATCGGACAGCGCTGAGGAGACCGCCATGAGCACGAGAGCCATCACCGCCATTGCCGCCGCCTTCGCCATCTCCGGCTGCGCGGCGATGCGCACGCCCGAGAACATCGAACCGGCTGCGGAGGGCGGAGCCTATCAGGCCCAGTACCGCAGCGCCGAGGACGACCAGCGTGAGGCGCGGAACGCGCGCTCCGCCGCGCTCAATGCGAAGCGTTGCGCCCCGGCGGCAGCGGCGGCGCCCATGCCTGCCGCACCTGCCGCCATGCTGCCGGAAGCACTCTCGCCAGGCGATCTCTTGACGATCGTCGTGGGCACCGACACAGTCTTTACAGGCAGCTTCGAGGTCTCGACCGATAGCATGCTCCGGCTGCCGCACCTCTCCGCGATACCGGTCCGGGGGCGCGATGCCGCCGGCCTCGAGACAGAGATCGCCGAGCGTCTGGTGCGCGAGGGCCTCTACCGCCGCTTGCCCCGCGTCTCGGTCCGCCTCGCCGACGCCGCCGGCGCTCGGGTGCTGGTCGCGGGCGCCGTGTTCCAGCCGGGTCAGCACGGGGTCGGCGGCAACAGCGGCGCAGACCGCGACACGACGCGCCAACGCGCGATGGGCGCCGACGGCGGAATGCGGAGCCTGAGCGCGGCGCTCCGGGCAGCGGGCGGCGTCCGTCCCGATGCCGATCTCGCCCGCGTGCGCCTCGTCCGGGCCGGCAAGGCCCGCGTGTTCGACATGCGCGGGGCGCTCGCAGGCCATGGCTTTGACGACGCGACACTCGTCACAGGCGACCGGATCGAGGTGCCCTCCCTCGGCTGCTTCCAAGAGGCGCTGATGGTGGCGGGCGCGATCTCGCCGCCGGGCGTGAGCGTTTACATGTCGAACCTGACGAAACCGGCGGATGCAAATGCCCTCTCGGCGATCGGTCGCGAGACCCGCCAGATGCCCTATGGAACGCGGTTTCTTCAGGCGGCAGTCACGATGAATTGCGTCGGCGGCACCCAGGCCACGAACGCCGACCGCAGCGCCGTGCTCTTCTCGCGCAACCCGATCACCGGCCAGTCGGTGGTGATCGAGCGCCGCCTCGAGGACCTCCTGAGACGCGCCGACCGGGACGAGCTCGATCCCTTTCTCATGCCGGGCGACGCGATTGCCTGCTATGACAGTACGGTCACCAACATCACCGATGTGGCGAGGTCCGTCGCGACCGTGCTCGGGGCCGGCATTCTGCTCGCGCTCTGACACGGCAGACGGCCGCCCCGCCGCGCCTTTCTCAGCCATCCGGCGTTAGTACGTGGGCCGGCCTTTGCACAAACGGCTGCGAAGGCCGGCTGCCCGCCCGAGCGCGTCCAATGCTGCACGACCCGCCAACTGCAGCCCTGGGGCTCGACGCAGTCTGATGCGTCAGAGCGCCCTTCGGATGGGATGCATCGTGGCTATCGATGCCGGGGGTCGCTCTTGGAACTCGCTGGCCCGGCGACAGGGTCATTTTGGCACGCCGGTTCAAACTCAGTGCAGAGACGCGAGCCCTGCAATCAGGACAAACCTGTCATGCCAATTTATGCTGCACCGCAGCACTATATGGACGGCATGGATCATTCGTCACACGCCAGCATCTGTCTCGGCCGCCGGAGTTCCGTCCTTCGCCCGGACGGCCTGGCTGTGTCCTGCCTCGACGGCGCCGATTTTGCCGACTGGAGCCAAGACCTCTGCGCCCATTATCTCCGCCTCGATGCACCGGCGCGCCGGCGGCGCTTCTTTGCCACAGTCGGCGACGCCGCCGTTCGGAAATGGTGTCGCCGATATGCTCCGGTCTTCGCCTGCGTGATCCGCGACGGTACCGGTGCGATCCGCGCCGCGGCGCCGGTCCACGTCCATGGCGGCGATCCCGAGATCGCGTTCAGCGTCGAGATGGATTGGCGGCAGCGCGGCTATGCCCGCCGCCTGGCGCAGGCCGCACAAGCGCAAGCGGGTATCCGCGGATACCCGCACCTCGTGGTGACCACCCAGCGGGACAATATCGGCATGATCTCGGTAATGCGGAAGCTTGGCGGCGATTTGGTCCGTCACAACGGGGAAATCCGCATGAAGCTACCCGCGCATCGCCCGCTGGACGCGGGGCGGACGGTCGACCTTGCCGATCGCACCCTGAAAACGGGCCCCCGGCATATGGCCCAACAGATGGAACGCCGCACCGAGAACTCTGAGCGCAATTCGGCTGCCTGAACGCGCTCCCGAAGACAGCCATCCATATACTTGCCATGCGCACCTAACCTTGGCGCGACGGTCCGGGGTCAGCGCCCACGGGACCTCATAACTGAGTTCGGAAAGGAGGATTTCTGGCACATCGTCACCATCGAGGAGCGGAGACAAGACAGAAGCCCCGACAGCCGAAGCCGCCAACGCCATGGCTTCAGATTTGTATTTGAAGGCTCTTAGAGCTCGACATAATTTTATCTTCGGGATTTTGTAGATCCACAAAGGCGCGCTGTGTTTCGAGGCGTCACGCGTCGCGAACAACCCACGCGCGCGTCGGTGGCCAGAGGAACCCGCTGGGATGGTCCCGGGTGTGCTCTGACCCCCACCCGGTCCTGCAGCGGCGTTGGAAATCCGGTCATTCGCTGCGCTCGCATCATGCCCGCCAGCCGGTCGGCCGGGTTACCTGAAATGCCGCCACAGAAGCGGTGACCGCTTGCGGTAAGTCCTCGAGGTGCCAGAGGGCAAAAGAGGGCACGGTGGCACGGTGCTCTCACGCAAAGCTCCACCCGAACTGCCATGCTGTGGATTGGGGAGCCGGCAACGGACGCCCCGCCGGTCATCCGGGGGGCGTCTCGGGACCGGGGGAGCCGGGTTCAAACGAGGTTCCAGGCTTCCGCTTCGTCGAGGACGGGCTGGAGCTCGGCCGAGACGCTGA